>NZ_JAVJSH010000015.1:0-1760 GCF_040219535.1 Botrimarina sp.
TGCGTGTCCGCTACGACCGCTCGGCCACGATCCAAGACGCCTGGAACACCCTCGCGATCGCCGTCATCTGCTTCGGCGTCGCACGCGACAAGCACGCCCTCGCTTGACCCTTACAATGCGGTTTTGTCAGAGCTTCTTAGCGAGACGTTACAGCCCCCCGAGGTGTAACGAAACGGCGCCGCTCCGCGCGACGCGCCTGCGGCCGTCGTCACGACGCAGCGAACCCGGCATTGTCGCCCGAGCGGTGCGCCGCCACGCGCGTTTTGGCCACGGAGGTCTTCCCCCTCTGCGCTTCGTTTTGGCGGCGAGCTATAGGCGGGGCGAGGAAACTTCTCGGGTTGAGTCACGCGGAATTGGGTGGTGGACTGGTACCCACTTCGCACTGCTGGACAAAGCCAGCAGTGCGTCCCGGCCGAAAGACCCGAGGTTGAGACGATATCGAAGCAGCAAGGATTGCAACAACGCCAATTACGAGAGTGCTGGGTTCAGGGACAATCGTATTGACAATGAACACTCCACTCGAACCATCGGTAAATGTCAGCCTTACGCCCAACTCACCGCGTGCGTTGAATGGTGAAGGCCGTCCACTAGATGCTCCACCGTTTCCGGCGACATCGATGCTTTCGATCACTCGCAAGTCCTGGAGCGATGGGTTGGACTCCACATCTACGATATCGCCGGCAACGAGCAGCTTTCTAAGTTCGTTGTTACTTCCTGCAAGCCACAGTCCTTGGCCATCCCCAACCCCCGAGGTCGTGGCGTCGTCACGATTTATGCGAGCGATGAAGGCAGCCTGCCCCGCCCTGTTAAGAACTGGTGTGCCCATAGTCTTAAACGTGGCACCCGGAATACCAGGGGCTGGAGAATCCGTTCTTGCGAGGAGTGATAAGCTGCCCTCTCTGTATCGCCACAAACCGAGAAATGCTCCAGCGTCGTCCTCTTCACCGCCAAGCACACTACCAAGGAAGAGCACATCGCCCTGATCACTAATCATCGGCACGCCGAATGGCAAAGATGATCCCACTGCTGAGAACACGGCGCCATCAGCATCGGGAGCCAACTGCCCCTCAACTGCAACCGGGACAATCTCTTCCCGGCCGTTCAAAGCAAGCCAGATCCCATCTCCAAACCCAGAGGCCTCTCCGCTAAAGGAACCGTTGAATACAGCGTCGCCACGCGCGTTGACTTCGAACTCGTCCGCAGCATTGAAAAAGCCGGCGCCTTCAATACCGGGAACAGGATCACGATCGCTTACTACGAGTGTCAGAGCGTCGTCTCGTTCTATCCATAACCCATTTCGATAGGGCCCCCCGTCTTTGTAGCCGTACGATCCCTTGAAAGATACCTCACCGAGCGGGTTAATCGATGGGACTTGGGGAAGCGTCCTGTAAAAGCCGCCAAGGCTGCCGGGTGCAGAGTCTCCGACCTTGGCGATAAGTCGCAGAGAACCTTCGTCGCCCAGCCAGACTCCTACGGAGTCGTCACGCAGTCCACTAAGCCCCTTGATTGAGGTTGTTACAGCAAGCATTCCGTCAGCGTTTAGAGCGTAGTCGCTTGCAAAGCTTCCATAGTACGCAGCCTCCATCCCCGGAATGTCTTGTCCTTGCTCGAGAATTTTTACTATTGACCCTCGCGCGACGAACGAACCCTCGGCGTCGCTAGCACCGTAGCAAGGTGCATGAGACCCAAAGGCAGTGCGGCGGGGCTGGAAGACCGACGCCGTCGCGCTGCGGCGTGCTTCCAAGCAGGGGAGTCCGTCC
>NZ_JAVJSH010000016.1:0-453502 GCF_040219535.1 Botrimarina sp.
AAACGCGACAGTCTGAAAATCGTGTTTGTCCGCAAAAACGTTGCAAAACGGGGGTTAAGTCGTTGCGCCCAGGCGACTTAGCGAAGCGTTACACGCCGACCCCCAACTGTAACGAAACCCCTCGCCGGCCGACGCGCAAGGGCGGGCCGAAACCCGGCGGCCGAAACCCGGCGATTGTCGCACGCCCGGTTTGTGGCAGGTGGGAATTAGCCACCGAGGGGCGGCCGCGCGCGGCTCGTCCGATGCGAGCGAACGCTCACCTGCAAATGCCGGCTACCGCGAATCGCGATCGCGCGGCCCGTTTCGGCAGAGCAGCTACGCGTTGCCTCCGGGTGAGTCTCGCCGAGGTGATGTCCACCGAGGGGAGCTAGGCAGCCACTTCCTGGATTTCCCAGCAGTCTTCCGAAACTGCCGGAGTTGTCCCTGCTGCCAGGAGACCGCTGCGAATTCGCAGCCGGGCTAAGCCGCCGGTGTTGGTCCAACCGACGGCACTTGGCTGAAGCCGGAAGCAACCGAGGTGAAGTCCATCGCGGGGAGTTGGGTGCCCGCTGCCTGAACCTCGCAGCAGTGTTCGGAAACTGCGGGAGGTGTCAAGGTGTCACTGCTGCCAGGAGGCCTTCAGCCGAGACGACGCAAAATGCTTCCGCCACGGAGCAAAGTCGACTATTCTCGCTCACCTAGCCGCTCTTCCTACTTCGCCGCCTTCGCCTGCGCGAACACCCCTTACTCAACCTATACTCTCTGACCTCTGGTTTGGTGGAGCCTGGCAGCAGAGGCCGCCGATCAGCCGTGCTTTGTAACGCGACCACCTAGTAGTCCCGGATCTTCGCTATGATCACATTACGTTCGCGTTCTGCCCTCGGTTGGATAGGCTTGGCCCCACTCGTTGCAATCGTTGTCGCGACGCTAGCGGAGGCCCAACAGACCGACTACGAAGTGCCGGTCAATCGGCGGGACCTGCCGATTGCCGCGCCATGGCAGCCGCCGATCCACACGCTCGACGCCCGCGACGCCAAGGCGCCCCCCGTCTTCGAGGTAAAGGCGCCGAAGAAGGCCCCGAACGTGATGATCATCCTCATCGACGATCTCGGCTTTGGCGGCACCAGCGCGTTCGGGGGCGTAACCCAGACCCCCTCGTTCGACCGCCTGGCGAAGAATGGGCTGATGTACAACCAGTTTCACTCGACGGCGCTCTGCTCGCCGACGCGGCAAGCAATGCTGACCGGCCGTAACCACCACAGCGTCAACATGGGGTCGATCACCGAGATCGCCACCTCGTTCCCAGGGCAGACCGGCAAGCTCCCGGAGAGCTGCGCGAAGCTCCCCGAGACGCTTCGGCTGAACGGCTACAGCACGGCCCACTTCGGCAAGTGCCACGAGGTAGCTGCCTGGGAGATCAGCCCCTCGGGCCCGCTCACCCGCTGGCCGACCCTCTCCGGGTTCGACAAGTTCTACGGCTTCCTGGGCGGGGAGACCAACCAGTGGTCGCCCGCTATCTACGACGGCGTCACCCCGGTCGAGGACCCGGCCAACGGCGACCCGGACTACCACTTCATGAACGACATGACCACCCAAGCGATCAACTGGGTGCGCTCGCAACAGTCGCTCACGCCTGACAAGCCGTTCTTCGTGTACTTCGCCCCCGGCGCGACGCACGCGCCGCACCATGTTCCTCAGTCGTACATCGACAAGCACAAGGGAGAGTTCGACGATGGGTGGGACGTGATCCGCAAACGGATCTACGAGAACCAGAAGCGTTTGGGCGTGATCCCGGCCGACACCAAGCTGGCCGACAAGCCGAAGGACATCAAGGACTGGGACGACCTCTCCGACGACGAGCGGAAGCTGTTCGCGCGGCAGGCGGAGGTGTTCGCCGCTTTCCTCGACATGACCGACGCCGAAATCGGTCGGCTGATCGCTGCGATCGAGGAGATGGGCGAGCTGGACAACACGCTGATCGTGTTCATGGCCGGCGACAACGGCACGAGCGCCGAAGGGGGGATGATCGGCATGTACAACGAGATGACCTACTTCAACGGCGTCGAGGAGACGGTCCCGGACATGCTCGAGCACTACGACGAGTGGGGCGGCCCCAGCACCTACCCCCACATGGCAGCCGGGTGGGCGGTCTGCTTCGACTCGCCGTTCATGTGGACCAAGCAGGTGCCGGCCAACTACGGCGGCACGCGGCAGGGGACCGTCGTCCACTGGCCAAACGGTATCAAAGCCAAGGGCGAGCTGCGCGAGCAGTGGCACCATGTGATCGACATCGCTCCGACGATCCTCGAAGCGGCCGGCCTCCCCGAACCACGTACCGTGAACGGCGTCGGCCAGCGGCCGATGGAGGGGGTGAGCATGGTCTACTCGTTCGACGACGCCGAGGCCGCCGACCGCCACCTGGTGCAGTACTTCGAGATCATGGGCAACCGTGGCTTGTACTACGACGGCTGGTTCGCCGGCACCGTGCACATGTTCCCGTGGGCGCCGCCGCGCAACACATTCGAGAATGACGAGTGGGAGCTGTACCATGTCGCCGAGGACTTCAGCATGGCCAATAACCTCGCCGACGAGCACCCCGAGAAGCTCGAAGAACTCAAGGAGATGTTCCTCTCCGAGGCCCTCAAGTACAAAGTGCTGCCGCTCGACGACCGCCGCCAGCTCCGCGTCAATGCGAAGCTGGCCGGCAGGCCGACGCTGATGGGCGACCGCAAGTCGCTCACCGTCTACGAGGGCCTCGGCTTCCTGCCGGAGAACGATTTCATCGACACCAAGAACACGTCGTTCGAGATCGTCGCCCAGATCGACAACACGGGCGGCGACGCCGAGGGCGTTATCGTCAGCCAGGGCGGCCGCTTCGGCGGTTGGAGCCTGTACGTTCACCAGGGCAAACCGGTCTACACGTACAACTTCCTCGGCCTCGACTCGTACTCGGTTACCTCCGACGAGGCCCTGCCGAAGAAGCATTCAACCATCAAGCTCGAGTTCGACTACGACGGGCAGTCGTCCGACGGCAAGCCGAAGCTCGGCGCGGGGGGCACGGCTACGCTCCTGATCGATAGCAAGAAGGTCGGATCGGGCAAGGTCGAAAAGACCCAATTCGCGATCTGGTCTGCCGACGAGACCGCCAACGTGGGCGTCGACCGGGAGACGCCTGTCTCGTCCGACTACGACGAGCACTCGAGCCGCTTCACAGGGAAGATCGACAAGGTCACGATCACTCTCAAGTAGGGCCGTGGCTAAGCCGTAGTGCGTCACGGCCGGCCTCAGCCGTTTGGAGTGTCATCCGTGACGATCTTGTCCGATGTCGTCGAGGCTGCTGCGGCCTGGCTCGCGGCGTGATTCGCCGAAACCGTTCGCCGCTGAGGGTGCCTCAGCCGCGGCGCCGAAGAGCAAGGCCAAGTTTGCTGAGGTCGTGACGACCTCAGAGGATACGCAGCCTCCGACTGGGGAACGCTGAGCCAGTTTCTGGGTTCGCTAGGCCAGTCCGCGCCGCCGCTCACCTCGGCGGGTTGGGCTCGGTCGCTTCGGCGGGCGACGGGCGGAGCCAGCGGGCCAGGGGCAACCGCAGCCGCTGCACCTCGGCCGCGGCGAGGGCGGCGACTTGGCGGGCGCCCTCTTCGGAGTAGTGCGTGTCGTCGCCGGGGAAGTGGAAACGCTTGGAGCCTTCGACGCCGGCTTCCGATTCCATCTGGCGAGTGAGCTTGTGCAGGTCGAGCAGCGGCACGCGCTCTTCCGCGGCGACGGCCCGCGCGGCGGCCGGGTAGTCGCCGAGCGTGTCCTCGAACCCGCCGCTGTCGCTCCAGCGGCGGCGGACCACCGGCGTGGCGATGACCGGGCGAGCCGACGCCGCGCGGGCGCCGCGGACGAAGCGCCGCAGGTTGTCGCGGTAGGCGCCGCTGGGGTCGGCGTACCGCTCGGTCCCGGCTTTCTGGTCGTTGTGGCCGAACTGGATGATCAACCAATCCCCCGGCCGCAACGCGTCGCGCACCGTCGACCAGCGCCCCTCGTCGATGAAGGACCGGCTGCTGCGGCCGTTCCGCGCGTGGTTCGCGACTTCGGCAGGCGCGACTACGAACTCCGGCAGGAGCTGGCCCCAGCCGCGCTCGGGCCCGTCGCGGTCCGGCTTGTCGGACATCGTCGAGTCGCCGATCAGGTGGATCGTCGGCGCGGCGGCCGGCTCGGCCGCGCGGAGCACGCCGGTTACGGCGGCGATAACGAGCAGGTTGAGGAACGGTCGGCGTTTCATCGCAGGCGAAGGCTCCGTTTGTCGTCGGTCGCCGATCCTGCGACGAGCCGTTGCGGCCGGCGTAATCGGCGTCTGGAGACGCCTCCCACAGATTGGGGCGGCTCCGACAGGACGGGGGCGGCTCCGACCGATTCGGGAGAGCCCGACCGGTTCGGGAGAGCCCGGCAGGTTCGGGGCCGCCTCTTAGTCTGGTTCGCGCTTGCTCTGCGGCAAGGTGTCGGTGGCCAGGTAAATCGCGCCGTTCTGTTTGGAAGAGAAGTAAACCTCGCCGGACGGGCCGACGCCGATCCGCACGTCGGTGCGGGGCGTGGCGAGCAGGTCGACGAAGCCGTCGAACACCTGGGGCGGTGTTGTCGGGTCGAGGTCGTGGTCGAGCCACAGCCGGACCTTGCTCACGGCGGCTTGGCGTAGCCGGTCGCTCTCACTCGGTGGGCTATCGGGGTCGCCGAGAGTCGTGACGGCCGAGAGCATGTCGTCCAGGTCGCAGGCGAAGACCTCTCCCTCCCGGACCGACGCGCCGCGGACCGTTGAGAAATCGGTGAACAGGAACTGGTTGTGCAGCTGGCGGTTGCGCCGGCTTCGCACGACCGCTCCGGTGGCGATCGCGTTGCCCGACGAGGGGACGCCGCGCGGCGCGTCGTGGTCGTACTGGGCGACCGGGTAGCGGTAGCGGCCGGCCGGTTCGTCGTCGGGGATCGGCGACACGCCGGTCAGGTACCCCGCGTTCTCCGAGCCGGGCGGCGCCTGCCGGTGGGCGAACGTGCCCTCGCGCTCGGGCCAGCCGTAGTTGCCGCCCGGGACGACGAGGTCGACCTCTTCGATGTTGTTCCGGCCGATGTCGCCGACCAGCAGATGGACCGCGTTCGAGCTGTCGCGGTGGAAGGAAAAAGTGTGGGGGTTGCGGAAGCCGTACGCGTAGATCTCGCGCAGCGCGCGGGCGTCGGGCGCGTCGGCGAACGGGTTGCTGGCCGGGACGCCGTAGGGCGCCGAGTCGGTTTCTAGTGGGTCGATCCGCAGCATCTTGCCCAGCGCGTTGTCGAGGTGCTGGGCGTCGTCGTCGGGCGAGTGCTTGACGTTCGAGTCGCCGTGCGTGACGTAGAGCAGCCCGTAGTCGTCGCCGTCGGGCTCCGCGTGCGGGTTGAACTGCGCGAGTTTGATCGGGTGGTCGTACTCGGGCATCTGCACCCGGAACAGCTCGCGGCGCGAGGCGGGCTCGACCTCACCTGACTCGTGGTCGTAGGTCCACTCGGCTAGCACGCCGTCGATCGATTCGCCGCCCAGGTCGTCGGGCCCCAGGTAGCGGTGGGCGCCCGTGTCGTCGGGGCGCTCTTCGAGGTACGTGGTGTAGAGCTTGCCGTAGCCGCGGGAGGACGGGTCGTCGAAGCCGGGGTGGAACGCCAGCGATTGCAGGCCGCGCTGGCCACGGCCGTCGAAGACGAACCGCCGGCCGGTGGCCGACTCGACCGCTTCGCGCGCGTCGAACCAAGGCTCGGGCTGCGCTGCGCCGTCGGCGCCCGCTGCGAGGGCGAACACGACGCCGTTCTCGGTCACCACGTGCAAGCGATCGCCGCCGGGCCGCGTGGTCATCTGGATGATGTTGCGCGTCGACTCGGGCAGCCGGGCGTAGGGACGCAGGGCGAGGTGGAAACCCGCGAAGTCGATCGAGTCGTTGAGTAGATCGTCGCTGCGGGTCGCTTTGGATTGGGCCGGTGCGGCCCCAGGCTGGCCGACAGCCGCAGCGATCAGAAGGTAGAGCAAAGTCCGCGGAGCGAGCATAGTCGAGGTGTTTGCCGGAGGTCGGAGACAAGCGTGTGCGGCGCGCGGGGCGTCACTCGATGCCCCCCGGGTCGTCCTGGCCCTTCGCGCCCGATTCGAGGTACGCGGTGAGCAGGATCTGTGCCGCCAGGGCGTCGAGCCGGGCCTTGCGGCGTTTTTTTGTCAGGTTGGCGGCGAGCAGGTGCTCTTCGGCTTGGGCGGACGTGTAGCGCTCGTCGAAGAAATCGACGCCGACGCCGGTCTTCTCGGCGAGCCACTTGCCGAAGCGCCGCGCCTCGAGCGACTTCTGGCTCTCGCCGCCGTCGAGGTGGACCGGCAGGCCGACGACCCAGCGGACGAGGCGCTCCTCCCTGGCCAGCGTGGCGAAGTGCTCCGCGTCGAGCCGCTCGCTGCGCCGCGTGTAAACCTCCAGCGGCGAGGCCATGCCGACCTCGAGGTCGCCGATCGCCACGCCGATGCGGACCGTGCCGTAGTCGACCCCTCCGATGCGGCCGCGCTGGGGTTCTGGGTTGGACATGGCAATTGCTTCAGCCGACGGCGCTAGCCGCGGGCGGAC
Source organism: Botrimarina sp. (assembly GCF_040219535.1). Lineage (NCBI taxonomy): Bacteria > Pseudomonadati > Planctomycetota > Planctomycetia > Pirellulales > Lacipirellulaceae > Botrimarina > Botrimarina sp. The sequence continues at coordinate 6,579 of NZ_JAVJSH010000016.1, forward strand.
CCGGGTACCCGGCGCAACCCGCGGCTAGCGCCGACGGCTCGAGAGGCTATAGGTAGGCATCCCAGCCGCGCGATTCGAGCTCCTTCACGACCGCGCGGATCTGCTCCTCGTTGTGCTTGTTGGCGACCAGCGTGGCGTTCTCGGTGTGCACGACGATCAGGTCCTCGCAGCCGAGCGTGACGACCAGGTGGCCGTCGGTCGTGCGGACGATCGTGCCGGTCGTGTCGAGGCCCAGGTGCTCGCCGACGATCGTGTTGCCGGCGTCGTCCGCGCCCAGGCGGCGCGGGAGCGACTGCCAGCCGCCCAGGTCGTCCCACTCGAAGGGCGCCTCGATCACCGCGACGTTCTCCGCGTGCTCCATGACCGCGTAGTCGATCGACACGCCCTCGATGGCGGCGAACTCGCGCTCGAACACGGCCTGAGCGTCGGGCGCGGCCCACGCCTCGACGATCGCTTCGAGGTGGGCGAGCGTGTCGGGCTGGCGCTCGCGGAGCGCGTCGAGGATGGTCGACGCCCGCCAGCAGAAGATGCCGCTGTTCCAGTAGAAGTCGCCGGCGGCGAGGAACTGCTCGGCGGTCGCGGCGTCGGGCTTTTCGCGGAACCGCGCGACGCGGTAGGCGGGCGCGTCGCCGTGGGTTTCTTCGAGCGCGTCGGCGCGTTGGATGTAGCCGAAGATCTCGGCCGGGTAGGTCGGCTTGATGCCGAACGTGACGATCCGCGACGGGTCGGCGTCGACGAGCGCCTCGGCTTGGCGGACCGCGGCTTGGAAGACCTCCGGCGGGGAGATGACGTGGTCGGCCGGCATGACGATCATCGTGCCGTCGGGGTCCTTGCGGGCCTTTGCGACCAACAGCGCGGCCAGCCCGATGCAGGGGGCCGTGTCGCGCTTGCACGGCTCGCCGACGATCGCGGCGGCGGGCAGGTCGGGCAGTTGCTGGGCGACGCCGTCGACCAGCCGCTGGTTGGTGACGACCATCCGCCGCTCGGGCGGCACGACGTCGCCCAGGCGCTCGGCTGTCTGGCGGATCATCGTCTGTTCGCCCACCAGCGAGAGCATCTGCTTGGGCGTGTCGCGGCGGCTGGCGGGCCAGAATCGGGTGCCGGACCCGCCGGCCATGATGATCGCGTGGAGCATTGCAGAGGGCAGCAGGCGGTAGGCAGAGGGCAGTTGAAGTAGCCGGGCCGCGACCGGTAGGGAGCGTCCGGGAGTGAATCCTAGCTTGCTTGGTCGTCCGCACCGACCGGGGCTGTCAGCCGTGACTTCAATTCGGCGACGGCGGCCGCGGGGTTGGCTGCGTCGGTCACGGCTAAGCCGACAGCGACTCGGCAGAGGCCCGCGGCGACCACTTGGTCGACGTTCCTCGGGTCGACTCCCCCGATGGCGAACGCCGGGAGGCTCGTTTCGGCGGCCACTTGGCGGACGAAGTCGAGGCCCGGGAAGGCGTCGAACGCTTTGGTCTTCGACGGAAACGTCGGGCCGACGCCCAGGTAGTCGGCGCCCGCGGCGATCGCCGCTCGGGCTTGGTCGAGCGAGTGGGTCGACACGCCGACCAGCCGGCCGGCGCCGACGACGCGCCGCGCGTCGGCGACCGAGAGCTCTTCTTGGCCGACGTGCACGCCGTCTGCGCCCGCCGCGAGGGCGATGTCGGCCCGGTCGTTGACGACCGACACGGCGCCGCGCTCGCGGCAGATGGCCGCCAGCCGTCGCGCCCGCTGGACCAGCGTGCGGTCGTCGGCCCGTTTGTCGCGAAGCTGCACCACGTCGGCGCCGGCGCCCGTGATCGATTCGACGAGCGACGCGAAGTCCGCTTCACTCGCGCGGCAGCCGACGAGCACGTACAGCCTGGCCCCGCCGAGCCGCTCGGCCGAGCGGCCCGCCGCGCCCAAGGCGGAGGCCAGCGTGTAGGCGTCGTAGCGGAGGAGCTCGAACCGGGCGCCGGTGGCCGGGTCGAGCATCTTGCCGAATTCTTCGAGGCTCCGCAGCGACTCTTGCAGCCGGCCCAGCGAAGCAAGGCACACGTCCCACGCCGAAGCGCGCGACGCCTCGGACGGGGTGGTGATCGTCGTGCCGACGTCGCCGGGCGTGTCGCGCACAGCGAGCCGCGCGGCGATCGGCAACGCGGCGCCGGCCGCCGCGACGCCGTGCCGGAGCTCCTTCGCCCGCCGGCTGAGGCCCGCGTCGTCCAGGACGAAGCGGGCGTAGTCCTCGACGACCCGGGCCCCCTCGGCCGCGCGGTTGAGCGAAGCGTCCATCGCTCTGGCGACACCCGGCGGTGGCTGGCTGCGGGGGGCGTTTGGCATGGGGGTCGTCATCAAACCGAGCGTGGCGGACGGCGCCAATTATTGCGGGCGGGAACGGAAGCGGCGCCGCTCGAGCGGGCCGGCATTGCTACAGAGGTGGGCGACCGGTCGACGCTAGCACGGACCGCCCGGCAGCGGGCGCCCTCCTCAACCGGCGCCCGCAGACGTGTCCGCGGCGCCCGCCGGGCCGCCGATCCTATCACGGCCGCTTCGCGGGCGCCCGTTTCTCCTCGATTCGCGGGTCGCGCGGCGGCGGGGCGCCGATTGGCTGTCGGCAGGGCTGTCGGCAGGGCTGCCAGATTGGCGGATCGGGCGGGCGGCTTGCGCCGCGGCGCGGGCGTCTTCAGGCGGGGGGGGCGACGGCCGATGGCAGGCCCCTCGTGCCTTCGGTGGGGGCTAGCAGCAAGAGTCGTAAACCCTAGCGGGAACAGGGTTTGTCTTGGCTCGGTCAGCCGCCCCCGGTACACTCCGCCGGGCGTCCTCAGCCGGCCTGCCGAGAAAAAACACCGCCGCTTGGCGTTCGCCGCCCCGCTTCGCTCCGCAATTTGCGGCAGAGGGGAGGCGGCGTCGACCGGGCGGCGAGCGAACGCTGAGCCTCGCTCCCAGAGACCTCTCTCCCAGAGAACCGTCGCGTTGTCCCGTCGCCCGCCACCACGCCGAGCGCCCTGGGTCGCTTACCTGTGGCCCGGGTTGCCGCACTTGTGGGTGCGGGGCTCGGCTGCTGGGTTGACGCTCGCGCTGGCGTTTTCGGTTCTAGTGAACGTGTTGGTTTTGGGGACGCTTGTTTGGCCTGCGTGGCTGGAATCGCGGCTTAAGTTTGGGTGTGCCGTCGCCGCGGCCCTCTTGTGGATCGCGGCGGTGCGTGAAACCCGCGGCGAACTGCGTCGGCTCGCCCTAGCCCGTGAACAAGCGGCGAAGTCAGAGCACGACGGCGGCGCGACCGAAGATCCAACCCACAGCGAGCTTAAGAATGACCAGCTGCTGCGGTTAGCCCAGCAGAGCTACCTCCGCGGCGACTGGGTCGCGGCGGAGCAGTCGCTCCGCCAAGCGATCCGCAGCGACCGCGACGACTTCGAATCCCGCCTGTGGTTGGTCAGCGTGTTGCGAGCCGCGGGGCGGACCGACCAGGCCGGCCGGGTGCTGGACCGGGTCGCCACCCGCGACGCGGCGCGCGGTTGGCGACGAGAGATCGAGCAGGAACGCCGGCGACTCCAGCGGCTTGTCAACCAGACGACGGATCCCCAATCTGAATCCCCGCCCCCTCCCGAGGCGATCGACCCTCAACACCCCGAGCGCCACGCCGCCTGAAGGCCCCGCGCCTTAGCGCCGGAGCGAACCAAGGCCTACAATCGGGCGCACAGAGAACACGACCCAACTGGCGACCCGGCGAGAGCCCAGCCCGCCGACCCACCCACCGCGACGAGCACCGGGCTCGCCAACGACCTGGAGAAGAGCATGTACGAACGCTTCACCGACCGCGCCCGCAAGGTGATGCAGCTGGCCAATCAAGAGGCCCAGCGGTTCAACCACGAATACATCGGCACCGAGCACGTGCTGCTCGGCCTGATCAAAGAGGGCAGCGGCGTGGCCGCCAATGTCCTGAAGAACCTGGACGTCGACCTGCGGAAGATCCGCCTCGAGGTGGAGAAGCTGGTCCAGTCGGGGCCGGACATGGTCACGATGGGCAAGCTGCCGCAGACGCCGCGGGCGAAGAAGGTCATCGAGTACTCGATGGAGGAGGCCCGCAACCTGAGCCACAATTACGTCGGCACGGAGCACATCCTGCTGGGCCTGCTGCGTGAGCAAGAGGGGGTGGCGGCGCAGGTGCTGATGAACCTGGGCTTGAAGCTCGAGGAAGTCCGCGACGAGGTGCTGAACCTCCTCGGCCACGGCATCGAAGGGGGCGAGGGGGAGCGGGGCGGCCGCTCCGGCGGCGACGACGACGACGACGAGGGGGCCGAGGGCGGTTCCGGCCGCAGCGGACGGCGTGGCTCGCGGTCGAAGACCCCGGCGCTCGACTCGTTCGGCCGCGACCTCACCGAGCTGGCCAAGCAGAGGAAGCTCGACCCGGTTATCGGCCGCGAGAAAGAGATCGAGCGGGCCATCCAGGTGCTCTGCCGCCGCACCAAGAACAACCCGGTGCTGCTCGGCGAGGCCGGCGTCGGCAAGACGGCGATCGTCGAGGGCTTCGCCCAGCGTGTCGTTGAGGGCAACGTGCCCGAGCTGCTGCTCGACCGCCGCATCGTGGTGCTCGACCTGGCGATGATGGTCGCCGGCACGAAGTACCGCGGCCAGTTCGAGGAGCGGATCAAGGCGGTGATGAACGAGGTCCGCCGCGCGAAGAACACGATCCTGTTCATCGACGAGCTGCACACGCTGGTCGGCGCCGGCGGCGCGGAGGGGGCGATCGACGCGTCGAACGTGCTCAAGCCGGCCCTCGCCCGCGGCGAGATCCAGTGCATCGGCGCCACGACGCTCGACGAGTACCGCAAGTACATCGAGAAGGACTCGGCCCTCGCCCGCCGGTTCCAGGAGGTGATGGTCGAGCCGACCACGCCGGGCGACACCAAGGAGATCCTCCGCGGCCTCCGTGAGCGGTACGAGGAGCACCACCGCGTGCAGATCACCGACGACGCGATCGACGCGGCCGTCGACTACTCGGACCGCTACATCACCGGCCGCTGCCTGCCGGACAAGGCGATCGACGTCATCGACGAGGCCGGCGCCCGCGTGCGGCTCAAGACGATGTCCAAGCCGCCGAACCTCAAGGAGATCGACGAGGAGGTCGAGGCCCTCAACCGCGACAAGGAAGAGGCCGTCGCCAACCAGGACTTCGAGAAGGCCGCCGCGCTGCGCGACCAGGCCGACAAGCTCAAGAAGAAGAAGGCGCAGATCACCAAGGAGTGGCGCGAGAAGTCGCGCGAGAACGGCGGCGTCGTCGACGAGGACGTCATCGCCGAGGTGGTCAGCAAGATGACCGGCATCCCGCTCACCCGCATGAGCACCGAGGACTCGCTCCGCCTGATGAAGATGGAGGACGAGCTCCACAAGAAGGTCATCAGCCAAGACGAGGCCATCAAGGCGATCGCCAAGGCCGTCCGCCGCAGCCGCAGCGGCCTGCAGGACCCGAAGCGCCCGACCGGCACGTTCGTGTTCGCCGGGCCGACCGGCGTCGGCAAGACGCTGCTCGCCAAGGCGCTGGCCGAGTTCATGTTCGGCGACGAGGACGCGCTGATCCAGATCGACATGTCCGAGTACATGGAGAAGCACAACGTCAGCCGCCTGATCGGCGCGCCCCCCGGGTACGTCGGCTACGAGGAGGGGGGCCAGCTCACCGAGCAGATCCGCCGCCGCCCGTACGCGGTCGTGCTGCTGGACGAGATCGAGAAGGCCCACCCGGAGGTCTTCAACATGCTCCTGCAGCTGATGGAAGAGGGCCGCCTGACCGACTCGTTCGGCCGCAACGTCGACTTCCGCAACACGATCGTCATCATGACGACCAACGCGGGCGCCGACGCGATCAAGAACGAGTCCGCGTTCGGCTTCCAGAAGCCCGACGACGACGCCAGCTACGAGGGGATGAAGACCCGCGTGATGGACGAGATCGAGAAGGTCTTCCGGCCGGAGTTCATCAACCGCGTGAACGACGTCATCGTGTTCCGTCACCTGAACGAGGAGAACCTCAAGGAGGTCGTCCACCTCGAGGTGTCCAAGGTGCGCGAGCGGCTCGCCGACAAGGGCTACGAGCTGCAGCTCACCGACGAAGCCAAGGCGTTCCTCGTCAAGAAGGGATCGAACACCGACTACGGCGCCCGCCCGCTGCGTCGCGCGATCGAGACCTTCATCGAGGATCCGCTGGCCGAGGAGCTGCTCAAGGGCGAGTTCGTCGGCAAGGACACGATCCGCGTCGACGTGAAGAGCGTCGGCGACAAGAAGCAGCTGGTCTTCGAAGGGCTCCAAAACAAGGAGCAAGAGCCCGAGCCGGTCGGCGCCGGCGTCGAAGGCGAGGGGCCGGCCGGGGACTGAGCCGACAGACGGGAAGCGCTGTGGCTGCTGGCTTCGACCTTCGGGATCGCCCGGGCTACGCGCGATCGCGCGCGTCCGCCCGCGCAATCGCTAGGTAGCGGTCCACGAACGCGTCGACCGAGAAGTGTTCCACCGCGTGCTCGCGGGCCGTGCGCTGCATCTCCGGCCAGCGGTCGCGTTCGGAGAGCACGCGCCGCAGCGCCGCTTCGTAGGCGGCCGGCGTGGCCGCGTCGACGTGCCAGCCGTTGTACCCGTCCCGGACCGTCTCGGCGGGCCCGCCCAGCGCGTGCACCAAAGGCGGGCGCAGCATCATCATCGCCTCGACGACCGACAGCCCGAACGGTTCGGGGTCGATTCGCGGGTTCACCGCGATGTCGATGGCGTCGTAGTAGCGTTCGGGCTCGGCGGTCCAGCCTGTGAAGTGCAGGCGATCGGAGCAGCCCCTCTCTCCGGCGATCGTCCGCAGGCGCGTGGCGAAGTCCGACTCGGTGGGCCCCCCGACCAGCAACAGGTGCAGGTCGGGGAAGGGCGCCGAGAGGGCGGCGACGGCCCGCAGGAGGGGCTCTTGCCCCTTGGACTCGTGCAGCCGGGCGACCACGCCGACGACCGTCGCCGCTTCCGGGACGCCCAGCTCGTGGCGGCCGATCGGTCGCACGGCGGCGGGGTCGAAGCGGTCGGCGTCGACGCCCAGGTAAACGACCCGGTCGTCGAGCCCCGTTCCTAGGGTGCGGCCCGTGTAGCGGCTGTTCGGCAGCGGAGAGACCGCGCACCGGCGGCAGAGGCCCCGGTAGTACCGTGCGTTGATCCCCAAGGGCCAACGCGAGCCCACCTCGTTGGGCATGATCCAGTAGCAGGGGACGCGCCCGGCCTGAGCCACTCGACCGGCCACGGCGATCTCGTTCGGCCACTGCACGACGTACGCCGAAGGGCGCGTCCCACCCAACGCTCCGGCGAGCGCGGTCGACACACGGCGCGCCCACGCGCGGTTGCTGAGGAGGGCCGTCGCGACGCTGCCGACGCCCCCGGCGTAGCCACGCGGCTCTCCGACGCCGAGCACGAGGACCCGCACGCCGAGGGCGCGGCACTCCGCGGCCAGGGGGCCCTCGCGCCAGCAGGCGACCGTGGGCGCGCCGCCCCGCTTCAGCAGGCCGCCGGCGAGCGAGCGCACGACGGTCCCGACGCCGTACTCCTCGTCGCCGTGGGCGAAGAAGCACGGCGACAGGCAGTCGTCGGGCCGAGCGGGCAGCGGCTCATCCGTTTGGGTGGGATTGTCCAACACGCTTCCTCACTGCCGTTCGGCCTGGGCGCCCGCGAAGCGTTTGGCGACTTCTATCAACCGGACGTACTTGATCGCAAAGACCACCCCGACAACGCCGGTCGCTTGCCGCAACGAGTAGCCCCGCTGGCGGAGTTGCTTGACGGCGTCGCGGCTTTCCCCCACCGGGGGCGAAGCGATCCTCCAGAGGTTGCGGGTCAGCCGCCCGATCGATTTGTTGCCGGACTTCTCGTGGAACTTGTCGACGTGCCCCCCCATGTGTCGGCGGGCTTGTCTCAGCAAGTCGCCGAGCGCGCGCCGCGCCGGGTGGCGGACGACCGCCTCGGGGGCGTACACGACCGGGCGTCCGCTGTCGGCCACCCGGCGGCCCCACTCGAAGTCGCCCCCGGACTTGAGGTTCGGGTTGAACAGCCCGACGGCGTCGAACACCTCGCGGGTGGTGAACATGTTGGCCGTGGCGGCGAACCGGAACGAGCCAACGTTCACTTCTTGCCTCAGGCCGTAGAGCATGTCGTAGAGTTCCGCGGCGGTCGGCGCCGCGCCGTCGGCCGGGAAGACCTGGATGGCGCCCCCCACCTGCCCGGGGGCGGGGCCGCGTGTCACGCGCGCGACGCCGGCCTCCAGCCAGCCCGGCTCGGGCAGGCAATCCGAGTCGGTGAAGGCGAGAACGCGGCCGCTGGCGACCTCCAGGCCGCGGTTCCGCGAAGCGTAGGAGCCGGCGCGTGTCTCGCTGGTGAAGCGGCAGAACGGGTAACCCTCGACCAGCTCGCGCGGCGGGGAGGTCGAATTGTTGTCGACAACGATCACCTCGAACGCGTCGGACGGCAGGGTCTGCCGCGACAGCGCGTCGAGGCACAGCCGCAACCGCGGCGCGTCGTTGTAGTGCGGGATGATTACCGACGCCGTTTTCATGTCGTCAGACGGTCGGGCTCGCTGCGGGGCGATCGCGTCGCTTCTGGTGCGCCGGCGGGTTTAGTTCAGGCCGATGGTCTGGGCCACTTCCCGCCACATCTTCTCGTTCGACTCCCTCGCCTCGGCCTTCTTGTTCAGAATCGTTTGTTCGACCTCTCGGCGCTGGGTTTCGTCGGTGAGGCGATCGATGTGGGGGATCGTGCAATCGGCTCCCTCGTTGTGCTGGCAGCAGAACTCGGCCACCCCAAAGTCTTGCGTGAGGGTCTCGTACTTGTGCGCCCAACCCAGGGCGATCACCGGCGTGCCGCTAGAGAGGCTCGACACCAGCGCGTGGAACCGTGAGCCGATGACCATCGTGGCGTCGCGCAGGAAGCCCTTGATCCGCTGAGGGTCTTTCTCGACGAGGACCCGCTCAGCGGGGAGGCCGGCGGCCTGGGCGATCTGCTCGCCCATGGCGAGGTCGGCCGGGCCGTTGTCGTGGACCACGACCCAGGGTTCGATGCCGTGGCGCTGCAGCCGACCGGCCGCCCGCACCATCGCTTCGAGGTACGTGTCGCCCCAGGTCTGTGAAGCGTGCCGCGTCATCTGAGCGTTGGGGACGAGGCACGCGTACGGCGCCTCGGGGCGGACCGGCGGGGGGAGCGGGTCGACCCAGATCGTGATGTCGGGCGACAGCCGGATCCTGTCCGCGTCGTTCGGCTGGCCGAGCGACCGCAACGCACGCAGCGACTCCTCCTCTCGGGCGTACAGGAGGTTGGCGCCGCGGAAGATCGGCTCGAACGCCGCGCGTTTTGCGGGGTCCTCGAACGGGCCGAACATCTGGGGCAGCAGCACGACGGGCTTGCCGCGCCGGCGGTAGTCGCTCACGCGGGCGGCGGCGGCGGCCATGATCGGCGCGGGCCACTTGTCGCCGTACGCGTAGCCGGAGATGTCGAGCAGCGCGTCGACGTCGCAGCGGCGGACCAAGCCGAGCTGCTCGTTGTACGCCCGGCTGAGGCCGTGGCTCATCAGCGAGTAGGCCCCGACGAGCCTCGTCTTGCGGGGGCTCCTCTCGCCGACGGGCGGCACGAGGGTGCGTAGGCCGTGCGAGCCGCGGTCTTCGACCGTCGACCGGCCCAGGTCGACAGCGCAGACCGTGTCCGGCGCCAGCTCGCGCAGTCGCTGCACGGTGGCGAGCAGCATCAGCTGCGCCCCGCGGTTGTCGAAGCCGGCGCCGTAGATTTGAACGATCATTCGGTCTGTTGCGGGGGGTCTCGGTAGCGCCGGATCTCGTTGAGCGACTTCTTCTGCGAGAAGGGAACGTTCCCTTCGGGGTCGGCGTACCCGAGCGACATGCACATGATCGGGCGGTGGTGCCGCGGCAGGTCGAGCGCCTCGGCCATCTGTCGCTCCAGCTGGGGGATGTCTGGCCAGTTGATGCAACAAGAACTGACCCCCTGGACCTCCAGGGCGAACTGCAGGGCCATCGCCGCCAAGCCGCCGTCGACGTAGATCACGTGCCGGTCGCGCTCGCTGAAGTAGGCCGACAGGTCGCCCACGATGACGATCAGGCAGGGGAAGTTCTGCGAGAACCCGGCGGTGCCCATCGGGATGGACCCGATCCGCGCCGCGTTGCGGGGGTCGTCGAAGATGTGGAACAGGAAGGGTTGTCGATTGCACGCGCTGGGCGACAGCTTGGCCACGTCGATGGCCCGGTCGATCAGCTCGCGTGGAACGGGCTTGTCTAGATACCATCGGACGCTGCGGCGCCGGACCGCCAGCTGCAGCATCGCGTCGTAGTCGGCCTTGAGCGTGTCGGTGTCGCGTCGGTAGGGGACGAGCCGGCGCGCGTCCTCGGGCCGGTGAGCCCTGGGGACCGCTTCGAACCGGGTGCGGGCGGCGTCGACGGTCTCGTCGGCGCCGACCACCGAGAAGTACTCGGTGAGCACGTCGGTCGCCCAATCGACGAGCGTCGGGTCGGGCGCGGGCGAAGAGCACACGGCCCGGTAGGCGTCGACCGCCTCGTCGATGTACCCGGTGGCGAACACGTCGCGACGGGGCCGCATGATCAGCCCCTTCTCGAGCCGGTGCGTGTTGCGTCGCAACGTGTACTCGGCCCCCTCCGCCCCCGTTCGTCGGCCCCGGGTGTGCTCTAGCTTGCCTTGAAGAACCGCGCGGTGCTCGCGGCGAAACTGCGACGACACGCAGTAGTAGAGGTCGGCCAACCACGGCCAGCGGACACAGGCCGCCCAGACGCGGGTCATCACCGGGTCAGAAAGCAGCCACCGCTTGACCTTCCGCAAGGGGTAGAGAAGGAGAGACTTCACAATTGCGGCGGCGGACCGGTCGTGGGGCGGGGCGGTGTGGGGCAGGGGTCTTCTAGTTTCGTTTAGCCGGCGCGATCGGGCAAGGTTTGCCGGCCGCTGCAAGGAGCGGGTCGCGACAGCCCACGCCGGGACAACCGCTAAAACGGGCCCGATCGTATGACGGACCCCGGTAACCGGGATTCAACCGTCGGCGGCGGCCCCGAGCCGAGCGAGCGGCGGCGGGTTCCGGGCGCCCGGTTTCTAGTGGGATGCTCCTGCTGGCGGCTATTGAGCCGAGGGGGCCGAGGGGGCGCCGCCGACGGCCCCGCCGCGGATGCCGCGGAAGTCGGCGATCAACGCGCGGCCGTAGCCCGTGCCCGCCACCACGAGGCCCCAAGTCGCCGCCCCGACGAGCCCGACGATCAGCAACCGGACCCAAGGATTGTCGCCACTGAAGACCGCCATCGAGGCGACCGACGCGACGCCCACCACCAGCCCGAGCGCCTGCGCCATCGCGAACTCTTTCAGGGGGCCAACGATCGAGAAGGGGCTTTGCGAATGGACATAGGCGACCGCGATGGGCGTGTAAACAAACAGCGACGCGATCGCGTAGGCCGCGGCGACCCCCACCGGCCCCCACGGCAAACCACAGGCGAAAGCCGTGCACTTCACGACAGCGCTCAGCACGCCGATCGTCAGCACCGCCTTGCCGCGGCCCAGGGCGGTGAGTATCCATGTGAGGGAATGGCAGAATGGCTGCACCAAGCCGACCAGCGCGAGGCAGCGGAATATCGGGATCGACTGCTCAAAGCGAGGGCCGAGCATCGTGTCGATGACCAATTCCGCATTCAGCAGCATCAGCATCGCGAGCGGGCAGGGGAGCGACAACGCGGGGCGGAGCAGCCGCAAATAGGCGCGCTCGAACCGAGGGGCGTCGTGCGACAGGCGGCTCAACGCCGGCACCGTCACCGTGGCGAACGGCACCGTGATACGCACGATCGGCGCGAGGAACACGCGGTACGCCCGGTCGTAGTACCCCAGCGCGACATCGCCCCACTTCCAGCCGATGAGGAAGCTGTCGGCGTTCCGGCTGAGGTAATTCAGGATGCTGAAACCGGTGATCTGCGCGCCGAACGACGCCAGCTCACGCGTGCCGGTGCGGGGCTTCGGCGCGCTGGGTCTCCAGCTGCAGAAGACCCAAGCCATCGCCGCGGTGATGGCCGACGACGCGATCGGGCCGATTACCAACGCCCAGTAATCGAACTCGGTGTCGCGGTAAGCGAACGCCCAGCCCACCGCACACGCCTGGCCCGAAGCGACCGAGACGACCTGCACCGCCGACAGCGAAGCGAACATCAACTGGCGACGCAGCAACGCCGTGTGCTGCACCGACAGCCCCGCGAACACGAACGACGTGACGATCGCAAGGGTGATGCCGACCAAGCGCGGCTCGTCGAACACCCAGGCGATGAGCGGAGAAGCCGAAGCCACGACGCACGCGACCGTCAGGGCAATCAGCACGGAGATCCAGAACAGGTTCGAAACCTGCGCGGCCGTGATCCTGGGCCGCTGGATCGTGGGGAGCGAGAGCCCCGCGTCGACGAACATCGCCGCGAAGTTGGTGAACACCGTCACCATCGCGATCAAACCAAAATCCTCGGGGTCGAGGAGCCGCGCCAAGACCGGGATCGCCGCCAGGGTGGTCAGCGTCGTGATCGCCTGTGCGATCACGGTCGCCACGCCGCCCCTGACCGTTTGTCTCCGGAGGTCGCCGCTCGCGGCCGCGTCGCGGAAGTAGTCTTGGGCCATCAAGAAGTCTAGCTAGCTGCGACTGTCCACCGAGAACCGAAACAACCCGGTAGGCGAGTCGGGCGGGGGGCTCGGTGCGAAGTATGGAGAGTGCCCTGCTGGCTGAACAGTGCGGCGTAGCCCGCCGGCCGCTGAAGCGGCTATCTGACGATTTGCGGTGTCCTCGGGTTCCTTCGTCCGATCGAGAGTGCGGCTCAGCGCGGGCCCCTGCGAAACCGGGGAGGGGCGACGAGTGGGTTCGCCACCGGGGTTTCGATGGCGATCGATCGGCAACCTCTGCAACCGGACGCGATGATGGCCCGGTCCACAGTCCACGGTCCGGCCATCGCCCCGCCCAGCGCCACGAGTCCCACGGGCAATCGCCGCGCCGATCCACGGGGCCGGTCTCGTCGGCGCCGTCCGACAGGGCGGGGGAGGCCGTGGCCGTTCGCGGGCCAGCGGCTGGGCTGTTGCTGGATCGCGACAACGCGTTGCGTTTCTGCCTCGTCGGGAGCGGAGCCGGCCGGGCCGAGCGTTGGTCCGCGGGCCGCGCCGCCCGGCCGACCCCTCCCGTGGCGCGCCGATTGCGGGCGGCACGCGGCGCCCCTTATGATCGGCCGCTCAACCGGCGGAACGCCGCGGGTGCGGAGCCGATCGACGGCGCCTTCTCCACCGCGACGCTTCCGGTCCTTGCCGCTTGAAGAACCGTTGATCTTGAGCGGTTCGGCCGCTTCCAGCTCTCGCCTCTCACGAGGCCCGCCACCGTGCGAGACGCCCCATGAGTACGACCTTGGTGACCGGCGCGGCGGGCTTTATCGGGTTCCACCTCGCCCGGCGGCTGCTGGCGGAGGGCCGGCCGGTGGTGGGCGTTGACAATCTGAACGCCTACTACGACCCGGCTTTGAAGCAGGCTCGGCTGGCGGTACTGCAGCAGGACCCAAAGTTTCGCTTCATCGAGATGGAGCTGGCGGACCGCGACGGCTGCGCCGCGCTGTTCGAGGCAGGGGGCTACGAGCGGGTCGTGCACCTCGCCGCGCAGGCGGGCGTGCGGTACTCGATCGACAACCCGGCCGCGTACGTCGATGCGAACCTGGTCGCGCTGGGGAACGTGCTCGAGGGTTGCCGGCACTCGCGCTGCGAGCACCTGGTGTTCGCCTCGAGCAGCTCGGTCTACGGGGCGAACAAGAAGTCGCCGTTCTCGGTCGACGACCGGGTCGACCACCCGGTGAGCCTCTACGCCGCGACGAAGAAGGCGGGCGAGCTGATGGCCCACACGTACAGCCACCTGTACGACCTGCCGACGACTTGCCTGCGGTTCTTCACCGTGTACGGCCCTTGGGGCCGGCCCGACATGGCGGTCTACAAGTTCACCCAAGCGATGAGCGCCGGCGAGCCGATCGACGTCTACAACCGCGGGCAGATGCGCCGCGACTTCACGTACATCGACGACGTGGTCGGGGGGATCGCCGGCGTGCTCGACCTGCCGCCCAAGCGGGGCGAGCTCCGCCCGAGCGACGGCGACAGCCCGCCCGCCAGCGACGCGCCCCACCGCGTGTACAACCTGGGCAACAACAGCCCGGTTTCGCTGGAGGAGCTCATCGCCACGATCGAGGCCGCGCTGGGCGTGCAGGCCGAGCGGCGGCTGCTGCCGATGCAGCCCGGCGACGTGCCCGAGACCTACGCCGACATCGACGCGCTCACCGCCGACACGGGCTTCCGCCCGACGACGCCGCTGGCCGACGGCGTGGCTTCTTTCGTCGCGTGGTGGCGCGAGCACCACGGCGCCGCCGCGGCCCAATAGGCGCCGCCCGGCCGCCGCCCGCCGACGGAACGCCTCGGCGTTCGCCTTGCGAGCCGGTTTTCTGTGGCGCGCGGCCCCACCCCCTTCGTTTCGGGTGCTGGCGGCGCCCCGTTGCGGGGATTACCCTTCACGGGGGTCAACGGCAGCAGCGCAGGAGCGATCGAACCACGATGAGCGTGCCGCCACGAGCGATGTGGTTGATCGCGCTGATGGTCGTTTTGATCGCGCTCGCGTGGGTCCGAGAGCTCTTCTTTGCCTAGCGCGAGCCGCCATCGTGAAGCCCCGCCACGCCCGCCCCGCCGGCTCGCCGCTCCAGCGGCCGTGGTGGCGTTGGAACCTGGTGACGCTCGCGGTCGTGCTGTTCGTCGTGATGTGGGTCCGCGAGCTGACCGGCCTGCCGCCCGGCGCCTCGTTCCTAATGGTGGGCGTGGTGTTCCTTGTGTGGTGGGTCGCTCCGGCCGCGCTACTCGGTGAGCTGCCGTGGCCGCTGCCAGCGACCCTCGATCCGCCCCGCCGTGTCGGCAGCGCGGCGCCCACAGCGCGTCGGCCGCGCGGCGCCCTCTGTCGCTTCGCGGCGATCCTGATGGCCCTCGGCGGGGTGGGGTGGGCCCTCTTCGGCGGGTACTGGCTACTCGAGACGGGCTTCCGCAGGCCCGGCTGGGCGTTCTTCATGGGGATCGTCTACTCGCTGTGGCCCATGTCGCTGCAATTCGCTGCGGCGGTCGCGCTGTGGACGCTCGGCGACCTTTCCGACACGGCCCACCGGCTGCTAGAACGCGACAGCCCAAAGTTGCGGGTGCGCCGTAAAGCCGGCTCAAGCCGTACAACCGGCGGAGTCGATCCCTAAGACTAAGGCGCGGTCTGGCCACGCCGTTGGTGCTTCCCGTTCCGCTAGCGGCGCAGGCGTGGCGATGGCCGATTCCTCCGCAACGAGCCGACGCTTGTCGGGCCTGGCCGACGCGGTCGAGGCCGTCGGCGTGCGCGTTCTCGACGCGGTCGAGACGGTCGGCGCCATGGCGATCTTCTTCGCCCAGACGCTCCGCTGGCTGTTCGCCCGCTGGCCGCGGCGCCCGCTGGTTGTGGCGAGCCTGCACCAGATCGGCGTGAAGAGCCTGCCCGTGGTCGCGCTGACCGGCGCGTTCATCGGCATGGTGCTGGCGGTGCAGGCTTACTACCAGTTCCGAACGTTCGGGATGGAGACCCGCTTGGGCGTGATGATCAACCTGTCGATGTACCGCGAGCTGGGGCCGGTGCTGGCCGCCACGATGCTCGCCGGCCGGATCGGCAGCGCGATCGCCGCCGAGCTGGGCGCGATGAAGGTGACCGAGCAGATCGACGCGCTCGAGTCGATGGGCGCCAGCCCCGTGCAGCACCTGGTGGCGCCGCGCTTCCTCGCCTGCCTGGCGATGATCCCGCTGCTCACGATTGCGGCGATCGCGATGGGCGTCGTGGGCGGGGCGTTCTATTGCATCTGGGTGTTCGACGTGGACCCGTACTTCTACTTCCAGAACTCGCGCGAGGGCACCAGCGCGTGGGACATCGCCTACGGCGTGATCAAGAGCTTCTTCTTCGGCGCGGCGATCGCGATCATCAGCTGCTACCGCGGGTTCCGTTCCGGCGCGGGCGCCGACGGCGTCGGCCGCGCCGCCACGGTGGCGTTCGTGCAGTCGTTCGTCGTGATCCTGGTGCTCGACCTGTTCCTGAGCATCGCCCTGGACCGCGTGTACTACCTCGTCTGGCCGAGCGAGGCTTCCGTATGAGCGAGCCGGCCAACGCCGAGGGCGACAGCGCGGGACCGATCCTGTCGGTCGAGCGGCTCACCGTGCGCTTCGGGAAGCAAACGGTGCTCCGCGACCTGTCGATCGCCACGCCCCGCGGGCAGACGCTGGTCGTGATCGGCGAGAGCGGCAGCGGCAAGACGGTCTTCCTCAAGACGCTGATCGGGCTCGTGAAGCCCACCAAGGGCCACGTGGTGTTCGACGGGCGCCGGCTCGACTCGCTCGACGACCGCGCCCTCACCGAGGCCCGCACGCGGTTCGGCTTCGTGTTCCAACAGGCCGCGTTGTTCGACTCGGCCACGATCGAAGAGAACGTCGTGTTCCCGCTGATCGAACACCGCCGCGCGTCGGCCGACGAGGCGCGGCGGATCGCGATCGGCCGGCTGCACGACGTGGGCCTGCCCGAGTCGGTCCTCGCCAAGCGCCCCGCCGAGCTCTCCGGCGGCATGCGCAAGCGCGTCGGCTTGGCCCGCGCGTTGATGATGGAGCCGGACGTGTTGCTCTACGACGAGCCCACCACGGGCCTCGACCCGATCATGAGCGACGTCGTCAACGAGCTCATCCTGCGGAGCCGCCGCGCCCGCGAGGACCAGCAGCCGGTGACCAGCGTGGTGGTCACGCACGACATGCTCAGCGCGAAGAAGGTGGCCGACCGCATCGTGATGCTCTACCCGATCGCGCGGCTGAAGCCGGGCGAGTCGCAGGTGGTGTACGACGGGCCCCCCGACCAGATCGAGCGGTCCAGCGACCGTCGCGTGACGCAGTTCGTGCGCGGCGAGGCCGGCGACCGCATCGAAGAGCTGGCGACCGCCTGACCGCACACGCCCCGGAAACCCGCTAATCCTCGGTCGCGCTCGTAGCGAACCCCAACGCCAGCCCAACGCCTGACATGTCTACCCGCGGCCAAGAGTTTCGCGTCGGCGTCGTGACGCTGGTGATCGCCGGCGTGGCGGGGCTGCTCGCTACGCTCGGCGTCGGCGTGTCGCTGCCGTCCCTCACCGGCGAGGGCCCCTACACGATCCAGATCCGCACCGACCGCGCCCCCGGCGTGGGCCCCAACACGCCCGTTCGCAAGGACGGCGTGGTGATCGGCCGGGTCACGCGGACCGAGTTCCTCCCCACCGGCGGGGTGCTCGTCACGGCCGACATCGAGCCCGGCGCGCCGATCTACCGGGGCGACATCGCCCGGATCCGCCCGTCGAGCCTGTTCGGCGACGCCGTCATCAACTTCGCCTACGCCGACGAGCCGGGCCCGCCCGAGCAACTCGAGCCCGGCGCCACGGTCCAGGCCGTCGCGCTGCCCGACCCGGTCGAGGCGCTCACGAGCCTGCAGGTCGACGTGGGGCCGACGCTCGAGTCGATCGGCCGCGCTGCCGACTCGGTCGAGCAGCTCACGTCGCGTGTGAACAACGCGCTCGGCGACGATTTCGGCGGCGACCGGATGAACAGCTTGCTCGACCAGGTCTCTCGGGCCCTGAACGACTTCCAGCAGACGATGCAGGTCATGAACCGCACGATGACCCAAATCGACTCGCTCGCTTCCGACCCCCGCCTTCGCGAAGCGGTCGACACCGTGCCGCAGCTGCTCGCCGACGCGCAGGGCACGGTCCGCAAAGCGACCGACACGCTCGACCGGTTCGGCGTGGTCGTCGGCAGCGCCGAGACCAACCTCCGCAACCTCGAAGGCCTCACCGAACCGCTCGGCCGACGCGGACCGGAGCTCTCGGAGAAGCTGATCTCGGCGGTAGAGAACCTCGACCGCACGCTGGCCGACGCGTCGCGCTTCGTCACGGCCGTGACCGACACCCGCGGCTCGCTCAACCGGCTGCTCTCCGACCCCGAGCTGTACGACAACGTCGCCACGGTCATCTACAACGCGAACGTCGTGCTCGGCGAGTTCCACCAGCGGCTCAACGAGCTCCGCCCGGTCGTGCACAACGCGCGGGTTTTCAGCGACAAGATCGCCCGAGAGCCGGGGCGGATCATCAGCGGCGCGATCAAGCCCGAACCGATCTTGAAGTGAGGCGTGCGGCTTGACGCTTGAGGCGTGCGGCGAGGTGGCCGGGGCTGCGGCGGCTCACCGGCCCCACGCGGCGCGCCGGGTTAGTAGCCCAGCGGGGCCGCCGCGGCCGTGGGCGTGACCGCCGGCGCGGCGCCGACCGGCGTGCTGGCGCGACGCAGCTCCTCGCCGCGGGCGATGATCTCTTCGGCGGGGGCCAGTCGCTCGCGCTGCAGGTTGTAGCTCACGGTCCGCGAGTCCTCGATCCGCGCGGGCACGAGGTTCTCGCTGATGAAGTCGATGCCGGGCGTCTGGTACCAGGGGGCCGGGATCGGCTGGTTGACGGTGAGGGTCTCGTAGCCGGGCGCGCTGAGGCGGATCTCCCGCGTGCCGTAGTACACGTAGTCGAGCGAGCAGGGCGTCGTGCCGATCCGCTGGTTGTCCACGTGCACCAACGCGCCGGGCGGGTTGCTGCGGACCGTCAGCCGGCGGCGTACGCACCCGGTGGTGGCGGCTATCACCACCGGCAGGATCAACGCGACCCGCGCTAGTCGGCTTACCCGCAATCGACTCGGCATGCTCGGAGACCCACACGGCGGAACAAGGGGCCGCGGAGCGTAGCCGCCGCGGCCCGATCCCGCGAGGCCAATCGGCCATTGCCTGTCGCCCCGCGGCAAGGCGGGCTAGGATGCTGTGGGAGCCGCGTATGCCAGAGAATCCGCCAGAAACGCCAGCTTTCGCCGTCCACGCCGTCGGCCTGTCGGACGTGGGCATGCGCCGGGCCGCTAACCAAGACGCCGTCGCCATCTGGAGCCGGGCCGGAGCGGGCCCCGGGGAGCCGATCGCCGGCGACGCGCTGCTGCTGGTGGCCGACGGCATGGGGGCCCACGCGGCGGGCGAGCTGGCGAGCCAGATGGCGGCCGAGACCATCCCCCACTGCTACGCGAAATCGGCGGCCGAAGCCGCGCCGGCCGCGTTGCGGCAGGCGATCCGCGAGGCCAACCGCCGGATCCACGCGAAGGGCCAGTCCTCGCCCGACCTGGTCGGCATGGGCACCACGTGCAGCTGCTTGGTCGTCACCCACGGGGCCGCCCTGCTGGGCCACGTGGGCGACAGCCGAGTTTACCGCTTGCGGGGCCCGGTGCTCGAGCAGCTCACGTTCGATCACAGCCTCGTCTGGGAGATGGCGGCCACCACCAACGTGTCGCACGACAAGGTCCCATCGTTCATCCCCAAGAACGTGATCACCCGTTCGCTAGGCCCCCACGATACCGAGTCGCTGATCGTCGACCTGGAAGGCCCGCACCCCCTCGAAGACGGCGACACGTTCCTCGTGTGCAGCGACGGCCTGACCGGCGTGGTCGACGACGCGTTGGCCGCCGGCGTGCTCGCCGCGTTGCCGCCGCGCGAGGCGGCTCAGACGCTCATCGACCTCGCGAACCTCCGCGGCGGGCCGGACAACATCTCGGTGATCGTCGCCCGGGCAGAATGCCTCGCGGGCAAGCAGTGCGTCCCCCAGCCGTGTCGCCGGCGCAGCACCGAGAGCACCGTGCTGACCGGCTGCGTGGCCGCCGGCTGCGCCGTCGCCGGTGTGCTGTTTTGGCTGTGGGGCAACCTGACCGGCATGCTGCTGGCGGCGTTCGGGCTCGGGGCGGCGGTCGCCCTCTACTGGTTGCCCGGCGGCAAGGGCAAGCGGTCCAACGGGGCGCGGTTGGTCGGAGGCCCCTACGGCAACGGGCCGTACCGCCGGACCGAGTGCGGCGACTTCTCCGACGCGTCGGCCACGATGGGCAAGATGGTCAAGGAGCTTGCCTCGCTCGACGCCCGCGCCAAAGACCCGCCCGAAGCGGCCCCGTCCGACGCGCCGGCCGCGGGCGCCGCCGGGGCCAACGGCTGCCCGGCCGACGACGGCGCCACGCCCACCTTCCAAGGCGGGTTGTCGATCGATTGGTCGCCCCACCGAGAGACCCAAGCGGCGGCCGACGCCGCGCACGACGCGGGCGACTGCCGCCGGTCGATCGCGCTGTACGCCGAGATCATCCGCTCGGTCATCAACTCGGCCTGCGACGACAGCACGACCCACCGGTACAAAGCCAAGGCCCCCACCGCCCGGTAGCCGCCCCGGCAAGGGCCGCGCTGCGTGCGCAGCGCCGCCGCTGGCAGCGAGCGGCGGCCCGCTGCACGCCGGGCAACACCCGGCCAAGCCCCATGATCGAGCTCCGCCGGGTCGCCCTCCACGCCGGAGCGTTCCGGCTCGAACAGATCGACCTGCGGCTCGAGCGGGGTGAACGGGCGCTGTTGCTCGGGCCTTCCGGCGCGGGGAAGACCTCGCTGCTCGAGGCCATCTGCGGGCTCCGGCCCGTGGCGGCCGGCGCGATCACGGTCGATGGCCTCGACGTCAGCCGCACGCCGCCGTCGCGCTTGTCGATCGGCTACCTGCCGCAAGACAACGCGCTGTTCGACACGATGAGCGTGCGCGAGAACCTCGGCTATGCGCTGCGCCGCCGAGGTTGGCCGAGACCCCGATCGGAGGAGCGTGTCGAGGAAGTCGCGGGCTTGCTCGGCTTGTCGGGGCTGCTCGACCGCCGGCCGGGCGCCCTCTCCGGCGGCGAGGCGCGCCGTGTGGCCCTCGGGCGGGCGATCGCTTTCGGCCCGAGTGCGCTGCTGCTCGACGAGCCGCTCACGGGCCTCGACGAGGCGACCCGCGCCGGCGTGGTCGACGCGCTGCAAGCCGCCGCCGAGTCGACGGGCGCCACGGTCATCCACGTGAGCCACGACCCACGCGACGCCGACACACCCGCCCGGCGGCTGCGGCTCGCCGAGGGCCGGCTTGTCGACGAGCGAGCGGCGGCTAGTCGGCGTGGGCCGGGCGGGTGAGTTGGGGCCCAACAAGCAGGCCGGCCGCGGCGCCGGGGCGGATCAGCAACCGCGTCGCGATTAGCACGCCGACGGCTAGGCCGATCATCAGCAAGCTCACCGCGAGCGCCGCCCCCAGGTCGCCGGCTTGCAGCTCCAGGTAGATGGTGGTTGGGAGGACCTCGGTCCGCATCCGCGTGGCGCTGGCGAACACGAGGATCGGGCCGAATTCGCCCAGCGCCCTCGACCAGCTGATCGTGGCGGCGGTCAGCAAGCCGACGCGGGCTTGGGGCAGGGCGACGGTCCAGAACGCGGTCGAGCGGCTCGCTCCGAGCGTCAGCGCGACCTTCTCTTGGCGGTCGGAGATCTGGTCGAACGCGGCCCGCATGGTGCGAACCGCGAACGCACACGCCACGACAAACTGGGCGAGCACAACGGCCGGCGCTTCGTACACGACCGCGTCGCTCAGCCAGGAGAAGGGCGGGTGCTTGAACAGGATCAACAGGCTCACGCCGATCACCAGCGGCGGCGCCACGATCGGGATGTCGAACACCGCGTCGGCGACCGCCACCAGCTTGCTGCGCCACGCGTTGGGCGCGCCGCTTGCCCGCGCCGAGCAGCGCGACAGCAGGTAGCCGGTCGGCGTGGCGACGAGCACGCTCAGCGCCGCGGCGAGCGTGGCCGTCGTCAGGCTCAGCCCGAACGCGAAGCGGACTTCCTTGCTCGACACCACCCGCAGGATGTCGCTCCAACTCGTATAGCTCAGGTCGGCGAGCAGCAGCAGCACGACGAGCAGGAAGTACCCCGCGGCCGCCAACGCCAGCAGGCTGTAGAAGGCCAAGTCGCCGATCGTCGTCGCGCCGCGGGTCATCGCGTCTCGGTTGGCCGCCTGTGAAGCCACCGCCGGCTGGGCCTACACGGTTTCCGGGGTCGGGTGTTCCCACGGCGAGCGGTACGCGCGGGCGAGGCCCTCGTTCGCCTGCGGGTCGTCGACGACACGGCCCGCCGCCGCGTCCCACTGCAGGCCGCGGCCGAGCCGCATCGACAGGTTGGCGAGCAAGCAGCACGCGGTCGAGATGTGCCCCTCCTCGATATCGGCCGCCGGCCGCCGCTGCTCGGTGCGGGCGGCGAGGAAGTCGCGCAGGTGCGCCCTGGTGCCCGACGCGGCGAAGAGCTCGGTCTCTTGGTGTTGCTTGTCTTCGGGGAACTCGTCGGACTCGTCGAGCCAGTCGCCGTGCTCCGGCTCGCCGTTCTTAGGCTGGTAGTCCCACGAGTGGATGCTCAACCTCAGCGTGCCGTTCTCGCCGAACAAGGTCGCGCCCCAGCGGTACTGGGGGTCGGGCGGCAGGCCCCAATCGCGCTGGGTCCAAATGACCTGCGTGTGGCCGAAGTCGAACTGCGCGTTCTGTGTGTCGTGCACGTTGACGTTCGAGTCGGCCGGCGCGACCAGCCGGCCGCCGGTGGCCGAGATGCGGCGTGGCCACCCGAGGCCGAGGAACTGCCGCACGACGTCCAGGAAGTGGACGCACAGGTCGCCCGTCTTGCCGTTGGAGAACTCGCCGCACGCGCGCCAGCTGCGTGGGTGGATCTTCGGCGAGTAGTCGCGCCAGCTGGCGGGCCCCACGTACCGCTCCCAGTCCAGGTGTTCCGGCGGCTCGGTCGGCGGTGGGAACTCGCCGGGGCGGCCGTAGTAGGCGTAGACCTCGGCGTGGTGGATTCCTCCAATTTTCCCGCTGTCGACGAAACGCTTTTTTGCGTCGAGCAGGTGCGGCGTGCTGCGGCGTTGCAGGCCGACCTGGACCGTGCGGCCGTACTTTCGGGCCGCCGCAACCATGGCTTGCCCCTCGACCACGTCGTAGCTGATCGGCTTCTGCACGTACACGTCGGCGCCGGAGCGGACCGCGTCGATCATCGGCAGGCAGTGCCAGTGGTCGGGGGTCGCCACCAGCACGACCTCAGGCCCCTCGCGGCGGAGCATCTCGAGGTGGTCGCCGTAGGTCGGGGGCCGTTTGCCCGAGGTTTGCCGCTGGGCGATCAGGCTGGCCGCCGCGTCGAGCATCTGGCGGTCGACGTCGCAAAGCCCGACGACCTCCACCGGCGCGACCTGCATCAGGTGCAGCAAGTCGGTCTTGCCGTACCACCCCGCGCCGATCAGTCCCACCCGCAGCGGGCGAGCGGCGGGCGTCGCCGCGAGCAGGGGCGACGCGGCCGACGCCGCGGCCCCGCTGAGGAACACGCGTCGATTCATAGGTCAATCCGAGGAGGTGTCGTCCGGCGGCGAGCAGCGGCGTTCCGCCCGTTCCTGCAGCGAAACCCTGACGTGCGGTTGTAGCAAACAACCGCCGCAGGGGGTATTCTCGGCGGTCCCTGGACCCATTGCGACCGTTGGAGGAAGCCGCGTGCCCGATGATCGGTACATGCTCAAGCTGTACGTGACAGACATCACGCCCGCGATCCAGCGAGCGATCGAAACGCTCCGCAATCTCTGCGACGACGAGATGTCGGGCTGCTACGACTTCGAGGTAATCGACATCCGCGAGCGTCCTCAGCTCGCCGAGGACGAGCGGATCCTGGCGGTGCCCACGCTCGTGAAAGAGTTGCCTCCCCCCATCCGGCGGTTAATAGGCGACCTCTCGGACCGCGAGAAGGTCTTGCTCGGTCTGGACTTGTTGCCGTCGAAGCAGCTCGGTTAGCGACCCGATCGCGACCGCCGCCGCGGCGACCCGACCGCACAGCGAAAGCCCAACCCGTCTGCCATGCCGAACGACGCGTATTCCCCGTGGCAGAGCGACACCAGCGCAGGCATCCCACGTTTAGAGACCGGCGTGCCCGGGGTGGATGACCTCACCGGCGGGGGGATCCCGCTCGGCCGCCCGACGTTGGTCTGCGGCACGTCCGCCAGCGGCAAGACCGTCTTCACGGTCCAGTTCCTGGCGGCCGGGATCGAGAAGTGCGATAGCCCCGGCGTGTTCGTCGCGTTCGAAGAAACGCCCGATGACGTCCGCGAGAACATGGCCGGGTTCGGCTGGGACATCCCCGCGTGGGAGGCCCGGGGCAGGTGGCGATTCGTGTCGGCCGGCCTGATGCCCGACGAAGAAGAGCAGCTCGTCAACGGCAACTTCAACCTCGAAGGCCTGCGGGTCCGCATCCGCTACGCGGTCGAGAAAGCCGGCGCGAAGCGGGTCGCGCTCGACTCGCTCGCGGCCCTCTTCACACGCTTCCCCGACCCCGGAACGGTCCGCCGCGAGCTGTTCCGGATGACGTCGATGCTCAAAGAGATGAACGTCACCTCGCTGCTCACCACCGAGCTGCTTCAGGCGCACGGCGACGTCACGCGCTTCGAGGTCGAGGAGTACGTGGCCGACGCGGTGATCATGCTGCGCAACCACCCGTCGGTCGTTCGGCGCCGCCGCACGATCGAGGTGCTCAAGCTCCGCGGCGGCGCGCACAGCACGGGCGAGCACGCTTTCTCGATCAGCTCGGGCGGCATCCACGTGACGCCGATCGGGTCGATGACGCTCGACCAGCCATCGACCAACCGCCGGGTCTCGTCCGGGTCGAAGGAACTCGACGACATGTGCAGCGGCGGGTTCTTCCAAGACTCGGTCACGATCGTGTCCGGCGCGACGGGCGCCGGCAAGACGCTCACCGCCATGCAGTTCCTGAAAGGCGCGGCCGAGGCGGGCGACAAGGCGCTGTTCCTCGGCTTCGAAGAGAGCCGCCCGCAGTTGGTGCGCAACGCCGCGAGCTGGGGGATCGACCTGGAGGCGATGGAGCAGAACGACCGGCTGCGGATCTATTGCCAGTTGCCCGAGTCGGTCAGCCTGGAGCAGCACTTGGTGTCGATCCAACGCGCGATCGACCAGTTCCAGCCGCAACGGATCGTGGTCGACAGCATCACCGCGATGAAACGGGTGGCCGCAATCGACCGCTACCGCGACTTCGTGCTCGGCCTGACCTCGTTGATCAAGACGCGTCAAATCGCGGGGCTCTACACCTCCACGACCGACGACCTGTACGGCGTGACCACCGTCACGGAGCAGAACATCTCGACACTGACGGATGCTATCATCCTGCTGAGGTACGTGGAGCTCGATTCCGGGGTTGCCCGCGGCCTGACGGTGTTAAAAATGCGAGGGTCGGCCCACGACAAGTCGATCCGGCGGTTCGAGATCACCGGCGAGGGGATGAAGATCGGCGAGCCCTTCAACACGCCCAGCGGCATCCTCGGAGCGAGGGTCACGGATGAATAGCCCGCCCCGCCCCATCGCCAGCCTACCGCAGATGACCCTCGCAGGCCGCAGGCTCAAGTTGCTTTCGGCCGAGTCGCCCGAGGCCGCCGCCGTGCGAGAGTGCCTGGAGCGAGCCGGGGCCGACAGCGAACTCATCGAGTCCGTCCGGCCGGGCGAAGACACGCCGCTCGAGTGCGACGCGCTGATCATGGTCTGCTCGGACGGGCACGATCCCCCGGCGGTGAACGACTTCTGCGAGCCGGTCATCGCCGTCTACGAACCCCAGCAGCAAGCCACCGCCGAGCGGCTGCTGCAGCAGGGCGCGCAAGACGCACTGCCCATCGCCGAGGCGACGCCCGGCGCGTTGCTCAGGTCGATCGTGCACGCGATCGACCGGCACACGCTCAAGGACGAACTCCGCCGCCAGAACGCGCGCCTGCAAAGCGTGATCGACGCCAACGCCGACGGCGTGCTGGTGATCGACCCGGAGAGCCGGATCGTGTTCCTCAACCCGGCGGCCGAGCGGTTGCTCGAGCGGCCGGCCGCGTCGCTGCTGGGCTACGACTTCGGCTACCCGGTGCTCTCGGGCGAGCACACCGAGATCGAGCTGAACCCGCCCGGCAAGAATCCGATCACCGCGGAACTGCGCTGCTCGCACATCGTCTTCGAAGGGCGGTCGTGCCGGCTGGTCTCGCTGAGGGACATCTCCGCACGGAAAGAGGCCGAGCGGCAGGCGCTGCGGTACCGGCGGCGCGTCGAGCGGCTGACGCGGCAGCTCTCCCAGGCCGAGGAGCGCGAACGCCGCCGCCTGGCGCGGATCTTGCACGACGAGCTGCAGCAGTCGCTCGTGGCCACGCGGATGACCCTCATGCTGGTCGACAGCACGATCGATCAACCCGAGGCCCAAGCCGAGATCGCCGCCGCCTGCGAGTACATCGACGAGGCGACGCGCACCTGCCGGCTGCTCACGGCCGAGCTCACGCCGACGATCCTCGACGACCTGGGCCTCGTGCCGGCCGTGGAGAAGCTCTGCCGACTGCACCGCGAGCGGTTCAGCGTGCGGGTCACGCTGCGGGCCGACGCGTCGCTCCGGGTGGACGACGAGTCCCTGCGTTCGTTCCTGTTCCAGTGCGTTCGCGAGCTGCTCTTCAACACGGCCAAGCACGCGCAGGGGGCCGACGTGACGGTCGAGATCCTCTCGACGAGCGACAGCCTGAGGATCGTCTGCTCCGACGACGGGCCCGGCTTCGCCACCGACCAACTCGACGCCCGGGCCGACGACGACGTCGGCGGCTTCGGCCTGTTCCAGATCCGCCAGCGGCTGGAGCACTACGGCGGCGGCATGCGGGTCGTCAGCCGTCCCGGCGCGGGGGCCCGGTTCGAGATCACCGTGCCGCACCAATCGGCCGCTCCGGCCTCCGAGCGGGAGCCCTCCGACTCGCCGCCGCGTGCCCCAGCCGACAGGGTCCGCGTCGTGTTGATCGAAGACTCGCGGTCGGTGCGACACCTGTTCACCCGGCTGCTCAGCCGCGAGGCGGGCGTCGACGTGATCGCCGCCGCCGCCACGGGTGAAGAGGGCTTCCGGGTGGTGACCGAGACCGAGCCCGACGTGGTGCTCTGCGACGTGTCGCTGCCGGACATCAACGGCGTCGAACTGGTCAAACGCCTCGTGGCCGCGCGGCCGGCGACCCGCGTGTTCGGGCTCTCGATGCACGAGCCGGCCGACATCGCCGACGCGATGATCGCCGCCGGCGCGACCGGCTACTTCAGGAAAGACGAGCCCATCGAAGCGATCGTCGCCGCGGTGCTCAAGAAATAGACCCCGGCGAACCGCGAGGCCTGCCTTAGCGCCGGACCGACGGCGCGCCGCCGGCGGGCGCAAGGTCGGGGAACGCTTCGGCGAGCGGCGCCGGATCGTCATAGCGGGCCTGCAGCCGCAGCAACACGGCGAACAACGACCGCACGCGGTCGCTCTGTTCCGGTTCGTCGGCGAGGTCCCTGGTCTCCCGCGGGTCCTCGGCCACGTGGTACAGCCGCACGGTCGGGACCGCGGGGTACGCGATCAGTTTCCACCCATCGCGCGTGACCGAGCGCTGCAGCTCGCGGTACGCGCCGTAGATCGCTTCGTGCTCGCTCCGGCGGTCGGGGTCTCCGACGAGCGGCAGCAGGCTCGGGAACGCGTCGCCGGGCAGGGCCGGCGCGCCGGCCAGCTCGAGCGTCGTCGGGTTGACCGATTGCAGGTAAACCGGCTGGTCGCGCCGCTCGCCGGCCGGCACGCCGGGGCCAACGACGATCAGCGGGACCCGCACGCTGTGGTCGTACAGGTTCTGCTTGCCCATCAGGCCGTGTCGGCCGACCGCCAGGCCGTGGTCGGCGGTGAAGACGACCCAGGTGTCGTCGGCCTCGCCCGAGTGCACGAGCGCCTCGAGCACGCGGCCGACCTGCTCGTCGGTGTGCGTGATGAGCGCGTGGTACTCGCGCCGGTGCACACGCACCGCGTGCTCGGTCCGTGGGAACGGGCCCAGGCGTTCGTCGCGGTGGGTGCGGCCGCAGCCGATGGCCTCGTTGTAGGGGTACTCGGCGGCGAACGGCTCGGGCGTGGCGACCCGGTCGAGGGGGTACCGCTCGAGGCATTCCGTCGGGGCCTGACGCGGGTCGTGCGGCGCGTTGAAGGCCACTTGCAAAAAGAACGGCCGCTCGCGCCGGGCCGCGCCGCCAAGGTACTCGACCGCCTCGTCGGCGAGGACCTCGCTCCAGTGGCGGCCCCCTTGCCAGAAG
Source organism: Botrimarina sp. (assembly GCF_040219535.1). Lineage (NCBI taxonomy): Bacteria > Pseudomonadati > Planctomycetota > Planctomycetia > Pirellulales > Lacipirellulaceae > Botrimarina > Botrimarina sp. Next base: position 34,611 of record NZ_JAVJSH010000016.1, read on the forward strand.
CCGCCGAGCGACCGGTCGTCCGACCGCCACGGGTCGGGGCCCTCGGCAGGCGGGCGGTTGTAGGCGGACTCGACCGTCGGCGGCATGCCCGGCCGGACCGTGCCGACGGTGTCGAAAGCCTCGTGCGGGTCGAACGGCAGGTGCCACTTGCCCGCGAAGAACGTGTGGTAGCCCGCGCGCCGCAGGCGGTTGGACCACAGGTTTTTCTCTTGGAAGCCGCTCCGGTCGCCCTCGTGGATCTCGTGCGCGTCCCACAGGAAGCGGCCCGTGTTCAGCATCGTGCGGCTGGGAACGCAAACCGCCCCCGTCCACGAGCCGGGGTTGTACGCGCGCGTGAACACCACGCCCCGTTCGGCGAGCCGGTCCAGGTGGGGCGTATCGACGCCGTCGTGCTCGCCGGGAAGGACCGCGTCGAAGGCGAGGTCGTCGGCGAAGAGGAACAGCACGTTCGGCCGCTCGCCGCCGGCGGCGGCGGCCGACAACGCTAGCGCGAGCAGGCTGAACAGGCGAGTCATCGACGCGCGCACCGGAGAAGGTGTGACAGTTGGGATCAACGCCAGAGCCTCGGGCGTCAGCCCGGCGAGTGTGTCACCGATCGTCCGGCGCGCCGCTCCCCGGGCTGACGCCCCGGGGCTCTGTCGCCAAAGACCGCCAGCGGTCCCTTACGGCGCCGCGACCGTGCGCTGGGTTTGCTCGCCGAGGCCTTCGATCCCCAGGCGCATCTGTTGGCCCGGCTTCAGGTACACCTGCGGCTTCTGGCCCAGCCCCACCCCCGGCGGTGTGCCGGTCGAGAGGATGTCGCCGGGCTGCAGCGACATGAACTGGCTGAGGTAGCTCACCAGCTTCGCCACGCCGAACACCATCGTGCTGGTCGAGCCGTCTTGGTAGCGGTGGCCGTCGACCTCCAGCCACAGGCCGAGGTTCTGTGGGTCGGGGGCCTCGTCGCGGGTGACAAGGTAGGGCCCGATGGGAGCGAACGTGTCACAGCTCTTGCCTTTGACCCACTGGCCGAGCCGCTCGAGCTGGAACTCGCGTTCCGACAGGTCGTTCACCACGCAGTAGCCGGCCACGTGGTCGAGGGCCTCCTCCTCGGAAACGTATTTCGCCGTCGAACCGATCACGACGCCGAGCTCGACCTCCCAGTCGGTCTTCTCCGAGCGGCGCGGGATTTCGACGTCGTCGTTCGGGCCGACGATGGCGCTGGTGGCCTTCATGAACACGACCGGCTCGGCGGGGACCTCCATGCCGCTCTCCGCGGCGTGGTCGGCGTAGTTCAGCCCGATACAGAGGAACTTTCCCACGCCGGCCACGCAGGGCCCGAGCCGCACGGGCTCGTCGACCGGGTCGAGCGAGCCGGCGTCGAGCTCCGCGAGCCGCGCGAGCGAATCAGGGCCGAGCGCCGCGCCGGCCAGGTCGTCGATCACGCCCGCAAGGGAACGGATGCGGCCATCGGAGTCGACTAGCCCGGGCTTCTCTTGTCCTGGTGGGCCGTAGCGGAGCAGTTTCATCTTGGGTGGCTTTGGCTGGCAGAGTGAGGTTTAGCGGCAGAGTGTGGTTTAGCGGCAGAGTGAGGTTTAGCGGCAGAGTGAGGTGAGGGGCGAGGGGCTACATGCACCACCCGCCGTCGATCACGTGGATCGCGCCGGTGGTGTACGCCGACTCGTCCGACGCGAGGTACACCGCCAGCTCGGCGATCTCCTCGGGCGTGCCGAGGCGTCCCATCGGTTGGCGGTCGATGAACGACTGCCGCACCGCGTCGTAGTCGCCGCCCTGGGCTTTGATGCGCCGCTGGAGCGAGGGGGACTCGACCGTGCCGGGGCAGATCGCGTTGGCGCGGATCCCCTTGCCGACGAAGTCGGCCGCGACGGCTTTCGTCAGGCCGATGACGGCCGCCTTGGTGGCGCCGTAGACGAAGCGGTTCGGCACGCCGCGCACGCTCGACGCGACGCTCGCCACGTACACGAGGCTCCCGCCCCCCCGCTGGAGCATGCCCGGCAGCACGGCCTTGGTCAGGCGGTACGCGCTGGTCACGTTCAGGTCGAACGAGAACGACCAATCCTCTTCGCCGCAGTCGAGGATCGTGCCGTGGTGCACAAACCCCGCGCAGCTGAACAGCACGTCCAGCGGCCCCGAGTCGGCCGCCACACGCTCGATCGCCGAAGCGTCGCGCGCGTCGAGCACCGCGGTCTGGACGCCCGGCGCGGCCGCGGCCAGCGACTCCAGCGCGCCGGCGTCGATGTCCGTCGCCACGACGCTCGCCCCCTCGCGCGCGAAGGCCAACGCGGTCGCGCGGCCGATCCCTTGCCCCGCGGCCGTGAGCAGCGCGCGCTTCCCTTGGAGTCGATCTGACATGTCGAGTGGTGAGGCGTGAGTTGTGAGTTGTGAGTTGTGAGTTGCTGCCCGCTGCCTACTGCCGACTCCCCCTCCGCTCGCTCCAAACGGGCCCGTCGGGGTAGCGGTACTCGGCGAGCGACTCGGCCTTGATTCGCGCGCTGTAGCCCGGCGCCGTGGGGGGCATGTAGCGGCCGCGGCGGACCACGCAGGGGTCGACGAAGTGCTCGTGCAGGTGGTCGACGAACTCGCACACGCGGTTCTCCAGGCTGGCGCCGATCCGCACGTAGTCGACCATGATCAGGTGGTTCACGTACTCGCAGAGGCCCACCCCGCCCGCGTGGGGGCAGACCGACACGCCGAACTTCTTGGCCAGCAAGAGCACGGCCAGCACCTCGTTGACGCCGCCCAGGCGGCACGAGTCGATCTGGCAGAAGGAGATCGCCTCCTGCTGCAAGAGCTGCTTGAAGACCACGCGGTTCTGGCACTGCTCGCCCGTGGCCACACCGATCGGCGCGATCGCGCGGGCGATGGCCGCGTGGCCGACGACGTCGTCCGGCGAGGTCGGCTCCTCGACCCACCACAGGTCGAACTCGGCCAGTTGGCGGACCCACTCGATCGCCTCGGGCACGTCCCACCGCTGGTTCGCGTCGACCATCAGCCGGCGGTCCGGGCCGATCTCTTCGCGGATGATCGCCGCGCGGCGGCGGTCGTCCTCCAGGTCGGCGCCCACCTTGAGCTTGAACGTGTCCCACCCGTCGGCCAGCGCCGCGCGGCACAGCGAGCGGATCCGCTCGTCGGAGTAGCCGAGCCAGCCCGCGCTGGTCGTGTACGCGGGGAAGCCGTCGCGGAGCAGTTCCGCTTCGCGGTCGGCGCGGCCGGCGTCGTTCTGCTCGACGAGGCGCAGCGCCTCGTCCGGCGTGAGCGCGTCGGTCAGGTAGCGGAAGTCGACGCAGCTCACCAGCCGCTCGGCCGGCATGTCAGCCAGGAGCTTCCAGACCGGCTTGCCCTCGGCCTTCGCCCACAGGTCCCACAACGCGTTGACGACCGCCGCGGCCGCCAGGTGCACGACGCCCTTCTCGGGCCCCAGCCAGCGGAGCTGCGACTCGCTGGTGAGCCGCCGCCAGAAGCCGGCGAAGTCGGCGGTGATCTCTTCGAGCGACATCCCCACGACCATGTCGCAGAGGATCCGCGCCGACGCGACGACCACGTCGGTGCCACGCCCCAGCGTGAACGTGAGGCCGTGGCCCTCGGCCTCGCCGCCGGCGCGGAGCACCACGTAAGCGGCCGAGTAGTCCGGGTCCGCGTGCATCGCGTCGGAGCCGTGCGCCTCGTCGGACGTGGGGAAGCGCAGGTCGACGATTTCGTAATCGCTGATCGCAGGCAGGCCGCTCAACACACGCCCTCCGGACAAAGGCCGTAGACCTCGCACGCCACGCCGCCCATCAGGCGGCTACGCTCGCTCGGCGAGAGCGGGGCGGCCCAGTCGTCGATGATTCGTTTCCAGTCCTCGTAGCCGCTCGCCAGCAGGCACACGGGCCAGTCCGAGCCGAACATCAGCCGGTCCGGCCCGAACGACTCGAGCGCCGCGTCGAGGCACGGCAGCAGGTCCTCTCTACGCCAGCGGGTCCAGTCGGCCTCGGTCACCAAACCGGAGAGCTTCGCGTAGACATTCGGCCGCTGCGCGAGTTCCCCCAAGCCGCGGCGCCAGCCTTGTAGCTCGCCGCTGTTGATCGGCGGCTTCGCCAGGTGGTCCAGAACGAACGGCTGCGACGGGTGCCGGTCGACGAACTCGGCCGCTACGCCCAGGTGCCGCTCGAAGACCAGGAGGTCGTACACGAGCTCGAAATCCAGCAGCGCCGCCACGCCGCGGTTGAAATCCTCCCGCAGCAGGAAGCGGTCGTCCGGCTCGTCCTGCACCACGTGCCGCACGCCGCAGAGCTTCGGGTGGGCCAGCTCGGCGAGCCGCTCGCGCGCGTCGGCCGCGGCGAGAGGGGCCCAGCCGACCACGCCGGCGATCCATGGAGCGTCGTCGGCCAACGACAGCAGCCACTTCGTCTCATCGACCGTCTGCCGCGCCTGCACGCTCACGGCCGCGTCGACGCCGGCCGCGTCGAGCACCGCGCGCAGGTCGCCGGGCGCGAAATTGCGCGCGATCCCCCCCATCGACTCGGGGTCGATCCAGCCGTACTCGTCGGGCGAGTAGTCCCAGAAGTGGTGGTGGGCGTCGACGATCATCGGAAAGCGGAGAGCGGAGAGCGGAATGCGGAAAGGGGAAATGGGAAAGGGGAAATGGGAATGCGGAATGCGGAATGCGGAATGCGGGGAGAGTTTGGGAGCGAGCTGGTCCCGCTTTCCACTTTCCGCTTTCGAACGAAATTGGGGAACCGCCAGCCGGCCGCGGTGGAATCTCGGTTGCGCCCCCTACGCCGACTCGAGGATCAGGTTCGCGTACTGCGTGGTGTCGCCGGTGCGGATCAAGCCGGTCGCGGTGGGCACGCGCCGCTTGAACTCGTCGTGCGGCTCGCGCGTCAGGCGCACGCCGTCGAGGGCTTGGTCGAACCGCGCGACGGTCGGGGCGTCGTTCTCTCGGACGAACTCCTCGGCCATCCACGCGGCGCCGACGACGAAGTTCTCGCGGATCGCGGCGAGCACGTCGAGCACGCGCGGCAGGTCGTCGACCAGCGACAGGTCGACCGTCTCGAGGCCCGGCCACGACGGGAAGCCCCGGTCGGCGATCACCAGCGTGTTGGTGTGCCGCACCCGCGCGAGCAGCGAGTTGATATGCGGGTTTAGGATGCCCCGGACGAGCATGGCGGCCTCACACAGGCGAGGAGGTTGGGTCGATCAGGCGGCGGGTCTTGAGCTCTTCCCAGAACGCCTGGGGCGGCGGCGACCGCATCACGGCCACGTCCGACGCGATCCGCTCCGGCCGGCTGCTGCTGATCGCCAACGCGACCACGCCCGGCGGCGACACCGCGAAGTGCATGCAAGCGGCGGCCGGCTCGACGCCGTGCGTGCGGCAGACCTTGAAGAAGCGCTCGCGCCAGGCGAGGCGCTCGAGGTCCTCGGGGTTGCTGGGCGACTGCTTGTGGTAGTCGAAGAAGTCGCCGCCGACCAGGAAGCCCGAGTGGAACACGGCCGAGTTGATCGCCGGCACGCCCCGCTCGCGGAGCGAGTCGACGAACGCGAGCAGCTCCGTGGGGTGGCTGTAGAGGGTCAGGCTGTTGGCGATCATCACCCAGTCGAGGTCGACCCGCTTGTCGACCTCCACGATCGTGCGCCAGTCCTTCGCGCCCACCCCCACCGCGTCGGCCTCGCCGCGGTCGCGCAGCTCGGCCAGCGCGCGGTACGCGCCCTGGATGTCGTCCCAGCGGCGGAAGCGGTCGTCTTCGTCGGCCGCGGCGGCCAGGTACTCGTCCGGGTCGTGCACGGAGAGCAGCCGCGCCGCGTACGGCTCGCCGAGCAGCTCGTTTCCCTCCTCCCAGCAGCGGAGGATGCCGTCGTAGGAGATCTGCTGCTCGGCGTCGTGCTGTAGTCCGTGCCAGATGCCGCGCTCGAACAGCGGCTCGTCGCCCTCCAGCGGCTTGCGGACCCAGCCGAGCTTGTTGCTGATGACGACCTCGTCGGCCGCCACGCCCAACTCGCGCAGGTTGCGGCCGATGCACTCCAGCGCGAGCCCGGCGCCGTACTTGCCGGCCGTGTCGATGTGGACCGGCTTGGGCACGCTCTGGATCCACGCGCGGGCGATCGCCAGCTTCTGCTCGTCCGGGTACGCGGCGAACAGGTTGCCGAGCGTCGCGCTGCCGAAAACGATCGGCGGCAGGTCGGGCGCGTGGCGTGTCGGGGCGGCCACGTCAAACGGCCTCCCGGCGGCCGCGCGTCGCGTGCACCGCCGCGCCGTAGATCGCCACCATCACGAAGCAGCCCAGCGGCAGAACGAACGAGTAGCGGACCGACTCGAGCGTGCGGCCCATGAACTGGATATCGCCCTGGTCGATCAGGTAGCCCTGCAGCGGCGGCATCAGGGCGCCGCCGACAATGGCGAAGATCAGTCCGGCCGATCCGAGCTTCGCGTCCTCGACGGTCAGGCCGTCCAATGCGATGCCGTAGATCGTCGGGAACATCACCGCCATGCAGCACGAGATGGCGATCAGGCTGTAGAGGCCGTAGTAGCCCGGCAGGAAGATAGCCCCCGCGGTGAACAACACGCCGCCGCAGGCGAGCAGTGCGAGCAGCAGGCTGGCCGACACCCGCCCCAGCGCGGCGGTCCAGACGAAACGGCTGCAGAGGAACAGCACCATCGCGCAGATGTTGTAGTTCTGCGCCTCGGCGGCTGACAGGCCTAGGAGAGTTACTCCGTAGTGGATGATGAAGGTCCAGCAGCAGATCTGCGCGCCGACGTAGACCCCCTGCGCGACCACCCCGCCCACGTAGCGGAACGAGGACAGGTTTCGCAGCACTTCTGTCAAATGGATCGGCGCCTCGTTTTGCGCCGGATCGGGCATCTTGGTAACGGCAAACACGACCGCCAGCGCGATCACCACCAGGGCGATCACCACGTACGGCCCGCGGATCACGGCCAAGTCGTGCGACTGCATCTGGCGGTGTTCGGACGGGTTCTCGGCGGCGTACTCTTTCAGCTCTTCGGTGATCGCTTCGTCGATCTCGGCCGGCAGCATCGACGCGTACTCGGGGTGCGCGTCTTTCTCCGCGGCGCGGAACTCGGAGACCGCCAGGAAAGGCAGCACCAACTGACTCGACACGATCATGCCGATCAGCGAGCCGGCCGGATTGAACGCCTGCGACAGGTTGAGCCGCCGGGTGGCGGTCTCCTTCGGCCCCATCGCGAGGATGTACGGGTTCGCGCTGGTCTCGAGGAACGCCAGGCCGAACGTCAGCACGTACAGCGACACCAGGAACAGCCAGAACTGCATCGAGTAGCTGGCCGGGATAAAGAGCAACGCTCCGACCGCGTACAGCCCCAGCCCGATGAGGATGCCCGCCTTGAACGAGATCTTGCGGATCGCGAGCGCGGCCGGGATAGCCATCGTCGCGTAGCCGCCGTAGAACGCGAACTGCACGAGCGACGCCTGCCAGGTCTTGATCAGGAAGATCTCCTGGAACGCCTTGACGAGCGGGTTCGTGACGTCGTTCGCGAAGCCCCACAGCGGGAACAGCAGCGTCACGAGGATGAACGGCCACAGCCGCCCGCTGGGGAGCAGCTTCGCGCGGCCGCCGGCGCCCTGGGCCGGCGGGTCGTCGGGCGTCAGGCTATCGGCGTCGGGCTCTATCACGGCGGCGCGATTGGCAAGGCAAAAGAGAAGGGTCGCCGCGTAGCCTCCCGGGCGGGCTCCGACGGGGAGGGTGATTGTGGACAGAATGCCCGCGGCAAGGTAGGGGCGGCTCGCAAGAACCGCTCCGTTCGTCCAAAAAGGAGTCCGAGAAGCAACTCCTTGCGGTCCCCGCCGTCGCGGCGCGGGGCACACTCAATCTCGGGAGTACTGCGCGAAAATGGATTGGCAAGACCTCCGGCGCCGACTCGACGGGCCGCCCCGCGCGGGGCAATGGCGGCACGCGCAGGTCGAGGAGGAACTCGACCGCCTAGAGAGCCTCGCGCGGCAAAGCCGCCCCGGCGCGCGGCTGGAGCGTTCGCCGCTGGGTCTGTCCGGCGAGGGGCGGCGGGTCGACCTGGTCCGCGTCGGGCGGGGGACCAAGCATGTGCTTGGGTGGACGCAGATGCACGGCGACGAGCCGACCCACACGTCGGCCGTGTTCGCGCTGCTCGACCTGCTGATTCGCCAAGCCGACGATCCCGCGTTCGCATCGATCCTCGAGCGCTGCACGCTCTGGTTCGTGCCCCTGCTCAACCCCGACGGCGCCCAGCGCGACAGCCGCTACAACGCGGCCGGCATCGACCTCAACCGCGACGCCCGCCACACCGCGACCGCCGAGGGGCGGATGCTCAAGCAGGCGGCCAAGCTCGTCGCGCCGGAGTACGCGCTGAACCTCCACAACCAGAACCACCGCAAGCGCCCCGCCGGCGACCCGCGGCCAACGCGGATGGCGGTCCTCGCGCCGCCGGTCGACGCGTCGCTGGTCGGCCGGGCCGGCAGCCAGCCCCCGAACCTGGCGGCCGCCAAGCGCCTGGCCGGCGCGATCGCCGAGGCCGCTTGCCCGCTCTGCGAAGGCCGGCTCACGCGCTACGGCGCGGATTACACTCCGACGGCTTTCGGCGAGTGGTTCCAAGCGTCGGGCGCGACGACCGTGCTGCTCGAGTCGGGCGGCATCCAACACGGCGACTCGCCCACCGCCGAGGAGCTGCAGCTCTTCTCGCTGCTCACGGGCCTGAGCCTGATCGCCCACCCCGAAACGATGCCCACCGACAGCAGCGCGTACACGCGGCTCAAGGAGGTCGCGAGCGAGCCGCTGTTCGACGTGCTCGTCCGCGGCGTGTGGCTCGCGCGGCCGGGCGAACCGCGGCCCGCAGGGGTCGACCTGGGGATCAACTACCCCAACCGCTCGGCGGCCCGCCCCGACGCGACGGACGGCGTCGTTGAGGACTTGGGCGATCTGGCGGATCGCTACGGGATCGAGGAGCTAGACTGCCGCGCGACGCCGCACGCGGTCGCTCTGCCCCTGCCAGCGGGCGCTGTCCCGGAGCCGACCGACGGCGCGCCCGTCGATTATCGCGCGATCGGCCTCGAAGCGGCCCAGAACAGCGCGAGCGGCACGGTACGCCGCGGCGCGCCCGCGGACCTCGTTATTGCGCAGGTGGGTCGCTCCGGCGCGGTGGATCGATTGCTGGCGGTGATCGTCGCGGGTAGGCTCGCCTGGAATGACAGCCAGCCGGCGGGGCAGGGCGGGGCCTAGGTCGCGTCGCTGCTGCCGAACGGCTGTCGCATCGGGCTCGATCCCTCTGCCGCCTGCGGGGCTCTGCTGTGCTATTGGACCGCGTTTGGTTCTGGTTGCTTACGGTCGGCGTGCTGTACGGCCTGGGCAAGGCGGCCCTGTCCGAGCCGGATCCGCCCCCGCCTGCCCCCCCGCCCGCCGCCGTTGAGCAAGCGGAGGGCGCCGAGCCCCCCGAGCCGGTCGCCGACCGCTGGGCGATCACCCAGCGGGGGCAAGAGCTGACCGACGCGGCGATCGACGCCGCGCAGCTGGCGGTCGAGATCTGCTTGCAGCTGATCGGCGTGATGGCGCTGTGGCTGGGGATGCTCGAGATCGCCAAGCAGGCGGGCATGGTCGATGCGCTCGCGCGGCTGCTCGAGCCGGTCATGCGGTGGCTGTTCCCCGACGTGCCCACGGGCCACCCCGCGCAAGGGGCGATGCTGATGAATATCTCGGCGAACATGCTCGGCCTGGACAACGCGGCCACGCCGTTCGGCCTGCAAGCGATGCGCGAGCTCGACAAGCTCAACCCGCACGAGGGGACCGCCACCAACGCGATGGCGACCTTCCTTGCGATCAACACCAGCAGCGTGACGCTGCTGCCGATCTCGATCATCGCCCTCCGCGCGGCCGCCGGCAGCGAGTCGCCCGCGTCGCCGATCGGCGGCATGTTCCTCGCGACTTGCGTGAGCACCGGCGTGGCGATCTTCACCATTCGAACGCTGCAGAAGTGGCCGCGTTACGCGGTGGCGCCAGCCGACACGCCGCCGGACGGGACCGAGGAAGAAGCGGAGGGCGCCACGCCATGATCGACGTGTTCCGCGCGGTGCTCGACGCGGTGAGCCAGTGGTCGATCCCCGGCCTGATGCTCCTGATCGTGCTCTGGGGCCGCGCCAAGGGCGTGCCGATGTACTCGGCGTTCGTGACCGGCGCGAAGGAAGGCTTCAACGTGGCCGTGATGATCATCCCCTACCTGGTCGCGATCCTGGTGGTGGTGAAGGTGTTCACCGCGAGCGGCATCTTCGAAGACATCAAGACCGTCGCCGCCTGGGGCCTGTCGACCGTCGGCGCCGAGGAAGCGGCCGAGGGGCTCGAGCTGCTCCCGCTGGCGCTGATCCGCCCGCTGTCCGGCGGCGGCGCGCGGGGCGTGCTGGTCGAGATCTTCGACACCCACGGCCCCGACAGCCTGCTGGGCCAGATCGCGTCGCTGATGATGGGGAGCACCGAGACCACCTTCTACGTGATCGCCGTGTACTACGGCGCGGTCCAGGTCCGCAATTCGCGCCACACGCTCCCCGCGTGCCTGGCGGCCGACGCGGCCGGCGCGATCGCGGCCGTGCTGGTCGGCCTGCTCTTGTTCGCTTAACGCGCCGGGGAGTGGCGTTGAAACCGCTCATTCGCCGTTTTGCCCACGAATCAATCGAATCTGCGCGAATAGAAAAGTGATAATTGTCTGGTGAGAGGTCCGATCGCGGCGCCCCGTCGATTCGCGTTGATTTGTGAGATTCGTGGGCAGACGAATCACCAGACGGGTTTGCCCTTGGTGCGAGTCAAAGGCTTACGCTTCTGCGATGAGTGAACCTCTCAAAGCCCCCGCGCTGTGTCCCGGCGACACGGTCGCTATCGTCGCGCCGGCCAGCAGCCCGAAGCGCGAGCAGCTCGACCCGGCGGTCGCCGCTTGGGAGGCGGCCGGCTTCCGCGTGCGGGTCGGCCGCGACCTGTGCGACCCGCAAGACTTCTTGTCCGCGGACGACGACACCCGCGCCCGTGAGCTCAACGCCGCGCTGCGTGACCCGGAGGTCCGCGCGGTGGTCGCCGTGCGCGGCGGCTACGGCCTCGTGCGGGTACTCGATCGGATCGACTACGCCGCGCTGGCGGCCGACCCCAAGGTCATCGCCGGCTACAGCGACCTCTCGGCGCTGCACGCTGCGGTGTGGCGCCGCACGGGGCTCGTGACCTTCCATTCGCCCAACGCGATCGACCTGCCGGCGAGCGTGTCGCGCAACCCGGCCGACGGCGAAACCCTGCTGCGGCTCGCCTGCGGCGACGCGGCCGAGGGCGTTTCGACCGCCGACGCGGCCCACGCCGGCGCGGTCGCCGCGTCGGTCAACCGGCCCGGCGTGGCCCGTGGGCGGCTGGCCGGCGGCAACCTGGCCGTGATCGCCGGCCTCGTCGGCACGCCGTGGCAGGTGGACCTCGACGGGGCGATCTTCGCGATCGAGGAGATCGGCGAGGCGCCCTACCGAGTCGACCGGTACCTGGCCCAGTTCCGCCTGGCGGGGCAGCTAGAGCGGGTCGCCGGCGTGGCCGTTGGGCATTTCACCGACTGCGGCGAAGGCGACCCTCAGGAGCTGACCCGTGTGCTGGAGCACTACCTGGGCGGCCTCGGCGTGCCGGTGTTGACCGGCCTGCCCTTCGGGCACGCGCAGCCGAACCAGGCGCTGGCTTTCGGCGCGAGATACCTGCTCGACGCCGGGCGGGGCGAGCTGCGGCGGCTGGAGCCGGCCGTCGGGGGGCGGGGCTAGCTGCGCGTAACGGCGAAGCACTTGCGCGGCGACCCGCTTAAGGGGGCTGCTGCCCGCTAATAGGATCGTCTGGTAGGCTCGGCGGAGCGTTTCGCTCTCCCCAAGCCCGCCGCCCGCCTGCCCCCAAGCGCCCCCGAGAATGAGCAACCAGCCTCGCCGGATCGTCCTGCTGACCGATGGGAAGGGCGACCCGATCTCCGCCAAGACCGCGGTCAACGTGCTGCGCTACCGGGGCGAGCAAGCGGTCGCCGTGCTCGACCGCCAGAACGCCGGCAAGACCGCCGAGGAGGTGCTCGGCGTGGGGGGCCAGACGCCGATCGTCGCGTCGCTCGCCGAGGCGCCCGACGCGAACACGCTGATGGTCGGCGTCGCGCCGGCCGGCGGGAAGGTCCCGCCCGAGTGGATGCCGACCTTCAAGGAAGCGATCGACCGCGGCATGGACCTGGTGTCCGGCCTGCACGACTTCCTCGGCGAGGTCCCCGAGCTGCGCGACGCGGCCGCCGAGAAGGGCGTGTCGATCTGGGACGTGCGCAAGAACCGCGAGCGCGACGTGGCCACCGGCGAGCCGTTCCGCGAGGGCTGCCTGCGGCTGCTCACGATCGGCAACGACTGCTCGGTCGGCAAGATGCTCGCCGCCCTGGAGGTGGCCAACGACCTGAAGGCGCGTGGCGAGAACGCGAAGTTCCTCGCGACGGGCCAGACCGGCATCATGATCGAGGGGGACGGCATCCCCATCGATTGCGTGGTCGCCGACTTCATCAACGGCGCGGCCGAGAAGCTCGTCCGCCAGAACGAGCAGCACGACATCGTCGTCGTCGAGGGGCAAGCCACGATCGCCCACCCGCGGTACTCGAGCGTGAGCCTCGGCCTGCTGCACGGCTGCCGCCCCCAAGGGATGATCCTCGTGTACGAGGCCGGTCGGCCCCACATGAACGGCCTGCCACACGCGCCGCTGAGGCCGCTGAAAGAGATCGTCGAGGCCTACGAGTCGGCCGCCGCGCTCTTGCAGTGCTCGAAGGTCATCGCGGTGGCGATCAACAGCCGGCGGCTCAGCCCGCGCGAGGCCTGCGACGAGGCGGCCCGCGTCAGCGACGAGCTGGGCCTGCCCGCCGTGGACCCGATCCGCGACGGCCCAGGCGTGCTGTCCGATGCGGTGCTCGCGCTGCGCGACGAGCTGTTCGCCCCCTCCGCCGGTTGACCCCGCCCCCGGCTAAACCAGCCCCGCCGCGTATGCCCGAGCTCCGCTACCGCCCCTACGAGCTGCCGCTCCGCGAGACGTTCACCATCTCGCGCGGGTCGACCGACGTGCAGCCGACGATGATCGTCCAGTTGGGCGAGCGCGGCTGCTACGGCTACGGCGAGGCGACCACCAACCGCTACTACGGCGTCACGCTCGACCGGATGGCCGACGCGCTGGAGCGCGTCCGCCCCGCCATCGAAGCGACCCCCGCCGAGCGGCCCGACGAGCTGCTCGCCGCCGTCGGCCACACGCTCCGCGCCGAGGGCCCCGACGCGTTCCCCCTGTGCGCGATCGACCAGGCGGCCCACGACCTGTGGGGCAAGCTGGCCGGCAAGCCGCTCGCGGAGCTGTGGGGCCTCGACCGCACGCACGCGCCGCTGTCGAACTACACGATCGGCATCGACACGATCCCGAAGATGGTCGAGAAGCTCCAGAAATGGAGCGACTGGCCGATCTTCAAGATCAAGCTCGGCACGGACAACGACCTCGAGATCGTCCGCGAGCTGCGCCGCTGCACCGACGCGGTGTTCCGCGTCGACGCGAACTGCGGCTGGTCCGCCGACCAGGCGATCGACTACTCGGCCGAGCTGAAAGAGCTGGGCGTCGAGTTCATCGAGCAGCCGCTGCCGGCCGAAGACACGGCCGGCGCCGAGCGGGTCTTCGCCGGCTCGCCCCTGCCGGTCGTGGCCGACGAGAGCTGCGTGGTCGAGGCCGACGTCGCGCGCTGCGCGGGCCGATTCCACGGCGTGAACGTCAAGCTCATGAAGTGCGGCGGCCTCGCGCCCGCGCGGCGGATGCTCGAGGAGGCCCGCGGGCTGGGCATGAAGACCATGGTCGGCTGCATGACCGAATCGACGGTCGGCATCTCGGCGATCGCGCAGCTGCTGCCAATGCTGGACTACGTCGACATGGACGGCGCCGCGCTGCTCGCCAGCGACATCGCCGCCGGGGCCGAGGTGGTCCGCGGCGAGTGCCGCCTGCCCGACGCTCCGGGCTCTGGCGTGCGGCTGCTCGACGGACCGCTTTAGAAGACCCCGCAGAGAGAGAACACCCCCACCGATCGCGACCGACCTATGACAAAGCCCCTCCCGATGCTCGCCCTGCTGCTCGCGTGCGCCCTCGCGACGGCGGAGGATTCCAAGGGCGATCCCAGCGAGTCCGACGTGCTGCAGAAAGAGATCGCGTCGCTCTTCGACCGGCACCGCGGCCGAGTCGCCGCCGCGGTGAAGAACCTCCAGACCGGCGAGTCCTACGAGTGGAACGCCGACCGGGTCATGCCCACGGCCAGCCTGATCAAGCTGCCCGTGATGATCGAGGCCTACCGGCGGGTCGACGCGGGCGAGCTCTCGCTCGACAAGCAGCTCACGCTCGCCGAGGAAGACAAGGTCCCCGGCTCCGGCGTGCTCACGGAGCACTTTTCCGCCGGCGTGAAGCTCCCGCTACGCGACGCGATCCACCTGATGATCGTCTACTCGGACAACACCGCCACGAACCTGGTGATCGACCAGATCGGCATCGGCTCGACCACCGAGCTGATGGACGAGCTCGGCTACCCCGAGACCCGGCTCAACGCGAAGGTCTGGCGCCGCGACCTGTCGATCGCGCCGGAGCGGAGCAAAGAGTACGGCTTGGGGAGCACCACCGCGGCCGAGGTGGTCGGCCTGCTCACGGAGCTCTATGGGAAAGAGGTCGCGTCCGATGAGTCGTGCGACGCGATGCTCGGCCACCTACGCGCGTGCCAGGACGACAAGAAGGTCCGCCGCTTCCTGCCGGACGGCGTGAAGGTCGCCAACAAGACCGGCGCGGTCTCCGAGTCGCGCACCGACGCGGGCGTGATCGAGTCGAAGGCCGGCCCGATCGCCTACTGCCTGCTCACGACCGACAACGACGACACCGGCTGGTCCGACGAGAACGAGGCCGAGCTGCTCGCCGCCGAGTTCGGGCGCCGGGTCTACGCGCACTTCGTCGGCGACACCGACGAGGACGCCGTGCCGGCCGCCCGCGTGCTCGCCGTCGGCGACGACGGCGACCTGGTCGCCGACCTGCAGCGGACGGTCAACGCCAAGCTCGACGAGAAGGACCGCATCGGCGTCGACGGCGACTTCGGCCCCGCCACCGAGGGCGCGGTCAAGAAGTTCCAAGAGCAGGCCGGCCTCGAGCCCTCCGGCCGGGTCGACATGGCCACGTGGCGCGCGCTGGGGCCGCTGGTAGAGGAGGACGACCCGCCCCCCTCGTCGGCCGAGCCGGCGCCGCTCGCGGAGCTCGAGCCGGCCGACCCGCTCGACGGGCCGCCGGTCGTCACCTGCAAGGCCTACGCGATCGCCGACGGCGACACCGGCGAGGTCCTCTGGGGCTACAACGACGCCGAGCCGCGCGACCCGGCCAGCACGACCAAGATCATGACCGCGTACACGGTGCTGAAGCTCGCCGAGAAGGACCCGTCGGTCCTCGACGAGGAGATCGTCTTCACGAAAGCGGCCGACGACACGTCCGGCTCCACCAGCGACGTCCGCGCCGGCGAGAAGCTCACCGTGCGGCAGTGCCTGTACGGGCTGATGCTCCCCTCGGGCAACGACGCCTCGGTCGCCCTCGCCGAGCACTTCGGCGAACGGGCCGAGCCCGACGACGACGACGACGACGACGACGACGACAAGGACGAAGAAGAGGAAGGGGACGAAGAGGACGAAGAGGACGAGGACGACGACGACGACGACGACGAGGACGACGATTCTCCCCTCGCCGAGTTCATCGAAGCGATGAACGACCACGCCGAGCTCCTCGGCATGGACGAGTCCCACTTCGAGAACACGCACGGCCTCACCGCCGACGGCCACCAGCTCTCGGCCCGCGACCTGGTCAAGCTCGTCCACGCCGCGCGCCAGCTGCCGCTGTTCCGCGAAATCACCGGCACACGCCGCGAGTCGGCCACGCTCGACTCGGTCACCGGCTACCAGCGCAATGTCGTCTGGAACAACACCAACCGGCTGCTAGGCATCGAGGGCTTCGACGGCGTGAAGACCGGCACCACCGGCCGGGCCGGCGCGTGCCTGGCGTCGACCGGCGTCCGCGACGGCAAGCGACTGATCGTCGTCGTGCTCGGCTCCTCGTGCAGCGACGCCCGCTACGCCGACAGCCGCAACCTCTACCGCTGGGCCTGGCAAGAACTACTCTCGGGCGACGGAGACCCCAATGACCAGCAATAATCCCCGCCGCGCCGCCGCCCTCGCAGCGCTGCTGCTGCTGACCACGAAGCCGCCCGCGATGGCCGAAGACCGCGAGCCGATCGTGCTGACCGACGCCGCCCGCCGGCTGCACGGGGCCGCGTTGGTGATCGACGGCCACAACGACATGCCCTGGGAGGTCCGCACGCAAGGCGACTCGTCGTTCGACAGGATAGACATCTCCCAGCCCCAGCCCACGCTGCACACCGACATCCCGCGCCTGCGCGAGGGGGGCGTCGGCGCTCAGTTCTGGAGCGTCTGGGCGCCGGTCTGGACCGCGCGGCGCGGCGCCGCGTTGACCACCACGCTCGAGCAGATCGCGCTGGTGAAGCAGATGATCCGCCGCTACCCGGACCACTTCACACTCGCCCTCACCGCCGACGACATCGACCGCGCCCGCGGGCAAGGCAAGATCGCGTCGCTGATCGGCGTGGAGGGGGGCCACTGCATCGAGAACTCGCTGTCGGTCCTCAACCAGCTGTACGAGGAGGGCGCGCGCTACATGACGCTCACCCACTCCGACAGCCTCGACTGGGCCGACTCCGCGACCGACAAGGAGCGGAGCGGCGGCCTGTCGCCGTTCGGCGAGCAGGTCGTGCGGGAGATGAACCGCATGGGCATGATGGTCGACCTGTCGCACGTGTCGGCCGACACCATGCACCAAGCGATGCGGGTCTCCGACGCGCCGGTCATCTTCTCCCACTCCTCGGCCCGCGGCGTGGCCGACCACCCGCGCAACGTGCCGGACGACGTGCTCGCCCGGCTGCCGGAGGAGGGGGGCGTCGTCATGGTCAACTACTTCTCGGCGTTCGTCGTGCCCGACTCGGCCAGCATCAACAAAGAGCGCCTGGCCAAGCAGCGCGAGCTCGAGGCCCGCTACGGCGACGACCAAGACGCCATCCGCCGCGAGCTCGACCGCTGGGCCAAGGACAAGCCCTCGCCGCGCGGCACCATCCACGACGTGCTCGACCACATCGACCACATCGCCCGGGTCGCGGGCATCGAGCACGTGGGCCTCGGCTCCGACTACGACGGCGTCAGCATGCTCCCCGAGCAGCTGGAGGACGTGTCGACGTACCCCTACATCACCCAGGGCCTGCTCGACCGCGGCTACAGCGAAGAGGAGGTCCGCGGCGTGCTCGGCGAGAACCTGATGCGGGTGTTCCGCGCGGTGGAACGTGTGGCCGAGGAGACCGACCAGCGATGAGCCCCCTCTTTGCCAGAACGCTCCCTCTCGGCGGCGCCGCGCTCGTTGCGGCGGTGCTGACCGTCGCCGCCACGGCCGCGCCGACAAAGCCCAAGGCCCTCCGCCCCGGCGACACGATCATGATCGTCGCGCCGGCCGGCGAGCTGATCGAGGACCGCATCCGCTTGGCCGCCCAGCGGCTCGAGGAGATGGGCTTCCGGGTGATCGTGCCCGACGACCTGTTCCGCCGCCGCGGCTACCTGGCCGGGACCGACCAACAACGCGCCGACGAGCTGATGCGCGCGTTCACCGACCCCGAGGTCGACGCGATCTTCCCCGGCTCCGGCGGCTACGGCGTGACGCGCATGCTCGACCTGCTCGATTGGGACGCCATCGCCGCCAATCCCAAGATGGTCATCGGCTTCAGCGACATCACCGCGCTGCACCTGGCGATCGCCGCCAAGGCCGGCTTCGGCACGTTCCACTCGCCCAACCCGCAGTGGGGGCTCGGCTCGGACGGCGGCATGCCCCCGTTCGCGGCCGAGCACTTCTGGCGCGTGCTGCTCGCTTCGGAGAACGGCGGCGCTGCGGGCGTCGTTTACGAGCAGCCCGACGGGCTCGGCCCGCGGGTCTGCCTGGCCGGCGGTCAGGCGCGGGGGCGGATGACCGGCGGCAACCTGTCGCTGCTGGCGGCCCTGACCGGCACGCCCTACGCGGCCCAGACCGACGGCGCCGTGCTGTTCCTGGAGGACGTGCGCGAGGCGCCCTACCGGGTCGACCGGATGCTCCGCCAGCTCGAGCAGTCCGGCGCGCTCGACTCGCCGGCGGCCGTGGTGCTCGGCCAGTTCCGCGGCTGCGACGCCGGCGACGACGAGTCGAGCCTCACCCTGCACGAGGTCTTCGCGGACTACTTCGCCGACGCCCCTTACCCGGTGGTCGCCAATTTCCCAGCCGGCCACGTCGAGCAGAACGCGACCCTCCCTTTCGGGCGCGAGTTCCTCGTCGACGGCGACACGGGCCGCGTGGAGCTGCTCGAAACGCCGGTCGAAGTGGACTGAAGCGGTCCCGGCGCCCCCGCCGGAGCCCTCCAACGCGCCCCGCAGCGCAACCGTTTAACGCGGCCGCGCAGAACCGCCCCGCCGGTCGTTGATGCCCCGCCGCCGAGCAATAGACTGAGGGGCATGAACGCCACCGAATTCTTCGATCACCTGTGGAAGGACTACACGTCCTCCACGCCCCAGGCCCAAGTCATCCACGACGCGTTCGTGCGGCGTGGCGACAAGGTGGTCAACGACCACGTGGCGTTCCGCACGCTGGCGCTCGAGCCGATCGGCCTCGAGGCGCTCGAGCCGCACCTTTTCGCGGTGGGCTACAAGCGGTACGAGCCGTACGAGTTCCCCGAGAAGAAGCTCCGCGCGTGGGGCTACACGTCCGACGCCCCGGAGGCGCCGCGCGTGTTCCTCTCGGAGCTGCTCACCGACCAGCTGTCCGACGCGTCGGCCGCGATCCTCCGGCGGATGGCGAGCGAGGTCGACCCCGGGCGGGTCGAGTCGCCCGACGTGCTGTGGTCGGGCCGGCTGTGGTCGCCGGTCACCCTCGACGAGTACGAGACCCTCCGCGCCGAGAGCGAGTACGCCGCGTGGATGGCCACGATGGGCATCCGGCCGAACCACTTCACGATCAGCGTCAACGACCTCGACTCGGCCGACAGCGTCGAGGGGGTCCTCAAGGTGGTCGAGGAGCTGGGCTACGGCGTGAACGACTCGGGCGGGCGGGTGAAGGGCTCGCCCGAGCAGCTCCTGGAGCAAGGGTCGACCCTAGCCGACAAGGCGCCGACCCAGTTCGCCGGCGGCGAGACGCGCGACACGCCCACCTGCTACTACGAGTTCGCGAAGCGATACCCGGACGAGAACGGCAAGCTGTTCCAGGGCTTCGTCGCCACGAGCGCGTCGCGCATCTTCGAGTCGACCGACGCGAAGTAAACAGCCCTCACTTGGTGAGCCGGCGTTCTTGCGGCCCACTGGCGTAAGTACCGACTCGAGCATCACCGCAGACGCATAGGGGACCCAGAGATCGCTGTTGCAGAGCGGCGACCTTTGCGGTGAGACCAGTCGGCTCGACAACTTATTGGTCGCTCCCCGACGGCCGCGGCTCTGCGAGACAACCCCCGTGCTCCCCGCGCCCGCGCGGGGAACGAACACCCCGAAGCCCCGCCTCCTGCCTCCCGCCTCCCGCCTGGGGACTCCCTTGAGCGACAAACTGCCCATCGCGATCCTCGGCGCCGGCAAGATCGGCCGCGCGATCGCCCGCTACTTGCACACGAGCGGCCACTACGACGTGCTGCTCGGTGACCACGTGCAGGCGGCGCTGGACTCCGTCCACAGCGAGACGCCCGTCGCCACCCAGCGGGTCGAGGTCTCCGACACGTCGGCCCTGGCCGGTTTCCTCAAGGGCCGGCGCGCGGTGATCAGCGCGTGCTCGTTCGACCTCACGCCGCCGATCGCGATGGCCGCGTCGGAGGCCGGCTGCAGCTACTTCGACCTCACGGAGGACGTCGCCGCCACGCGCTTCGTGCGCGACGCGGCCTCCAAGTCGAAGGAGGGGCAGATCTTCATGCCGCAGTGCGGCCTCGCGCCGGGCTTCATCAGCGTGCTCGCGGCCGACCTGTGCCGTCAGTTCGACGAGCTGCACACCGTGAAGATGCGGGTCGGCGCGCTGCCGCTCTACCCGACGAACATGCTGAAGTACAACCTGACCTGGTCGACCGACGGCCTGATCAACGAGTACTGCAACCCGTGCGAGGCGATCCGCGGCGGCCGCAAGATCGACCTGCAGCCGATGGAGGGCCTCGAGCGGTTCGCCCTGGACGGGGTCGACTACGAGGCCTTCAACACATCCGGCGGCCTCGGCACGCTGTGCGAGACCCTCGAGGGCAAGGTCACCGACCTGGACTACAAGACCGTCCGCTACGTCGGCCACCACTACCTGATGACCTTCCTGCTGCACGGCCTGCACTTCGAGCGCCGCCGCGGTCTGCTCAAGGAGCTGATGGAGGAGTCGATCCCGACCACCGTGCAAGACTTGACCCTGGCGTTCTGCACCGTGACCGGCCGCCGCAACGGCCGCCTTGAGCAAGCGGCGATCGCCCGCAAGGTGTACCATGGGGCGATCGCCGGCGTTCCGGCCAGCTCGATCCAGATCACCACGGCCAGCAGCCTGTGCGTGGCGGTCGACCTGTGGCGGCTAGGCAAGCTGCCCCCGACCGGCTTCGTGCGGCAAGAGGACATCCGCCTGGCCGACTTCCTCGCCAACGAGTTCGGCGAGCCGTTCGCTCTAGCGACCGACGTGACCACGCCGATCTCTGTCAAAGACGCCCCGGAGCCCATCGCATGACGCCCGCCCAACGCGACCTGTTGCCCGCCTCGGGGGGATCGGCGGCGCCCGGCGTCGCGATCGGCGGGGACTACGCGGCCGGCGGCGGCGAGCGGTTCTCGCCGGTCTCGCCGATCGACGGCGCCGCGACGATGCCCGTCGGCCAGGCCGACCGGTCCGACGTCGGCCGCGCGATCGCCGCCGCCCACGAGTCGTTCCTCGCCTGGCGCTCCCGCCCCGCGCCGGCCCGCGGCGAGTTGGTCTACGAGATCGGCCGCCGCGTCCGCGAGCAGAAGAAGCAGCTCGCCGAACTGATCACCCTCGAAGCCGGCAAGATCGTCGCCGAGGCCGAGGGCGAGGTCCAAGAGTGGATCGACATCTGCGACTTCGCGGTCGGCCTCTCCCGCCAGCTCTACGGCAACACCATCGCCAGCGAGCGGCCCGACCACCAACTCATCGAGAGCTGGCGACCGCTCGGAGCGGTCGGCGTGATCTCCGCGTTCAACTTCCCCTGCGCGGTTTGGGCGTGGAACACGATGGTCGCCCTCGTGTGCGGCGACCCGGTCGTGTGGAAGCCCTCCGAGCAAACCCCGCTCACCGCGCTCGCCTGCCACAAGGTGCTCGTCGAAGCGGCCGAGGCCCTCGGCGACTGCCCGCCCGCGCTGTCGTCGGTCGTGATCGGCGCGAAGGAGGTCGGTCAGGCGCTGGCCGAGGACCCGCGGCTGCCGCTGGTCTCGGCGACCGGCTCCGTGCCGATGGGCCGCGCGGTCGCGCAGGTCGTCGGCGGCCGGCTCGGGCGGTGCCTGCTCGAGCTGGGGGGCAACAACGGGATGATCGTCACCCCGTCGGCCGACCTGAAGCTCGCCGAACGCGCGATCGTGTTCGGCGCGGTCGGCACGTGCGGCCAGCGGTGCACGTCGCTGCGGCGGCTGTTCGTGCACAAGTCGATCTCCGCCAAACTCGTCGACCGGCTCAAGGGGGCCTACCAAGGCCTGCCGATCGGCGACCCGCGCGACGCGTCGACCCTCATCGGCCCGCTCGTCAACCAGCGTTCGGCCGGCCAAATGCAGGCCGCGCTGCAGCAGGCCAAGGACGAGGGGGGCGAGGTCCTCTGCGGCGGCGACGCCGTCGACCCCGGCGCCGGCGGCGGCTGCTACGTGAAGCCCGCCATCGTGCGGATGCCCGAGCAGTCGAGCGTGATGCACGCCGAGACCTTCGCGCCGATCCTCTACGTGGTCGAGTACGACCAACTCGACGAGGCCATCGCGCTGCACAACGCGGTGCCCCAAGGGCTCAGCTCGTCGATCCTCACGACCGACGTGCGCGAGGCCCACACGTTCCTCGGCCCCGATGGCTCGGACTGCGGCCTGGTCGGCGTGAACATCGGCACCTCGGGCGCGGAGATCGGCGGCGCGTTCGGCGGCGAGAAAGAGACCGGCGGCGGCCGCGAATCGGGCTCCGACGCCTGGCGCCAGTACATGCGCCGCAGCACGGCCACGATCAACTACGGCAGCGAGCTGCCCCTGTCGCAAGGCATCAAGTTCGGCTCCGACTGACGTGGAGGGGGCGAGGCTTGAGGCTTGAGGCTTGAGGGGTGAGGGGTGAGGCCCGAGGCCGTGAGCCGGCGAGGCTGGCGGCATGGTGGGGCGCTAGTCGGTGGGAGGGGTCTCCAGACCCCGATGACGCGCTGCCGAAGCAGGGCGGCTGGCGCGCCCAAATCGGCGACGGATTCGGGGCAGCTTCTCCGAGCCGACAGCCGACAGCCGACAGCTCTTTTTGCGCTACCCGTTGCGGCCGGTGCGCGGTCGCACGCCCAGGCGCCGCGGCGCGTCGGTTATGCTGAGCGGATGCACCAACCCTCATCGCTGACCGGCGCGCTCTTCGCCGCCGCACTCATCACTTCCTGCTGGGCCGCCGCTTCCGAGCCGCCCGAGCCCCCGCGCGAGTTCCGCGCCGCTTGGATCGCCACGGTGGCGAACATCGACTGGCCATCCAAAAAGGGCCTCTCCGTTGAGCAGCAGCAGCGCGAGCTGATCGAGCTGCTCGACACGGCCGTTCGGCTGAACCTCAACGCGATCGTGCTCCAGGCGCGGCCCGCGTGCGACGCGCTCTACCAGAGCGACCTGGAGCCCTGGTCCCCCTACCTGACCGGCGAGTACGGCGCCGCGCCCGAGCCGTTTTACGACCCGCTCGAGTTCGCGTGCAACGAGGCGCACCGCCGCGGGCTGCAGTTGCACGCGTGGCTCAACCCGTACCGCGCGTGGCACTCGAGCGGCGGCGACGAGCTGCCCGAGGGCCACCCCGGCGAGCGGAACCCGTCGATGGTCCGCCGCTACGGCGCCCAGTGGTGGCTCGACCCGGGCGACCTCGACGCGTCCGCCCACTCGCTGGCGGTGGTCAAGGACATCGTGACCCGCTACGAGGTCGACGGCCTCCACTTCGATGATTACTTCTACCCCTACCCGGTCACGGAGAAGAACGCCGACGGCGAAACCGTCGAGGTCCCGTTCCCGGACGACGCCACCTACGGCGCCTACGCCGACAAGGAAGAGGCCGCCGGCCGCGAGCCCCTGGCGCGCGACGACTGGCGGCGGCAGAACGTCAACGACTTCATCCACGCGGTCTCGCGCGAGGTCCGCGGCGCAAAGCCGGGCGTGCTGTTCGGCGTGAGCCCGTTCGGCATCTGGCGCCCGAGGCATCCGCCGTCGATCCAAGGGTTCGACCCGTACGACAAGCTCTACGCCGACGCGAAGCTGTGGCTCGAGGAAGGATGGGTCGACTACTTCGCGCCGCAGCTCTACTGGCCGATCGAGCAGAAGCCGCAGAGCTACCCGGTGCTGCTGCGGTGGTGGGCCGGGCACAACCCCCAGCAGCGGCACCTGTGGCCGGGCTTGTTCACGTCGCGCGTCGGGCGCGGCGAGGGGCGCGGCTGGGAGGCGGACCAGATCGTGCGGCAGATCGAGGTCACGCGCGAGGTCGACGGCGCCGGCGGCAACATCCACTTCAGCATGAAGGCCCTCGCACGCGACTACGGCGGCCTGATCGACGCGCTCCAAGAGGGCCCCTACGCCCAGCCGGCCCTCGTGCCCCGTTCGCCGTGGGTCGAGCAGCCCCAGGGCGGCGAGCCGGCCGCCCCATCGGGCGCCCGCTGGTCGTCCGGCGCCGGCGACGCGAAGGTCGTGTGGGAAGCGGGCGCGGGCGAGCCGCTGGTGTGGGTCGTGCAGACGCTCCGCGACGGTCGGTGGTCGACGGCCGTCTTGCCGGCGGCGCGCCGCGAGGCGACGATCGGCCCGGCCGAGGGCGTCGAGTGTGTCGCGATCCGCGCGGCCAGCCGCCTCGGCGAGCTGAGCGAAGCGGCCCTGCTCGACGCGCCCTGACGACCCCCGCCCGAGTGCCTGCATGGAAGACGACACCAAGGCCACCCCGGCCCCCACGCCCGACGTGAACGGCCGCGCCACGGCCGGGACGACCGACCCGGGCGTGTCCGGAGCGACGGCGCCGGTCGAACCGAAAGGGCCGCCCTCCCGGTCCGCGTGGCGCTACGCTTGGGCGTGGGTCCCCTCGCTGTACTTCGCCGAGGGCGTGCCGTTTCTGATCGTGATGTCGCTGGCGGGCGACCTGTATGTCCAGCTGGGCGTCGACAACGACACGATGGCCCGCGCGACGAGCCTGCTCTACTTGCCGTGGGTGATCAAGCCGCTCTGGAGCCCGTTCGTCGAGGTCTTCGGCAAGCAGCGATGGTGGATCGCCGGCACGCAAGCGCTTGTCGCGGTGGCCCTCGGGCTGGCGGCTTGGGTGCTGCCGGGGGCGTCGTTCTTCTCGGCCACCCTCGCGCTGTTTTGGGTGATCGCCTTCGCGTCGGCCACGCACGACATCGCGGCCGACGGCTTCTATATCGACGCGCTGCCCGACCGCGCGCAGGCGTGGTTCGTCGGCCTGCGGAGCACGTTCTACCGGCTGTCGATGATCTTCGTGACCGGCGGCATGTTGCAGGCGGCCGGCGTGCTCGACAACCAGATGGAGAAGCCGCTGGCGTGGGCGTGGACCTTCGCCGGCGCGGCCGTGTTGTTCGGCGCCTTCGCGCTGTACCACGCGCTCGCGCTGCCGCGCCTGCCGAAGGAAACCGCCGCCAGCCTCGCCGGCGGGGCCCCGGGTGCGCCGCGAGAGAACCGGCTCGCGTCGGTCGCCAGCCAAGTGCGGGACACCATCGTTTCGTTCTTCCAGAAACCGGGCATCGTGCCCGCGATCGTCTTCCTATTGCTGTATCGCTTCTCCGAGGGGCAGCTCACAAAGCTCGCCAAACCCTTCCTGTTCGCCCCGCGGAGCGAGGGGGGCATGGCCCTCGAGGTCGAGACGGTCGGTGTCATCTACGGCTACGTGGGCGTCGGAATGCTCACGCTCGGTGGCATCCTCGGCGGCATGGCCGCGGCGAAGGGCGGGCTGCGGCGGTGGCTCTTGCCGATGGCGCTGGCCATGAACCTGCCCAACGCGCTCTACGCGCTGCTCGCCGCGTGGACGCCCGACTCGTACTGGCTCGTGACCGGCGTGGTCGCGGCCGAGCAGTTCGGCTACGGCTTCGGCTTCGCCGCGTACCTGCTCTACATGATCCACATCGCTCGCGGCGAGCACTCGACCGCGCACTACTCGATCTGCACGGGCTTCATGGCCCTCGGCATGGCCATCCCCGGCTTCATCTCCGGCGACATCCAGCGCGAGCTCGGCTACTTCTGGTTCTTCGTGTGGGTCGTCGTCGCGACGATCCCCAGCCTGCTCGTGACCGCCTACATCGCCCGCACCGTCCCGGAGGACGCGTTCGCCGAAGGCTAGGCCGCGCCCGCTCAACCGAGCTCCCGGGTGGCGCGGGCCGCAACGGGGGACGGCCGGCTAGCAGCGGCCGCCCCGCTGAGCCAATATGTCGGGCATGCCCAACCCACCCCCGAAGTCGCTCGCCGACAAAGTCGCCCAGCTGCTGAGCGTGCGGATCGGCTCGAACCTGCCGCCCACCAAGTCGGCCACCGACGACGAGCTGCGCGTCGCCGAGATCGTCCGCCACTGCCCGATCGGCGGGCTGATCCTCTTCAACGGCGTGTGGCCCGACGTCGGCGGCACGCTCCAGCGCCTGCAACACGCCAGCCGCTGGCCGCTGCTCGTGGTGGCCGACCTGGAGCGCGGCGCGGGGCAGCAGGTGCGCGGGCTCACGCGCTTCCCGCACGCGGCCGCCTTCCGCGGCTGTGGCGAGCTGGCCGAGGAGGCCGTCGCCGTGATGGCCGAGCTGACCGCCCGCCAGGCCGCCGGGGCCGGCGTGCACGGCAACCTCTCGCCGGTGGCCGACGTCAACTCCAACCCCACCAACCCGATCATCGCCACCCGCGCGTACGCCGACTCGCCCGCCGACACCGAGCCGCTCGTGCGGGCGTTCGTGCGCGGCGCGGCGGCGGCCGGGTCGGTCTCGTGCGCGAAGCACTTCCCCGGCCACGGCGACACGCAGCAAGACTCCCACGCCACGCTGCCGGTCGTCGACAAGACGCTCGACGAGCTCGGAGCGGTCGAGCTCCCGCCGTTCCGCGCGGCGATCGCCGCCGGCGTGCCGATGATCATGACCGCCCACGTGGCCTACCCCGCGCTCGACCCCACCGGCGCACCGGCCACGGTCTCGGCGCCGATCCTCCGCGGGCTGCTCCGCGAACAGATGGGCTTCACCGGCGTGGTCTGCAGCGACAGCCTGCTGATGGCCGGCGTCCGCGACCGCTTCGACAGCGAGGGCCAAGCGGTCGTGGCCGCGATCCGCGCGGGCGTCGACCTGCAGCTCGACGTGGCCGACCCCAACCGCGTGCTCGACGAGGTGGTCCGCGCGGTGGAAGCGGGCGACCTCGAAGAGCGGCTCGTCGACGAGGCGTTCCAGCGCGTCTGGCGGTTGAAGACCGGCGTGCTGGCCGCCCACCCCGGCGAAGCGCCCGACCCGCAAGCCTACGAGTCGCGCGCCGCGGAGCTGGCCGACCGGGTCGCCACGTCGGCGATCCGCTGGCGGCTGCCCGCCGACACCGAGCCCCCCCGGCTCACGTCGCCCGCCCCGGCCATCGCGCTGCTGCGAGGCCAGCGCCTGCCGACCGACGCGCCGGTCGCGCCGCTGCTGGCCGAGGTGCAGGGGAGGCTGCCCGACGCTCGCACGTTCGAGCTGACCGCCCAGAGCGACCCCGCGGAGTTCGAAGCGGCGCTGGCGGCTCTCAAGTCGGCCGACGAGGCGCTGCTCGCCCTGGTGGTGAAGCCGGCCGCGTGGCAAGCCTTCGGCCTGGACGACAAGCAGCGCGGCTTTGTGGAGCGTGTCGTGGCCGACGTGCCCGACCCGATCATCGCCAGCCTCGGCAGCCCCACCGTGCTGGCCGACTTCCCCGACCGCCTGCGCTGCGTGGTCACCTACAGCGACGAGCTCGTGAGCCAACGCGCGCTAGCGAGCGCGCTGGCGCCGCGCGATGCGTGAGTGACCCAGCGCGCGGCAGGCTGACCCAAAGCGGCGGTCGCCCCGTCCTCCGGCGTCGGCAGCCGACGGCGGCGGCCGCGAGGAGCGTTGCGGCGTCCGGCTCGGGCGTCGGCGCGCCCACGCCCGCGAGCCGGTCCCTCCACACGGTATAGTCCGCCGCGTCGACCCCGCCGTCGTGATTGCCGTCGGCGCTGAGGATCCCGCGGCGGCCAACCGAGTCGCTCAGCCCGTAGTCGCTCGTCCAGACAGCGAGGTCGCCCGCGTCGATCCGCCCGTCGCCGTTGTAGTCGCCGGGGGCCACGTCGATGGCGTGGAGGTAGGCTTGTCCCGCGTCCGACAGAGGCGAATTCCCGTGGGGTGCGCCGCTGACGACCAGGTCGCCTTCGATGCCGACCGACCACCCGAACTGAGTGTCCAGATCACCGAAGGCGCGGTCGCTCGGCGTGACGAAGCCGAGCTCGTTCCAAGAACCCGCTTCGAAGAGGTAGGTGGCGCCACCCCACACGCCGTCCACGTCGTGGAAGGGCGCTCCGACCGCGACCCGGTCGCCGTCGGTGGCCACGGAGAAGCCGAACCTGTCGTTCGAGTTGACGCTCGAGGGGTTGAGCTTCCGGACCTGCCTGCCGGTCAACGCGTCGAACACGTACGCTGCGCCGGCGCGGAAGCCGTTCTCGTCGTCGAGCGGCGCTCCGACCACCACGGTGTTCCCGCTGATCGCGACGCTCACCCCGAAGTCCGTGCCGGCGGCGGCGTCGTCGGGCGTGAGCTTGCTCACCTGGCGCCCGGTCGCCGCGTCGAACACGTAAGCCGCGCCGGAGCGGATCCCATCGGCGACGTGCTCCATCGCCCCGACGACAATCAGCCCGTCGTCGATGGCGATAGCCGATCCGCCAAACCCGTCGTCGTCGCGGCCGTCGTTGGCTCTCAGCACGCGCAGTTGATCGCCGGTCGAGACATCGAAGACATAAGCGGCGCCGGTCTGGGTCACGGTATCCGGTCCGAAGTAACCGGGGGCGCCGACCACCGCCAAGCCCTCGCCAGTCGCCACGGTCAAGCCGAAAGTCTCGTCGACCGTCCCTCCCGCTGGCCGGTAGTAGACGTCCGTGTGAGGCTGTGGGCGGAGTTGCCTGAGCTGCTCGCCGGTTCGCGCGTCGTAGAGATACGCCGAACCAGCAACGGTGTAGTTCGCGTTGTCCAACGGCGCGCCCGCGACAAGCACGCCATCGGCGAGAGAGATCGCCCACCCGATTCGTTGATTGGCGCGTCGCGGCTCTCGGTAGGCTTCGCTCACGAGCGCGCCGGTCGCCGCGTCGTAGACAAAGACTCCACCGGCGCCCGGGTACCCGCCTGGCAGATCCAGCAGCCACGCGCCCACCGCGATCAGCCCGTCGGCGATCGCAACGGACTCGCCGAACTGATCGTTCAGGGCCCCATTGGGAAGCCAGAACTGATGACTCTGCGCGATCGGAGCGGCGCCCGCCGGCGGCGCCCCGCCCACCGAGAGCATCGCGGCCGCGGCTAGGGCGATTCGGAAAGGCGTTCGATGGCTGGCTCTGCGCATCCCACGATTCTACTTACCGCTCCGCTTCTCGATCGATGCCGAGTTCCTGGGCCCGATGGGGGCGGTTCTGCCACGTGGCCTCGCGGCGGCCGGGTTCGCAACTTCGCTGCTGCCGTCCGGAACGGCCAGCGGTTGCGACGGGTAGGCGCTGGCCGATTGGGGCGCTCCGGGGGCCGACGCCCGCCGCGCTCTGGGAGGGTGGCCAATTCGGGATTCGCGCGGGCCCGGCCGGCGACAATCGACGGGTTTGTCGCCGCCTGGGGGTTTCGTTACAGGGGCCAGGCTAAGCAGCGCGGTGTAACGGATACGCAAGTCGTTGCTACGCCTGGGTTTGACTGCCCAATTGGACGCTTTTAGCGTTACGCGCGCGTTTCCGACGGTGTCGCGTAACGTAACGCCAAAGCGGCGGCTTGCCGTGTTCGGTGGCCATTCTGCTGCGGCGCCGCATCGAGCGCGGCCGCTACACGCCGATCGTGGTGGGCCGGTGGCCGGCCAGCAGGTCGCGGCGGAACGCCTGGGGGGTCTTGCCGGTGTCGCGCTTGAACGCGACGCCGAACCGCGTGGCGTTGGAGAAGCCGCAAGCGATCGCCACCTCGGTGATGGACAGCTCGCTGTGCCCCAGCAGCTCGCGGCTCTTCTCGAGCTGCACGCGGCGGATCTCGCGCGCGGGCGAGCGGCCCAGGTACCGCTGGAACTGGATCTCGAGGCTGCGGCGCGAGATCGGCACCTCGCGGAGGATGTCCAGCACGCTGATGCCGTGGTGCGCGTTGTTGCGGATGAAGCGGAGCGCGTCGACGACGTCTTGCTCGTCGATCGACAACAGGTCGGTCGATTGCCGGCTCCGCACGCCGCGCGGCGGGACCTCGATGGTGGGCGTCTGGGTGGGGTCTTCGTGCATCATCGAGTTGAGCAACGCGGCCGCCTCGTGGCCGATGCGCTCGCTGGCCACGTTGATGCTCGACAGCGGCGGGGTCGACACGTCGCAGAGCAGCTCGTCGAGGCTGCCCGCGAGCACCGCGATGTCGTCGGGCACGCGGATGCCGGTCAGGTGGCAGATCTCGGCGAGCTGTCGGGCGCGGCTCGCGTCGACCGCCAGCACGCCGATCGGGCGGGGCAGCGAGCGGATCCAGCGCTCCACGCGGCGCAGGCGCTCGGCCCAGCTCAGCCGGCGCCCCGGGCGGTAGCCCGGCTTGAACAGGTGGCACTCGTAGTCGGCCTCTTCGACCCGCTCGGCGAAGGCCTCGCCGCGGCGTTTGGAGTAGTCGGTGCTGGGGGGGGCGAAGTAGCCGAAGCGGCGGAAGCCGCGGTCGAGGAAGTGCGACATGGCCATCTCGGCGAGCTCGCGCTCGTCGGTGATGACCGACGCGAGGCCCTCCTCGGGGCCGACCACGTCGTCGACGTTGACCAGCGGCAGCCGGCGTGCGCGGAGCTTCTCGAGTTGCTTCTGCGAGGTGATCCGCGCGATGATGCCGTGGCCCTGCCAGCCGTCGGGCAACGCGGAGCGGTGCTCGTGGTCGCGCGGGTCCAGCAGCAGGTGCCAGCGGCCGTGACGGTCCGCGTAGTTGGAGATCCCCCGGATCAGGCGGCAGCCGGCGCTGGAGTCGGTTTCGACCAGCACGGCGATCTGCTTGAGCGCCTCGGGCGGGGTCTGGACCGGTGGGGTAACATTCTCGGGGGAGGGCGGGTGAGCCGATTCGCGGATCAAGCTGACAGACTCCGGTTTGCGGACCGAGCTGGGCAGCCAATCGCTGGCAGCCGCCCCGTCCGAGAGGGGTCAATACGCGTTGTGGAAGCTCTCGTTTGCGTCGCCTGTTTCCGCCGGGCTACCGAAACCGCAGGAAGCGCCGTACCCTGATCGTAGCAGGAAAGGGCGGATCCTGCGCAAAATAGCGCTTTGGCATCCCATTCTGTTGTAATTGCCGAGCGAACGAACCGAAAGCAATTGGCGCCAGTATTTACCCCTGCCGGGGGGCCGTCCGCCCCAGCCCGGGTGTGATAGCGCCGATTCTTCGGCTGAAGCCGCTTCTCCGCCGCAGGAGTGCTCCGTGTCCCTGAAGATGTACACCGCCGTGGGCCTGATGAGCGGCACCTCGGCCGACGGGGTCGACGCCGCGCTGCTGCGGACCGATGGCGAGACCCGGATCAAGGTCATCGGCGGGCTGACCGAGCCCTACGACGACGACACCCGGGACCGCTTACTCGAGGCCTCGCAGCACGACGTGCCGCTGAGCGACCTGCTGCGGCTAGAGCAGCACATCACCGACATCCACGCCCAAACGGTGAACAAGCTCGTCGAGCAGCACCAGAAGGACGTCGGCCGGGTCGAGGCGATCGGCTTCCACGGCCACACCGTTCGCCACATCCCCGACGAGGGCCTCACCTTCCAGATCGGCAACCCCTGGCGGCTGGCCGACGCGACCGGCGCGGCGGTCGTTTCCGACTTCCGCCGCAACGACATCGCGCTGGGCGGCCAGGGGGCGCCGCTGGCGGCGATGTTCCACCGCGCGTTGTTCGCGTCGGAGCCGTTGCCGGTCGCGGTGCTGAACCTCGGCGGAGTGGCCAACGTGACCTGGCTCGGCGAGGGCGACGCGTTGATCGCCGGCGACACCGGGCCGGGCTGTGGCCTGCTCGACGAGTGGGCCCAAGAGATGGCCGGCCTGTCCCACGACGAGGACGGCCGCCTGGCCCTCGCCGGCGAGGTCCGCGAAGAGCAGGTCCGCGAGGCGCTCTCGGCGCCGTTCTTCGCGCGGCCGCTGCCCAAGGCGGCCGACCGCTTCGACTTCGACCACGTCGACGTGTCGTCGCTGTCGGTCGAGGACGGAGCCGCCACCCTGTGCGCGGTCACCGTCAGGGCGGTGGCCGACGCGGTCAAGCGCTTGCCGCAAAAGCCCAAGACCCTGTGGGTCACCGGCGGCGGCGTGAAGCACCCGGTCATCATGTCGATGCTCGCCAACCACTTCGACGAGGTCCACCGCGTCGAGGACCGGCAGCTCAGCTCCGAGACGCTCGAGGCCGAGTGCTTCGCTTGGCTCGCGGTCCGGCGGCTACGCGAGCTGCCGATCACCGTGCCCGAAACGACCGGCTGCCGCCGGCCCGCTTGCGGGGGGACCATCACCTGCTGAGCAGCCGCACGGCGAGCAAGCCACAGCCGGTCGCCGCGTCCGGCGCGAGGGTCAACCGGCCGGCGGTCCAGCCGCACCGCTCCAAACGCGCGGCCACGAGCCGCCGGTAGTACGCCGAGCGCTCTAGCAGACCCCCGGCGAGCAGCACACGGGGCCGCGGCTGGTCCGGCTCGGCAACCCGGCCCGCGGCGGTGAGGACCAAATCCGCCAGGGCGTCGGCCCCCTCGTCGACGACCGACGACGCCGACCGGTCGCCTGCCTCGGCCAGCCGGATCACCACCGGCGCGAGGCCGGCGAGCCACGAGCGGGGGCTCGGCGCCGAGTACAGCGAACCCTTCAGGCCGCCCGCGTCGGCGGCGCCGGCGTAGGCCAGCACGGCTTGGCAGAGGGGGTCGCAGGGGGGCTCATCGGCCCGGGCCGCGTCGATCTGCTGGGCCGCCCAGCGGAACGCGGCCCGGCCCAAGCCGAGGCCGCTGCCGTCGTCGCCGACCAGGTAGCCCCAGCCGCCGAGGAGCGTGTCGGCGCCGTTGGCGGAGCGGGCCAAAGCCGACGAGCCGGTCCCGCTGATCAGGGCGATCGCGGGCTGGCCCGTCGGCGCGGCGGCCAGCAGCGGCGCCGCGTCGGCGACCGCCTCGCAGCGGCGGGCCAGTCCGGCGCTGGAGAGCAGGTCGGCCATACGCGAGCGGGCCGGCTCGGCCGCGCAGCCGGCGATCGCCGCCACGGCCGCGTCGGCCGGTGAAGAATCGCCGCTCGCCCCGCGGCACGCCTGAACGACCGCCGCGATCGCCGAGTCCCAGCCGACGCTATTCGGGTTGCTCGCCGCGGCGGCGGCCGATCCGAGCACGCACAGGCGGCCGTCGGGCCCGACTTCGAGCAGCCTGGCGACGGTCTTGGTGCCGCCGCCATCGACGCCCAATACGCGGGCCGCCGGCACGCGGGCCGCCGGCACGCGGGTCGACGGGTCGCCGGCGGCCGATGGGTCGGGTTGCGGCTCGCTCACCGGTTCACGGCGCTGGCCACGAGGCCACCGGCGGCGGCCAGGCGGCGGCGGGCCTCGTCGGGGGCGGACTCGGTCAGGCAGGCGACGATCGCCACCTTGACCTCGCCGTCGCAGCGGTCGAGCAGGTCGCTCGCCGCGTCGGGCTCGATGCCCGTGGCTTGACCGACGATCCGCACCGCCCGCGACCACAGCTTGGAGTTGGTCGGCCGCAGGTCGATCATCAGGTTGCCGAAGGTCTTGCCGAGGCGCACCATCGCGCCGGTGGTGATCATGTTGAGCACCAGCTTGGTGGCGGTGCCGGCCTTCAAGCGGGTCGACCCGCTGAGCACTTCGGGGCCGACGACCGGCGTGATGGCCGTGTCGGCGAGGCCGCTGATCTCGGCGTCGGCGTTGCAGCTCAGCGCGACCGTGTAGGCGCCCACTTGGCGAGCGTAGCGGAGGCCGCCGACCACGTACGGCGTGCGGCCGCTGGTGGCGATGCCGACCAACAAGTCGTGCTTGCCGAGGTCGATGTCACGCAGGTCCTGGGCGCCGAGCTCGGGGTTGTCCTCGGCGCCTTCGATGGCGGTGGTCAGGGCGTCGCGGCCGCCGGCGATCAGCCCCACGACCTGCCAAGACTCGGTGTTGAACGTCGGGGGGCACTCGGCCGCGTCGAGCACGCCCAGCCGCCCCGACGTGCCGGCGCCCTGGTACACGATCCGCCCGCCGCGGCTGAGGCGGTCGGCGGCTTCGTCGACAACGCGGGCGATGGCCTCGGTCTGGCGGCCGACCGCTTCGGCCACCTTGCGGTCCTCGGCGTTCATCACCTGGACGATCTGGACCGTCGACAGCGATTCGAGCCCCTCGGAGGCCGGGTTGCGGGCCTCGGTGGTCAGGTGGTCGAGCATGACACGCGGCATATGCGGTCCCGGCATCGAGCGAGCCGGCGTTCTCCCGTTGTTTGGAACGCCGCTCGAGGCGCCGTTCGGGCCGCCGCCGGGTTGCGCGTGGCTGCCGTGCTGGGCGGAGCGGGTCGGGGCGCCGCTGCACTCGGCCTGGTCGCCCAACACGACCGCGTCGGCGCCGGACGGGCTAATCGGGGCGGGCACGGTCGGGGGCGCGGACGGCTCGGCGGCGTCGGATGTATTTTTCACTCCCGCATGTTACCGATCGACGGGGCAGGGTGTTCCCTCCGGTGCGCACTTTCGTGATACGGATGCGCTGAGTACGCAGGATGGTCGTCGGGCGGCTGTTATTCTCGCCATCAACCGCTTAGTTCCCCGATCCCCGGCGCCTAGCTGCATGGAGAGTCCGCTGCCGCCGACGGACCTTGCGATCCTCACGGTTTACCTTGTCCTCACGGTCGTCTGGGGTTCTTGGCGGCCGGCTTCTCGGTCGGAGACCGACTACCTGCTGGGTTCCCGCAACGTCGCGTGGCCCTTGCTGCTGTTGTCGATCGTGGCCACCGAAACGAGCACCGTCACCTTCTTGAGCCTGCCCGGGCAGTCGTTCGTCGATGGCGGGGACATGACGTTCTTGCAGGTCACGTTCGGGTACGTGATCGGCCGCTTGGTGGTGATCGCTTGGCTGCTGCCGGGTTATTTCCGCGGCGAGGTGTTCACCGCGTACGAGGTCCTCGAGCGCCGCTTCGGCGTGTCGACCCGCCGCGCGGCGTCGGTGCTGTTCTTGCTCTGCCGCACGCTCGCCGATGGCTTGCGGCTGTTCCTCACGGCGCTGGCGCTGCAGCAGGCGCTGGGGTTGCCGCTGCCGCAGAGCGTGCTGGTGCTGACCGTGGCGACCACGATCTACGCTGCGCTAGGGGGCGTGGCTTCGATCGTTTGGAACGACGCGGTCCAGCTCTGCGTGTACACGACCGGCGCGCTGGTGGCGGTTTGGCTGATCGTGCAGGCGTGCCCCGGCGGGGCGTCGGCGATCGCCGAGTTCGGCGCCGAGACCGGCCGCTTCCGCTGGTTCGACCCGCAATTGGGCGTGTTCAGCCCGAAGCTCACCTTCTGGTCCGGCCTGGTCGGCGGCGCGTTCCTGTCGCTCGCGACCCACGGCGTCGACCAGCTGATGGTCCAGCGCTACCTGTGCGCTCGCTCGCAACGCAGCGCCGCCCTGGCGCTGGGGCTCAGCGGGCTGGTGGTGTCGGCGCAGTTCCTGCTCTTCTTGTTGATCGGCGTCGGGCTGGCGGCGGTCCACGCGGCGACCGGCTTCGCCGAGGGCCTCTCGGGCGACCAGGCGTTCGCCGCCTTCCTCGTACGCGAAGCGCCGACCGGGCTGCGCGGGGTGCTGTTCGCCGGCGTGATCGCGGCCGCGATGTCGACGCTCTCCAGTTCGCTCAACTCGTCGGCCAGCGTGCTCGTGAAGGACCTGCTGCCGCGGCCCACGGGCGACGACGAGCAGGTCGTCCAGCGCCGGGTCGTGGCGAGCGCGCGGTGGGCTACGGTGGTTTTCGCGGTCCTCCAAGCGGGGGTCGCTCTGTTCGCTTGGGGGATAGCAGTGGAGTCGAGTGTGATCTACCTGGTGCTCGCTATCGCGGGTTTCACGACCGGTATGCTCGTGGGTCTCTACGCGCTGGCTACTGTGACCGGCAGGGGCCGCTCGCGGGTCGCGCTGACGGGGCTCGGGGTGGGGGCGGCCGCTGGCGTGGCGGTTTTTGCTTGGAACACCGCGGCAGCGGAAGGGCTCGTCGAGGGAGCGGCGATCAACGGCATGTGGAACGCGCTGATCGCGTCGGCTGCGACGCTCGTCGCGGGGCTGATCGCGGCGGTTCTCGTGCGGCCCTCGGCGCGGGGCGCGTCGGCGGCGCTGGTGGCGCTGGTGGCGTTCTCGGCGTTCTCGGCGACCGGCGCCGCGCAGCCGACGCGCTCGCCGGAGGAGCTGGGCCTGGACGCCAAGCATCTAGAGAACATCGAGCGTGAGGTCGAAGCGTCCCGCGCCGACGGCCAGTTCGCCGGCTGCGTGGTGGCCGTCGGCCGCCGCGACGGGGTCGGGTGGCTCCGCGCGTACGGGGACCGTCAGGTCGAGCCCGAGCGGCAAGCGATGACCGTCGACACGGTGTTCGACCTGGCGTCGCTGACCAAGCCGATCGCCACGGCGTCGAGCGTGTTCCACTTGCTCGAGCGGGGGCGGCTGCGGCTGGGGGACCGCCTCAGCGTGCACCTGCCGATCGAGGCCGACAGCGAAGCGGGCCGGCTGACGATCGAGAGCCTGCTCACGCACCACTCCGGCTACGTGCCCGACAACGCGCTGGAGGACTACCGGCACGGCGCGGAGGAGGCCTGGCGGCGGCTGTTCGCGTTGCAGCCCGAAACGCCGCCGGGAACGAAGTTCATCTACTCCGACGTGAACTTCGAGCTGCTGGGGCGGATCGTCGAGCAGGCCAGCGGCCGGCCCCTGGACCGCTACGCACGGGAGGAGCTCTACGAGCCGCTCGGCATGAGCGACACGTCGTTCCGACCCGACGACGAGCGCCGCAGCCGCAGCGCGGCGACCGAGCCACGCGACGGGGCGATGCTCGTCGGCGACGTGCACGACCCGCGCGCTGCGCTGCTCGGCGGGGTAGCCGGGCACGCGGGCTTGTTCAGCACCGCGGCGGACCTTTCCCGCTACGCCCGCATGCTGCTGGGCGAGGGCGAGCTCGAGGGAACGCGGGTCTTGAGCCCGCCGGCGGTCCGGGAGATGACCCGCGCGCGGGAGGTGTCGGGCGCTCGGCGGGCGGCGGGCTGGGATTCGTTGAGCGGTTTTTCGAGCAACCGGGGCGAGTTGATGACCGACCGGGCGTTTGGTCATGGTGGGTTCACCGGCACGGCCTTTTGGGTCGACCCGGGCTTGGACCTGTTTGTCGTTTTTCTGTCCAACCGGCTGCACCCCGACGGCGAAGGGACCGTGAACGCCTTGGCGGGGCGGATCGGTTCGATCGCGGCGGCGGCGGTCGAGGAGCCTCAAGATGCGAAGTGAGCCGAGTCGAGTCCTGAGGGTCGCCGCCCTGGCGGTGCTGGTCGCGCTGGCCGGCGACGCTCGCGCCGACCACCACGCCGCGGGCGATCACACGGCGACCGGCGAGCGGTGGGCGGTCGCGACCGTGCAGCCGATCGCGACCGACGCGGCCGCCGACGTGTTCCGCGACGGCGGCAACGCGGTCGACGCGGCCGTCTGCGCGGCGATGACACTCGGCGTGGTCGACAACCACAACTCGGGGCTGGGCGGCGGGTGCTTGATCCTGATCCGCTCGCCCGACGGGGAGCTGCTGGCGATCGACGGCCGCGAAACCGCGCCGGCCGCCGCCAGCCGGCAGATGTTTGTGCGCGACGGGGTGGCCGACACTTCGCTGAGCCAAACGGGGCCGCTGGCGGTCGGCACGCCCGGCGCGTTGGCCGCGTACGCGATGGCCAACGAGCTAGCCGGCGAGCTGCCGCTCGCGCGGCTGCTGGCGCCGGGCGAGCAGGCGGCCCGTGAAGGCTTCCCGCTCGACGCCAACTACGCGGGCCGCTTGGCGGGCGCGGCGAGGCGGCTGAGGCTGTTCCCGGCCTCCGCGGGTCAATTGCTGGACGCCGACGGCCAGCCGCACCCGGAGGGCTACGTGCTGCGGCAGCCGGACCTGGCCGCGACCTACCGGGCGATCGCCGAGGAGGGGCCCGATTGGTTCTACCGAGGACCGCTGGCGGATCGCATCGGCGCGTGGATGGCGGCCAACGGCGGCTTGCTGTCGGCCGACGATTTCGCGCGGTACGAGGCCCTGCGGCGCGAGCCGATCGAGTCGACCTACCGCGGCCTGAGGGTGATTGGCTTCCCGCCGCCGTCGTCGGGCGGCGTGCACGTGGCGCAGATGCTGGGCATGCTCGAGCGGTTCGATTTGGGGCGGATGCTGCGTCGCGACCAGCCGCGGGCGGTGCACGTGGTCACCGAGGCGATGAAGCTCGCTTTCGCCGACCGCGCGTACTGGCTGGGGGACTCGGACTTCGCCGACGTGCCACGCGGCCTGACCGACCCGGCCTACATCGACGAGCTGTCGGCGAAGATCGACCCCGAACGGGCGACTGAGGTCGCCGCCCAGGGCGAGCCGCCCCGCTGGCGGCAAGACCTGTTCGGCCGCCACACCACGCACATCGCCGCGGCCGACGCCCGGGGGTGGTGGGTGGCGATCACCGCGACGGTGAACACCGGTTTCGGCTCGAAGGTGATCGTGCCTGGCACCGGGCTGGTGCTGAACAACGAGATGGACGACTTCTCGATCGAGCCCGGCGTGCCCAACGCGTTTGGCCTGGTCGGCGCGGAGAACAACGCCGTGGAGCCCGGCAAGCGGCCGCTGTCGAGCATGAGCCCGACGCTCGTGCTCGACGCCCAGGGGGAGCCGCTGCTGACGGTCGGCGCGGCGGGCGGGCCGAAGATCATCACGCAGGTGCTGCTGGCGATTATCCGCGTGGTCGACGGCGGCATGCCGCTCGGCGAAGCGATCGCCGCGCCGCGTTGGCACCACCAGTGGCGCCCGGATGAGCTCTCGTTCGAGAAAGCCATGCCCGCGGGCGTGGCGCTGCCGGCGATCGCCTACGGCCACAGGGCCGGCCTGCTCGGTTCGGGCGGCGTGTCGCAGGGGGTCCAGCGGCTGCCCGACGCGCGGCTGACGGCGGTCCGCGACCCGCGCGTGCCGGGCAAGGCGGCTGCGGAGTAACGGAGTAACCAAGCACGCCCACGCAAATCGGGCGTCAGAGATTCAAGCTGCAACTAGAATGAAACCTCGCTCGAGGGGAGCGGGCCGTATCGGCTCGGTTCTCTCGCTCCACGGAACATGATCAGGCAAATCGTGATGCTAACGCTCATCGCCTCGCTGATGGGGCACGGTAAAACACGCGCGCAGGGCGCGCGGTCGCTGCGGGTGGAGCCGCTCGAATCGCGGCAGATGCTGTCTTCCGACGGCCTCTTCGGGGTGGGCGCGCAGCCCGACGGCGCGCTGGCTGACAAGATCGTCTACCTGCACGGCGGCCACGGCTACACCGAGAACGGCGGGGGCTGGGGTTATCAGCGGCCGCTGCTGCTGGGGATGGTCGAGGACCTGGGGAACCAGGACCAAATGACGTACCTGGCCGACTACCTGTGGAACGCCGGCGCGACGGTCGTGCCGCTCCGCCCGGTCGGCCACCAGGTGAACGAGGCGGTGCTCGACAACACCGACGCGGGCGTGACGTTCGAGGGGAACTGGGGCGACGGCTCGGGCTCGACGTACTTCGGCCAATTCGGCCAGACGCCGTACCGCTTCGCGACGACCTCGCCCACCGAGACCGCGGTGGCCACCTACCGGCCGGACCTCCCCGAGGCGGGCCACTACCCGGTCTACGCCTGGTCGCCCGCCGGGACCAACCGCGCGACCGACCAGCTCTACCGGGTGCGGCACTCCGGCGGCGCGACGGAGGTGACCGTCGACCACAGCCGCGTGGGCAACGGCTTGGTGTACCTGGGGACCTACCACTTCGAGTCCGGCACGGGAGGGGCGGTCGAGATCAGCAACCGCTCCAGCGAGGCCGGCAAGGTCGTCGTGGCGGACATGATCCGCTTCGGCAACGGGATCGGCGACATCAGCCGCGGCGGCGGCGTGTCGGGCCAGCCGCGGGAGAACGAGGCCGGCCTGTACTGGGTCGAGTGGCACGCGGACCGCTCGGTGGGCGTGCCGGAGAGCGAGTACCGCACTTCGAGCGACGACCGCACGGCGACCGTTTCGCTGTCGCCGCGGTACGCGGAGTTCATGAACCAGTCGAACGTGGGCACGCTTTCCGACCGGGTCTTCGTGAGCTTCCACTCCAACGCCGGCGGCGGCGGGGCGCGGGGCGTGCTCGGCTTGGTGAACGGCAACAACCGCGCGTCGGCCGCCACGCCGAACCAGCAGCTCCTGGCCGAGACCCTCGCCCGCCAGGTGAACGACGACCTGGTCGCGCAGAACGGCTCGTTCGAGCACAACTGGTTCAACCGGACGGTCGTCACGCTCGACCGCAGCGACATCGAGTTCGGCGAGATCAATAACGAGCGGATCAACAACGAGTTCGACGCGACGATCATCGAGACCGGCTTCCACGACAACACGCAAGACGCCCAGATGCTGCGCGACCCGCGGGTCCGCGACGCGATCGCGCGGGCGACCTACCAGGGTGTCGTCGACTACTTCCGCGCGGTCGACGGGGGCCAGACGCCCGACGCCGACGCGCCGCCGCGCGTGCAGGCACTGTCCGGCTTCTCCGCCGCGCCGGGGCAGGTCACGCTCCGCTGGACGCCGGGCGCCGCGTCGGGCTTCGCGGGCGGCGCGGCCGACGGGTACCGGGTGTACGCGTCGAAGAACGGCCGCGGCTTCGACGGCGGCGTGTTCGTGCCGGGCGGGGCGACCACCGCGCACACGATCACCGGCCTGGCGGCGGGCGAGACCTACTACTTCCGCGTCGTGGCGGTCAACGGCGGCGGCGAGTCGCCCGTGTCGGAGGTGGTCGCCGTGAAGCCCTCGGCCTCGCCCGAGAAGGTGCTGATCGTCAACGGCTTCGACCGGCTCGACCGCGGCCTCGTGCCGATGGAGCCCTTCCCCGGGGGCGGCGCGGCCGACCGGGTGCGGCCGCGACTGGCCAACTCGTTCGACTACGCGGTGCAAGCCGCCGAGGCGATCGCCGCGTCGGGCGCCACGCCGGGCGTCGCCACGGCCTCCAACGACGCGGTGCAGAGCGGCCTGGTAGACCTGGCCGACTACGACGCGGTCGTCTGGATGCTCGGCGAAGAATCGACCGAGGACGACACCTTCAACTCCGCGGAGCAAAGCGCCGTGTCGGCCTACCTGGCCGGCGGCGGCAAGCTGTTCGTGTCGGGCGCCGAGATCGGGTGGGACCTCGACGCGCAGAACAACGGCCGCGGCTTCTTCAACAACACCCTCCGCGCCGACTACGTGGCCGACGACGCCGGCGTGTACGCGGCGACGGGCGTCCAGGGCTCGATCTTCGAGGGGCTGAACCTCTCGTTCGACGACGGCGGCGAGTTCTACAACGTCGACTTCCCGGACGTGCTCTCGCCGTCGGCCGGGTCGACCCTGGCGATGAGCTACGGCGCCGCGGGCGGGGCGGCCGTCCAGTACGCCGACGAGGCGACCGGCGAGCGGGTCGTGATGATGGGCTTCCCGTTCGAGACGATCCTCGGCGAGGAGCCCCGCGGCGACGTCATGACCCGCGTGCTCGACTTCTTCGGCTTCGCCACCCGCCCGGCCGAAACCCTCAGCGTCATCCTCGACAACGACGACGGCCCCCCCACCTACACCGAGACCGGCGGCGGCTGGATCACGCTGAGCGACCCCGGCGTCGGCGGCGGCACTCAGCGCTTCGCGCTGATCGGCGGCGACGAGACCGCCACCTGGACCGGCCAGGCGCCGGGGCAGGGCGACTTGGAGGTGTTCGTCGTGTACGACGCGGCGGCCAACCGCGCGTCGGGCGTGCGGCTGGAGGTCACCGTCGGCGGCGACACACGCACCGTCGCTGTCGACCAGCGGCAGAACGACCTCGTGCCGGTGTCAATCGGCGTGTTCGAGAACGTCAGCGGCACGGTCACCGTGACGCTCGACGCCGGCGCGTCGACCGGGGCGAGCAACTCGCTGGCCATCGCCGACCAGGTGTGGCTGGTCGCGCGGGTGCTGCCCGAGCCCGTAACCGGCGACTACAACGGCGACGGCCTGGTCAACGCGGCCGACTACACGCTGTGGCGGGACCAGAAGGACCAGATCGTGCCGCCGCTCTCCGGCCCCGACGCCGACGGCAGCGGCCTGGTCGACGCGGCCGACTACGCCATCTGGAGCGACACCTACGGCTTGACCGTGCCGCCGGCCCAGCCGCCAGCAGCCTCCACGGCGGCGCCGAGCGACGCTTCCGCCGAGAGCCCCTTCGCCCTGCTCGCGCTGCTCGACGACGACTCCGCCGCCGATCCCGACGCCCCCACCCCCGCCGACGCGTCAGCCCCGGTCGCCGCGGTTGACGACGCGTTGCTGCTCTACACGGCGGCTCCGGAAGCCCCCGAGGGCGCCGCGGGCGAAATGACCGAAACCGAGGCCACGATCAACGCCGAGCCCCCGGCCTCGCTGGGGCTCGGCTCTTGGTCTGAGGAGTCCGGAAAGGGTGTCTTTGAATCGCTCTAAACTGCGTAAAAGGTTGCGCCGATCGAAGACACCCTTGCGCTATAATGCGGGGTGACACAACGGCGTTGTCGTTAGTCTATGGAATGCCGTCCTTTATGCGGTGCGGCCTCCCGCGGCCGCCGCTGCCTGCTTGCCCCTGCCTATTTGGCCGACGTCCCTCCGAGTCGACCCGCCTGCTGCTGCTTAGTCGTGTCCCCCTCCCCGACGCTCGCAACCGCCCTGCTTGCCGCCACACCTAGCCGACCCTACCGACTATGAAACTCCGCGTCGCAGCATCGCTCGCCTTCGCCCTATCGACCCTCGTTCCGGCGGCATCGACCGCCGCGCCGTTCGCCTCGGGCGTACGCAATACGAGCGGGAGCACTTATGAGTTCGTCCTGAACGAAGCGGCCGACAGCGTCGTGATCACCCGCGACGGCGGCAACGCTCTGGACCTGGGCGCGCTGGGTGCGGGCCGTCACACGTTCGACTTGTCCGGTTTCAACAGCTTCGACATCACGGTGTCGCGCAACGCCTCGCCCGGCTTCACGGCCATCGACGACTCGGCCAACCTGTTCACCAGCTTCGAGCGCCCCGGTGGCTTGGCGATCAACAACATCCCGTCGAGCCCTTACTTCGGCACCATTTACGTCAACCAAAACCGCAGCCAGAACGACGCCGGCAACCCGATCTTGACCGGGGCTGGCCGGGAGATGGGCAACGGCGTCTATGCGTTGACGGCCGACCGCCTCGGCGTTGACCTGACGAACTTCAGCGTGCCCGCCAACGCGAACGACCCGTCGCTCGCCAAAGCGCCGGGAATCAGCATCGACCCGATCAGCTCGAGCTCGATGTACCGTATGGGCATGGACGACGCGGGCAACCTGGTGCTCGCCGACTGGTCCGACACGTTCGGCGGCATCAAGTGGATCTCGGCGGACCTCTCCACCGGCGGCCCGCTGCTGCGGACCGAGTTTGGCCCCACCGGCGGTGTCGAGTCCGATGACTCCGACGAGTTCGGTCCCCTC
Source organism: Botrimarina sp. (assembly GCF_040219535.1). Lineage (NCBI taxonomy): Bacteria > Pseudomonadati > Planctomycetota > Planctomycetia > Pirellulales > Lacipirellulaceae > Botrimarina > Botrimarina sp. Next base: position 77,675 of record NZ_JAVJSH010000016.1, read on the forward strand.
CCGCTCCACGGGTCGGTCAACGGTGAGCCCCAGGTGTCGGGCGTCGTCGGTCAAAACCTCGTCGTGCAGGCGATGGACGAGGACCTCGACGTCGACCTCCAGGTCACCACCGCCAACGACGGCAACAGCATCTGGCGCTGGAACGTCGGCAACGCCGCGCCCGACCCGGTTACCGGCGCCATCAATTTCGCCGGCGCCCCCGAGTTGGTCGCCGCGGTGGGCGACTTTTACACCGTCAACGGCGCCGACCGCGCCACGTCCGGCGTGAACTGCCTGATCAACGGCGACCCGTGCGGCACGCACTCCGATGGCTCGCAGGTCTTCCTGGCGAGCAACATCGGTGTGACCGCCAACGCCCAGTACAACGCGCAGTTCGACAAGTGGTACGTGTCGGGCGCCCGGTTCAACGGCGACGACTCTTCGAGCCTCGTCATCTTCACGCCGGAAGGCCCCGGCGGCGACGGCCGCGACATCCAGGTCGATTGGGCGTCGAAGCAGTTCACGATCGACAACGGGCTCGACGGCTTCACCGATGACCCCGAAGTGGCTGTGACCCTCGACCCGCACAACGACATCTTCCGCAACACCCACAACGTGACGTTCTCGCCCGACGGCTCGACGATGTACCTGCACCGCCGCGGCGTGCTCGGCGACAACCCGGTCATCGGCTTCGGCACCGACCTCGGCGAGCGGATCCTGGCGATCCCCCTCGACGAGAACGGCTTGCCCGACATCGTGATCGACGACAACGGCACCCCCGACGACACCAGCGACGACTTCTTCGCCAACGTGACGGCGATCGCCACCAGCTCCAACGCTGGCTTCGGCGCTTCGTTCTCGCAGGTGAAGGTCGACGCGATCGGCAACCTGTACTACTCCGGCAACCAGTCGGAGCGGCTGGAGTACTTCTCGCTCGGCGGCAACAGCGTCGCGACCTACTCGAACGTGGCCACGCTCGACGCGGGCACGTTCGACTTCATGTTCCTCGAGCCAATCGTCGGCGACTACAACGGCGACGGCCTCGTCGACGCGGCCGACTACACCGTGTGGCGCGACACGCTCGGCTCGTCCAGCGACCTCCGCGCCGACGGCAACGGCAACGGCGTGATCGATCCGGCCGACTACGACACGTGGGTCGGCGCGTACGGCGAGGGCGGCTCGTCGACCGCGGCCGTTCCCGAGCCGTCGGCCGTCGTCCTCTCCGTCCTGGCGGTGGCCGGCCTCGCCGGCCGGCGCCGGGCGGCGCGGGTTTGAGCCTTCCCCGAAAGATTGAGTAGCGACTGCTGGTTGGAAATGGCGAGCTTTGTTTTTACTTCCCTGATTGCAACCTGAGGTGAGTTCTCATGACACGACAACTAGCGATCGCAACGGCGATCGCCTCGCTGGCGGCCACAGCGGCCAACGCGCAGGTGATCTTCTCCGACACGGAGGGCGACGCCGCCAACTTCACTCAAACGATCTACGCCCCCAACGGCGACGACACCTACATCGAGTACGGCTTCGACTACAGCGCGATGGGCTCGTCGCGGTTGTCGGCCCCGATCGGCGTCCCCAACCCGGGCGACTCGCCGACCGGCATCCTGATCGCGGCCAACGTGGCCGGATTGGGGGAGGACTCCGGCGTGAACCTCTTCCCGATCATCGCTCCGCAGTCCGGCTACTACGTGCTGGAGTTCGACGCGTGGGCCGGCGTTAACGGCGGCGGCGGCACGACCGAGATGATCATGGCCGGCGCCCAGACCAGCGGCACGCAGGTCAACATCGACGCCGGCTCGACCGACGCGCGGGACGGTGACTGGTTCGAGCAGACCACCGAGGGCGGCATCACCAGCGACTTCATCACCTTCACCGCACGCGGCGGAACCCAGGTTGCCGAGGACTTCCTCCGCAACACCGCCGGCACGCCGGAACTGCCCACGGCGATGCCCAGCCCGCCGTACGCCGTCGAGGGCGCGCCGGGTGAGCGCTGGACGAACTACAAGGTCGTCGCCACGCCGACTTCCACCTCGTTCTACATCAACGACGTGTTCATCGCCGACCTGCTCGACACCGATTACACGAGCGGTCTGCCGATGCTCGGCTACTCGGACATCTTCGCTTCGGTCGCCGGTGGCGACTCGCCGTTGGTGGCCGACGGAACGAGCACGTTCGATCCGTTCGCGGCGAGCTTCGTCATCTTCGACAACATCACCGTGACGATCCCCGAGCCGTCGTCTGCGTTGCTGGGCTTGGCCGGCGTTGCCGGCCTGGGCCTGCGTCGCCGCAACGGCTGAGCAGTTGCGTATCCCGACTGCGGGGTGGGGGCCTCCGGGCTCCCGCCCCGCTTCGTTTAACGGCGCCGCCGTCCAGCCCGGGCGGCGCGACTCGGCCCACCCCGCCAGCCACGAAACCTATGCCCAAAGCCGCCCCGCGACGAACCGCCTTCACGCTCGTCGAACTGCTGGTGGTGATCGCCATCATCGGCATCCTCGTCGCGCTGTTGCTCCCGGCCGTGCAGGCCGCCCGCGAAGCCGCCCGGCGGGCGCAGTGCCAGTCGAACCTGAAGAACGTCGCGCTGGCGGTGCTGAACTACGAGTCGACCAACAAGGAGTTCCCTGAGGCGGTCACCAGCGAGGCGACGATCGGCTCGCTCGGCAGGCACACGGCGTTCAACGGCAGTTGGCTGATCAGCACGCTGCCTTACCTCGAATCGCAAGCCCTCTTCGATAGTTTCGACTTCGACCAATTGATCGCCGGCGGGACCCTCGCCGAGACCGGCCGGCCCAACTTCGTCAACATCCGGGCACGGGGGACCGAGATCGCCGTGCTCAAGTGCCCGTCGGACGGCAACAACATCACGAAGTTCGTCGGCAAGGCCGCGCTGGGCGACAACTGGGCCCGTGGCAACTACGCCGGCAACGTGGGGCCCGCCAACTGGCTGTCGGGTTCTAGCAGCACCGGCGTGCAGGCGCCCGCCGCGATGTCCGGCGGCGAGCCGTCCGACGCGTGGCTCGGCAAGAACCCCCGGTCGCGGGTGAATTGGCCGGCGTCGATCCGCGGGGTCTTTGGGCCGAACGACACGGTCCGCGTGGCGCAGATCACCGACGGCACGTCGAAGACGATGATGATCGCCGAGATCCGCTCCGGGATCGAAGAGAGGGACTGGCGCGGCGCCTGGGCCTTGCCCTTCCCGGGCGGCAGCCTCGTGGCGCGGCACGGCGCCGGCGGCGACTCCAACGGCCCCAACAACTGCGGGCCCAAGTCGGACGACCACGCGACCTCCTTGACGAACATGCAGTGCCTGCCGCTGAGCGACCAGCTCTCGCTGGAGTGCATGACCTGCAACGACGACAACGACTTCGCCCAGGCCGCGCCGCGCAGCTCGCACGTGGGCGGCGTGTTCGCCGCGATGGCCGACGGCAGCATCCGCTTCGTGGGCGACGACATCGAGACCACCGGCGGCGGCCCCTGCTGCGCCGCCTGGGACCACCTGATCATGGCGTCGGACGACCTGTTCGTGTTCCGCTCGTTCCGCTGAGCCGCCCCAGGGCGGGCCAACCCACGGCGGCGACGGACGCCCCGAACCGTAAGGAAACGACCCCCACCATGCCCAACGCCGCCGCCCCACCGACCCGCACGCGCCGCTGGCAGCGGGGCCACGCAGGACTGGCCGCGTTGGCCCTCGCCGCGGTGACCGGTTGCGGCGGCTCGCCGACCGCCCAGGTCAGCGGCCGCGTGGAGTACGCCGACGGCAGCCCGATCACCGGCGCGGTGCGGACGATCTCCTTCCGCCCTACGGACGACACGTTCGCCGAGCAGCGCCGCGCGGCGCAGGGGCAGATCGCTGAAGACGGGTCGTTCGAGATGTACACCCGCCGCCCCGGCGACGGCGTCTACAAGGGGAAGTACAAGGTCACGGTCATCGTGCTGAAGGACCCGAACCTGGGCGGCTTGCTCGTCCCCGAGAGGTACGCGGCGATCGACGACACGCCGCTCGAGATCGAGGTGACCGAGGACCGAGACGACCTGCTCTACCAGATCGAGAAGGAGTGACCGCCGGCCCGCCGCCGATCCCGCCCCCACCGACCAAGCGAACCCAACGCGTCCCCCAGCCGTAAAACAAGCATGCGTACCAATCCCTCAACGGGCCCGTCCCGCAAGGCCGGTTTCACGCTGGTCGAGCTGCTGGTGGTGATCGCCATCATCGGCATCCTTGTCGCGCTGCTGCTGCCGGCCGTGCAATCGGCTCGCGAGGCCGCCCGCCGCACGCAGTGCAAGAACCAGCTGAAGCAGATGGGGATCGCGTCGCTGCTGCACGTGGACACCCACGGCTTCTTCCCGTCGGGGGGCTGGGGCACTCGGTTCGTCGCCGAGCCCACACGGGGCTACGGCCGCAACCAGCCGGGCAGCTGGTACTACAGCGTGTTCGCCTACCTCGAAGAGAACGCTCTGCGCGACCTCGGCAAGGGCGAAACGGTCGGTTCCCCCGCGTGGAGGCAGGCCGTCACGCAGCTGTTGGCCACGCCCGTGAGCACGTTCAATTGCCCGAGCCGGAGGGCGATCGCGATCGGCAAGCACACGTCGGCCACGCTCGCGCCGGAGTTCTCCTTCGTGAACGGTCTCGACGTCGCCAAGGGCGACTACGCGGGCAACAGCGGCGACTCGAAGTTCCACGCCACGCTGTCGAACACCAGCAGCATCCCCTCGCCGGGCAGCCTCACACAGGGGGACACCTTTGACTGGCCGAACACGTCCAGCCCGACCGATCCAGACAGGCCCGGCCGCTTCGAGAACGCCGCCTACCAAAACGGCGTGATCTGCTACGCGAGTGAAGTGAAGCCCTCTCAGATCACCGACGGACTCACGAAGACCTATCTGATCGGCGAGAAATTCGTCGCGCCGATAGGCTACGACGACAACACCGCGTACGGCAGCGCGGTCGGCCGATTTGGCGACAACCAGTCGATGTACGGCGGTTACGAGTGGGACAACCAGCGCGTGGCCTACCGCCCGCAGCACTCGCTCACCGACTTCGGCCCGAACATCGACGAGGACGACTTCCAGCCGGCCCAAGACAACAACGACGACCGGTACCAACCGCTCGCCGCGTTCGGCAGCGCCCACCCGGGCGGGTTGAACATGGCCTTCTGCGACGGGTCGGTGCAGACGGTCGACTACGCCATCGACCCCACGACCCACCGCGAGCAAGCGATCCGCAACGACGAGGGCGACGTCAACGGCCACATCATCGGCGGGTTCCGTTGAGCCGACGGGCGACGGCAAAGAACCAACCCGTGGGCGGCGGGTCTCTCCACGTTGATTGTGGGCGCCTTGTGGGCGCAGCGCATTGGGGGCGGTTAGCCGCCGGCGACTGCGATCGTGAACCCCGGGCGGCGTCGGGACAGCCCTCGGCGGGTCCCGAGCATGGCTCGCCCGCGGGGCGGTGGGGCGTGCCAGCAGCGGCTCGCCCTGGCTCCGCTCGCCCTGGCTCCGCTCGCCCTGCTGTCTGCCCTTTCGCGGCTGATCACTCCGGCAGCGTCCAGTCGACGGGCGTGTGCTCGGCGACTTTCTTCCGCAGGCGGGCGTAGTCGGCGCAGGCCTCGGGGGTCGTCGCGCCGGAATCGGCGAGGTCGGCCGCGATGACGCCGGCCGCCGTGCCGGTGGACCACTCGATCGGGTGCAGCCGGGTGGCCGCGTTGGCGAGGAACGTCTGGGCGATCGTCTTGCCGGCGACCATCAGGTTGTCGTACCCCTCGTTCGTCAGCGCCCTGAGGGGCACGTTGTAGGGGAGGGTCGGGTGGTTCTCCGACACGTGCGCGGGGTACTTGTAGCCGACCAGCGGGTGGATGTCGGCCGGGTACGCGCCGAGGGCCACCGTGTCGACGAACGGCGTGCCTTGGCGGCGGACGAGTTGGCCCCGGTCGTCGAACCGGGCGGTGAGGTCGTCGAGGGTGAGCACGAATCCGCCCACGCCGACCGACCGCCGCGTGTCGCGCACGTACGGCAGCTTCGACAGGCCGTGCCCCGTGCCGAACACGTCGCCGGCGAGGGTGATCTGGTCCGGGTCGATGCCGCGGGGCGCCGCGTGGCGGAACCAGTCGTGCCAGGCCAACGCGCGACGCTCGGCGGCCGCCAGGACCGCGGTGTCCACCCCGCCGCGCCAGTCGTCGCGCTGGGCCGCGGCGTCGTCGCGGCTCACCAGCAGGTAGCCGAACGGGTAGTCGTTGCCGCCGGCGCGACGCTTGCCGTCGTAGCCCCAGTTCTGCAGGGTCAGCTCGCCCGGCGACGCGGTCGGCCCGTCGCCCTTCAGGCGGCGGTAGGTCCAGATCAGGTCCCAAGCGTTGTCGCGGTCCTCGTACGCGCCGTACCCGAGGCCCTCGGCGGCGGGCAGCTCCGGGTGGTCCTCGACCGGCTCCGCGTGCATCCGCTGCACGAAGCCGAACACCGTGGCCTGGCCCAGGCGGTCGTCGCCGGGCTGGTTGTTCTCGGCGGTTTGCGCGCCTTGCAGGTAGGGGGCGTCGGCCAGCGCGAGGACCTCGCCCCACTCGGTGGCGTCGATGAACACGGCGCCGGCGAAGCGGAGCCGCTCCTTGGTGAAGCGGGGGGAGTCGGCCGGCGAGTACCAGTCGGCCAGGTCCTCCGACGGCAGGCGGCCGTAGGGCTCGGCGCCGTCGCGCGGCGTGCGGCGGATCGCGACGATCGCGGTGATGCGCCGGCCGTCGGCCTCGACCCGCTTGACGACCGTTTCGCGGAACACGTCGAGGCGGTCGGCGAGCTCGCGCTCGCGGGGCTCGAGGTGGTTCTCGAGCAGGGTCTTGGGCTGGAAGCAGAAGCGGCTCACCCAGCCCTCGCCGGGGTTGCCGATGGCCAGCAGGGCGTCGCGGAACCACGGGGTCATGTTCCGCGGGTCGCGGGCGACGGCGGCCACGTCGAGCAGCACACGGCCCCGCTCGTCCGGCGCAGACACGCCGCCGCCGGGCGCGGAGATCTTGTGCCACGCCTCGTCGACGGCCGGCACGCCGGACGCGGTGAGCTGGCCGCCGATCCAGTCGGTCGGCTCGAGCAGCGCGACCGACGCCCCCTCGTCGGCGGCGGCAAACGCGGCGGCGAGCGCGGCGGTCGACCCGCCGGCGATGACGACGTCGTACGAGTCGGCGAGCCGCGTCTGCGGGCGGTCCGCGGCGACGGCGCTGGCGATCGACGCGACGAGGGCGGCAATCGACCTTGCCAGGTTAAGAATCTTCATCCACCGGGACCGCTAGAAGAAAGCTCGATGACGTGGTCTTGCAGCCCCTCGGGCGGCACTTCGATTTCGAGGCCGCTCATGCCGCTGCGGGTGTAAGCGATGGGCAACAGCGGCCGGCCGAGCGAGACCTCGGCGCCCGGGCTGGAGTTGCGGCGGGCCGGGTCGTGCCCCTCGAAGCAGAGCACCGAAACGCGGTGGCGGCCGACGGGGGCGCCGTCGCCGGGAGAGACCGTGGACATCGTGAAGCCGCCGTCCGACCCGATCTCTCCCTGGGCGGGTTGGCCGCTCACGGGGTGGAACCGCACGAAGCCAAACGGGAGCGGCTCGCCGTCGAGCAGCACCCGGCCCGAGACCGGGGCGATCTCGGGCCCCGATTCGCACCCGACGATGGCGGACACGGTGGCGGACGCCGCCAGGCACAAGCCGATTGTCGCGAGGGAGAGGGGCCTACGAGGCTTGACGGCGTCAGCGGGTCTCAACTTCGCCTCCGTTGACCGTGCCGAGGGCTTGGTACGCCTGGAGCTCGATGTCGTCGTTGATGACGTGCACCGAGCCGTCGGCGTAAACGAACTGCGTGAGGCCGGGATGATAACTCCCCATCGGCATCTTGTTCCAGCCGTCGATGACGCGGGTGAGCCCCTGGGTGTTCGGGGTGAACTCCAGCTCTTTGACGCTGTAGATGAAGGGCACGGAGTCGGGGCGTTGCTGGAACGCGGCCAGGTACCACGGCCGCACGTTGCCAGGGAATTCGTCGCACGGCTGGGCGATGGGGCAGTCGCGGTGCACGAACTCGCCGATCAACGCGGTCTGGCTCAGCCCGTCGGTGATCTCGCGGAGCGCGCGGCGTTCGCCGGTGATCGTGGGGCGGGGCGACGTGTTCTTTTGTTCGAGGGTGAAGCCGCCGTTGTCGGGGTACTGCCCGCCGATCAGGTTGACGTCGGTCGAGTTGGCCGCTCCGCCCACGCCGGCGTAGGTGACGAGCGCGCCGTTCTCGTACTCGAATCCCGCGGGGGCGGCGGCGTACACCGCGGGGTCGGGCCACGAGGGGCAGATGAACGCCGTGACGACCTGGTTCCTCGCCGGGTCCGCGAACGGGTTGTTCGGCACGCCGTCCGTGCCGTAGTCGAACTGGATCAGGTCGTAGGTCTGCTGCTCCTCCATGAAGGCGAGCAGCTCGGTGAACACGCCGCGCTTCTGGTAGTTCCGCACCGGGGGCCGTTCCATCGGGCCCGCGTAGCCGAAGGGGAACTGCGCGTCGTTGGTCGACACGTAGTTTTGGCAAGCGAGCCCCATCTGCTTGAGGTTGTTCATGCACTGGGCCCGGCGGGCCGACTCGCGCGCGGCTTGCACGGCCGGCAGCAGCAGCGCGACCAGGATGCCGATGATGGCGATCACCACCAGCAGCTCGACGAGCGTGAACGCGCTGTGCCGGAGAGTCCTACCCTGTGTCCGCGTCACCAAAACACTCTCCCTGTGTGGAAAACTCGTTCGGAAATGGAGTCTCGTTTCGAATCGGGCCGCGTCCGGAGGAGCCGGGGGCCGCGCGGCGGCCCCCGGCCCGGACGCCGAGACGGGTTTATCCGCGCCGCCGCCGCATCGCCAGCCCGGCTAGCGTCACGAGCGCGAGCGCCGCGGCGGTCGGTTCGGGCGTGGCGACGGCCGACGAGGCCGACGCGCCGTAGTTGTCGGCCCAGAACGCGTAGTCGCCGGTGTCGATGACGCCGTTCTCGTTGCCGTCGGCGCCGTCGCCGGGGTTGACGACCGAGTCGCCGAGGTTGTCGCGGTACACGGTGTAGTCGGCCGCGTTGACTGCGCCGTCGCGGTTGTAGTCGCCCACGAGGGGGGCCACGCCGGCGCCGACCTCAAAGATGAACACGTTGCGGTTGAAGAAGTCCAGCACCGCGAGGGTGTTGGTCGTGGGGTCGTAGTCGAAGTCGTAGATGCCGGCGCCCGGGCCGATGTCGGCGCCGGTGAGGCCGTCGAGGAGGTTGAACGTGGCGGTTTGCTCGACGCCATTCGTGTCGATCACTTTGACGACGTCCAAGAACGCCTGGTCGGTGGTCGCGCCCACGCTGTCGTTGAAGATGATGACGTCGCCATCCGAAGTGCCGCCGATGAACTCGAGCTTCTGGCCGAGCTTGAACGCGCCCGAGTCGGACGCGTCGTCGAAGATCGTGCGGCGGTTGTCGGTGGAGTTCACGCCGGTGCGGTCGGCGGCGTCGACGTCGTTGTTGCGGCGGACATAGATGTCGCCGGTTGCCGGGTCGAAGGCCATGTCGCGTGCGATGTTGCCGCCGGGCACCGTATCCGGCAGCCACTGGAAACCTAGCGGGTCGGTGGTGAGGCTGTAGATGACCTGCCCCGTCTCACGGTCCAGGAGCCCGCGCCGGCCCGATCCGAACGCCGTGTACGCGACGTCGGGTGAGGCATCGGCGCCCTCGAACCCGGGATCGAACGACACGCCGGCCCCGCCCCGAGCGGTGAGCCCCGCGGCCGTCAGGTCCCAAACCAAGCTGTTGTCGGTCGTGTCAAAGAGCTGGAACGCGTCGGACGAGCCGGGGCTGCCGCCGTCGTAAGCGGCCGCCAAGCGATCGCCGGACAGCTCGAGGTTCGTGTAGCCGCGGCCCGCCGGCTGGAAGATCTGCCCAAAAGCGGCCGAGAAATCGGCTGACGTAAGGGCGTTCGTGCCCGTGCGGGTGGGGTTCAGAACCTCAATCAAGCCGATCGGCAAGAGCGAGCTGCCGAAGTTGTCGTGGCCCGCCAGGTACAGCTTCGAGCCGTTCCAAGCCACCCCGAGCGGGTTGGTGCCGATGAACTGCGGGTTGTCGTCGGAGATCTCGTCGTCCGGGTCGAGGTCCGACGCGAACGCGAAGCTCACGTCGAAGCGGGCGATCTCGTTGAACTCGATGGCCGTCGCCGCGGGGGCGACGAGGGCCGCGGACAGGAAGGCGAGCAGCGTGCGGATTCGCATGGGGTGGGGTCTCCCTACGGGTGGCTTTGCGTCGGCGTCGGTCGGATCGGTGAGGCCTTGCCTGCGCCCGCCTGGAAAGGGGTTTCCGCGGCGCTAGGAAAGTGGAGTCATCGGTGAGTGGTTCTGTAGATCGGGCGAGGCGCCGCAGGGCCGCGGCGCCTCGCCCGTCGCACGGTTTCTATTATTACGCGTTTGCTGCCGGCGGGGCGAGCGTTCAGACGCGCCGACGCGCGGCCGCCAGCAGCAGGCCGAGGCCGAGGGTCATCGCCGAGGCCGGCTCGGGCACGATCGAGAAGATGTGCACGTTGCGGTTGGCGAAGTCCATCAGGGCCACGGTGCCGCTGGCCACGTCGTAGTCGAAGTCGTAGTAGCCGTTGCCGTCGGCGACCGGGCCGCCGTCCAGCAGCACGAACGACGCGGCCTCGGCGGCGCCGTCGGGCGTCATCAGCTTGACCACGTCGGCGAACGCCTGGCCGGTGCCGCCGGTCGCGCGGTCGTTGTAGATCAGCAGGTCGCCGGCCAGCGTGTCGCTGAGAAAGCTGACCATCTGGCCATTAACGAAGTTGGCCGACGTGTCCACCGGGACGAGCGAGGTCGTGCCGGTGACCGAGTTCGCGCCGGTGCGCGTGCTCTTGATGATCGCGTTGGAGCGGCGAGCGTAGATGTCGCCCGACGTCGGGTCGAAGTCCATGTCGCGCCAGAACGAGCCGCCGTCGATCGACGAATCATTGATGATCATGCCGTCGCCGGTTGTGTAGATGTCCGCGCCGGTGGCGGTGTCTTGCAGGGCGCGGCGGCCGCTGCCGAAGGTGGTCCACGCCACGCCGGCGCCGTCGCCGCTAAATCCCGGGTCGAACGCGACGCCGCTGCCGCCGCGGGCGCTCTTGGCCCAGAGCTGCGAGTTCGCCGCGTCGAAGGCTTGGATGCCGTTGGGGTCGGCGCCGCCGTCGTCGTAAGCGGCCGCGAGCACGCCGCCGCGGACGTCCAAGCCGGAGTAACCGCGGAGGTTCGGGGTCGTCAAAGCGCCGAACGCCGTGCCGAAGGCGGCCGCATTCAGCCCGGTCGCGCCCGCGTTCGTGACCTCAATGATTGCTGTTTGGGCGTTGCCGCCTGACGAGTTGAAGCCCGCCACGAACAGGCGCGTGCCGTCCCAGGCGACGGCCGAGGGGTTGTTGCCGATGAAGTTGGGATCGGCCGAATCGGCGGTCGCGCCGCTCACGTCGAATCGGGCCACTTCAACCAGGGTCGCCGCCGAAGCGACGCTCGCAACCGACACGGCGACCAGCGCCGCCAAACTTGTGAACCAGCAGGTGCGTAACATTAGCTGACCTCGGGGTGCTTCTTAGGGTGTGCTTCAGTATTAGCCCGGCGCAGACCTTCGCCGGGGCCGCAGTTCTTGCCCCCTCATTGTGATCGCTACGCGTGGATTAGTCTCGCGATTTTGCGCAGGAGGCGCCGCGACACTCCTCAATAATCCCTTGGCTTCCGCGCGCCTAGCGATTGGCGACTACGATGACCGGTCCAGCGGGCTCCTAGCGGCGCAAGTTGTAACTAACCAACCCAACCTGGCCCCGGCGCGAGCCGTCGGGCCCTCTCATGACGCCATCTCGATCGCTCACCGGCGCTAGGGCCGTGTTCCTCTTCGGGCTCCTCCTCGGCCGCTCCGTGTTTGCCGCGGCGCCGGAAGTCCGCGGCACTTGGCTGACCACGACGGGTACGGAAGACCACATCCGTTCGGGGGCGAACACCGAAGCGGTTTTCGCGGACCTCCGCAACATCGGCCTGAACACCGCCTACGTCGAAACTTGGAAAGCGGGCTACACGAACTTCCCCTCGCCGACGCTCCAGTCGCTTACCGGCCGGGATCGTGCTCCGTACTTGGGTGCGTCGCGCGACCTGGTCCGGGAGACCGTGATCCAGGCGCACCGCAACCAGATGCACTACGTGGGCTGGTTCGAGTATGGGTTCGCGGCGGAGTTCGTTGGGTCGGGGGGGCAACCGTTCTCCCCACTGGGTCGAGAGGCACGGGATCGCGGGTGGCTCTTGGAGGACCAAGGGGGACAGTTCGCCAACAGCAGCAACGGGTTCGCTTGGATGAATCCGGCCGTGCCGGAGGTGCGGCAGCTGCTGGTCGACATCACCCTGGAAGCGGTGGATCGTTACGACCTGGACGGCGTGCAATTCGACGACCGCCTGTCGTGGCCCCGGGAGTTCGGCTGGGACGACACCACCGCGGCGATTTACCTCGACGAGACCGGCAGGTCCCTGCCGCAGAGCGTCGACGACCCGCACTTCCGCGCTTGGCGGCAATCGAAAGTCACCCAATTCGCGCGCCAGTGGAGCGACGCGGTGCGCGGCGCTCGGCCGGAACTGCTCGTGTCGGTCAGCCCCTCGATCACGGCTTTCTCGGACATCAATTTCAACGCCGAGTGGCCCGAGTGGCAGGACGAGGGGCTGTTCGACGAGTACGTGGTGCAGGCCTACCGCTCGAGCGACGCGGCCTTCGATTCGATCCTCCCCGGCCAACTGGCGCCGTTCGGGACCGACCAGCGGGGGGAGCTGGTCCTGGGGCTGAGGGCGAACGGGTCCGGCGCGGCGACCCCTTACGCAGAACTCGAGCAGATGATCGTCACCTCGCGCGACGTGGGGGCGGCCGGACACTCGATCTTCTACAGCCGCGGGGTCCGCGACCTGTACGGCGACGGGCTGGCCGCTTTCTACGACGTGGAGAATCAGGGCCACGCCGCGAACCCGCTGTTCACCGCTCCGCGCCGCGCGCCGGTCGTGGCGGACGCAGCCGGGCAGAACGCGTGGCTCGTCGACGTGGCGGCGGCGGGCGCCTACAAGCTGGTGGCCGAGGTCGGCGGTGTGTGGCGCGAGCTCTCTGCGGGTTATTTTCCCGAGGGGGAGCGCGAGCTGACGGTCTTCAACGCGACGCGTGTCGAGCTTCTCGAAGACCGCCGGGCGATCGAGCCGGCCGACTTCAACGGCGACGGCCTCGTCAACGCGGCCGATTACTCGGTTTGGCGGGACACGTTCGCTTCGGTCACCGACCTGCGAGCCGACGCGAACGGGGATGGGTTCGTCAACGCGCTCGACTACGATCTGTGGTCGGCGGGTTACGGCTACCTGATCTCCCAGGCCGTATCGGTCCCAGAACCCATGAGCCTAGCGGTCGCTGGGCTAGCCGTTGCGTGCCGCGTCGCGGCGCCCGCCCGCCGGCGCCGAGCCTGACCGCCGCCCCACGCCCTGTTCTAGCCGCGGCAGACACGATGTTCCGAACCCGACTGGCCGCGCTACTCGTCGCGTTGATCCTCGCTGTGCCCGCCGCGGCCGCGGCCGGCGAGCCGACACGCGGCGTCTGGCTCGCGTCGGTGGGCGACCCGGCGATGAGGTCGCGGGAGGGCATGGCCGCGCTGGTTGAACGGTGCGACCGCTTCGGCATCAACACGATCTACACGGTGACCTGGAACCGCGGCGTGACGCTCTACCCGAGCGAGCTGATGCGGCGCGAGTTTGGCGTCGCGATCGACCCGGTGCTCGCTGGCAGGGACCCGCTGGCGGAGCTGATCGAGTTGGCCCACGCGAAGGGGATCCGTGTGGTCGCGTGGTTCGAGTTCGGCTTCAGCTCGAGCTACCGCCAGACCGACGGCGGACCGCTCATCCGGAAGCGGCCCGGCTGGGCCGCGCTCGACCGCGAAGGCAAGCTCGTCAGCCGCAACGGCTTCCAATGGATGAACGCGATCGACCCCCAGGTGCAGGACTTCCTGCTGGCGATGCTCAAAGAGGTCGTCGAGAACTACGACGTCGACGGCGTCCAAGGCGACGACCGCCTGCCCGCGATGCCGAGCACCGGCGGGTACGACCCGCTGACGGTCGAGCTCTACCGCCGCGAGCACGACGGCGCCGCCCCGCCCGACGACCCGCGCGACCCGGGTTGGGTGCAGTGGCGGGCCGACAAGCTCAGCCACTTCGTCGAGCGGGCGTACGGCGAGCTCAAGGCGCTCGACCCGGAGCTGTGCGTCTCGTGGGCGCCGAGCGTTTGGCCCTGGAGCCGCGACAACTACCTGCAGGACTGGCCTCGCTGGGCCCGCGAGGGGTGGGGCGACCAATTCTGCCCGCAGGTCTACCGCCGCGAGCTGGGCGCGTACCGCGCGACGCTGGAGCGGGTCGTCACGCAAACGGCCGGGCTGGAGAACGTAGAGATCGTGCCGGGCGTGCTGATCGCTTTGGCGGACGGGTACGACATGCCGAGCGAGCGCGTGCGGGAGATGGTCCGCGTCAATCGCGAGCTGGGCTTCCGCGGCGAGGTGTTCTTCTACCACGGGGGGCTGCAAGAGCACGCCGGAGTCTTTCGGACACTTTACTCCGATCCGGCGACGGACTGATCGGCGTCGAGCTTCCGCAGCATCACGCCGAACCGCCGGGCGAACAGGGCGCCGACAGCGACCCCCACGCCCGTGTAGAGCAGGCACTCGCCCCAACGCCCGACGTACGCAACCGACATCGCCAGCACGCCCGACGAGACCGCGATCGCGCCGAGCACAGCGGTCGCGATCCCTTCGCCGAGCAGGCCCTCCGGCGGCGGCGTCCACGAGGGGTCGTCCGCCGAGCAGGCCTCCCGGACGGGCGCCCACCAACCCATCGGACGCGCTCGGCGGTAGAAGCCCTTCAGGGTGTCTAGCGACTCGGGGCGTGTCGCCAGCGTGACGACGATCGACAGCACAAAGGTGATCGCCATGCCGAGGGCCGCCTGCAGCATGTCCATGCCTTGGGCGGCCGATTCGCTGAGCGCGCGGGCCTGGGCCCATGCGGGAACCAAGGCGAGCAAGCCGGGGACGGTGAAGGAGCCGAACGACAAGCCGCCGAGGCACGCGTAGACCAACGGGCCGCCGAGCATCGCGGTGAGCCACGTCCAGAAGTTGACGCGCCACCACCACCACTGCGCCCAATACACGCTGGCTGTCGCGCCGTACATGCCGGCGAGCACCACGGCGATGCCGATCAGCGAGCGGGCGTTGAACGTCACGGCGACGCCGAGGCCGAGGATGGCGAGCATCAGCAGGCGGCCGACCCAAACGGCCGACCGGCTGCCGTCGGCGAGCCACGTCGAACCCGGGGCGAGCTGCCGCGCGACGTCGTTGACGAGCGTCTGCGAGCCGTAGCTCAGGTGGCTGGAGATGGTCGACATCACGCTCGCCAGCAGCGCCGCCAGGGCCACCCCGTACAGCCCGGCGGGCAGGTACGCGTCGAGCAGCAGGCTGTAGGCCTCTTCGCGCTGGGCGGGCTCGGCGAGGTACAGGTCGGGGCGTTTCACGAGCAGGCCGAGCGCGGGGAGCGTCAGCAACAGCAGCATGAAGAACAGGCCGCCCACCGCCCACACGTTCATCCGCGCGGCGTCGCGGTCGCTCTTGCAGGAGAAGAGCCGCTGCCCTTCCAGGTCGACCGAGCCGCCACGCCCGACCGTCGGCACGACGAGCCACGCGAGCACCACCAGCGGGCCGAGCACGCGGTGCCCCCACACGGGCCAGGTCGACAGGACCTCGTCCGAGTGCTCCGGCAGCGCCGACTCGATCGCCGCGGCCAGGCCCGATGGCCCGCCGTGTTCCCACAGGACCGACGCGGCGAGCACCAGGCTGGCGCCGACGATGACGGCCGTCTGCATCACGTCGGTCACGACCACGCCGGCGAAGCCGCCGATCCACACGTAGGCGAGGAGCACCGGCAGCACGACCGAGAGCGTGATCCACTTCTCGTCGATGTCGAACGCGGGCCCGAAGATCTTGTGAACGCCGAGCAGCCCGGCGCCGATCCAGGGCGCCATGTTCACCAGCACGGCGAACAAGGCGGAGTACGTGCGCATGAACCGCACCCGCCCGCCGCCGTAGCGGAGCGCGTAGAACTCCGGCCCGGTGCGCACGCCCATCTGGCGCCAGCGGACGGCGAACAGCACGGCCGCGATCATCCACGCCAGCGCGAACCGGGGCAGGTAGAAAAAGGCGATCGGCAAGCCAACCACCACCGCGAAGCCGCAGTAGGTGGGGCCCACGTCGGCGTTCAGCGCGGTGGCCGCGTACGACACGCCGTTGACCCAGCCGGGCACGCGGCGGCCGGCGAGGAAGTAGTCCTCTTCGCGGTCGGAGTCGCCCTTGCCGCGGAAGAAGCGGCTCGCCAGCAAGCCCAGCCCCAGGCTGAGAAGCAGGTAGACCACCACGACCACGCTGTCGAGCGTCTGGGCGGCGGCGATCGGCAGGGGCATGGCGGGCGGGGAGGACGCGTCGGCGAGCCTGGCGGGCCCGGCGGGCTGGCTCGTTAAAACTCGACGGGCCGGTTGGTCTCGCTCGACTTGTAGATCGCATCGACGATCGCCTGCACGCGCCGCCCCTCGACGGGGCTCGCGCCGACGCCGTGCTCGCGCGACTCGACGGCCTTAACGAAGTCCTTCATCTGGCTGGCCATCGGGTCGGCCGCGGGGAGGGCCAGGCGGGTCTCGCTGTTGAGGCGCGCCGTTTCGCTGCGCATCAGCAGGTGGTCGCCGAACAGCTCGAACGACACGCCCCCCTTGTCGCCCAGCAGCGCCACGACCGAGTCCGGCGCGCTCGGGCTGGGCAGGTTGCAGGCCCACGCGACCTGCAGGTCGATCGTCGCGCCCCCCTCGAGCATGATCATCGCCGTGGCGTGGTCGTCCACGTCGAACACGCCGTTGTAGTTGGGCGGGCCGGCCCACATCGACTCGTACACGTAGTCCTTCATCCGCCCGCCGAACTTGTTGTAGGCCTTGCCGCTCACGGCGACCGGCTTCGGCTCGCCGGCGAGGTACAACGCCAGGTCGATCAGGTGCACGCCGAGGTCGATCAAGGCGCCGCCGCCGGCCATCTGCTTGTTGGTGAACCACCCGCCCAGGCCCGGCACGCCGCGCCGCAGGTGCAGGTGGGCCTTTGCGTGGTAGATCTCGCCCAGGGCGCCGGTGTCGATCACTTGTTTCGCCCCCGCGCCGACGGCGGTGAAGCGGTGCGCGTAGCCGATCTGGAGCAGCCGGCCGGTCGACTCGGCGACCGAGAGGATCTCGTCGCACTCCTGGGCGGTGAAGGCCATCGGCTTCTCGAGCAGCACGTCCTTGCCCGCTTGCATGGCCTCGATCGCGAGCGGCTTGTGGAAGCAGTTGGGCACGCCGACGACGACGGCGCCGACGCTGCCGTCCTCCCACAGGTGCTCCGGGTCGGCCTTGGCGGTCGCGTGGTGCGCGTCGGCCAGCTTGGCCGCGCGGGCCTCGTCGCGGTCGATGACCCAGCCGACCTCGACGCCCACCGCCTGGCAGGCTGCCGCGTGCTTCTCGCCGATGGCGCCGGCGCCGATGATCCCGACCCTCATGCTCTCTCCCTGTGTGCGAGGCGTCGACGCCCAACGGAGGGGCGCCGGACTAGCGAAGCGTCGCCCTTGCGGGCCGGCTGTGCAACGGGGCGCCGCGCACGGCGCTCTGGCGGCCGCGCACGGGTCTGCGACTGGGTCACAGCGTGTGCCAGCCGTGGCGGGCCTCGGGGCGGCCCGAAGCGTCCAGCACCCGCATCACGGCCATCGTCTCGTCGCGCGGCACGAGCGCCCGACCGGCGTCGAAGAAATCGAGGATCGCGGCGGCCGCGTCGACGAACAGACGCGAGTCGTCGACCTCCACGTGCCGCACGCCCAAGCGCGTCGTCAGCATGGCCACGAAGGGCACGTACTCGCCCGCGTCGAAATGGATCGTGGCCACGCGACCGCCAGAGAACTCGATCGCCATGACGGGCCGCGTGTCGGTCCCGCAAGCAGTGATCCGTTCGGCGTCGGGGCCGAGGCAGCTGACGGCCAGCTCGACCGGGTGCACGCCGTACTCGTGCCAACTGGCGCCGCCGGCCCAAACGGCCACGCCCTCGAGCGGCGCCTCGAGCTGGCCGGCGAGCGTCTGCACGTTGGTGGTCCGCAGGGCCGAGGTGGTCTGAATCGGCGCGGCGTGGCGGTCGGCCAGGTCGAAGATCTGCTGGGCCGTAGCCGCGTCGGGAGCGAAGGTCTTGTCGACGAACGTTGGTTTGCCGGCCGAGAGGACCGCCTCGCAGAGGCCCAGGTGGGTCTCGGGAGTCGAGGGCGCGAGCACGGCGATCGCGTCGACCGCGTCGGCCAGCTCGGCGGGCGAGT
Organism: Botrimarina sp.; assembly: GCF_040219535.1. Taxonomy (NCBI): domain Bacteria; kingdom Pseudomonadati; phylum Planctomycetota; class Planctomycetia; order Pirellulales; family Lacipirellulaceae; genus Botrimarina; species Botrimarina sp. Next base: position 96,040 of record NZ_JAVJSH010000016.1, read on the forward strand.
CGTAGTAGGCGACCCGCTTCGAGTCGGCCCAAGCGCGGCCCGCGTCCTGCTGCAACGCGGTCGCGCCGGCGACTTCCCAGCCGCGCTCGGCGAGCGGCCCGCGGACCGCGTCGAGGTAGGTGTTCGCGTGGAAGTTGTCGAGCGCGTCGTCGACGAAGCCGAGTCGCTTGGCCATAGCGTGGCGGGAGGGCAGGGGGGTGGGGCGGCGCCGCGGGGCCGGCGCCGGGGAGCGCAGGCTATCGCAAGGCAGGCAAGTTGCGAAGCGCCGCCCCCCGAATGCGCTGGGCGGAATGCGATTGGCAGTGCCCTGCGGAGCGCCGATCCGATCGGAGGGCGATTTCACCGCCGCGCCCGCCGTGACTCATAGGATAAGACAGCCGATCCGTCTCTGTGCAAGACTACCTTGGCGACCGGTCCGTGCGTGTGCCCGGCCAACACCGGGGAGCGAGCGCGTGAGCGGCGGTTGAGCGTCACTCGAGATCGACGCCGCCTACTCTGCGCGGTCTGGGTCGTCGTCGAGCAGGACGCGTTGGGGCGGGGTGTCGACGTCTTCGAACTGGCCGTCGCGGGCGGCCCACACGAAACCGGCCACGGCTACCGCCGCCAACAACAGCGCCAACGGCGCCATGACAAAGACCACCGACATCGTCAGTCCGATTGGTTCTTGGGAACGCGCGCCGCCTCGGCCTGGGCCGCGCCATCGCCGCTGAAACGCACCGCCGACGCGAGCACCGTCAACGAGCTGATGGGCATCAGGATGGCCGCCGCCAACGGCCCGATCCAGCCCGCGGCGGCCAGCGTGACGGCGACGAGGTTGTACGCGAGCGAGATCGCCAGGTTGCGCCGGGCGACCCGCATGGTCGCTTGCCCCAAGCGGACGAGCTCCACCAGCTTGCCGACGCCCGGCTCGGTGAGGTAGACGTCGGCCGCCGCCAGCGAGGCTTCGGCGCCCCCCTGGACGGCCACACCGATATCGGCCGCCGCGAGGGCGGCCGCGTCGTTGACGCCGTCGCCGACCATCATCACGGGCCCGGCTTGCGGCGTCTGTTCGGCGGCCCTCACCCGCTGGAGCTTCTCCTCGGGCGCGGCGCCGCCAACGCCCGCTTCCTCGTTGAGGCCGACCGCTGCGGCTGTGTGACGGACCGCGTCGGGGGTGTCGCCAGAGAGGATCTCGGCGCGCCATCCGGCCTCGCCCAGCGTGGCGAGGTGCTCGCGCGCGTCGGGGTGGAGGTCGTCGCCGAGCCAAGCCACGCCGACCGCCCGGCCCTCGATCGCCACGAGCGCGACCGTGAGTCCCCGGCGCCGCCCCAGCCGGATCGCGCCGGCGATCTCTCCGCCGACCTCGACGCCGGCTTCTTCTGCGAAGCGGGGCGAGCCGACCATCATCCGCCCGAGCGGCGTGGCGGCGGTCACGCCGAAACCGTGTCGCTCCACCCGGTCGGAGACCTCGTATCCGTCGCGTTGCTCGGCGGGGCCAAACACCCGCACCAACGCGGCGGCTACAGGGTGGCTCGATTGGGCCTCCACGGCCGCCACCCAAGGCTGCACCTGCCGGTCGCCGGCCCACCCCTCGACCCTCAGGCGGCCGGTTGTGAGCGTGCCGGTTTTGTCGATGAGCAGCCGCCCCGGCTTGTCGGGTGACACGTCCGCCAGGCGCTCGAGCACGGCCGCGCTCTTGATCAACATGCCGCGCTTCGCTCCGCGGCCGATCGCGATGGCCATCGTCAACGGCGTGGCGAGCCCCAACGCGCAAGGGCAGGCGACGATCAACAACGCGACCGTCGAGTCGATCGCGCCCGAGAGCGGCCCCCGCGACGCCCACCAAGCCAGGTTGACCGCGGCCAGCACCGCCACGACCGACACGAACCAGCCGGCGACCCGATCCGCGAACTGCACGATCGGCGGCTTCGCGGCGACGCCGTCTTCGACGAGCCGTACCAGCCGCCCCAGGCGCGTGTCGTCGCCCACGGCCGACACCTCGAGCCGCAGCGTCGAGGCCAGGTTCTGCGCGCCGGCGCAGACCTCCGCCCCCGGGCCGACCGGGACCGGCCGTGATTCGCCGGTGAGGATCGAGCGGTCGACCGCGGAGCGGCCTGTCGTGACCACGCCGTCGGCGGGGAACAGGTCTCCGGCCCGGACCTCGACCACGTCGCCGATGTCGAGCGCGTCGACCGATTCGTCCTCGACCCGGTCGCCCCGCACCACGCGGCACTCGTCGGGCGTCATCGAGAGCATCAGGCCGACCGAATCCTCAGCCCACCGCTGCTGGCGCAGTTGGATGAACCTCCCGACGAGCAGGAGGAAGACCAGCACGCTGAGCGAGTCGAAGTAAACCTCGCCGCGCCCCATCACAACATTCGCCGTGCCGGCCACGGCGCCGACCAGCAGCGCCAGCGCGATCGGCAGGTCGAGGTTGGCCGTACGCGCCCGCAACGCGGCGGCCGCCCCACGAAAGAACACGCGGCCAGGCCAAGCGATCGACAACCACCCGATCGCGAGGCTCAGCCAGCGGAACAAGTTCTCGAACCGCGGCTCGATACCCTCGGCCGCGCCCGCGTACAGGCCGATCGCGACGAGCATGTTGTTGCCGGCCAGGGCGCCGGCGATCGCCATGTCGACCAGCCGGCGGCGCTCGGAGCGAGAGCGGGCGTCGCGGGCGGCGCGGTCGCGGGCCGGGTGGGGGGCATAGCCCAGCCGGTCGAGCGACTGCGCGACGGCCGAGAGGCTCGTCGCTTGCGGGTCCCACACCACGCGGGCTCGAGCGGCCCCGAGCATCAGCCGCGCGTCGACCACGCCCGGCGCGATCTTCGGCAAGCGCTCGACCAGCCAGACGCAAGCCGCGCAGTGCACGCCCTCGAGCCGCAAGTCGATCGCACGCAGCCCGTCGGCCGCCGGGCTGGCGTACCGCCGCTGGAAGGCGTCTGAGTCGTAGGCCGCGTACCGCTTGCCGGCGCCGGAGGCCGCGCGGCGCTTGGTCGCGAGCCGCTGGCGGACGGAGTAGTAGTTCTCCAGGCCGGCGCCGTGGATCGTCTCGTAGGCGACCTCACACCCTGCGCAGCAGAAACGCGACCTCCCGTCGGGGACGGGAAGCCCGCAGTGGTCGCAGGCGGAAGACTCCTTGTTCAAATCAGACGCCGAGGGGCGCGTCGGGCGGGGGTGGGGCGCCCCGGCTTGGAGGGTTGTGGTCACCGCCGGGCCTCGGCCGCTTTGCGGCAGCAGGCGGGCAGTTCGGCCGGGTCGGGCGCCGGGGCGGTCGCTTGCGACCTGTCGGCTGTGACGCGGCTCGCTAGCACAGTGGCGCTGAGTGATTGCCGTCCCGCAAGGGTGAAAATCCCAACCGCGATCAGTGCGCTGGCGGTCACAAGCGGCGCCCGATCGCCCAGCACGCCCGCCAGCCGCCGCACGCCCATGCCGAGCGTGAGCAGCACGGGCAGTGTTCCGACCCAGAACACGCCCATCACGGCGGCGCCCTGAAGAGGGCCGCCCGATCCGGCCGCGGTCACGAAGAACGCGTACAGCCAGCCGCAAGGCAACAGCGTGGTCAGCAATCCGATCATCAACGCCCGGGGCGCCGGGTCGCGGCGGGCGGCGAAGCGTTGGCCGTGCTGGATCGTTCGGATCCAGGCAGCCGGCGGGCGCCAGTGGCCGAAGCGGGCCAGCGGTCCGCCCCAGCGGCGCGCCTTGGCCAGTTCGGCGAGGCCGAACAACACCATTGCCCCGCCGGCCAGCGCGAGCGCGATGGGCTGGAGCCCCGCGAGCGTCGACGCGAGGTCGAGCAACGCGCCGGCCGCGCCGGCCGCGGCGCCGACGGCCACGTAGGTGATGAGCCGGCCGCCGTGGTAAGCGGCTTGCAGCCCGGCGGCCCCGCCGCGCGACCGCCCTCCGCTGACGGCCAGCCCGCAGAACGGTCCGCACATGCCGGCGCAATGGGGCGAGCCGAGAAGGCTGGCCGAGAGCACGGCGAGCAGCATCGCGGTCACGGCTGCGCCTCCCCGCGCTTGGCGCCTTTGAGCCAGAACTCGGTCTCGGCGACGAAGCGGTCATCGCCGCGCGTCGCGACGGCCTCCAAGCTCCAGAGGCCCTCTCGGCGTAGCGGCAGCGTGGTTGTGTAACGGCCCTGCTCGCCGCCGGCGATGGTGCGCCGGAGCGGCTGGTTGGCTCGGCTGTGGTGGAAGCAGACCAGCTCGATCGCCGCGTCGTCGAGCGGGCGGCCGGCAGCGTCGAGCAAGGTGATCTGCAGCTGCCGCTCCCCGGCCGGCGTGGCGGTGTCGCTGACCTGGCAAGCGAGAGTCCAGCCGAGCCGCTCACTCGCTCGCTTCTCGGTCTGGCGCTGATCCCAACGCAGGCCCTCCTCGTACGCCGACGGCTCGACAGCCGCGCCGGGTCTCAGCATCGAAGAGAACGTGACCGCCGCGAGCACGATCACCCCGTGACCGACCAACAGGCCGATCAAGATCAGCGGCCAGAGCAGCCCCTTCGGCAGCGTCGTGGCGCGTTCGGCTTGTGGATTCGGATCAGTCATCCGATTGCTCCCGTTCGGCCGCGGCCGCCGGCGGGGCCACGGGGCCGTAGAGCTGGTAGGGGCGCTCCATCGACTCGCCCTGGCTGTCCTCAATGCGGAGGCGGACTTCGAGCCGTCCTGCGGCCGCGTAGAAGGCTTCGGGCGGGGCGACCAGGTGGAGCGTTTCGGTGACCGACTCGCCGGGCGCCAGGCGCGGCGAGGGGGGATCGATCGCTTCTACCGAGTCCGGCGACACCACGCCCAGCGTGTAGGTCTGCGGCTCGTCGGTTCGATTGACGAGCTTCACACGCACGCGGTTCTCGATGCGGGCGTCTTGTGTGAGGGCGAAGGGCTGGCCGAGGCCGCGGAGGAGCGTCGCGTCGAACGCGGTGCGTGTCGCGAGGAGGGTCACCAGCAGAGCGGCCAGCACGGTTATCAACACGCCGTAGATGACGACCCGCGGGCGCACGATGCGTGTCGGCTCGCCTTCGAGAGCGGATTGCGAGCTGTAGCGGATCAGGCCACGGGGCAAGCCGACACGGTCCATCACCGCGTCGCACGCGTCGATGCACTGGGTGCAGTTCACGCACTCCAGTTGTAGGCCGTCGCGGATGTCGATGCCGGTCGGGCAGACCGCCACGCACTGGTGGCAATCGACGCAGTCGCCGAGCCCCTTCGCCTCGCGGTCGCGGCCGTGGCCGCGCGGCTCGCCGCGGCGGTAGTCGTAGCCGACGATCAGGCTCGACTGGTCGAGCATCACCGATTGGAAGCGCCCGTAGGGGCACCCGATGATGCAGAGCTGCTCGCGCCAGTAGCAGAAGTCGAACAGCATCAGGCCGGTGACGAAGAGCACGAGGGCGAAGGCGGCCGGGTGGCGCCACGGCGGCTGCGTCCAGATCCACTCGTTCAGCGCGTCGACCCCGACGAAGTAGGCGAGGAAGGTGTTCGCCAGGTGCCAGCTGATCAGCGCGAAGGCCGCGTACATGGCGACCACCCGCCAGCCAGCGACGGCTTTCTTCGGCTTGCCGCCCTTGCCCGTCGTGCCGGTGAACAGGCGCTCGATCGGGCGGAAGACGAACTCCAGGTAGACCGTTTGGGGGCAGGCCCACCCGCACCAAACGCGTCCGAACACCGCGGTCAGGCAGAAGATCGACAGGAACACGGTTACGCCGAATACCGCGAGCAGCTCCATATCGGTCGGCCGGAATTGCAGGCCCAGCAAGTTGACCCGCCCGTTCCAGAGATCGAGCTGCATCGCGGGGCGGCCATTGATCTTTACAAACGGCAGCGACGCGTAGACCGCGATCAACAGGTACGCGACCAACCGCCGCCGCGACCAGAAGCGCCCCGTCGAGAGCTTCGGGTACAGCCAGCGGCGCCGCCCGTCGTTGTCGAGCGTCGACAGGACCCGCTCTTCGGGCGGGAGGACCGGCAGTTCATTCGTCGCGTTCATCGGTCTGGTTCAGCCGGCTGCGGCTTGGGCAGCGGGCGCCTCTGCGGGGTTGGCGTCGACAGCGCTTGGCTCGGCCGGGGCCTCGGCGCCGGCCGCCGTGCCGGGCCATGGCGGGATCTCGTTTCCTTTCTCCGCGTAGCGCCCCTCGAGGTTCTGCCCCCGCAGCGAGGCCACGTAGGCGGCGGTCAGGATCAGCTCGGTCGGGTGCAGGCGGTTCTCCCAGGCGGGCATGGCGCCGTTCTTCGCGCCTTCGCGGAGCACCTTCGCGATGTCGGTGATATCTTTGACGTGGATGTAGTAGTCGTCGGTCAGGTTCGGGCCGGAGATGCCGGCCGCGTCCTTGCCGTGGCACGACGCGCAGTTCACGGCGAAGGTCGATGCGCCGACCTTCAGCCACTCCGGCTCGTTCATGAAGCGGACGAGCGTCGGCTCGTCGGCCTGCACGTCGCCGAGCTCGCCGAATTGCAGCCGCAGATTCGCCGCGAGGCTAGCCTCGTACTGGTCGGCCAGCGTGCGGTTCTGCGCCGGCGCGTGGAACCAGAGGATGTACAGCGGCGAGAACAGGATCGAGCCGACGAACAGCAGCTCCCACCACCGCGGCGTGGGGTTGTCGTACTCTTGGATGCCGTCGTACGTGTGACCGGAGAGGACGTCGTCCCCGGCCGGCTCGAGCGGCGTCTTCACTTTCGGCTCGTCGGCCATCGGTCGTTTCCTTCGCTGCGTTATCTGGGTCGGAGGGTTCGGGGATCAGTGGCCGGGGCTGGTCACCGGCGACTCGGCAGGCGTGCAGGAGCAGTTCTCGCACTTGCCGCACCCGCCCGCCGCGACCGGCGCGACGATGGGCAAGCGGCTGTCGCCGACCGCCTTGGGGTCGTCTAGCGGCAGCGAGGACCAGCCGGCGACTTCCTGCCTCGGCCGCCCCAGCGCCCACGCTGCGACACCGACAAACACCGCGACGAACATCAGCAGGCCGAACACCGCGAGCGGAGCGAGGCCGGATCCGGAAAGGGCGTCTTGGATCATGGGTTTAGGTTGTCAGATGTCAGGGGGCAGGTTTCGCGACGCGCGCGGCACTCACGGCTCGCTCAGCATCGCGGTCTTCGCCGGCTCGGGTGGAGACGGTTCGGTGGCGATCGGGGCCGGCTCGGCCGCTTCGTCAGGCGGCAGCGACTCTTCGGCCGACGCGTCGGGCGTTTTGAACAGGTCGGTTCCGACCCGCTGGATGTACGCGATCAACGCGATCACCTTCTTTTCGGACAAGTCTTGCTGCTCGCCGCTCTTCGGGTCGACGTACGGCTGGCCCAGGTTCTGTTCGATGAACTCCTTGTGGATCTGCTCGGCCTGGGCGATCGCGTCGGCCTTGGACCGCTGGAGATCGTCGCCCTCGTACTGCGGGTAAGGAACGCCGAGCGACTGCATCGCGGCGACGCGCAGCGGGATCGAGTCGAAGTCGAGGTCGCGCTTCATCAGGAACGAGTAGTCCGGCATGATCGACCCCTCGTTGAACTGCTGCGGGTTTTGGAAGTGCTGCACGTGCCAAGCGTGGCTCTGCTTGCCTCCCTCGCGGGCCAGGTCGGGCCCGATCCGCCGCGACCCCCACTGGAACGGGTGGTCGTACACGCTCTCGCCCGGCTTGCTGTACTCGCCGTAGCGCTTGGTCTCGGCGACCATCGGGCGGATCATCTGGGAGTGGCAGTTGTAGCAGCCCTCGCCCACGTAGATGTCGCGGCCGGCGAGCTCCAGCGGCGTGTAGGGCGTGACGGTCGAGATCGTCGGCACGTTCGAGCGGATCACGAACGTGGGAATCAGCTCCATCAGCGACGCCACCGCCACCGCGATGATCACCAGCACGGTGAACTTCACCGGCATCCGCTCCCACGCGCGGTGCCACCACATGCTGCTGAACACGTCGAGCGCCTTGGCCGAGTCGGTGACCATCCCCAGGTCCGACTGGGGGGGCCGCTCGGGCGTGACCTCGACGGCCGACAGCGGCGGCGCCTCGTAGACGGGGACCTCGTAGGTCGCCGGTCGGGCCCGCCAGGTCTTGTAGAAGTTCCAGCAGCCGATCAGCGACCCCACGATGTAGAGCCCGCCCCCCAGGGCGCGGAAGTAGTACATCGGGATGACCGCCTGGGTCGACTCGACGAAGTCCGGGTAAGCGAGCTGGCCGGTCGGGGTGAGGCTGTACCACATCCACATCTGGGCGACGGCGGCCGCGTAGAGCGGGATCACGTACAAGAGGATGCCTACCGTGGCGACCCAGAAGTGGGTCTCGGCGAGCTTCTTGCTGTGGAGCTTGGTCTGGAAGAGCCGCGGCGCGAGCCAGTAGGCCATGCCGAACACGAGGAAGCCGTTCCAGCCGAGCGCGCCGCCGTGCACGTGGGCGATCGTCCAGTCGGTGTAGTGCGTGAAGGAGTTGAAGAACTTCACGGAGAGCATCGGCCCCTCGAAGGTGCTCATCCCGTAGAACGTGATGCCCACCACGAAGAACTTGAGGACCGGGTCGGTCGTGACCTTGTGCCACGCGCCGCGGAGGGTGAGCAGGCCGTTGATCATGCCGCCCCAGCTTGGCATCCAGAGCATCACGGAGAACACCATGCCGAGCGTCTGCGCCCACTCGGGCACCGCCGTGTAGTGCAGGTGGTGCGGCCCGGCCCAGATGTAGATGAACACCAGCGACCAGAAGTGCAGGATGCTCAGGCGGTAGCTGAAGATCGGCCGGTCGGCCGCCTTGGGCAGGAAGTAGTACATCAGGCCCAGGAACGGCGTGGTCAGGAAGAACGCAACCGCGTTGTGGCCGTACCACCACTGCATCATCGCGTCCTGCACGCCCGCGTAGATCGGGTAGCTCTTGATCATCGTCGGCGAGAGGATCGGCACCCAGAGGTTGTTGAACACGTGCAGCACCGCCACGGTGACGATCGTGGCGATGTAGAACCACAGGGCGACGTACATGTGCCGCTCGCGGCGATTGACGAGCGTCATGAAGAAGTTGACGCCGAAGAACCCGACCCAGACCACCGCGATCGCGAGGTCGATCGGCCACTCGAGCTCGGCGTACTCCTTGCTCTGGGTGATCCCGAAGGGGAGCGTCAGCGCCGCCGAGACGATGATCGCCTGCCACCCCCAGAAGTGCAGGCGGCCGAGCGTGTCGCTCCACATCCGCGCCTTGCAGAGCCGCTGGGTCGAGTAGTAGATCGCCGCGAAGATGCCGTTGCCCGCGAACGCGAAGATCACGGCGTTGGTGTGCAGCGGCCGCAGCCGGCCGAACGTGATCCACTCGATGCCCCCGTTGAGGCTGGGGAAGGGCAGCGCGAGCGCGAGCAAGAGCCCCACCGTGAACCCAACGACGCCCCACACGAGCGTTGCGAACAGGAACATCCGGACGATGGCGTCGTCGTAGCTGTAGCGTTCCATCCGGGTCGCGGGATGGGTCGTGGTCTCACTCATGGCGCGGCGATTCCTCTCCGGCGGCGCGGGAACGAAGCGTGATTCGGTGGGTCAGTAGGATTGGTGAACGCAGAACTGGAAACGCGTCATGTCGACGCGTCGCTCCGCGTGCCCATCTTTGGCGTCGGTAGTTGGATCGATACGACGGCTGCCCCGCTGTTACAAAGAGGCTTGAGGCCGGTGTCTTCGCGGAGCAGGCCGGCGATCGTCGTCTCGGCGAAGCGTCGCTCCAGCGCGGCGATCGAGTCGTCCAGCATCCGGTGCAGCGGACAGAGCCCGCCGGCGTGCGATTCGAGCTTGAGCGGGCAACGCTTGATGCGGTGGATCGGGTCGACGCAGTTGACGATCTCCAGGACCGACAGGTCCTCGGGGTCGCGGTCGAGCGAATACCCGCCATTGATCCCGCGTTGGCTGGTGAGCACGCCCGCCCGGCCAAGGGGCTGGAGCACCTTCGGCAGGTAGCTGACCGACACTTGGGTGCCCTCGGCGAGCTGCTGGGTGGTTTGCGGCTCGCCTGGGTTCTGGGCTAGCCAGACAACGGCCCGCAGGGCGTATTCGGCGGTCTGGGAGACGAACATAAACGCCTTGTGCGCTTAGGTTTAGGGCGATCGGGAGTCGCTAGCCGCTAAAAGAGAGATAGGTAGCTTCTTGTGGCAAATATCGGCTCAACAGCTTTAGGGGTCAAGTGGATATACTTGTCTTTTTTTCATCCACAACCTCTTTAGCCAGATTCGCTCATGCGATCTCGGCTTCTCTTACCGCTTGTGTGACCTGCAAGCCCGTCGACGCTAAGAACGCAGTGGGCGAGCGAACAAGCCGAATCGCTGTACCAAGAGCCTCACCGGACGAGGCAGTTTCTTCGCCGTTCAATGAACTTGAGCGGCCAGACACGGAGGGGCCGAGTCAGAAATGATGCAACCACTATCGCGACTTGCCTCGGCGGCGATCGCTGCCTTGTCAACACTCGCCGTCGCCGAGGCGGCAGGAGTAATCAATCCTCTTGAAATCGCGACCGACGTCGAAGTGGCGTCGACGATCCACGACACGCAGATCGGTCGCGCGTCGTGGAGCACCGTTTGCGGCGACGGGTGTTCGCTCGGGTGCTCCGACGCGTGCCGTGGCGATGTGTGCTGCGGCGACGGCTGCAACGCGCACTGCGGCGCCGACGTTTGCGGAGGTGGGGCGCCTTGCTGCAACAACTGCGGCCTCTTCGGCCACGGTGTGCTCACGTACGACTCGTGCTCGGACGGCTGCCCGCTCCCGGAGTTGCTGCTGGGCTGCATCTCTTGCCCGACGGAGCCGTGCTTCGACGACTTCATCAGCCCGATGACAAACCCGCTGTTCTTCGAGGACCCGCGGATCACGACCGAACTGCGGGGCATCTTCTGGCAGCACAAAGTCCCCGCGACGGCCGGCGGCGGCGACGTCAACCTCTACGCGGTGCAAATCCGCGCCCGCCTGACCGAGCGCCTCGGCTTGATCGCAGCGAAGGACGGCTATGTGGTCTCGACGAACCCGCTGATCGACGACGGCTGGGCCGACGTTTCCCTGGGCCTCAAATACGCTCTGCTACGCGACGCCCGCAACCAGCGGCTCGCGTCGGCCGGGTTTACCTACGAGTTGCCGGTCGGCTCCGGACGCACGCTGCAGGCCAACGGCGACGGCCTTTTCCACCTGTTCCTCACCGGCGGCACGCGGCTCTGCGACTGCGGCCACTGGCTCAGCGGATTCGGCGGCGTGATCCCCGTTGACGACCAGACCAACTCGCACTTCCTCTACTGGTCGAACCACTTCGACTACCAATTCCGCAAGGGCTGGTACGCGTTGGCGGAGTTCAACTGGTTCCACTGGACCGACGGCGGCGCCGACACGCTCGGCGTGACCGGGGTGGAAGGCTTCGACGTGTTCAACTTCGGCTCCGCCGGCGTCGACGGCAACGACATCGTGACCGGCGCCTTCGGCGTCAAGTACAAGCCGAACCGCCTCACGGAGATCGGCGTCGCGTGGGAGAACCCTCTCACTGACCGCAGGGACGTCATCGACAACCGCCTGACCGTCGACCTGATCCTGCGCTACTAACGCGGGCTTCCGCCAATGCCCGTCTGGGCCGGAAAAGGCGAAGGCGGCCGGCGTCCTGGGGGGTCGCCAGCCGCCTTCGTCGCGGCGGGGGCTCAGTCCTTCGTGCCGATGTCCTCGTTGTAAGCCCGCTGGAGCAGGTCCCGCTCGCCCGCCTCGTGGCGGCGGAGTTGTTGTGAAAAGACGTCCAAGTCGCCCTCGATCCGGTCCCACCACGCGTCCGACTCCACACCGGACTGGGCCATCGAGTTGAGCGCTTCGGCGGATTCCATCAGCGGCCCGTGCTGCGCGACCAGGTCGCGGGCAGCGGGCGCGAGTTGGGGCGCCTTGCGCAGGGCGTCGGTGAAGTAGCCGCCGTCTTCCTCGTGCCGGAAGTGCTCGGCGAGCTCGTCGGTCAGTTCCGAGGCGAGATCGCGGACGGCGTCCGCGTCGCGCCGCCCGCCGTCGCATGCGGCCCGCAGCCGCTCGATCAGCGAGAAGAGCTCGCGGTGCTCGTTGTGGACTGCGGGTTGGTCGGGGCCTTCAGCGCGCGCCATGGTCTGCCTCTAACTTGGGTGAGCCGCGCCGCGGCGCGGGGGAACGTCGCCTGGATGTGGATCTAACGGGGAGGCCCCTTCGTCCAAGTAAGAGACCAACGCCCTGAGGTAGTTGCTCCGCTCGTACGCCGACGGGTCGTCGCAGTTTCGCCGGCTCACGCTGCCCACGAGCTGTCGCACCGAAGCGCACTCGTGAGCCGCCAGCCAATCGCCGAGTTGCCGCAGCATCGTCGTCACGCTATCGACGCCTCGCCGCATCAGCACCGACGCGACCATCGCCACGTCGGCGCCCGCCATGAGGGCCTTGAGAACGTCTTCCGCTTCGTGCACGCCCGAGGTGGCCGCCAGCGAGCACCCCACACGCCCGTGCAGCAAACCAAGCCACCGCAGCGGCAGGCGCAGCTCGTCGCGGGAGCTGAGCGTGAGCCGCGGGTGGACCGCCCAGCCGTGCGGGTCGATGTCCGGCTCCAACGACCGATTGAACAACACCAGCCCATCGACTCCAAGGGAGACCAGGCGGCGGGCGACGTGCGGCAGGGAGGTGAAGTACGGGCTGAGCTTGACCGCCAAGGGGATCGTGACCTGTCCGCGGACGGCCTCGACGATGTCCAGGCACCGCTGCTCGATCACGGCGGAGTCCTCGTCGAGATCTGTCGGAACCAGGTAGAGGTCCAGCTCGAGCGCGTCGGCGCCGGCCTGCTCGACCATGTGCGGGTAGCGGCCCCAACCGCCGGCGCTGGCGCCGTTGAGGCTTGCGATCACGGGGAACGACACCGCGCGCTTCGCCCGCTCGATTAAGCGGAGATAGCAGTCGGTCCCCCGGTTGTATCCCTCCATCGCTGCGAAGTAGCTCGCGCCGCCCGGCTTGTCGGCCAGTCCCATAGCGCGCACCACCTGCTCTTCGAAGAGCGACGGCAGCACGGCGGCCGCCACCCCGGCCTGCTCCATCCGCGCGAGCACGTCCGGCTGGCCGGTCAACGGCGAAGCCGAAGCGACAATCGGATTCGTGAGGCGGAACCCGAGGTAATTCGTCGATAAGTCGGGCGTCATGGCCGGTCCTCCGATGCGTTTGGTAGACCCCGGAGCGGGGCCCATCGCGAACCGATGCAAGCCGCGGGCCATGCGAGCTGAGCGGTTCTTCCAAGCGAGGTTGTCGCCCAAAGCGACGATCGCTGAGCGATTCCGCACACGCGGTATGCCAGCTCCGCCCGTTCGAGGCTCGTCCGCCCGGCGGACACGCCGTCGGAGGGGGCTTGCGTCGGACCGAGCCGCCGGCGCACGGTGTGCATAAAATACCTCCGCCGCTAACGCTCATGAGGAGCCCGATGGTTGTCAATCGCCACGTGCTGTTGGTCGTGCTGGTCGCTCTAACGCTCTGCCTTCTCGGTTGTCAGGAGCCACCCCAATCAACGGCGGGCTTCGTTTTGCCCGCTGGCGACCCGGCCGCGGGAGAGACCGCTTTCCGTGACCTGCGGTGCTACGACTGCCACCGGGTGGAGGGCGTCGACATGCCCGTTGCGGAGCAGCCTGACCAAGTGCTTGTCGAGCTCGGCGGCGAGGTCTCGCGCGTGAAGACCTACGGCGACTTGCTCGACTCGATCGTCAACCCGTCGCACCGCTTAGCGCCCCAGTACCAAGAGAGCCTCGTGGCGATCGACGGCAAGTCCAAGATGACGAACTACAACCAAGTCATGACGGTCCAGCAGCTGGCCGACTTGGTAGCGTTCTTGCAGCCGACCTACCAGCTTCGGGAAGTCCCCCCGCCGAACTACCCGGTGTACCCCTACCAATAGGTCGGGGGGCTTCCCCATTGTGAGAGGGCCTTGTCATGGGCGCTTTGAAACGCATCCTCGTGCCGCTCGACTTCACACCGAAGAACGAAGAGGCGATGCGTCTGACCGAGCAGCTCGCCACGCCGGGCGAGACCAAGGTCGTGCTGCTGCACGTGGTCGAGTCGCTCGCGCACACCGAGGACCAGTCGCTCGCCGACTTCTACACGCGGCTGGTCGCCAACGCCCGCCAGGCGCTTGAGCCCTACGCGGCCCGGCTGCGCGACGCGGGCATCGAGGTCGACACGGCGGTCGTCGTCGACCGTCCGGCGCGGCGGATTGTGTCGGAGGCCTGCGTGCAGGGCGCCGACCTCGTGATCGTCAGCTCGCACCCCCTCGGCCAATCGGCCGGCCCGACCGAACGCTGGGCCACGGTCAGCTACCAAGTCGCCCTGTTCTGCCGCCGCCCGGTGCTGCTGGTGAAGTGAGCGAGCCGGTGCTGCTGGTGGAGTGTGCGAAGTAATTGGATCGGTTCGCCGAGTTTCGCCGGTGTGTTCAGGCGTCGACGGGGCTATCGCCCTCCCGCGATACCGTGCTTCTCAAGCAGCCGGTACAGCGAGCGCCGGCTCACGCCCAGCCGGCGGGCCGCGTGCAGCTTGTTGCCGCCGCATTCGGCGAGCGCCTGCTCGATCGTGCGGCGCTGCGATTCCGCGAGTGCGCCGGGTGGTCGACGCCCGTCGGTCGCGGCTGCCTCGCGGCACTGGGCTACCGGTTCGGGCAGGTTGCAGAGTTCGATGCGGTCGGACTCGGCGAGGATCTTCGCCCGCTCGATCGCGTTGATTAGCTGGCGCACGTTGCCGGGCCACGAGTAGTTGCAGATCGCTTCCAGCGCGTCGGCGTCGATCTCCCAGCCGGCGCCGGCGAAGCGCCGTGCGAGCAGCGGCACGTCGTTGTGTCGGGAGCGGAGCGGGGGGGCACGGAGAGTCAGCACGTCGATCCGGTAGTACAGGTCCTCGCGGAACCTGTGCTGCTCGACCTCCGCCGCGATGTCGCGGTTGGTCGCGGTGAGCACGCGCACGCGCACCCGCCGCTCGCGGGTCGAACCGACGCGGCGCAGGCGGCCGTCTTCGAGCACGCGCAAGAGCTTCGCCTGCAGCGACCCAGCGAGCTCGCCGATCTCGTCGATCAGCAGCGTGCCGCCATCGGCGACCTCGAACAAGCCGGGCTTCGTCGTGACCGCGCCGGTGAACGCGCCCCGCTCGTGCCCAAACAGCTCGCTCTCGAGCAATTGCTCGGGCAGCGCCGCGCAGTTGACCACCACCAACGGCTTGTCGGCGACTCGGCTAGCGCGGTGCAACGCGCGGGCGATCAGCTCCTTGCCCGTGCCGCTCTCGCCCTGGATGAGGATCGGCTTGTCGGTCGGCCCGGCCCGACGGATGAGCCGCTTGAGCTCCCGCATCGCCGGCGAGTCGCCCAGCAGCTCTCGGCACGGGTCGGCCGGCGAGAATGGCCGCGGCGGCTGGGGCGCGCCGCTGGGCAACGCGCCGACGTGTGGCTCTAACGCCTGAACGACAGGGCCTTTCATCAGATCGCCCCAAGGGTTGGTGGGCGTCGCCGGTGGCCGGCGTGGCGAGGGCGACAACGAATCGCCATTGCAGCGAGAAGGCCAGCGCCCCAGGGCGGCGCCACACTTGCAATCTACCCTTGAACACGCCCGCTTGCGACGTCGAATCACGGGGATGCGACGATTCGACCCATCGAGGCTCCACCACCGGGAGGGCGGGCCATGCAGGACTCGCCCGGCATCAACGACAATCCGCCAACGGTCAGCCCTGCCCGGCCGCCGCTGGGCGGCGACGCACAACGGGCGGTTGAAGTGCAAGAACGGTTGCGGTCGAGCTGGTGGGGGCACGGGTTCCGCAACGTGACCGTGACGGTCGATCGCGGCCAAGTGCGAATCGAAGGGCGGGTCGCTTCTTACCACTTGAAGCAGATAGCCCAGTCGATCGCCGCCCAGGAGTCCCCCGGCTTAGCCGTCCTCAACGACGCGCGGGTCTCGAGCGCAGCGCCAGATTGACACAGCCGAGCGCCGGATCTGTCACGAAGCAGTCGCCGCGGCACGACCGCTCAATAGAAGAACCCGGCCGCCGACGCGGGGTCGGCGACCGGGTTCGGTCTTGTCTGCGAGACGGCGACGACTCGCGCCGGCGGCTCAATCCCCCCGCCCGCGGTTGCCACCACCACCGCCGCCGCCGCCACGGCCTTGAGCCTCACCGCCGCCCCCGCCGCCACGGCCACGGCCTTGAGCCTCGCCGCCGCCACCGCCGCGGCGTCCTTGGGCTTGACCACCGCCGCCGAAGGGGCGGCCGCCGCCGCGTTGCCCGGCCGATGCGGCGCCCGGAGCGGGGCCACGATTCGGGCTCGCCTGGGGGCTCGCTTGGCTCGGTTGCGGACGATTCGGGACGTTCATCCCGCGGTATTGCCCCCGCGCCGCCGGCCCTGCGCCCGGACGGCCGATCTGCGGTTGCCCCGGTTGCGGCGCCGCCTGTTGCCCGGGCCCCGCCGATTGCGGTCCGGCGTCCGGGCGGGCGCCCCGGTTGAACTGCTGGCCTTGGGCCGGGTTGAAGCGCTGGCCCTCAGAGGGCTGGCCCTGAGCAGGCTGGCCCCCCTGAGCGGGCTGACCAGCGCCGGGCGAGCGGTCCAGCCGGGGGCGCTGATCGCCAGACGGATCGAACCGGCCCCGGTTGCCGCGCTGCGGTTGATCGCCGCGGAACTGGTTCTCCCTACCATCCCTACCAAAGGGCGGCCGGCCCAGCTGACCCCGCTGGCCTGGCTGGCCCTGTGGGCCCTGCTGGGCCTGCGGACCCTGTTGGGCCTGCTGACCCCCCTGTTGAGCCTGCGGACCCTGTTGTCCCTGGGCCTGCTGACCCTGTTGGGCCTGCTGACCTTGCTGGTTCTGCGGACCCTGTTGAGCCTCCGGACCCTGTCGGGCTTCTCGGCCCTGTTGACCCAGTTCGCCGGGCTGACCTTGAGCCTGCCCTCGTTGACGGAACTGAGACTGTCCGTCGTCGATTGTCGGCGCCTTCAGCACCGACCGCCGCCCCGAGAACTGATCGCCGGGACCAGCTTGGCCGGGTGTGCCGTCTTGACCGCGGGCGGCGAGGCCCTCGGCAGTGCCGCCGGGCGTCTGGCCAGCGGCGTCGGCTTGGGCCGCTTCGATACGCGCCCGCTCGGCGCGAAACTCTTGGAATCGGTTGGCGCGTTGCCGCGCCTGGGCGAGCCCTTGTTCGTCGAGGCGCTGCATCGTACGGCGATCGAACCGCTCGCCCTCGGCGCCGTCACGGAGCTGGTCGTAGCTCGGTGCGATCAGCCTCGAGGCGATCGAGTCGGCGTCGGTGTCGCGATCCCAATCGCGGTCGCCGCGGTCGGGCCGCCGGTCACGGCCATCACGTCGGTCACGGCCATTGCGTCGGTCGCCGTCCCATCGTCGGTCGCCGCGGCGGTCGTCGTCGAAGCGAGCGTAGCGACGCTGCAGTTCGTTGAGCGACCACAGCCCTGCGCCACGGCCGCCACCCGCGTAGTACGAATAGAGGGGGTCGTAGCGCAGCGGTCCTCGCTGCGCGTAACTCAGCCAGGGGTAGAAGCCGGGCTGGTTGTAGCCCAGACCCCGACCGCCGTAGTAGTAGTAATGGCCGCGGTTAGGGTTGACGAACAAGCTCGTGACTAACAGCGCGGTGTTCACGACCGACTGCGGGCGGTAGGCAAAGCCCGCGCGGTTGAAGCCGCGGTTCTGCCAATAGACCGGCGCGTACAACACGCCGCGACGCTGGAGCGGGAAGTCCCAGTACCCATCGACGTACACGTAACCGCGTGGCGTCCGGTTGTAGTAGGAGGGCGTCCACACCCAGCCCGGTTGCCGCTGGTACCAGTAACCGGGCCGCCACTGGTAGTCTTGGCTTTGGTAGACCCACGAGCCAGGGATATAGAAGTGATTCTCACCCGGAGACGGGCTCGACGGCCCTTGTTCGACGCTCTCCGGAGGGGGCGGCAGGTACGACACTTCTTCTGCGCCCTCAGGGGCCCAGAAGCCGGGTGACCAGACGTAGCCGCCGTCGGACGCCAGCCAGCTGCCGGGGACCCAGGTGCGGCCCGGCGGCACGTCGCGCCAGACGCCGCTCACCCAGACGTAGTCTTCTTTGTCGGGCGCCCACATCCAGTAGCCCGGGATCCATTGCACGTTGGCTCCCTCGGGCATTTCCGCGGGAGGCAGCTCGTTGATCGGCTCGGGTGGCTGCTCGGTGACGTACTGCCCGCGAGCCTCTTGGGCCGCCTCGGCCGCGGGGGCCCCGGCTCCGCCGATCGGGGCGGCGAACGCCTCGTGGACGGGGCCTTGCTCGAGCGCCTGGGGCGCCATCTCGGATTGGCCTTGTGGCTCGGCGCCAGCTTGGGTGTCGTCCGACCGCGCCGCTTGGTCGGATTGCTGTCCGTAGGACGCGTGGGCGATCAGCACGATGGCAGCCGCGGATAGCCACATCGTCGTATACGGCTTGGTTCGTGGGAGATTCACAGCAAGAGGCTCCGGGGATAGGGTCATTGAGCGTGAAGAGGGGCTTGTCCCCGATCCGAAGCAACCTCGGCGCCGAAAAGCCGTTCTCGCCCCGGCCTCCGCGGGGCGGGCGGCAATCGGAGGCCGCGATGACCGACGATGAGCGAAAGCCCCACACTCCCGCACGCCGACCAAGCCGTCTTCGCCGCGCGCGGCGTGAGAAAGACTTACGTGATGGGCGAGGTCAAGGTTCACGCGCTCAACGGCGTCGACCTCGACCTTTGGCCGGGTGAGTTCGTCGTGCTGCTCGGCCCATCGGGCAGCGGCAAGAGCACGCTGCTAAACATCCTCGGCGGCCTCGACGCCCCGACCGAAGGCGAGGTCTTCTACCGAGGCGAACGGCTGACCGCGTTCAGCGACTCGGCGCTCACGCGCTATCGGCGCGAGCACGTGGGGTTCGTCTTCCAGTTCTACAACCTGATCCCCAGCTTGACCGCGAAGGAGAATGTGGCGCTGATTACCGAGATCGCCCCGAACCCGCTCGACCCCGTGGAGGCCCTGTCGCTGGTTAACCTGGGCGACCGGATGGACCACTTCCCGTCGCAGCTCTCCGGCGGCGAGCAGCAACGCGTCGCGATCGCCCGCGCCGTCTCGAAACGACCCGACGTGCTCCTCTGCGACGAGCCGACCGGCGCGCTCGACGTGCACACCGGCGTGCTCGTGTTGGAGGCGATACAGCGGGTCAACTCCGAGCTCGGCTCGACGACCGCCGTGATCACGCACAACGCGGTCATCGCCCGCATGGCCGACCGCGTGATCCACATCTCCGACGGGCGTATCGCCGGCGAAGAGCGCAACGAGCACAAGATCACCGCCAGCGAACTGGAGTGGTGAATCGCCCCTGAACATGCTCTCCGCCCTCGACCGCAAGCTGCTCCGCGACCTCCGCCAGATGCTGGGGCAGGCCGTGATGATCTCGCTGGTGGTGGCCGCCGGCGTGGCGACCTTCATCGAGTCGCGCACGCTGCTCGCGTCGCTCGAAACGACGCGCGACCGGTTCTACGAACGCTTCGAGTTCGCCGACGTGTTCGCGAAAGCCAAACGCGCGCCGGACCCACTCGCCGACCGCATCGCCGAGCTGCCCGGCGTGGCGCGCGTCGAGACCCGCATCGTCGAGGCGGTGAACCTCGACGTGCCCGGCCTGCCGGAGCCGGCCGTCGGCCAGTTGGTCTCCCTGCCCGAAGGACGCGACCCCCGGCTCAACCGGGTCTACCTGCGTCGCGGCAGGCAGCTCGCCCCCGGGCGCGACGACGAGGTGCTCGCCAGTGAGAAGTTCGTCGACGCGAACCACCTCCAGCTGGGCGACTGTGTGACCGCGATCCTCAACGGGCGGCAACAGGCGCTCGAGATCGTCGGCGTCGTGCTGTCGCCCGAGTATGTCTTCCAGGTCAAGCCGGGCGACTTGGTGCCCGACCCGCGGCGCTTCGGCGTGTTCTGGATGCAGGAGCAGGCGCTCGAGACCGCGTTCGACATGGAGGGCGCTTTCAACGACCTGGCGATCGGCCTGGCCCGCGACGCCAACGTCGCGGAGGTGATCGAGCGGGTCGACCGACTGCTGGAGCCCTACGGCGGCGTCGGCGCGTACGGCCGGAAGGACCAGCTCTCGCACCTGCTGCTGCAGAGCGACATCGACGGCCTGCGAGTGCACGCGACGGTCGCGCCGACGATCTTCCTCGCCGTGGCCGCGTTCCTGCTGAACGTGGTGCTGGCCCGCGTGCTCGCGTTGCAGCGAGAGCAGATCGCCGCGCTCAAGGCGTTCGGCTACACGAACGCCCAGATCGGTTGGCACTTCCTCAAGCTGGTGCTGATGATCGTGCTG
This sequence comes from Botrimarina sp., assembly GCF_040219535.1. Lineage (NCBI taxonomy): Bacteria > Pseudomonadati > Planctomycetota > Planctomycetia > Pirellulales > Lacipirellulaceae > Botrimarina > Botrimarina sp. Next base: position 116,250 of record NZ_JAVJSH010000016.1, read on the forward strand.
CTCGGCTCGGCGATCGGCTTGGCGGGCGGGGTCTACCTGGCGCACGTGTTCACGCGGCTGATCGCCGAGGTCTACCAATACCCCCGGCTCTACATCGAGGTGCGGCCGTCGGTCGTGGCGCTGGCGGTCACGGCGGCCGGCGGCGCGGCCACGCTCGGCGCGATCGGGACGATCTGGCGGGCCGTGCGGGCGCCGCCCGCCGAAGCGATGCGGCCCGAGCCCCCCGCGTCGTTCCGGCCAACCCTCCTGGAACGCGTCGGGTTGGGACGGCTAGCGCCGAACGTGGTGCGGATGATCTTGCGGCAACTCGAGCGGCGTCCCGCGCGGAGCCTGGTCTCGGTGCTCGCGATCGCCCTGAGCGTGGCGATCGTTGTGGTCGGCCAATTCGTGCAGGACGCGATCGACTACACCGTCCAGCACCAGTTCTTCCGCGTGCAGCGGTACGACATGGCCGTGTCGCTGGTCGAGCCCGACGGGCCGCCTGTCGCCCACGACTTGGCCAACGTGCCGGGCGTGCTGCGGGTGGAGCCGTTGCGGACGGTCGCGGCGCGGCTGTCCAACGGGCCACGCGAGCGGCGGGTCTCGCTCGTAGGCTTGCCCACCGGCGGACGCCTGTTCCGCCTCATCGACAGCGGCGGGGCCTCGTACGAGCCCCCCAGCGGCGGCCTCTTGCTCTCGTCGAAGCTGGCCGACCTGCTGGGGGTGAGCGCCGGGGGCACGGTGCGCGTGGACGCGCTGGAGGGAAAGCGCCCCGGCGCGCCGATGCGCGTCGTTTCGTTGATCGACGATCTGCAGGGGCTCAACGCGTACACCACCTTCGAGGGGCTGAACCGGTTCATGGGCGAGGGGCCGCGCGTGAACACCGCCTACTTGGCCACCGACGCCGCGCAGCAGGACGCCACGTTCGCCGCGCTGAAGGAGACCCCGCGTGTCGCCTCGGTCACGGTGAAACGCAACGCGATCGAGAGCTTCCAAGAGACCTTGGCGAAGAACCTTGGCACGATGAAGAAGATCAACCTGTTCTTCGCGTGCGTGATCGCTGTGGGCGTGGTGTACAACGCCGCGCGGATCGCCCTCAGCGAGCGTTCGCGCGAACTCGCCACGCTGCGCGTTGTCGGCTTCACGCGGGGCGAGATCTCGGCCATCCTGCTCGGCGAGCTCGCGGTCATGACGCTCGCCGCGCTGCCGATCGGCTGGGGGCTGGGGTACGCGTTCGCGTGGATGCTCACGGCGATGGTGGACCAAGAGGTCTTCCGGTTCCCGCTCGTGGTGGAGAGGTCCACCTACGGCGTCGCGACCTCGGTTGTGCTGACCGCCGCGACCGTCAGCGGCCTGCTCGTGCGCCGAAGCCTCGACCACCTCGACCTGATCGCCGTGCTGAAATCCCGTGACTAGAAGCCGCCGAGATACTTGGCAGGGCCGTCGGCTTCCTGCCGTCGGCTACTTGTCCCACCCTGCAGCCGTGTCTGTCAGCCGATGGCCGTTAGCCTCCCTCACCGTCTCGGCGGTTGATTGAATCATGCACAACTGGCTCGGCAGGTCGTTTTTCTTTCTGATCGGCGCGCTCGTCGTCGGTGGGCTGGTGCTCGCCTTCTGGCCGCAGCCGGTCTCGGTCGAGGTGGCGACCGCCGCACGCGACACCGTGCTCGTCACCGTCGACGAGGACGGCAAGACCCGCATCCGTGAGAAGTACGTCGTCTCGGCGCCGCTCTCGGGACGGCTGCTGCGGATCGAGATGGACCCCGGCGACACGGTCACCGCCGGCCAGACGCTGCTGGCGGTGATCCAGCCGCGCGACCCCGACCTGCTCGACGCGCGGGCGATCGCCCAAGCCGAGGCCCGCGTCGCCGCCGCCAGAACGGTGCTCGAGCGCACCGCCCCGCTGCTCGAGCAGGCGCGGATCGAAGCGGACACCGCCGAGGCCGACCTGGTCCGCGCACGCAACGCGGCCGCGGCCGGCGAGGGGGTCGTCACCGCCAGCGAGCTGGACAACGCCCGCGCGCGGCACCGGCTGGCCACCGAGGCGGTCCGGTCGGCGCTCTACGACCGTGAGATCGCCGCGTTCGAGCTGCAGCAGGCGGAGGCCGCGCTGCTCCGCTCGCGGGGCGACCGGGGCGCCGCCGACCAGCAAGACTGGGCCTTCCCGATCCGCTCGCCGATCGACGGGCGTGTGCTCCGCGTGTTCCAAGAGAGCGCGGCGGTCGTCACGGCGGGCACTCCGCTGCTGGAGCTGGGCTCGCCGTCAGACCTGGAGATCGAAGTCGACGTGCTCTCGAGCGACGCGGTCACCGTCGAGCCCGGCGACCGCGTGCTGCTCGAGCGGTGGGGCGGAGAGCAGCCGCTCGAGGGCCGCGTCCGCTTGGTCGAGCCCGCCGGCTTCACCAAGGTCTCCTCGCTCGGCGTCGAGGAGCAGCGGGTGAACGTGATCATCGATTTGGTCGACCCGCCCGAAGAACGCCGCTCGCTCGGCGATGGCTTCCGCGTCGAGGCGCGGATCGTCACCGACACGGCCGCCGACGTGCTGACCGTGCCGGGCAGCGCGTTGTTCCGTGTCGCCGACAGGTGGGCCGTATTTCGCATCATCGACGGCCTGGCGCAGCTGACTCCCGTCGAGCTCGGCCGCCGCAACGACCGGCTAGCCGAGGTGCGAGAAGGCCTCGCCGAGGGCGACCCGGTGGTCGCGCACCCGAGCGACCGCATCGCCGACGGCGTAGCGGTCGAACCGTTGTGAGCCGCTCAAGGCACGAGGAACACGGCGCCCGTCGTCGCCGCTGCCTGCACGGCGAGGCCCCGCAGGCTGGGCCGCGGCAGCACGAGCTGGTGCGGGTTGCAGGACCCCGGGCGGTACGCGCCCAGCGTGTACTGGTGCTCGCACGGCCCGTACGCGCCGACCCAGTACGGCACGGCCGGCAGCGCGCCGAAGAAGTGAGCCGCCGAGATGGCCGACGGGGTCAGGTGGTCGTGCTCGCACAACGCGTGGTGGTGGCCGTACCGCTCCAGGTTCGGCTGCTCGAACAACAGCGGGCGGTGGTAGACCGCCGGCGCGGCCCAAGCGAACCCGCTCGGCCCGAACCGCGCAATCGGCGCGCCGGCCGCCGCGGGGCCACGGATCGACTCGGCCGCCAGATCTCTGATCCGGTTTTCCGGCCGGAGCCGCTCGTTGTTGGCGGCGACTTCCGGCGCCGGGTCGCCCGCTAGCTCGATCGCGCTGAGCGGACGGTTGAGCAGCACGTCGGCCGGCCGCGTCGGGCCGATGTCGGCGTCCGCGAGCGGCAGGCGCTCGGGTTTGACCTCTTCTGGTGAGGGGGAAGCTCGCACGGCGGAGTCCGGCGCGGCCGGGTTGAGCAACACGCCGCCGGGCTGTTGCCCGAGGGACACGCCGCCGGCGGCCGAGGCAACCCAAGCCAATGCGGTTGCGGCTCGTTTGGCGTTTCCGTTCATCGCGGTCCCGTGTTTGGTTGGCGGCGCAAACTTGGCCGCGGCTTCGGCCCCGTGGTCTTTCTTCGACCGCGCGGGGGGCCGCCGTTGAGCCGCCACGCGGCCCCGGCGGGGATGATTGGCTGCAGTCCGGCCCGCCAGGGGGCCGATGGCAGAATCGTCACAACCGGCGCCCGCGGTGTATCCGGACTGCGCGCGCCGACCTGCTGGCGCCGCCGGCGACGCAAGCGCCGGCGCGCCCCCGTTTCCGACAGGCCCGCGCGATGCAAGCACCCGACTCACGACCGGCGGCGTCCGGCCCGGCGGGCCGGCTGCGCCTGGCGCGGGTCTTGCTCGCCGCTGCGGTGGGGTGCTCGTCGACAGATTCAACCGTCCGCTACTACGATTCGGCGGCCGCGTCGGTCAGGTACGCGGCCGCGCCGGACACGGTCAGCTCGCTGCGGATCGAGGAGCCTTGCGTGGGCGTGCGGGTCGACGACGAAGCCCTCGTGCCGCCCCGCCCGCCGAACGAGACCGACGGCATCGACTACCAGGAGATCTCTCTCGACGAGGCGATCCAATACGCGCTGAGCCACGCGAAGGTGCTCCGCGACCTGGGGGGCGTGATCAACACGCCCGACGTGCTGCAGGACACCGTGTACGACCCGGCGGTCGTGAACACCGACCCGCTCACCGGCGAGGAGGCCGCGCTGTCGGCGTTCGACACCACGCTCGCAATGGGCGCGTTCTTCGAGAAGAACGACCGCGAGTTCAACAACACGTTCATCGGCGACGGCGGCCTGCTCATCCAGGACCTGATCGACGCCAACTTCGAGCTCCGCAAGCAATCCGCCACCGGCTCGCAACTCGCCGCGCGCCACCGGATCGAGATGGACTACGACAACAGCGTGGGCAACCGCTTCGGGAACCCCAGCGCGTCGTTCCAGTCGATCCTCGAGACCGAGGTCCGCCAGCCCCTGCTGCGTGGCGCGGGGGTGAGATTCAACCGCATCGCCGGCCCCGGCTCCCGCCCCGGCGCCTTCAACGGCGTGCTGCTCGCCCGCACCCGCACCGACATCGGCCTCGCCGAGTTCGAGGCCGCCGTGCGTGACCTGGTGGCGAACGTCGAGAATGCCTACTGGGACCTCTACTTCGCCTACCGCGACCTCGACGCGAAGAAACGCGCCCGCGACTACGCGCTCGAGACCTACCAGGCGATCGCAGCGAACAAACAGAGCGGCCGGCCCGAAGGCGTCGAGGAGAACCTCGGGCAGGCGCTCGAGCAGTACTGGAATTTCCAGGCCGCGGTGATCGACGCGCAGGCCGGCCGCACGGCCGACGGCACACGCACCGGCAACGGCATCGGCGGCGGCGTCGGCGCCGCGCCGGTCGGGGTCCGATTGGCCGAGCGGCGGCTGCGGCTGATCCTCGGCATGCCGATCAACGGCGGCTCGATGCTGCGGCCGGCCGACGAGCCCGTCGTCGCGCCGGTTGTGCTCGACTGGCCGGTCTTGGTGCAAGACGCCATGATCGCGCGGCCCGAGCTGCGCCGGCAACGCTGGCGCATCAAGCAGCTCGAGCTCGAGTTGATCGCTTCGCGCAACTTCTTGCTGCCCCGGCTGGACGTGGTTGGCCGCTACCGCTGGCGCGGCTTCGGCGAGGACCTGATCTCGCAGTCGGACCAGCGATTCGCCAGCGCGTACGGCAACCTGTCGGGCGGCGATTACCAGGAGTGGCTGCTCGGCGTGGAGCTCGAAGCGCCGATCGGCTTCCGCTTCGCGCACACCGCCGTCCGCAACGCGGAGCATTCCCTGGCCCGCGCCCGCGCCATCCTCGACGAGCAGCAACGCGACGTCGTGTTCGGCCTCACCAACGCGACCGCCGACCTGCAACGCGCCTTCGCGGTGAGTCAGGCGCAGTACAACCGGTTCCAGGCCGCGCGCCGGCAGATCGAGGCCCTGCAGAGGGCCGAGGAAGCCGGTCGCACCACGATCGACCTGGTGCTCGACGCCCAGCGCCAGGCGCTCGACACCGAGATCGCTTACCACCTGGCGACGATCGACTACGCGTTGTCGATGCGCAACGTGTACTACGAGACAGGCACGCTGCTGGAATACAACAACATCCGCCTCGCCGAGGGGCGCTCGCCGGTCGGCGCGTACGACGACGCCCTCGAGCTGGCCGCACGCCGCACGCGACCGATCGAGCACGTCGACCGTGGCGTCACCGTGTCGCGCGGGCCGGTGGAGTGATAGCAGAAAGCGGATTGCGAAGTTCGGACTCAGGGCGCAGAAACACGCGGGTTTCTACGGCTGGCCCTTGAGCACCGGCCACCGGCCACCGGCCACTGACCACTTCAAAACTCCAGCGCCACGACGCCGCCGGATGCGTCGCCGCTCAGCAGGGTTCTCTCGTCGGCCGCGTAGCCCAGCACCGTCACCGGGCCCGCATGGCCCGCGAGAGTCAGCAGGCGTCGCGATCCGGCGATCCCCGCGACCATCTCGGCTTGGTCCTCGATGAGTAGCGCTAGCACCTGGCCGCTACCCAGGCCGACGATTAGCCGCTCGCCATCGGGAGAGAAGGCGGCGGCGTTCACGCCGGGCTGGTCGAGCCGCGCTACGCTCCACCGGTCGGCCGACCGCTGCAACAAGTCGCAGGCCCCGCCTTCGTACACCACGGCGACCCGCCCGCCCGTGGGCGACACCGCTAAGGCGCTGAGCCGTTCGTCCCGCGGAGGGGGGAGTCGCTCCCACGGGCCGACTCGATTGAGGTCGATCAGGTACAGCCCACGCTGCGGACCACCGATTGCGACCGCCGCCCAGCTGCCCGACGCGGCCAGCCGTTGGCCCCGCCCAACGATCGACTCGCCGAGCGCTTCCGTTCGTTCCGCTGCCGCGGCGACCCGATAAAGCGAGGTGCTCCCGTCGTTGTCCACGAGCACCAAGCTCGATCCCCCAGACGCCGGCAGCGGCGTCGCGGCGACGACCGGCCCCGGTAGGTCGAGCGGGATGGCGCGTGGCGTGGCGCCCGCACCGGCCCAGCGATGGGCGACGCCCCCTCGGTCCACCGCCAGCACCGCCGGGTCGCCCGCGCCGAGCAACAGCGAAGCCGCTAGGGGCCGCGACCTCACACGGACAACCGAGCCGTCGGTCTGCCGCCAGTCGGCGGCCCCTTCGCCGTGAACGATCGAGCCGCCGCTCGGCGACGCGGCGATCCCGGTCGGCCTACCGACCGACCACCACGCCGGCGCCGCGGCGTCGCGCGGCGTCGGCTCGCCCGACACGGCGTCGAACGTCATCAGCTCCGCCGACGCCGTTAGTGCGACCAGACGCCCGTCGATGTTCGCCGCGTCGAGGATCGGCGACGCCGCGTCGAGCCGCCGCGGCGCGCCGTCGCGCCAGCGGTGGAGCGTGGTGACGCCGCCCCACGCCTGCAACGCGAACAAGCGGCCCCCGTCGCTCACGCCCACGCGTGTGACGGGGTGCGGCTCGTCGAGCAGCCATTCCCCGAGCAGCTCTCCCCCGTTTCGGCCGATCCGCCAGCGGCTGACCACCCCGCCGCTGTCGCCTACCAACAACTCGCCGGTCGACGCTTCGTGGGACATCGATCGGATCGGCCGCCAGTGGGGCCGGACCGACGAGGCCATCAACTCGACCCGCCCCCCGTCCCGCGACCACAGGTAGAGCTGGCCGTCGCGGAGGCCGACCGCCACGCGGCTCGCGTCCGGGGTGAGCGCGGCGACCGCCGCCACACGCGGGCCGCCCGCCCAGAGCTCGCGGCGCGCGCCGTCGGCGAGCGACAAGGCGAACGCCGGGCGCCCCGGCGCGGCGGCCACGAGCACGCCCGCTTCGGTGACGTCGACCACGTCGCGTCGGCCGAGGTCGAAGCGGTCCAGGAGTTGACCCGTGTCACCGCTCCACACGCACGCGGCGTCGTCCGCGGCCACGCTCACCAGCGCCGGCGTGGGCGAGCCGATCGCCCAGACCCGGAACGCGCGGTTGTCGGAATGCCCCACGTAGAGGGCTCGCGGGTCGGCCGTGGCCCGCCCCCGCGGCCAGACATGGACGAAGCCGCCGGCGTCGGCCGCGGAGACGGCGCCCGTCGCCGGGTCCAACGCCAGCCGCGTTACGGCGGCCGCGCGGTCGTCGTCGCTCTCCAGCACGAGGTCCACGGGCGGCGCGTCGATCCGCCAACGCACGACCCGCCCCGATGCGTCCGCCGTGTAGGCGAACGCCCCGGCGCCGACGGCCGCGGCCACCAGCGGCCGGTCGTGGTACTGACGCACTCGCTTGGGCGCGGCCGCGTCGGCCTCCGCGGCCGGCGCCAGCCGCACGAGCGACGCCTCGACGCCGGTCGTGACGATCAGCTCTCCGCCGTCGGCGTAGTGGATCGTCGCCACGGGGCCGAGGTGCGAGTCACGCAAGCGGACGGGCGTCGCGTCGATCCAGTCCTGGGCCGGCGGCGCGTCGCCCGACCAGGGGCCGGCGACCTCGTACGCGGCGCCGTCGGTGCAGCCGTAAGCCAGCCGCGCGCCGCGATCGGCGTCGGTCATCGCCGCGCACGTGACGCCGGCCGAGCCGGCCGAGCCCGCGTTGTGGCGGTACGACCAAGGCAGCTCGCCGCCACCGACGCGCCAAACCCGGACAATGCCCTCGGCGTCGGCCGAGTAGCGCAGCCGGCCGTCGGGAGAGTAACCCGCGCCGACGATCGGAGCGCGATGCCAGCGGCCATCGGTCGATTCTTGGACCAGCTTGTCGTTGTCTCCGATGCCCCACACCGACACCGACGTGTCGGCGCCGCCGACGACCAACCGGTGGTCGGTCGGGTGGAAGGAGAACGCGGTCGCCCCGTCGGGGCCGCCCTCCAGGCGCTTGCCGCTGGTGGTGTCCCAGACGGCGAAACGCTCGCCGCGCGAGGCCAGGTAGCGGCCGTCGTGCGAGAGCACCATCTCTTCGATCGGTGTGGGCGCCGCGAAGCTCCGCGTGGCCGCGTCCGGCCGCTGGGTCGGAGAGAGCGTGACCTCCGTAGCCCCGCCGGCAGTTGTCGCGACCGCTAGCCACCGGCCGTCGGCCGAAGTGGCGACCCGGGACTCGCCGTCGCCGGCGCCACGCAGCTCGGTGGCCTCGTCGCGCCAACGGGCCAGGCGCTCAAGGCGTCGCCACTCGCGGGCGTCGCGTTGTTCGGGCGTGAGCGCGGCGCCGAGCTCGTGGAGCGCCTTCGACGCCGCGTAGGCGCCGTCCTCGGCGAGGATTGAGCGGACCGACGCGATGGCCGCCAGGTAGCGCTGGTCGCGGGCGGCCTCCCGCGCCACGTCGGCCTCTTGCTGCGCGTCCCGCGCTTGGGCGGTTGCTTGCTGGGCGAGCCGGTTCGCGGCGTCGGCTTCGCTCTTGGCGCCGGCGGCCTGGGCCAGCGCGGCGTCGGCTTGCTGGCGGGCATCGGCCGCTTCGGTCGTTGCGAGCCGGGCCTCGGCCTTGGCGGTATCCGCCAGGCGGGTCTGCTCGTCGGCCCGGGCGGTCGCCCGGTCGGCGCGGCGGATCTCTTGGTGGGCGAGCCGGCCGTAGTAGCCGGAGATCCCGATGAAGACCAGCGCCGCGAGCAACGACGCCGCGGTCGCGTACTGCAGCGTGCGGTACCACGCGTCGCGCGACTGGCGGCGCTGCTGCGCGGTGAGGACCTCGTTGCGCAGCTGAGCGTCGGCCTCGGATTCTGCGTCGAGCATCGACAACGCGAGGTCGTAGTCGCCCCCCGCGTAGGCCGCTTCCGCGTAGTAGCGCAGCGTGCGCTCGAGCCGCCGCTGCGCTTTGGAGTTGCCCGGCCACAGCGCGAGCGCGTTCTCGAAGCCGTGCCGCGCGCGGGCGTAGGCCTCGTAGAGGCCCTTGGGCTCGGCGTCGCGGTCCTCCCGCATCTCCTGTGCGGACTTCAGCTCGCGCGACGCGCGTCGCGCGATCTCGACGCTTTGCGCGTGCTCTTGGTAGCCCTTGATCGATTCAATGAACTCGCTCGCGCTGGCGTGCCGGTTGGCCGGGTCGGTCGCCATCGCCTTGTAAGCGATTTCGAGCAGCTCGGTGCGGCGGCTGGTAGCCGCAATCGTGTTCCGCGCGGCGGACTGCAGCAGGCGGAAGCGGTCCTTGCCACGGTGCGGCGGCCGCCCGGTCACGATCCAGTACAACAGCGCCCCAAGCAGGTAGATGTCGCTGTACGGGCCGGGCGGGGTCTCGACCTGGGCGCGGGCCAACGCGCGGTCTTGTTCGCTCTTGGACAGCGAGTCGCGGCCCTCGGGCGTGAACTCGAGGAACCGGCGGTAGTAGGGCAGGGCCAGCTCGGGCGCCATGTAGCTGGGCGTGCCGCCGGGCTCGATCGCGCCCCGGTCTATCCGTGCGGCGAGGCCCCAGTCCATCACGAGGACCTCGCCGAAGTCGCCCAGGCGGATGTTGTTCGGCTTGAGGTCCATGTGGATCACGCCGCGCGAGTGCGCGAACGCGATCGCTTGGGCGACCTGCACGAGGACCGCCAGGTTGTCGGCCTCGGACATCGACCGCTGGTCGCGTGCGTCGTCCCAGTCGAGGCCGCCGACGAACTTCATCGAGTAGAACGGCAGGCCGTTCCCGTCGACGCCCAGGTCGTGGACCGGGATGATATTAGGGTGCTCCAGCGACCCGGTGATGACCGCTTCGCTGACGAGCTTGCTGCGGTCGCGGTCGGTCGGGTTATCCGACCGGACTTGCTTGATCGCCACGAACCGGTCGAGGGTCGCTTGCCGCGACTTCCACACCTGGCCCATGCCTCCTTCCCAAGGGCCCTCGGCGTGCTCGTAGTCGAGCGTGTCGGGCGGGGAGGCTTCGCCGGCCGCGGGCGGCCCGGCGCCGCCTAGCAGGTGGGACTTCAGCCGCACCCGTTCCGACTCGATCGAGATCGATTCGCCCGGCTTTAGCGACGCCGAAGTGCGGCCCGTGGGCATGCCGCGCGGCGTGGGCCGGCTGGCGCCGGGCAGGTCGCGCTCGGTCGGCCGGCGTGGCTTGGGCGTGGCGGGCGATTCGGTGAAAGCGAACGTGTCCGACTCGCGGTCGATCGTCGCAGCGTTCGGGTCGGACCGCGACGAGCCGCCCGCCGACCCCGACCCGCCCGACGCGGAGCCGCCGCCCGAGCCCGACTCGGCCAAGTCGGGCGTGGCGTCGTCGTCGGCGCCCTCGATGGCGAGGGTGAAATCCTCGTTCGGCGCGGCGTTGAGGTCGCCCGTGGGAGCGCCGCCGGCCAGCGTCGGCTCGTCACCCCCGGTGGCCTCGCCGCCGGGGTCGAGCGCGAAGGTCGCGTCATCGGCCGGCGACACGCCGAAGAACCCCGAGTCGAACTGCGGGGTGGCCTCCTCGTCGGCCGCGGGCGGGGCCTGCGCGTCGAGAGTCCGCTGCTCGTCCGCCGGCGAGCCGCCCTCGCCTGCGCACCAAGGGCACGCGGCGTGGCTCGCCGGGTCCCACCGCCGGTGGCAGTTCGGACACTCTTGCATGGGACTCGAGGGGTTGCTGAGGACCTTACGAAACCGACCGAACGCGACCTCAGACTAATCCTTACCGACCGCCGAAGCGAATCACCCGGCAGCTGCGCCCGGCCACAGCAGCCGCCGCGCCCGCCTGCCGAGCCATCCGAGGATCGATTCGTCGCCCGTGACGATCCGCGCCTGACCCAGCGCGCCGCTCTGGCACGCGGGGGTGCTTTCTTCCAGCCGGACCCAAACGCGGTAGGTCGCCCCCTCGCGCAGCGGGTCGCGGAGGGCCGATTCGAGGGCCACGTCGCTCGACGCGTCGGGGCGCGCGGCCGCGTGCTCGCTGGCCGCTAGGGCGACCGCTTCGACACGCCCGGCGAGCACCGTTCCCGGGTCGCGGTCGAGGGCCACCCGAACCGGGTCGCCCACCCCGACGAGGCCGCTGTCCTGTTGGTCGAGCAGCACGACCGCACGCAGCTCGTCGGAGGCCACGGCCCCTAGCTCTTCGCCGGCCTCGACCACACAGCCGACGTTCTCCGCATCCAGCGGCGCGCCGGTCCAGCGGGGCAGGGGCCCCGCCGACAGCGGGCCAGCAGGCCCGGCCGACTCCGCCGGCGGGGGCAGCACGCGGCCGGCCAGCGGCGCGCGGAGCGTGCCCGCTCCGGCGAGCCGGTCGAGCGTCGCCGATTGACGCCGCAGCTCGGCCAAGCGGGTCGTCTCGCGTGCGCTCTGGACAGCGAGCGAGTGGTCGCTGACCGACAGCCGCTCGAGCGCCGCCACGCGGGCCTCGGTGGCGGCCAGCTGTTCGCGGAGTTCCATGCGGTGGGCCTCGCGATCCGCGTCCCACACCCGCGCTACCGCCGCGCCGGCCTCGACACGTTGGCCGTACTCGACCAACGACGTCAGGTCGCCGGCGAAGGGCGCGGCCAGCACAGCCGCTCTCGCCGGTTGCAGGCGGCACGGCGACAGCAAGGTCTGCTCGAGTCGCAGCCCCAGCAGCACCGCGGCGGCGCCCCCGCCAAGAACAACAAGGCTCGCCAACCGCAAGCCGGCGCCCAGCCGGCGGCCGGGCGGCGCCGCCCCGACGGGCCGCCATGCCGCGGCGGCCAGGCCGATCACCAGCCACGCGACCAGCACGACAACGACCGTGTCACCGAGGGCCTTCAGCCCGACCGACGCCGCCAACTGCCGCGCGGCCCACAGCAGCAAAGCGATCACGAACGCCAGGTAGGCCGTCGACAGGGCCGCGTAGGCGGCGAGCCAACCGCGCGGCGCGTCGAGCGGCTCTTCGATCGGCGTCGCGCCGCTGACCCACCGCCGGAGGCCGCCCCACAACGCGCGGCGGCTCTGCTCGTGCAGGTTCGGCACGCCCCACAGGTCGGCCAGCAGGTAGTACCCGTCGAAGCGAACCAGCGGGTTGAGATTGACTGCCAGCGTCGACACCGAGGCGAGCACCGCGGTCATCAGCGCGAGCGTCCGCGATAGCCCCGGCTGCAAGACCAGCCACACGGCCGCCGCGGCGATCGCGACGAGCGCCTCGAAATACACGCCGCCCAGCGCGACCACCGCCCGCCGACGGCGGCTGGCGAGCATCCACGCGTCCGACACGTCGCAGTACGCGCACGGCGTGAGGGCCAGCAGCACCATGCCCGCGTCGTGGCACTCGCACCCCATGCGGCGGCACGCCAAGGCGTGACCCAACTCGTGCCACACCTTGGTGAGCACCAGCGCCGCCACGAAAGCCCAAGCCAAGCGGGAGTCGCCGCTCTCGAGGGCGCCGCGCAACTCCGCTGCGGCCGTGTCGACCCGACCGGCCAGACGCGCCGCCACCAGCAGCCCGACCGCAACCACACACCAGAGCGCAGGCCAACTAAACAGGGCCCGCCCCATGCCGCCGAGCCGGTCGAGCAGCGGAGTCGGGTCGAAGCCCGGCAGCTGGATAACGAAGGGGCTGACTCTCCCTCTCCGTCGCGACGGCCGCGCCTCGGCTCTCGCCTCCGAGCCCTGCACGAGCAGGCCGCACTCGCTGAGCGTGGCGCAAACCGCCAGCGCTTCGCCGGCGGAGATCGGCTCGTCCGACCACCGCTCGTTGAACCGGCGCCGCAGCTCGGCGACCGGCGTCGGCGCGGCGAGCGACCTGAGCACCCACAGCTCGCGCGGACCGAGTCGGAAGTACTCTAGCGACACCGGGTCCTTGATCGTGGCGCCGCCGCCGGCGCAAGCCGTCACCACCAGGTCCGGCCGCGCCTGCACCGCGCCGTCGCTCGAGTTGCCACGCGGGTGCGACATCTTTCAGGGGGCAGCCGCGGTGGCCCGTTCTCCGGGGGGGTGGATCGTGAGCACGGCGCGGAGGCCCGGCCGCAGCAGGAGCTCGGTGTTGTCGATCTGGGCCACGACGCGCGACTGCGAGTTTGCGGGTTCGACCTCGGGGCTGACGAACACGACCTCGCCGCTGGCGGAGATCCCTTGTCCGTCGGGCAGGCGGACCTCCACGGTCACCGGCCTGCCAACCAGGCCCGACAGCGCAGCGGCGACCTCGACGTAGCCCTCCGCCCAGAGCCGGTCCACACGGACTATCCGCGCGACCCGCTCGCCGCGGTCGACCCACTCGCCCGCGTGCTTGTACCGCTCAACGACCACGCCGCCCGTCGGCGCGGCGATCTGCAACCGTTCGGCGCGGTGCTCCGCCAGACGCAGCTCGGCCGCCAGCCGCCCGAGCCGGAGCTCGGCCAGCTCGCGATCCAGCCGCGCGCTCTCGATTGCCAGCTCGGTCTTCTCCAACGCGAGCCGCAGCCGGTCGACCTCCTTGGCGGAAACGGTGTTTGGCAGGGCGGCGTTCACACTCTCGGCGCGGGCCAGCTCGGCTTCGGCCACCCGGTGCTCTTTCTCCGCCAGTCGCACCCGCACATCGGTCCCTGCTTCGCGGCGGGCGACACGCAGGTCTTCTCGCGCTACGGCCGCCGCGAGCTGCTCGGCGCGAGCGTCGACGCGGCCGAGGACCTCCCCCTCGGTGACCGCTTGGCCTTCCGTCGCCGAGAACGCTACCAGCAGCCCCGACTCGGGCGCCGGCGCGTCGACCGACTCGGCCAGCGTCAACAACGCGGGCTCGACGACGATCGGCTCTTCGGCGCAGGCGAGGCTCGCGGCCAGGCAAGCGACAAGGCCGATGGCTAGGCGGCCGCCGACGGAATCAGAACCACGCACGACGGGCAGCGTCCCAAGCTTCATAAAACCAGACCATGGCGAGGCGATGGCGACCGCAGTCGATCTTAGCCGTCACCCGCGACTGGCCGCGAGCATCTGGCGGCGCGTCGCCCTGCGGAGCCGCTTCGATCCGCACAACCGGACGCCCCTTCGCGTTGAGCGTGGTCGAAGCGGCGATCCTCTGGACCACGGCGGCGTGTTCTCGACCGGGAGCGGCCTGCAACACATACCGGATCTTCAACGGCCCTTCCTGGTGCGCTTGCAGCACGCGGCCCGTCAGCTCGTCTGGCGCCAGCAGCTCGAGCCGTTTCGGCCCTTCGGTGGCGGCGATCTCGAGCAGACGCTCGCCCCGCCCGACCGCGCGGCCGTCGAGATAATCGTGCGGCCGCCAGCTCGTGACCGTGCCCGCGAGCGGGCTGACGACCTCCAGCCGCCGCGCCTGCTCGTCGAGCAATTCGGCGCGGCGTTGCTGGTGCGTGAGCTGCTCGGCGAGCGCGACCTGCCGGGCCGCGAGCGCGGCCGTTTCGGAGGCCGACTCGGCCGTGTTCGCGCGGGTGCTCAGCTTCTCGGTTTGCAGCGCCGCGAGCTCTTGCTTCGTGAGCGCGATGGCCTCGGCGAGTTCTTCTCTCTTGACCTCCAGCTCCTCCGAGCGGAGCCGCACCAGCGGCTGGCCGGGTGAGACCTTGTCGCCGTGGTCGACGAGGACCTCGGACACGATCGCGTCCCGCGGGGCGAACACCCGCGCCGAGTTGGCTGGCACGAGCTGCCCGTCGACCGTGACTTCCAGGCTGCCGTGGGAGCCGAAGAGCACCAAGGCGGCCGCCAAGATCGCCGCCGCCGCGGCCAGCATTGCCGTTGCGTGCGACCTCAGTCTGCGGACGAGCGTGTCGACCGGGCCCGCCGGCTCGCGGGCTGCCGCGGCCGCGGCCAGCCTACCGAGCGGGGCGAGTCGGCGAGGGAGCTCCGGTTCGAGGCCGCCCTCGAACGCCTCGACGAGGAGCGCCAGGTTCGCCGCGTTCGGCTCATCGGGGGCCGTGAACGGGGCGATCCACCAGGCCGCCGTGTCGGTCTGGTCCGCGTAGAGGTCGCTCGCCTGCAGCACGGGAGGGGCGGGCGTTGCTGCGGCGGGGTCTTCGGGCGGGCCGATTGTTGTTGCGCCGTCGGCGGCGCGCCACAGGGCCTCCCCCGCAGCGAGCGTCGTGTCGGCCATCCGCTCGATTCGTCGGACCGCGTCGGCCCGGGGCGAGAAGCCCCGCGATCCGCTCAGCGCCGCCACGCGCCATCCGCCGCGGCGCCGCAGCAGCACCGCGACCCGTCGCCGCTCGCCGGCCGCCGCGCCGAGCGCGTCGGCCGCGGCGCGGGCGACGTCGTCGGCTGTGCTTGTCTGCAGCAAGCGGGCGACGAGGCGGGAGGTCTCTCGATGCCGCTGCGACGACTCGGCAGAATCCACTGCCAAGCGCCGGAGCTCGTAACGTTCGGCGACTTCGGCGACCGCACGGAGCAGGTCCACGGCGGCCTCCCTTGCGGCGTCGGTGGCCCGCTCGGGCAACGCGGCCGCGAGCGCCCCGCTGGGGCCGCGCACGCCGGGAATCGCCGCGGCGACCCGCGGCCCGTCGGCCGCCGTCCAGGCGGCGGCGCCGTCGCGCCGGAGGGCGTCGACCGCTTCCGTCGGCGGCGGTCCGACAGTCGCTTGGCGTAGGGGGGCTACCCGCCCGGCGGGGTCGAAGCCGTTGGGAGCAACGGCCCACTGTTCGACGGCCGTAGCGCCGAGCGCGTCGGCGAGTGTTTCCAGCAACTCGGCGTAGAACACCGCCGGTGGATCGGACCGCCGGGACGCGCGGTCGAGGTCCTCCAGGCGCGCCTCGGCGCGTTCGGTGGAGGAGAGCGACCACTGCGGCGGGGCTTCGAAACGGGGAGAATTCACCGCGCGCCCTCCGAGTCGTTGGCGCCGGTCGCTTCGGCGTATCGCCGCCACCGCGATTTGAGCCGCCCGGCCGGACCGCGGCTCGCGGCCAGCCAAAGCGAGGCGGCCGCCACCGCGCCGCCCGTCTTGCCGTCGGCCGCGCCCTGGTCTCCTTCAGCCGGGGCGGGTGCGGCCGGGGCTTGGTCCTGAGGTTGTCGGGGCGTTTCTTCGGGCTGGGTCTCGGGAGCGGTTTGCTGGTCCTCGGGGTCGAGGTCCCCCTTAACCCATTCCTCCAGCGGCTGCACGCCGCGCGGCGTCTCGATCACGATCCGGTAGCGCCCCTCCGAGTAAGGGCCGTTGTCGATCAGCTCGCGGATCTCGCGGATGAAGTCCTGGTCGCTCGCGTCGGCGTCGACGGGCCCCTCCCACTGCTGCGGCCACACCTCGCCGGGCACGTCGGTCGCCCACTGATCGGGATCGTTTGGGTCGACCCTGCCGTAGAGGATCACCTCGACCGTGGCGATGTTCACCGACCGCTCGCCGAACTCGACCCGCCGCTCCACGCTGGGGGTCTCGGCGGTTGGGATCGGCGTGGGCTGCGGCAGGCGGCGGGCCGTTGGCTCGTCGCGGGGGATCGGCAGCGTGTAGCCCTCGACCGCGCGGATGTCCGGCTCGACCGCGTTGACCGACAGGTTCAGGTTGCGGAACGCCGGGGGCTGGCCGTCGGTCGGCGCGGTCACGTTGTCGTAGAGGTTGATCGCCGGGTCGTTGAAGACCGTGATCGCGGTGGGGAGCGAGTCTTGCAGCGGGTTGGCCGGGATGAAAACGTCCGCGTAGTTGTAGCGGATCGTCGCGACGCGGAAGTCGATCTCCGGCGAGCTCTGCTGGGTCAGCCCCGGTGAGGGCGCAGCCGCGTCGAGCGACTCCGGCGCGAGCGTCACGCCGGGCAGCGCCACCGAGCCGGGCAGCGCGGTGGTGAAAGCCACCCGCGAAGCGGGCACACCCGGCTGCAGCGGGTTGGCCACGTCGGCCCAGTCGAGCACGACGATCAGGTTGTCTTCGCCCCGCGAGCCAATGCCGGCCGTGACGCGTTGTTCGAAGTTGGTTCCGGCGAGGACCAAGCCCGTGGTGGCCGCGTCGGCGCCGTCGTCGGGCGGGTCGAGCACGAAACGCGGGCCGCTGTCGACGAACGCCTGGCCCGTGATCCCGTTGACGGTCACGAACGGATCGACGCTCGTCACCACGCCCGTCGCGCTCACCAGCCGTGTCGTCAAAAGGGCGCCGGGGTCCATCGTGTCGGGCGCGGCGGTGTCGATCGTGAGTTCGCCCGCGGCCAGCGCGGTGAACACGCCGCCGGCGGTCCGCACGACCACGCCGTCGGGGGCGGCCGGCCCCGGGCCGCCGGCGGTGAAGAGCAGGTCGCCCGGCTCGGGCGAATCGGGCGCCGCGAGCGTCTGCAGGAAGGCGTTGGCCGCGCCGACCTCAAGGCCGAGCAGGTCGGGCTGCGTGGCGGTCGAGTCTTGGACCAAGCCGACGGTGGCGTCGCCTTCGACTACCGCGACCACGCCATATAAGTCGCCGATCGCGGCGCCGCGCTGCACGACGGCGCCGCTCAAGTCTTCGAGGCCGCTCCCGTCGGGCCGCGGCGTGGAGGTTCCGCGCGGCTCGACGGCGATCGGCGAGAACGGGGTCGTCGCATCGCCGGGGATCAGCTCTAGCGGAAAGGCGCCCGGTCCTTCGGCGGGCAAGCCGGCGATGTCGAACCCGCCGCCCGCGTGCAGCGCGAGGTTCGGTCCCTCGTCCGCCGCTAGAGAGACCCGCCGGAGCAGCACCGCGCCGGCGTCGCTTTGGATCGCTATGCGCTCGGCGGCGAGCGGGGTGAGCTGGCCGTCCGCGCCGGGGACCTGTGACACCGTTCCGCTCGCGCGTAGGTAAAGAACGCCGGTGAGGGCCGGGTCGGTCGCTCCGGTTCGCAGGTTGACTGCCCCCGCAGCCACGATCGACACGTTCATAGCGACCAGCGCGAGGAACCGCGTGGAGTCCAGCGGCGCCGGGTCGCCTAGGTCGAACACCGCGCCGGCGTCGCCGAGGAGGATGTCCGAGCCGGCCGCGGCGAGCACCGCCGAGGTGGTCACCGCGGTGAGGGCGTCGGGCGCGTCGGTGAGGTCGCCGTCGGTGGTGAGCTCGAGCGTGGCGGCGGCGCTCTGGCCTTCGAGCAGCGTGCCGGGGGCGGCGCCGCCGAACTCCAAGCCGGTGTCCTCCGCGATCCGCACGCTGCCGCCGGCCGCGTCGAAGCTCAGCGACCCGAACTGCGCGACCGCCCGGGCGGGGAGGCCGACGGGCGTGACGCCGATGTCGATCGTCGGCGCCGAGCCGGTCACGGAGAACGCCGCCCGGCCCGCGACGGCCAGCAGGTTGTCTGTGCCGAACGCATCGTCGTCGGCCAGTGTGATCGAGCCGACGGCCGATAGCGTCGCGTCGCCCGTGACGACGAGGCTCGCGTCGGGGCTGTCGGTGATCGGTCCGGCGCTGATGAGGACCAAGTCGCCCGCGGTGCTGCTGGCGACCAACTCGGTCCCCGGCAGCGGGTCGCGTGCCGGCGAACTCTCCCGCACGCTCACGGAGTTGGGCGACTGGAACCAGAGCGCGCCGGCCGAGAACACGCCCTCGCCGCCCACGGCGATGCTCGATCCGTCCAGCCGAACCCGTCCGCCCACCGTCAGCAGGTCGCCCTGCGTGTCGGCCAGTGCGATCGCCCCGCCCGCGAAGAGCGAGGCCCCGCCGGAGACCGTTATGCTCGAGCCTGTCGCGTCGTCGATCGCGCCGGCGCTGCGGAGCGTCAGCCCGGCGGCGGAACTCGCGGCGCTCAGCAGCGTGGCGTCGTCTTCGGCGATGGCGACCGAGCCGTCCGGCGCGTTGAATCGCAGCGAGCCGAAGCTAGTCGTCGCCCCGGCATTCTCGCCCGCAGCGTCGACGCCGACGCGGATCGACGGATTAGAGCCACCGGAAACGAACGAGACGTTGGAGCCCACCGTTAGCGAGTTGGCCGGTGAAGCGCCCCCCGCGAGGCTGATTGCCCCCTCCGCGCTAAACGCCGCGGCGCCGTTTACAGAGACTTGCGTCGTGCCGGTGTCGGTCAGGGGGCCGGCCGTCGCGACGGTCAGCGAACCGGCCGAGTTAATACCGACGAGCCGCGTCCCGGGCCGCGCGTCGGCTCCGCTAACGCCCTCGTTGACGGTCACCAGGTCCGCGGTGAAATTCAGCGCGTCGGCGGCGAACAACCCCCCTCTGCCCAAGTCGACCTGGCCTGCGCGGAACGTGGCGACGGCCGGGTCGGCGTTCCGCGCAACGATGAGCGATTCGCCCGGTGCATCGGCGAGCAAGACATTGCTATCGGCAGTGAACATCGCGGGACCAGCAACCACGACCTGTGCGCCGGCGACGTCGGTGATCGATCCGCTCGTCAGCTCGAGTTCGCCAGCCGTGCTAGCGCCGGCGAGCGTCATCGAGCCGAGGGCGCCGGCCGGCGAGCCGGGCCGCGCTCGCTCGACGACCTCGACAGTCCCTTCGGCGTTGAAGGTCAGCGTGGTGGACGAGAACGTCCCCCCGACGCCGACCTGAACCGCCGACGCGGCGAACGACGTGCCCACCCCGGTCGGCGCCGCCCGGAATGAGCCGGTCCAAGCGAACACGTCGCTGGGCGTGTCGGCCAGCACGATCGAGCCTTCCGATTCGAGCGACGCACCGCCCGTGTGCTCGACGCTTGTGCCTGGCGCGTCGGTGATGCCGCCGTCGCTCACGAGCCACAGCGCGCGGGAGGTGTTCTCCCCTTCGAGCCGCAGGCCGTCGCCGGCGGTCTCGTGCACCGCCACGTCGCGCGCCTGGAAGCTGAGGCTGCCCAACTCGACGACGCCCCCCGACGGGCCTCCCACGGCGACGTCGTACCGCAGCGGCGAGGCGCTCGGGTCCAGCTCCGCGCGGGCCTCGAAGCGCGCGCGGCCGCCGACGCTGAGCACGTCGCCGGGGTTGTCGGCGAGCGTGATGCCGCCGTCGATGGCGCGCTCGCCCAGCGAGTCGCGCCACAGCGTGTAGTCGGCCGCGTCGACTCGGCCATCGCCGTTGGCGTCGCCGTCGGCGCGGTCGGCGCCGGACTGGACGCCGCGGCCGGCGGCCCACAGGTCGTAGTCCGCCTGGTCGACCACGCCGCTCGAGTCGAAGTCCGCGTCCGGCAGGTCGCGCAGCGAGAGGAAGGTTGCGTTGCCCGTGATCGTGATCTGCGCGCCGGGCGTGTCGGAGATCGGCCCCCGCGCGATCACCTGCAGGCTCCCCACGACGGTCAAGTCGCCCACCGTCGCGCCCAAGGCCGGCGCGGTGAACGAGAACGCTCGGAAGCTCGGCGCGGCCACGGTGGCGCCGGTCGGCTGGTTGATGCTCGTGGCGCCGATGATCTGGACCGGGCCGGCCATCCCTGAGAAATCGACCTCTCCGAGCGTCACGTCGAGGGAGCTCTCGCCGATGCCGACGATCGACAAGCCGTCCGGCGCCGCGTCGAGCAGGGGCTTGTCGATCGAGAGCACACCGCCGTCGACCGACACGCCCGGCGCGAGCGACCCGCCGACGTTCCACGAATCGCCCCCGAGGTCGAAGCGGTAGAAGCCGCCGGATTCCGACACGCTCAAGCTGTCGGAGCCGCCGTCGCCGAGGCCATCGATTACCAGCGACGCCCCGGTCAGCGAGAAGCTCGCGCTGAGCATGCGGCGCCGCTCCAGGCGGTAGACCCGCAGCGGGCGACTCAGCGGACGATGCCGCCGCGCAGGCGCTTGCCTTGCTAACGCTCGGCGGGCGGCACGCCAGAAGTCGGTGACAGATCGCATCGGGGCGGCGCCGTCGGGCGGCGTGGGCGGGACGCAAGAGCGGGGTATTCCGGGCCCCAGTGACACGCACCAGCTTACTCACAAACCGGTTTTCAAGCGCAAAATGGCTTGCTATCAGGGGAAACCGCCCGACCGCCCCCGGGGCGCCGTGCGACGGCCTGGGCGGAATACGCAGCAAGACCCAGGGCCATCCCAGCGGTCGCGGCCGAAATCCGCGCCTTTTCGGAGCCGAAACGGCTCGGTGGTCCGCCAAGAGTCGCGGATCAGGCGTTCGACTCGTTAAACTACGGGCGTCCGCCCGACCGCTCTTCTGAGGCCTTCTCTCTCGATGCGCTGGAAGCTCACCAACGCGGTTGCCGCGGCGATGCTGCTGTCGACGCCCCAACCGGCGCCGGCGGCCGACCCGGTCCGATCCGCACAAGCCGGAGCGACGATCGAGGTTGCTCCGGTCGCCGCTCCCCTGGTCGACCCTCCGGTCGATTACGCGTCAGAAGTCGCCCCGCTGCTCACGCGGCGCTGCTTCGCCTGCCACGGCCCGGACCTGGCCGAGAGCGGCCTCGCCCTGCACGAGGCCGACCTGGCGCTGGCCGAGACCGATTCGGGCCTCCGCGCGATCATGCCCGGTGACCCGCACAACAGCGAGCTGCTCCGGCGTGTCGCTTCCGAAGAGGACTGGCAGCGCATGCCGCCCGAGGGCGAGCCGCTGTCGGCCGACGAGGTCGACGTGCTGCGGCGGTGGATCGCGTCGGGCGCCGAGTTCGAGAAGCACTGGGCGTTCGAGCCGCGACAGCGGGTCGCCCCTCCCGCTGTGCAGGGTGAGGGCTGGGTCAGCAACCCGATCGATCGGTTCATCCTCGCGCGGCTCGAAGCGGCCGGCGTCGAGCCGTCGCCGCAGGCGGACCGCCGGACGCTGATCCGGCGGCTCTCTTACGACCTGATCGGCCTCCCGCCCACGCCCGCCGAAGTCGAGGCGTTCGTCGCCGACGACCGGCCGGACGCGTACGAGCGCCTGGTCGACGAGCTGCTCGCCTCGCCGCACTACGGCGAGAACTGGGCGCGGCACTGGCTCGACGTGGTCCGCTACGCCGAGACGAACAGCTTCGAGCGCGACGCGGCGAAGCCGAACGCTTGGAAGTACCGCGACTACGTGATCCGCAGCCTGAACGAGGACAAGCCGTACGAACAATTCGTCCGCGAGCAGCTCGCCGGCGACGAGCTCGACGAGGTCACCGAGGAGTCAATCATCGCCACCGGTTACTACCGGCTGGGCGTGTGGGACGACGAGCCGGCCGATCCGCTGCAAGCGAAGTACGACGAGCTGGACGACCTGGTCAGCACCACCAGCCAGGCGTTCCTCGGGCTGACCGTCGGCTGCGCGCGGTGTCACGACCACAAGATCGACCCGATCCCGCAGACCGACTACTACGGCATGGTCGCGCTGCTGGCCGACGTGACCCCCTACGGCACGCGCGGCGACGAAGCGACCAACAGCCAGTGGGACCTGTCGCCGCCGGACAAAAAGGCCGAGCGCGAGCGGCTCGCCGAGCGGCGCGCCGCGATCGCCGAAGAGCGGACGAGCCTGGAGCAAGCCGCCATCGCCCGGATGGACGGGCCCGACCAGCGTCGCACCGAAACGGCCGAGCGCGGCAACGTGCTCCGCGAGAAGCTCGAGCAACACCAGACCGAGGCCGAGCGCTCGCGCTACCTCGACCTGGCCGACCAGCTTGCCGACGCCGACACGCGGCTCGCGGCCCTCGGCCAGCCCGAGACCGCGCTGTCGCTCGCGACTTGCGACCCCAAACCGGCGCCGACCCGCGTGCTGATGCGGGGCAACCCGCACGTGCCGGGCGAGGAGGTCACGCCGCGCTTCCCCGAGCTCTTCGCCGACCCCGCGCCCGAGATCCCCGAACCCGGCCGCGGCGCCCGCTCCGCCGGCCGCCGGCGGGTGCTGGCCGAGTGGATCGCGTCGCCGGAGAACCGGCTCACCAGCCGCGTGATCGCCAACCGCGTTTGGCAGCACCACTTCGGCCGCGGCATCGTGCGTAGCGCGAACAACTTCGGCCAGCTCGGCACGCCGCCGACGCACCCGGAGCTGCTGGACTGGCTCGCGGGTTGGCTAATCGAGCACGAGTGGCGGTTGAAACCGCTGCACCGGCTGATCGTGACCAGCAGCACGTACCGGATGAGCTCGCTCCCCAGCGGCCAAGCGGCGAGCGTCGACCCGGCGAACGACCTTTTCTGGCGCTACGACCTGCGGCGGCTGACCGCCGAGCAGATCCGCGACACGGTCCTTACCGTGAGCGGGCAGCTCGACCGCTCGCTCTACGGCCCGAGCGTGTACCCGAAGCTCTCCGACGAGGTGCTCCACACCCAAAGCGTGCCCGGCAAGGGCTGGGACACTACGCCCGAAGCGGCCGAGGCCGCAAAACGCCGCAGCGTTTATATCCACATCAAACGCAGCCTGATCCCGCCCGAGCTCGCCAGCTTCGACTTCCCCGAGACCGACACAAGCTGCGAGGCCCGGTTCAACACGGTCCAGCCCGCCCAGGCGCTGAGCCTGATGCACGGCGGGTTCTTGCAAGAGCAATCCGCCGCGCTAGCCGACCGCGTGCGCCGCGAAGGCCCCGACGACCTGCAAGGCCGCGTCGAACACGCCCTCGGGCTCGTGCTGCAGCGTCCGGCCGATTCGGCGACCGTGTCCGACAGCCTGCAACTGATTGGCGCTTACCAAGCCAAGCACAACCTGTCCGCCGAAGCGGCGTTCGACCAATTCTGTTTGATGGCGATGAGCTTGAACGAGTTTGTGTTTGTTGATTAGCAGTCCTTAAGGAAGCGACCACGGATGAGGCGGATTGAAAGTAGCCAGTAGTCCGTAGTCCGTAGTCCGTAGCTAACAACTTGCGACCGGCTACTGACAACTGACAACTGACCACTGACCACTCACAACTGACAACTCCTCATCCGTGGTCAGCCCCAAACGACCAAGCGGCGTCCCATGCAACGCAACTTCTGCGGCCGAACCCGACGCGAATTCCTCTGGCAGACCGGCGGCGGCTTCGGCGCCGCGGCGCTGGCGGGGATGCTCGGGGCCGATGGCTTTTTCCCGAAGGCCGCCCACGCGTCGGCCGATGGCCTCGCCAAAGTCGCGCCGAAGGCGAAGAGCGTGATCTTCCTGTTCATGTACGGCGGCCCGAGCCACATCGACACGTTCGATTACAAGCCGGGCATGGTCGGCATGGACAACCGCACGGTCGAGGTCACGACCTTCGGCCGCGGCGGCAAGAAGAACGAGGGCCGCATCGTTGAGCCGCGCTGGAAGTTCAAGCAGTACGGCCAGTGCGGCAAGTGGGTCAGCGACCTGTTCCCGAATGTCGCCCAGCACGTGGACGACATCGCGTTCCTGCACAGCATGACCGCCGACAGCCCGATCCACGGCTCGGCCATGCTGATGATGAACTCCGGCAAGCTCCTCTCCGGCAGCCCCGCGATGGGATCGTGGGTCCACTACGGCCTCGGCACGGCCAACAAGAACCTGCCCGCGTTCGTCGTGATGCTCGACCCGTCCGGCGGGCCGATCTCCGGCGCGAAGAACTGGTCTAGCGGCTACATGCCGGCCGAGCACCAAGGGACCGTGTTCCGCCACGAGGGGGCGCCGATCCTCGACCTCTCACGGCCCGAAGGGGTGAGCCGCGAGCAGCAACGCGACACGCTCGACACGCTCGCGCGCATCAACCAGCGGCACCTCGACGCGCGCACGGTCGATGGGGTGACGCCCGACTCGTCGCTCGCCGCGCGGATCGCCAGCTACGAACTCGCCTACCAGATGCAGATCACCGCCCCCGAGGCGACCGACCTCACCGACGAGTCGCAGGCGACGCTCGACTCGTACGGCGTCGGCAAGAAGCCCACGCACCACTTCGGCACGCAGTGCCTGCTCGCGCGGCGGCTGGTGGAGCGCGACGTGCGTTTTATCCAGATCTACTCGGGCGGCGCCCACAACGACGCGAACTGGGACGCGCACGGCGACCTCGAGGACAACCACAACCTGCACGCGGCCGAAACCGACCAGCCGATCGCCGCGCTGCTGAGCGACCTGAAGCAGCGCGGGCTGCTCGACGAGACCCTAGTCGTCTGGGGCGGCGAGTTCGGCCGCCAGCCGACGGCCGAGTACGAGAAGGGGACCGGCCGCGACCACAACTCGTACGGCTTCACGATGTGGATGGCCGGCGGCGGAATCAAAGGCGGCGTGTCGGTCGGCTCGACCGACGAACTCGGCGCGGCTGCGGTCGACAACCCGCTGACCGTCAAGGAGATGCACGCCACCGTGCTCACGCAACTCGGCCTCGACCCGAACCACCTCAGCTACTTCTACAACGGCCTGGATCAGAAGCTCGTCGGCGTCGAGGGCGCCGAGCCGATCCGCGAGGTGATCGCGTAGCGGGGTATCCCCGTCAGGGGCGACAGCGCGTAGCCAGGGGCGCCAGCCCCTGGTAACGTGTCGCCGCTTCTTCGAGAGCCCCAGAGGGGCGACAGCAGCTTCCGGCGATCGCGCTGTCGCCCGCCTGAATTCCAGGGGCTCGCGCCCCCGGGCTACGCGCTTTCGCCCCTGACGGGGCTGTTCAATCCGGACGCAAACCCCGATGTCGATTGATCTACAGGGCCGCACAGCGCTCGTCACCGGTTCTACCCGCGGCCTCGGCAAGCAGATCGCGCTGGAGCTCGCGCGCCGCGGCGCGCGCGTGGCGATGAACTACCACGGCAACCAGGAGGTCGCCGAGGCCGCGTTCGCCGAGCTCGAGGCCATCGGCGGCGAGCACTGCCTCGTCCGCGCCGACGTGACCGACGAGGCGGGCGTCGACGAGCTGATGTCGCGGGTCGCGGACCAGATCGGCCCCGTCGACATCCTCGTGCCCAACGCCACGTGCGAGCAGCCCCTCAAGCCGATCGACCAGTACGACTGGGCGTTCTTCCAGCGGATGGTCGACTTCTTCCTCAAGAGCCCCTTCCTGCTCACCAAGGCCTGCCTACCCCACATGAAAGAGCAGCGGTGGGGGCGGATCGTCCACATCACCAGCGAGGTCTTCTCCGGCGCGTGGGCCAACTTCTGCCCGTACGTGGCCGCCAAGGGGGGGCAGACCGGCCTCGCCCGCTCCAACGCGCGCGAGCTCGCGCCGCACGGGATCACCGTGAACATGGTCTCCCCCGGCTGGATCCCGGTCGAACGCCACGAGGGCGCGTCCGAAGAGGACCGCGCGGCGTACCTGGCCACGGCGCCGATGGGCCGATTCGGCGAGCCGGCCGACGTGGCCGCCGCCGTGGCCTACCTGGCGAGCGAAGAGGCGAAGTTCGTCACCGGCGCGACGCTGCAGGTGAACGGCGGGCGGACGATCGTGTGAACGAGAGCCTGCCGCCACGGCGGGGCCTTGACTGATAGCTCTCATCGATCGTCCACCGACACGCCCGCCCTGACGGTCTTGCCGAAATTCGATCATTTGCCTGACTACCCGGCGATCAGAAGGTCGCTACCGTGTCAGTGCTGCGATACGCGCCGGAATTTGTTGACACCTCACGACGCTTACAGTTAAGACAGGATGGCGCCAACGGCGGGAAGACGGGACTGCCCGACCTTCTCCTTATCTTAACATTCTGGCGCCGGTGAATTTTCGGCCGAGGCCGAGACCCCTTATCCCCCGATAGGCCACCCATGCTCCCGAAGACACGACTCGCCTTGCTGCTCGCAGCGGTCTCGCCGTGCGCGGCCGCAACCGCCCAAGAGTTGCTGCAGAGCCCGGGCGTCGAGGTAGCGACATCCCCTCCGGGGTGGACGCTCGACGAGTTCGCCAGCGACCCGACAATCACCGCGGTCGTCGACACGGCGCGGCAGGCGGGCTTTGCAAATTTTGAGGAGGGGGGAACCCTCGGAATCTGGTTGCGGCCGTTCGTTGGGGCGTTCATCGGCAACGAGCAAGAGCTGACCAACGCCGTGCTCTCGCAGAGCGTTCCCGCCGTGCCCGGCGAGACCTACACGTTCTCCGGCTACTCGCAATTCGAGACCAACTACTCGGGGGGCACGTTCGGCACGCCGACCACCACAACTTTCGAACTGGCGTTCCTCGACGCGGGCGGGTCGGTGATCGGCGCCCCGAATCTGCTCGACCTATCGACCGAGCAGTTCAACGGATTCGGTTGGACACAGCACACGATCACCGCCCCCGCCCCGGCCGGCACGGCGACCGCGCGGGTGATGGCGTCGGCCCTCGACATGCAGCCGGCCGAGTTCAATCCCCAGTCGGCCTTCCTCGACACCTTCTCGCTGACGACAAGCAGCGCGCCGACGACCGAGCTGCTCGAAAACGCCAACTTCGAGATCGACGCGAGCGAGCCGGCCGGCTGGGTGCGCGAGGTCGGCGAAGGGACCACGGCCCGCTACGAGGGCTTCGCCGCCCGCACGGGGTCCAACGGCTTCTGGATCGCGCCGCGGAGCGCGAACGCTGAGCCGCTCGACGCGCTCTTCGCGCAGACCGTCGCCGCCACGCCGGGGGCGGAGTACGAGTTCAGCGGCTGGTCGTTCTGGGAGACCGACTACCCGGGCGGCGTCGAAACGCTCAACGCCGACAGCCCGTTCGGGGCGATCCCCTCCGACACCGAGACCTACTTCTTCATCGAGTTCCTCGACGCGTCGGGCGGGGTGCTCAACTCGTCGCTGCTCGACCTGCGCACCGTGCAGTCCAACGACCGCACGTGGCGCGAGGGCGGCCTCTCGGCGGTGGCGCCGGCCGGCACGGTCGACGTGAAGGTCGGCGTGCTCGCCGAGTCGCTCCGGTCCAACCGGGTCGGCGACCCGTTCGACGACGCCTACTTCGACGACTTCTCGCTGATGGTCTCGACCGGCTTGACCGGCGACTATAACGGCGACGGCGTCGTCGACGCGGCCGACTACACGGTCTGGCGCGACGGTCTCTCGCCCGACAGCACGCAGGCCGGCTACGACGCGTGGGCCGGCAACTTCGGCGCGACCGCCGGCGCGTCGGCCGCCGTGCCCGAGCCCTCGAGCCTCATGGCGGCATGGCTCGCCGCCACGTTCGCCGCGTGCCGCGTCGCGGGCCGACACGCAGAGGCCGCCCGAGCACGCGCTATTTGAGCACGTGGGCAGTGTCCGGATGGCTCAGAGGACGGTCTGTCGTAACTCGACGACGGACCCGACTTACGACCGTTTGATGGTCGATACCGACTTCCGCCGCGGGCGAATGCAATCCGATGCGGGTGGTCCTTCGGGTCACGTACGCCAAGCTGAGGCAAGCGGTGGCTGAGGCGTCCGATTGCAGCCTGCGTGCGCCCGCCGCTTTGCCTCCAGCGTCTGGTTCTGCGATTCGTGTTTCATGGCTGTTTGTCCCTCAAACTGACAAACCAGCCGCCCAGGCCAATCAGACCGACTGCGCAGCCCACGACCTGAACGAACAGCTTCGCGTTCGCCAAGATAATCCCCTGGCGAGGGGCGATCCAGGCGGGCTGCGTCGGCGTGGAGCTCGCCGGCAGCCGCGGCGAACCGCTATCCCCGGCCGCGTTCGGCCGGCGCCACGTCGACCGACACGCTGAGCGTGGGCGTGCCGCCCCCCACGACCACCCCCTGCACGGGGCAGATGTCCGCGTAGTCGCGGCCGATGGCGATCGTCACGTGGTCGATCCCCGGCCGGCAGTTGTTCGTGGGGTCCGCGTCGAGCCAACCGGCCGTCGGACTCCACACGCTCAGCCACGCGTGCGACTCGTCGGCGCCGACCAGGCGCTCCTTGCCCGGCGCGGGGTACGTGCGCAAGTAGCCGCTCGCGTACCGCGCGGCGAGGCCCAGCGACCGCAGGCACGCGATCCCCAGGTGGGCGAAGTCCTGGCACACGCCGACACGCGACTCGAGCGACTCGTGTACCGTCGTCGCGATGGTGGTCGCGCCCGACTTGTACTCGAAGTCCTTGTAGATCTGCGCGGTGAGCGCGTCGAGCGCCTCGCCGAGGGGCCGGCCGGGCGTGAAGGCCGGCGCGGCGTAGTCTCGCAGCCGCTGGTCGATCGGGATGTGCGTCGACGAGAAAACGAAGCGGTACTCGTCGAGCAACGCCGCGCTGTCGCGGCGGAGCCGGTCGCGAACCTGTTCCCAGGGCGTCGGGTCGTCGGCCGGCTCGGCCGGCGGCGCGGCGACCTCGACCTCGCACATCGACGTCAGCGACAGGCCCCGGTGCGCGTCGTGGATCGAGAAGTACTCGACCCGGTTGCCAAACAAATCCTCCCGCGACGCCTGGTCCGACGGCTCGGGCGACACGATCAGCCGATAAGAAACCACCCGCTGCCGCTCGTCCGCCCGCGGGGCTAGCCGCACCAGGTTGTGGCACACCGCGACCGGCTGAGAGTACTGGTACTTCGACGTGTGGCGGATGCGGTAGAGCATGGGGGCTGTCGGCTGTCGGCTGTCGGCTGCGGCTGCTTGGGAGCGGCCGAGAGCCGAGAGCCGGGCTTCATGTCGGCGCCAGTTGCCGCGGCGGGGCCGCGTGGGCGAGGTACTTCAGGCCGATCGCGTTGGACAACGCGGGAAGGTCGCGGATCACCTCGGCGAGCAACCGCTTGAGCGGCTCGACGCGGCCCAGCTCGTACGACTCGGCGAGGTCCGACACGTCGACCATCCGCACCGCGTGCGCGAGCGACAACGCGAGCCGCTGCTCGTTCGAGGCGTTCGGCTCCCCCTCGCCCGACCGGGGCAGCTTGCCCACGTGCCGCTCGAGCGTGTTCAGTTGATACGCGAGGCTCCGCGGGTTCGACTCGTCGGTCACCAGCAGGTCGAGCACCGGCGCGAGCGTCAGTCGGGCCCGGTACCGCGCGCGGTAGGTCATCAGGCTGTCGGCCGAGTCGACCAGCGCTTCGAGCAGCTCGGGGCAGGGGGGGCCGCTCTCGACGAGGCACGTTTGGATCAGCTCGGCGGCCTGGATGCCGCGTTCCAGCCGGCGGCCGATATCGAGGAACCGGTAGAACTGAGTGCGGGTCATGCTCTCGATGACCATGCCGCCGATCGCGGCCAGGTCGACGACCAGCTCGTCGGTCAGGTTGAGCAGGTCGGTGAGGTCCGCCTCGGCGGTCCGCTGCTTGCGGAACTTGTCGCTGATCCGCAGCAGGATGCGCCACGTGTCGCGCGACAGGCGGTCGCGCACCTGGGCGGCCGACGCGAACATCCGGTCGACGGTCGCGCTGAGCGACCCGGGCTGCGTGTGGTCGAGCACCTCGCTCGCCAGGGCGCCCTCGACCCGCGGCAGCAGGTCGCGCATCGACTCCAGCGCGTGGCCGGCCTCGATCTGGCCCTGCTCGGCCAGCCCCCGCACCAGCGCGGGCAGCTCGGGGTACTCCGACGCGTCGCGCTCGCTGGTGAGCCGCGTCACGACGATCCGCGCGAGCCGCGCGTACGCGTCGGCGCGTTCCATGTAGCGGCCGAGCCAGTAGCTGTGCTCCGCCACGCGGCTGGGCAGCTCGCCGCCGATCCGCACCAGCTCGGCCGGCTCTTGCTCGCTCGGCAGCAGCGTGACCTTCTCCACGGGCGACTCGCCCACGATCCACACGTCCTTGCTCCCCTCGCCCGAGAGGATCGACGCCTCGAGCGGCTCCCCGCCCGAGTTCGTGCGGGCCAGCGCTCCCTGCATGACCTCGTAGTCGCCGCCCGAGGCCACTGCGAACGCGCGCAACGCGACCCGCACCGGCACGACCCGCCCGTCGCGCCAGGCCGGCGCGGTCGAGCGGAGCACCCGCTCCTGCGCGACGTACGCGTTGGGGTCGCTGCGGATGAGTTGCTCGAGCTCGGCACGCGGCTTCTGGTTCAGCCGCGTGAGCAGCAGCGACTCCTCGCCGCGGCGGCGGTAGGCCTTCTTGAAGATCAGCCGCTCGGCGTTGGCGAGCACGAAGTCGAGCGACTTCTCCTCGCCGCACCACCACGTCGCCACGCCCGGCAGCTTCAGCGGCTCGCCCAGCAGCGCCTGACAGAGCCGCGGCATGAAGGCCATGAAAGCGGGCGACTCGACCAGGCCGCTGCCGCACGCGTTGGCGATCGCCACGGCGCCGTTGCGTTGGGTTTCTAGCAAGCCGGCGACCCCGGCGGGCGACTCGCCGCCGAGCTCCAGCGGGTCGCAGAGCTCCGCGTTGGGCCGGCGGACGACGACGTCGATCGGCGCGAGCCCCTCGAGGGTCTTCATCCACAGCTGGCGGTTGCGGACCGTGAGGTCGCCCCCCTCGACCAGCTGGTAGCCGAGGTAGCGGGCCAGGTAGGCGTCCTCGAAGTAATTGGGGTGGGCCGCCCCTTGGCTGAGGATCGCCACGGTCGGGTTGCTGCGGCCCGAGGGCGCCAACTCGCGCAGCGTCTGCTGCAGCCGCAAGAAGAAGGGCGCGAGGCGGCGGACGCGGCGGTCGCGGAACGGCTCGGGGAGCATCCGCGACGTGACGAGCCGGTTCTCGAGCGCGAACCCCGCGCCGGAGGGCGCCTCGGTGCGGTCGGCGAGGACCCACCACTGGCCGGTCGGCGCGCGGCCCAGGTCGGCCGCGTAGTAGGTGAGCATCGTGGGGAGCGTGCGGCCCGCGCGCCGCTCCCAGTGCAGCGGCAGGCGGTAGCCCGGGTGGCCCAGAACGAGGTCGGCCGGGAGCACGCCGCTGCGGACCAGGTTCTGTGGCCCGCACAGGTCTTGCAGCAGCAGCTCGAGCAGCCGCGCGCGTTGCCTGAGGCCCGTCGACACCCCCTCCCACTCGGCCTCGTGGAGCAGCATCGGCGCGGGGTCGAGCGCCCAGGGGCGGGGGCGGTTCTCGGGGTCGCCGTACGCGCTGAACGAGACGCCGTTCTCGTAGATCAGCCGCTGCGACTGGGCCCAGCGGCGGGCGAACTCGGCCTTGCCCAGCCGGTCGAGGTACTCCCGCACGGGCGCCCACACGGGCCGAACGGCGCCGCCGGGAGCGATCAGCTCGTCGTAGGCGCCCGGCGCGATCGCGTACTGGCCGAAGACCGCGGCCGGAGCGGCGCCCTGGGTTGGGGATGAGCCGCCGGCCGACGGGGTCTGGCTCTGCATCAAGGCCTGCCGCGTCGGAGATCCAGCGTGTACGGGAATTCGGGGCTCTCGTCAGCCGGTGGAAGCATAACCGGCCCGCCCGTGTGGCCAATAGCGAGGAACCGCGTGGCGCGGCGGGTTTCCGCTTCGAGCGCGTTGACCGGGAAGGTCGTCGGGTTCAGTCCGCCCGGGTGGCCCACGTGGTACTGGCAGCCGCCGGCCGACCGCTCCATCCACTCGTCGACCAGGTCGAACACCAGCGGGCCGTCGACGGGGATGGTCGGGTGCAGGCAGCTCGGCGGCTGCCACGCGCGGTACCGCACGCCGGCGATGAACTCGCCCTCGGTCCCGGTCGGCTTGAGCGGCACGCGGCGGCCGTTGCACGCCAGCGCGTGCCGCGGGTCGGTCATGCCGGAGACCTTCACCTGCAGCCGCTCGACCGACGAGTCGACGTACCGGGCGGTGCCGCCCGGCGCCCCCTCTTCGCCGAGCACGTACCACGGCTCGATCGCGCGCCGCAGCTCGACCGTCACGCCGCGCTGGGTGAACGAACCGACGAACGGGAAACGGAACTCTTGGTGCGGCGCGAACCACTCCGTTTCGAGCGGGTACCCGGCTTCGCGGGTCTCGGTGATCACGTCCTCGAAGTCTTGCCAGATGAAGTGCGGCAGCATCCAGCGGTCGTGCAACGACGTCCCCCACGACACCAGCGGCTTCTCGTACGGCCGCTCCCAGAACCGAGCCACCAGCGAACGCAACAGCAGCTGCTGCGTGAGGCTCATCCGCGCGTGGGGGGGCATCTCGAACGCGCGGAACTCCAGCAGTCCCAGCCGCCCCGACGCGGTGTCGGGCGAGAACAGTTTGTCGATGCAGAACTCGGCGCGGTGGGTGTTGCCCGTGCCGTCGACCAGCAGGTGGCGGAAGATCCGGTCCACCATCCACGGCGGGCAGGGCTCGTTCTTCGCGACCTGCTCGAAGGCGATCTTCAGCTCGTAGACGGAGTCCGCGCGGGCTTCCTCGACCCGCGGCGCCTGGCTCGTGGGGCCGACGAACTTGCCGCTGAACAGGTACGACAACGAGGGGTGGTTGTTCCAGTAGCCCACGAAGCTCCGCAGCAAGTCGGGCCGCCGCAGCCAGGGGCTGTCCGACGCGGTCGGCCCCCCGAGCACCACGTGGTTGCCCCCGCCCGTGCCCGTGTGCGACCCGTCCAGGTCGAACTTCTCGGTGCCCAGGCGGCTCTGCCGCGCGTCGTCGTACACGCCGGTCGTGATGTCGACCAGCTCGTCCCACGCGTTCGCCGGGTGCACGTTGACCTCGATCACGCCGGGGTCGGGGGTGACCTTGATGTGCTTCAGGCGGCTGTCGTGCGGGGGCAGGTACCCCTCGATCACGATGGGCGTCTGGAGGTCTTCGGCGGTCTCTTCGATCGCCGCGACCAGGTCGAGGTACACGTCGAGCCGCTCGGTCGGCGGCATGAAGATGTGCAGCGTGCCGCCCCGCGGCTCCACGCACAGCGCGGTGCGGATCAAGTCCTGCGGGTCGTTGTAATTGACGTCGGCCTTGGGCGTGTCGGGGCGGAGGCTCTCGGGCAAGCGGTTGCGGCGGCGCTCGCTCTGCTCGCGCTCGGCCGGACCCGATCCGCGGGCGTAGCCGTTGTCGTCGCCGTGGTGGTCGCCGTAGTCGCCGTCTTCGCCGGGGCCGAACGGCCCGTACGGGCCGCCGGCGCCGTGGCCGACGGCCGACGGCACGCGCAGCTGGCGGCGGAGGTGCTGGCGGGCCGGCAGCTCGCGCTCGGCCTCGAACGGGTCGGCTTCGAGGAACGCGGTGGCGTGCTCCGGTCGGCTGTCGTAGAGCAGCGACTGCAGCGGCAGCCGGTAACCCATCGGCGAGTCGCCGGGGATCAAGAACATCTCGCCGGAGCGCACGACCCAGGGGCCGCTCTGCCAACGGGGCTGGGCCTCCCACCAGCGGTACTGCAGGGGCAACACCACGCCGACCGAGCTGGTCACGCCCTGCTCGAACACCCGCGCGAGCCGCGCGCGTTCCTCGGCGTCGTCGAGCTTCGCGTCGCGCACGTCGACGTTCGCCGGCAGCCGTCGCTCGCGCCAAGCGTAGTACATGGCGTCCTCGTAGCCGTCGATCACGTGCTCGGCGTTCACTCCCAGGCGCTCGGCTAGCTCGCGGCCGAAGCGTCGCGCGTCGTCGGTGGTGTGCCCGTAGGAGGCGCCGTCGCGGGCGAACAGCTGGTCGTTCTCCCAGACGGGCTCGCCGTCGGCGCGCCAGTAGCAGGACAGGGCCCAACGCGGCAGCTGCTCGCCCGGGTACCACTTGCCCTGCCCGTAATGCAGCAGGCCGCCGGCGCCGAAGCGACGCTTCAGCCGCAGCAGCAAGTCGTCGGCAAGGCGGCGCTTGGTGGGGCCGACCGCGGCGGTCTGCCACTCGTCGCCGTCCATGTCGTCGATCGACACGAACGTCGGCTCGCCGCCCATGGTCAGGCGCACGTCGCCGCTGACGAGGCGCTCGTCCACCTCGTGGCCGAGGGCCTCGATGCGGGCCCATTGCTCCTCGGTGTACGGCTTTGTGACACGCGGGTCCTCGTGCACGCGCTCGACCGACATCGCGAAGCCGAACTCCACGCCGCACGGCTCGTGGCCGCCGGTGATCGGCGCGGCGGAGGTCGGCTGCGGCGTGCAGGCCAGCGGGATGTGCCCCTCGCCAGCGAAGAGGCCCGACGTCGGGTCGAGCCCAACCCAACCCGCGCCGGGCAGGAACACCTCGGTCCAGGCGTGCAGGTCGGTGAAATCACTCTCGGGGCCGGACGGCCCGTCGAGCGACTTCTGGTCCGCCGCGAGCTGGATCAGGTAGCCCGACACGAACCGCGAGGCGAAGCCCATGTGCCGCAGCACCTGGCAGAACAGCCACGCGGAGTCGCGGCACGAGCCGCTCCGCTTGGTGAGCGTTTCTTCGCACGTCTGCACCCCCGGCTCCATGCGGACCAGGTAGGCGATGTCGCGTTGGAGCTGCTGGTTGAGGTCGACGAGGAAGTCGATCGTCTTGCGCGGCGAGCGGTCGACGGCGCCCAGCAACCGGTGCATCAACGCGCCGGCCGGCTCGAGCGCGAAGTACGGCTTGAGGTTCGCCGCGGTCTCGTCGTCGTAGCGGAACGGGTACTTCTCGGCGGTCGGTTCGAGGAAGAAGTCGAACGGGTTGATGGCCGACAGGGCGGCGACCAGGTCGATCTCGATCTCGAGCTTCGGCGCCGCCTTGGTGAACACGCACCGCGCAAGGTAGTTGCCGAACGGGTCTTGCTGCCAGTTGCAGAAGTGCTCCTCGGGCGTGACGCGGAGCGAGTAGCTCTCGATCGGCGTGCGCGCATGCGGCGCCGGGCGGAGGCGGATCACCTGGGGCCCGATCGAGATCGGTCGCTCGTAGTGGTAGGTGGTGCGGTGGTGCAGCGCGACGCGGATACTCATTTTCTGGCGGCAGGGCGGGATCCGCCGGGTGGGGCGGGCGGGGGAGGGCGGCGGGATGGGCCGGTTGTCGCGGCGGGGGGGTCAGGGAAGCATGCGTTGAGTTTGGCTCTGGCGCCAGGTATCGACATCCCGTTCCAGCGTAAAAAAGTCTGCGTGCAGCCCGCCGCCGATTTGGTTCAGCCGCTGCTGGAACTGATCGATGTATTCGTGCATACCCTGCTGGACGACGTCGTCGATACTGGTGTAATCCATCTCCGATCGCAGCCGCCCGGCGAGCTGCTCGCTGTGGCAACGGAACGTGCCGGGGCGGCTGCCGGTGATCTCGCAGACCGACTCCTGCACGCGCATCAGGCAGAACCGCATCGACCGGGGGAAATCCCGGTCCAGGATCAGGAAGTCCGCCACCCGGTCCGGCGTGATCCGCCCGTGCACACGCCGGTACATCGTCAGGGCGCTGGCGGACCGCAGCAGGGCGCTCCAGCGGACCACGTCGAGCGACGTGCCCACGTCGGTCACGTCGGGCAGCAGGTGGAAATACTGCACGTCGACGATCCGGGAGGTCTTGTCCGCCCGCTCGATCAGCCGCCCGACGCGCGAGAAGTGCCAAGCCTCGCCGTGGGACATGGTCGTGTAGGTCGCGCCGACGAGCGTGTGGCTCGCGTGCTTGACCATGTCGCAGAACTGGTTGGGCTCGGTTATGAACCGGCTGGTTTGCGCCGATTGCTGGACCATCAGGTAGAACTTGTTGATCTGCTCCCACATCGGCGTGGTGATCGACTCGCGCACGCTGCGGGCGTTCTCGCGCGCGGCCGACACGCAGGAGAGCACGCTGTTGGGGTTGCGCGGGTCGAACGCGAGGAACCTCAGCACCGCGTCGCGGTGGGGCTCGCCGTAGAGCTCCTTGAACAGCTCCTGGTCGCCGGTCGTGTAGACCAGCGGCGCCCACTGCTCGACGAGGTCGACCCCCTCGCCGAGGGTCAGGTTGTCGTTCACGTCGATGAACCGCGCGACGTTCTCCGCGCGTTCCACGTAACGGCTCATCCAGTAGATCGATTCGGCGACGCGGCTGAGCATCTTGTTCGGCGCCGGCGGGGCGGCGCGGGTTGAGGAGCTTGCTGGTCAGGGCGGCGCGCCGGGGCGGCAAGACCACGGCGGCCGGCGCGCGGGGGGCTAGGCCGTCGAGGGCTAGGCCGTCGAGGGCTGGGCCGTCGCGGGCTGCGTGTGGCCGTTCGCCGCGCCGTGGCCGTTGGACTCGCGCAGCACCCAGGTATCCTTGCTGCCGCCACCCTGGGAAGAGTTGACGATCATCGACCCCTTCACCAGAGCCACTCGCGTCAGCCCGCCGGGCATCACGTAGATGTCCTTGCCGGCGAGCACGAAGGGCCGCAGGTCGATGTGACGCGGCTCGAGGTCCCCGTCGGTCAGCGTGGGCGCGGTCGAGAGCTCGAGCATCGGCTGCGCGATGTACTCGCGCGGCTTGGCCCGGATCCGTTCGGCGACCGCTTCGAGGTCCGCCTCCGACGCACGCGGCCCGAGCACGATGCCGTAGCCGCCCGACTCGTTGGTCGGCTTGATGACCAGCTCGTGCAGGTGCGACAGCACGTACTCTCGCTGCTTCTCTTCCCAGCACGTGTAAGTCGGCACGTTCTCGAGGAGCGGCTCCTCGCTCAGGTAGTAGCGGATGATCTCCGGCACGTACGCGTAAACCGCCTTGTCGTCGGCCACGCCGGTGCCCGGAGCGTTGGCCAGGGTTACCTTGCCCGCCCGCCACGCACGCAGCAGCCCCGGCACGCCGAGCATCGAGTCGGGCCGGAAGCACTCGGGGTCCAGGAAGTCATCGTCGATCCGGCGGTAGATGACGTCCACCCGCTGCATGCCCTGCGTGGTGCGCATGTAGACGACGTCGTCCGAGCTCACCACCAGGTCCACGCCCTGGACCAGCTCCACGCCCATCTGCTGCGCGAGGAACGTGTGCTCGAAGTACGCCGAGTTGTAAACGCCCGGCGTGAGCACCACCGCCTGCGGCCGCTCGGCCGACGGCGGCGCGCAGTCCAGCAGCGTCTGCAGCAGCCGCTCGGGGTACTGGTCGACCGGCGCGACGCTCATCCCTTGGAACACCGTGGCGAACGTCCGCTTCATGATCTCCCGGTTCTCGAGCACGTAGCTCACGCCCGACGGGCAACGGAGGTTGTCCTCCAGCACGTAGATCGTGCCATCACGGTTACGCACCAGGTCGACGCCGCTGATGTGGCACCAAGCGTTGTTCGTCGGGCTGAACCCGCGCAGCTCGGGCCGGTAGCTCGACGCGCTCTGGATCAGGTGCATCGGCACGACGCCGTCGGCGATGATCCGCTGGTCGTTGTAGATGTCGTCGATGAACAGGTTCAGCGCCGTGACGCGTTGCTTCAGGCCCGCCTCCACGAGGCGCCAGTCGTCGTCGCCGATGATGCGCGGCAGCACGTCGAAGGGCCAAACCTTCTCGACACCGGCCTCGTGCCCGTACACGTTGAACGTGATCCCCATGTTGTTCAGGTGCAGCTCGGCGGCGATCTGGCGGTTCTTCAGCTCGTCGATCGTGAACTCTTGCAGCCGGTCCACGAACGCCCGGCACGGCGCCTGGGGCTCGCCGTCGCGGGTGAACATCTCGTCGAAGCCTTGCGTCTGATACATGCGCGGTGGCCCAGGTAAGGGACGGTCGGGGGGCGGCTGCGGCGGCTGGCTGTCGAGGCCTGCCGGGCGCGTCAGCGGGCGTCGGCCACCCGAAGCGGTGAGCATCGCGGAGAGACCCGTCGGCAGCCGAAGCTCCCCCGCAGCCTAATGGTCGGGCCGCCCCCGGATCGAGGCGTGTTGCGAAAAAAGGCGTTGGATGCGCAGCATTTAGGCAGCCGGCGCCGCAAAATCGCGCCGCGCCGCGGAGCCTTCGACCGGTTTTCGCCGCCGCTTACGCCGATTCGACGACGGGGAGCCGTTCTTCCCAGGCTGTCTCGCTGGTCTGAATGGCAACGGCTGTGCCAAGCAGCCTCGGCGTTCGAACCGCCTCGCCAGCGGCGCCGCTGAGCTTGGCTCACTAGCCACTTCGGCCTTGTTGTTCAGGCGGCTCGCTCGATCGATTACCATGCCCCGGCTTGCCACGCCGATGCCTCCGGAGCCGAGCCGATGACCGAGGAAGAACTCGTCGAGCGTGTCCGCCGGCGCGACGGCGAGGCCCTGGCCCTGCTTATCGATTCGCAGCGGCCGCGGCTGACCGGCTTCGTGCGGTCGATCATGAGCGAGCGGCTGTTGTCGGTCGTGGAGCCCGACGACCTGGTGCAAGAGGTCTCGGCGACCGCGCTGTCGAGCCTCGAAACCGCGCCGCTCGACCAGTACGACCCGGTCCAGTGGCTGCAAGAGATCGCCCGCCGGCGCGTGATCGACGCGCACCGCTTCCACTTCGGCGCGCAGCGTCGCGACGCGGGGCGCCGGCAGTCGCTGCACGGCCCGGGTGGCGACGACGCGGGCGGCGGCATCGAGGCGATCCTCGCCGCGAGCATCACCTCGCCCAGCGCTGCCTTCAGCCGCGACGTGCGGGTCGAGCGCATGCACGAGGCCGTCGGCGGCCTGTCCGAAGAGCAGCAAGCCGTCATCCAGATGCGCTACGGCCAAGGCATGCCGACCAAAGAGATCGCGGCCAAACTCGGCAAGACCGACGTGGCCGTGCGTGTGCTGCTCTCCCGCAGCGTGCGGCTGTTGGAGAAGCAGCTCGAAGACGTGCGGCCTTCGCGCGACTGAGCGCGGCGAAAGAGAACCACGAAGGCACGAAGGGCACGAAGAAGGGTATGCCCGTGAAGGGCTTCCATCCGTGTCTCTCGTGTCTGGGTGGTTCTCGATCCTGGAGAGCCGAGCGGGCCAAGCATCGCTGATCGGCGGTTGATTCTCGCCTTCTGTGCCCCACCTCACCCTCCGCGGCGGCGGCGCGCGGAAGTTGCTTGTGTCTCGGCTTTTCCGCGTTCGACTGTCGCTACGACGGTCGTGGCGATGGTCGCCGCGGCGCTAAGCGACACCCGGACGAGGAGAAGCAGAATGAGATTCAGCGCGAAAAGCTTGCTAGGTGCGACCGCCCTCACGGCGGCCTTTTGGGCGACCGACGATGCGGCCGCCGTTCAGGTGCGGATAACGGTCGA
This sequence comes from Botrimarina sp., assembly GCF_040219535.1. Classification (NCBI taxonomy): domain Bacteria; kingdom Pseudomonadati; phylum Planctomycetota; class Planctomycetia; order Pirellulales; family Lacipirellulaceae; genus Botrimarina; species Botrimarina sp. The sequence goes on from NZ_JAVJSH010000016.1 coordinate 155,815, forward strand.
GAACCTCGCGCCGGCGGGTAGCGTGGCGATCGCACCGCTGCGGTTCGGTTTCGGCGACGGCACGTTCGACGCGTTCGACGTCGGCTCGCCGGCGCCGCTGTTGGGCGCCGCGTCGATCGCCGACGCGCCGATCGTCAGCATCGCCGAAGGGGGGTCGGGTGCGACCTGGTTCCCAGCCTTCGAGGCGGCCGAGCCCGACGCGGACCTCGGCAGCGTGCTCGGGCCAGAGATCCCGCCGTTCCGCCCGGGGGACGTCGCGTCGGCGGTGTTCGAAATCGACCCCGCGAACCGCTACTTCACGTTCGCCACGATGGTGGTCCCGTCGAACGACCACTTCCTCGGCAACGATAGCCCCTTCGCGTTCGAGGTGTTCGACGCCGACGGCAACTTGATCTTGAACGAGATCGTCGAAGACGCCAGCCGCATCTGGGACGCGGGCTCCGAGACCGAGAACCCCCTCAACGCCGCGTTCCTCGTCGTCGGGAACAACGCGCAGCGCGAAGACGAGAACGATCCGGTCACCTTCAACTTCGCCGACCTGGCCGCGTTCGACGGCCTCGAGACCGCCGCGGGTTACACGTTCGACGCCGGCCTGCTGAGCGCCGACACGCCCGTGATCCGCATCGGCTTCGAGATCGTTCCCGAGCCGACCGGGGTAGCGCTGCTCGTTTCGGCGATGTCGCTGGTCGCCGCTAGCCGGCGAAGGAGGGCCTGAGCCGCCCGCGCCAAACAAACGAAGGGCACGAAGGTTTCCCTTCGTGCCCTTCGTGCGTTGTTGGTCCGGGCCTCGGCTCAGCCGCGAGCGAACAACAGGCCGCTGTCCCCGTCGCCGCCGAGGTTGAAGCGGAAGCCCGCCCCCTCGGCTGTCCAGGCGCCGGCCAGTTGCTGCTGGTCGCCGGAGCGGACCAGGGTCAGCCGGCCGTCGGTCACGGTGAACACGCCGTCGAAGGTGCTGACCTTGCCCTTGCTGTTGGCCGTCCACTTGAACGTGCCGTCGGCGTTGAGCACCAGCTCGACCCGGTTGTCGCCCGGCAGCGTGGCGGTCCAGGCGCCGATGTGGCCGGCGGCGTCGGGCTGCGGGGCGGGGGCAAACTGCGGGATCGACGCCGTCGCCTGTCCGCCGCCGAGCGAGGCCAATGCGTCGAGGGCCGCTTGCTGGGCCGACTGCTGGGCCGACTGCTGAGCCGACGGCTGCGGCGCGGCTTGGGGCTGGGCGGGCTGCTGCACGATCCGCGGCTGCACGGCGGGCTGCTGGATGGCCGGCTGCTGAGGCTGCGGTTGCTGAAACTGGGGCTGCTGCTGGAATTGCGGCGGCTGGTAGGCGGGCTGCTGGTAGACGGGCTGTTGGTAGACGTTGTGGTTGTAGCTGGGCGTGTGGTGGTAGTTCTGCTTCGGGGCGTGCGACCGCATGTGGGGCACGTTACGGCTGTAGGCGATCGACAGCCGCCCGGAGCTGCGTCCGCCGCCCCCGCCGCCGCAGCCGAACGCATTCGCGTCGGCGCCCGGCAGCGCGGTCAGGGCGATCGACAGGGCGGCGAGCGTCGGGCGAGTGAGCGAGCGAGACATGGCTTGGGTTCCTTTCGGCTTGGGTAAGCGATTCGTTGGGGTTGGCTGCGGGGCTTGTTGTCCCCGTCTGTAAGGCCAAGCGGGGGCGCCGCGACGGTGCTACCGGCTTTTTCGAAGATCTCGAAAAACCCGCGAATCGACGCGAATCGGCCGGGCGTCGCCGCCGACGCCCCGGCTAGCCGCCAGGGGCCTGGACCCGCGAGGATCCGCTCGATTCGTGGGCCAAAAATACGAGAGGGGACGCCCCGGCCGTCTCCGGCCGAAGCGCCCCCTCTCGGGCCAACCCAAGGTTTGGTGGGGCTTCCGACTTCGGGCCTCAGGCCTCGGGACAAATCCCGCGCCCAAGCCCCCGAAGCCCGAAGCCCAAGCCCCCGAATCCCGAATCCCGAATCCCGAAGCCCGAGGCCCGAGGCCCGTCAGTCGGCGAGCCAGCTAGCGAGGGTCTCGCTGGCGGTCGCCTTCGCCTTTTTCGGCTCGAGTTCCTTCTTCATCGCCGCGGTGATCTTGCCGGTGTACTTGATCACGCTGGCCAGCGAGTCGGGCGTGGCGGTCGCGTCGATCTTGACCACGTAGATCAGCAGCCGCTTGCCGGACGTGTCTTGCTCGATCGACCAGCCGCCCAGCTTCGTGCGGGCCGACTGCTCGAGCAGGCGCCGCATGGTGTCGGCCGACGGGTCCGCGTCGAGCGTGGCGGCCAGGCTCCAGATCTTCCGCACGTCGGCGCGGCCGTAGTACTCGGTCTCCTTGGTGATGAAGACCTCCTGCTTCGCGTCGCCCTCGGCGGCGACCTCGACGCGGAAGTGGCCCGTCTCGTGCTGCGTGGCGCCCAGGTCGGTCTTGTCGAGCACGTCGGCGATCGGCAGGGGGGCCGGCTTCCAGTCGCTCGCCAGGAACTCCTTGACCTCCGTGATGTCCACGCAGTAGCTGATCAACGAGCCCTTCTTGCTGATCGCCTGGACCACGCCGACGAGCTTGCCGTCCGGCCCCACGACCGGCCCCCCCGAGTCGCCCGTGTTGAGCGGCGATTGGGTCTCGACGACGGTGAACTCGTGCTCGCCCGCCCCGGTGCGGAACCGCTTCAGGTACACGCTCCGCACCTTGCCGGACGTGTAGACCCACAGGGCCTCGCTCGCGCCGGGGTTGCCGATCGAGTCGATCGACACGCCCGGCGAGGTGCTCTCCTCGGCCAGCTCGAGGGCGGCGGCCGATTCGGGCAACTTATCGAGCTCCACCAGCGCGAGGTCCCGCTTGCGATCCACCGCCACGACCCGGCCCCGAACGCCCAGCTTGCGGACGTTCTCCAGGTAGTGCGCCTTCTCGACGACGGGGCGGTCGTCCTTGAGGTCGCGGAAGAAGACCACCGCGCTGCGGCTGTCGCCGACCACGTGGGCGTTGGTGATCACCAGCTTGCGTTCCTTGTCGACCAGCACGCCGGTGCCGCTAGAGGTCCCCTCGCTGTTCTTAGAGAGGACCCATGTCGTGGCGTCGAGCGCCCGGCGGTAGTTATCGGCGTCGGCCAAGGCAGAGCCGCCGGCGGCGAGCAGCACGCCGAGGGCCAGAGCGAGGGATCGGACTTGAGGGCTGAAACGGGACATGGCTTGGGCCTCCGGGTCGTGTTCTTGGGTTGGCCGCCGCGGCTTCGTTTGGGCCGCGGCCTTGATTGGGTTCTGAAAGACTCAGCGGAGAGCCAGGCCGGGTGTTACAAGCCGCTAGCGGAATCGGCTCAAAGCCGAGCAGCGGAGATCAGCCAAGCCAAAAGACACCGGAGCCGAGGGCATCAGCCCTCGGAGCGTCGCACCAGCCCGCTCAGCGAGCCTCGACGTAAGCGCACTCCGAGGGCATCTGCCCTCGGCTCCGGTTACGAATCGCTTCGGTTGGACCGAGGGTGGCCGCGACCGCTACTTGCCCGCTTTCTTGAACGACAGCTTGCGGCCACTAGCGAGGGCCAGCTCGAAGCCGGCCGAGGTAGCCCCCGAGACCGTGCCGCGGATCGTCACGCCGCTGTCGCCCACCAGGCTGAGCCGGTCGCCCGCCTGCTCGGCCTTCCCTTTGGAAGTCGTGGTGCGGCCCGCTTTCACGTGGGCCAGCGCAAACCGCCCGGCGGCCAGCCGGATAGCGAACGCCTCGCCCGAGCCGAGGTCGGCCACCCAAGAGCCGTCGAGCGTCGCCGGCCGGCTATCGGGCGTCTTCGCCGTGGTTTCCGCCTTCTTCTCCTCGGTGTACCAGGCCGACTCGCGCGACACGGCCAGCTCGGCCATCTCGGTCAGCTCGCGCGCCAGCTCCGCCCCGCTCAGCGCCCGCGCAGGCAGGCTCTGCCGCAGTTGGAGCTGGTTCTTGGTCCGGTCGAGCGCAAAGTACGCCCCGCCGGTGTCCGGCGCGGCGATCAGCTCGAGCAGCTTGTCGGACTTCCAGGCGTCGGCGTCTTTGCGGGTGGCGAGGCCGAGCACGAGGTCGACACGGTCGCGGTCGACCGCCGCCCGGAGCGTGAGCGGGATCTTCCACTCGCCGTGGGCGAGCGTCGTGGCGACGGTCTTGGCGTCGACGCGCTCGGGCTTCATGCCGATCGACCGGCACAGCTCGGCGAGCTGCGCCGCGCTGGTCACCCGCACAGCGGCGTCGGCGCTGGCCGCCGTCGGCTCGCCCGCCGAGCGCGCCGCCGAGCCGGCGAAGACCGACTCGACCGCGACGGAGCTAAACAAATCGTCCTCGCCCGCCGCGGCGAACGTGGCGGACAAGGGCAGGGCGAGCAGCGCGAGGCAGAGGGAGCGTCGCATGGCGGACTCCGCGTTAGCAGGTGGGGGATAGGGTTGGGCCAATCTCCCCAGCGGCGCCGTCGCTGCTTTGTTACGCGCAATAGACAGCCCGCGAATCGAGCGACCCCTCGCCAATCAAACCGCGCCGCGCGCGTGGGGGGGCCGCCGACCCGCCTCGCCCGAATCCAGATGCGGTAGCGCCGCCAGGCGAAGCCGACGGCTCGCTTCCCGAGATTCGCGTCGATTCGTGGGATCCGTGGGCAAAACAAAAAAATCCGAGAACGCCTCGGTAACGCATCGCGCGGCCCGTCGCTTGGTCCGGCAGAGACGCAAACACGGCTCTCACCGGCCACGACGAGACCACGGCAGGCTCCTCGACGGCCTTTCACCCACCCACTGCCGCACCGGAGACACGACGATGCTCAAGCAAGTCACCTTCCTGTTCGCGACGATGGTCCTCGTCAGCGGCTCGGCCAAGGCCGGCGACCTGATGGACGAGCTCTCGACCGCCAGCGTCGACTCGATCGCCTCGGCCGACATCGCGATCGAAGAGTTCGACCTCGACGGGGTCGACGTCGACGGCCTGTCGGCCGAAGCCGGCGAAGAGACCGACGCCATCGAGGCCTGCTTCCGGCGGTTCGGCGGCTACCGCAGCTGCGGATGGCGGGGCTGGGGCGGCTACTCGGGCTACGGCTACCGCTCGTTCGGCCACTGCTACAACTACTGCCAGCCGTACTACTGCCACCGGCCGATCGTCCGCTGCTACAGCTACTGCGCCCCGGTGATCACGCACTACTGGGGCTGCTACTGAGCCCCCCCGCGTCGACCGACTCCCACTTTCAAGGAGCGACGCCCCACGCGGCGGCAAGCGAAACCTCTCCGGGCCAAGGCGAGCCGATCCCCACGCGGCAGCCCGCCGGACACGCCCTAGCTCGCTTCGCCGCCCCGTCAGGCGGACTCCCCAACTCCCCTCGGCCCGGCGACACACGGCGACGTGGTCGCCGGGCCTTTTTTAATCCCCACCTCCGCCCCCCCTCGCGCGGAGACAAACAGGAGACTTACCGATGAACCTCACGAAGCCCTTCGCCCTGCTGGCGGTCGCCGTGATCGGCGCCCCCGCGGCGGCTCAACTGCCGGGGCAGCCGCTGCACTCGGCCCTGACCGGCGCGCCGGGCTGCGAGCACGTGCTCGACCTGCTGATGCGCTACGGCCCGCTCGAGGGCCAAACGCTCGGCCGCCCGGACACGGTCGTCGCCTCGCCGTACGGCTCGTTCGTGCTGCCCGGCGAAGAGTTCGGCGACCTCTGCCTGGCCGCCCTCACCGAGGCGCCCGGCGACCCGTCGTGCCCGCCGACGTTCGTTGTCGCGGTCACGAACAACTCCGGGCGCCCCGTGTGCGACGTGTCGGTCTCGCTCGTCGCGTTGCTCGGCCCGATCCGCCCCTGCGACCCGACCGCCACCGTCAAGATCGCCGAGATCCCCGCCGGCGCGACGGTCGAAGTCGACATCACGCTCCCCCCCGAAGCGCTCGCGATGGGCGCCAATGGCGGCGCGCCGGTCGGCTTCCAGAAGCTGCTCGTGGCGATCGACGCGTGCGACCGCTACATGGAGACCGACGAGGCGAACAACCTGCACCTGGTCTGCCGCGCAGACATCCCGCAACAGGCGATCGCCGAAGAGCCGCTCGCCGAGGCGGCGCCCCCCGCCGCGCCCGTCGAGCCCGTCGAGCCCGTCGCGCCCGTCGAGCCCGCCGCGCCTGGCGAGTCGGTCCCGTCGTCGATCGATTCGGCGCTCGAGAGCTTCGGCCTCGACGCGGAGAACTCCGAGGCGGTCGCCCAGCGGCTCTGAGGCCTCCAGTCGTGCTGCACGCCGGGGCGGGAGGCCGCTAGCACCCGCGGCGGCCTCCCGCCCTCGGCTGATTTTCAACCGTCGCCGGAGTAGACTGGGGAGCCGAAAAGGCTCACGAACCGCCCAACCTCTTCTCCGGACCCCCGACTCGTCATGCTCCGATCCAGCCGCCGCCAGTTCCTCAAATCCGCGTCGCTCGGCGGAGTGGCGTTCGCCTCGGGCGGGTTGTCGCTGGCAGCCGACCGCGCCCTCTCCACGCCCGGGGAGCGGATCAACGTGGGGATGATCGGCATGGGCGGCCGGGGCGAGAAGATGGCCGACGCGTTCGCGGCCGTGCCGGGCGTGCGCCTGGCGGCGATGTGCGACGTCGACAGCGAGCGGGTCGACGCCGAGGCCGCCAAGCACAACGTCGCCGCGCGGCACACGAATTACGAAGACCTGCTCGCCGACCCGTCGATCGACGCGGTGGTCGTCACCACGTGCAACCACTGGCACTGCCTGGCCGCGATCCACGCGGTCCAAGCCGGCAAGCACGTGTACGTGGAGAAGCCGCTCGGACACGACATGTGGCAACAAGAGCAGCTCCTCGCCGCCGTGGAGCGCTCCGGCAAGATCGCCCAAATCGGCACGCAGCAACGCAGCGACCCGATGCAAGGGGAGATCAAGCGCTTCTTGCACGAGGAGAAAGCGCTCGGCGAGATCCAGGGCGTGGTTGCTTGCCGCTTGGGACCGCGCGGGCCGATTGGCAAGCGCGCCGAGCCGCTGCAGGTCTCCGACTCGGTCGACCTCGACCGCTGGTTCGGCCCCAGCCAGCCGCAGCCGCTGTACCGCAACGAGCTGCACTACGACTGGCACTGGGACTGGACCACCGGCGACGGCGAGATGGGCAACTGGGGCGTGCACCTGCTGGACGACGTGCGGAACGTCGTGTTCCGCGACTCGGTCCGCTTCCCCAGCTCGGCCGTCGCGCTGGGCGCGCGGGCCGTGTGGGACGACGCCGGCCAGACGCCCAACGTCCACGCGATGCTGCTCGACTGCGGCGGCACGCCGGTCACCTGCGTGGTCAACAACCTCCCCGCCCCCAAGGGCAAGCCCAAGCCGATGATCGAAGGGGTCGAGTCCGGCTACGTGGTCTACGCCGAAGGGGGCCACTACGAGGGCCAACGCGGTAAGGGGGTCGCGTACGACCGCCAAGGCAACGTGATCCGCCGCTTCAAAGGCGACTCGGGCCACCCGCACCACGCGGGCAACTTCGTGAAGGCCGTGCGCGAGAACGAGCCGAGCCTGCTCAACGCGCCGCTCGAGCAAGGCCACGCGTCGACCGCCTGGTGCCACTACGGCAACCTGGCCTTCCTCGCCGGCGACGACGCCCCCGGCCACGACGCGCTCTCCGCCGCCGGCGAAGAGTCCGCGTGGGGCCGCACGCTCGGCGCGGTGCGTGGCTGGATGGAGGACCACGGCCTGCAAGTCGACAGCGCGCCGTTCGTGATGAGCGACACGATCCGCGTCGACCCCAACACCGGCGCCGTCCGCGGCGCGCTCCCCGAAGCGGCCCAGCAGATCGTCAAACGCGACTACCGCGACAAGTACGCGATCCCCGAGATCGCCTGACGCCCCGCGCGGCGTTCCCAGGCCGGCGCCCGAAGGGGCGGCGTGCGCGAATGTAGGGCGCTATCCCGCGCAGCGGAATCGCACCACGGCCGATCATGCGCCCGGGTCCAGCGCTGGCCTTGATTGTGCGAACGGGCTTGGCCGGTTCATCGCCCGACGGCTTGGCCGTTTCATCGCCCGACGAGAACAGCCAAGCGAAGACTCCCGAGCCTCGGGCATTAGCCCGGGGAGCGCGTCGCGCGGCACCGGTAGCCAGCGCGGTACAGTCGCACGCTCCCCGGGCTGACGCCCGAGGCTCAGAGGTTGCACTCCGTCGGGCGCCCGGCGCCGAGGACCAACGCGCCGCCACGGCCGACTCGCAATCCAACTCAGCGGTGCGAATCGGCTTCGCCGGTTGGCGCCCCACCTTTTCCTACAGCCTACAGCCTACCGCCTCCGCCCGCGTCATCCGCGGGCGCCTCCCTCACCCGATCGAGTCCCAAACGTCCGGGGCGCCGGCCTTGCGGCGCTGGGACAGCACCGGGCGGATCCGCGCCCACACGCCGAGCACGTAGCGGTACGCGTGGAACGACGCGAACAGCCCCAGCAGCGTGGTGAGCACCGTGTACACGATCAGGTCGGCCATGCTGTCCGAGCCGTGGCCCACCAACAGCAGGATCGTCACCAGCGGGATGACGGCCGCGGCCGCGAGGAACCGCTCGCCGTCGCGCCGCAGGGCCTCGCCCCGCGCGTCGAACTCCGGGTCGGTCATCGACTGGCGCACGACCCGCGGGTAGTACACCGCGGTGACCAGCGTCACCAGCAAGAAGTACGGGTACACGGCCGCCACCGCGCCACACACCAAGAGCGACAGGCAGAAGTGGGCCGCCTCGGTCGTGGGGAAGGCCGGGTGCAGGACCGACAGCACGATAGGGAAGATCAGGCTCGCCGCTGCCCACAACGCGCCGCCGATCCACGCGCCGCGGTAAGGGAGCAAGAACAGCCGCCGCAGGTCGTCGGGCCGGGCGCCCTCGCGGCGCTTCGCGCGGCGGACCGCGCGCGCGACCGCCACGCCGACCCAAGCGGCGATCGCGCCGCCGAGGGGGAAGAACGTCGCGTTCACGCAGGTCGACAGCCACACGAAGTCGCGCTTCATCTCCGGGTGCAGGCCGATGATCTCGCGCTCGTTGTAGAAGTAGTTGAACAGCCCCGCGGCGATGTTCGGCGTGAGCGTGGCGAGCGCGATCAGCAGGATCGCCGGCAGCGAGAACAGCCACGCGCGCCACGAGTCGGACGGCGGGTCGAACAGCTCGGCCGCTTCGGGGTGCAAGGCCAGTTGCAAGCGGCCGGCCAGCTCGGCGCCGGTCGCCGGGCGCTGGTCGGGGTCCGCGTCGAGCGTGCGGCGGAGCGTGCCTTCGAGCACGCGCTCGCTCGGGTCCTCCACACCGCCCGCGCGGGTCCGCTCCGGCTCGACGAGCGGCTCGCCGCGCGCGTCGGCTTGTTGCCGCAGGGCGGTCGTCCAGCAGTCGGCCTGCCCCTGGGTGGCGAACGGCCGCCGGCCCTGCCACAGCTCCCAGAGCAGCACGGCCAGCGAGTACAGGTCGGCCCGCTCGCGCACGCCCTCGGGGGTGGCGCCGGGCTGGCCGCCGATCGCGGCCAGGTGCTCGGGCGCCATGTAGCCGATCGAGCCGCCGAGGGTCGCCGCCGCGCCGGCCCGGCCCGCCGCGCCGGCGAAGCTCACGTTGAAGTCGGCCAGCTTGGGCACGCCCTCGGGCGAGAGCAGCACGTTGGCGGGCTTCACGTCGCGGTGCAACACGCCGCGGCGGTGGGCCTCGTCCAGCGCGTGGGCGAGCTGCACGCCGAGCCACGCCACGGTGACGGGCCAGTTGGCCTCCGCCAGCCACTCCCGCAGCGACGAATCCTCGGGCCGCTGCTGCGACGCGCTCAGCAGGTTGTCGTCGACCGCTTCGAGGAGCATCCGGCCGCTGCGCAGCGAAGGGCCGTTCCAGCGCACGCGCTTGACCACGTCGGCCAGCGTGCCGCCGGGCAGGTACTGCATGTAGAGCAGGTGCGTGGCGCCGTCGTCCATCGCGCGTTGGTCGTACACCCGCACGATGTTCGGGTGGTCGAACTGCGCGAGCGCCTGCGGCTCGTCCCCCTTGCCGGCCGACACCTTCAGCGCGACCAGGCGCTGCATAGAGAGCTGCCGCGCGAGGTAGACCTGGGCGAACGCGCCGCGGCCGAGCTGCTGGACAACGGCGAAGTCGTCGATCCGGTCGCCGGGGGCCAGCTCGGCTGGCGCGGCCGGTTTGCCGGCGGCGGCGACCGTCTCGGCGTTGCAGCTGAATCGCTCTAGCAGGTCGGCGTGCTGGGGAAACCGCTCCGCGTATTCGGTCCGTTTCGGGTCGTGGCCCAGCTCGCGGCGGAGCTGGAACTCTTCGATCACCAGGTCGAACGGGGTGCGGTCGCGCGGCAGCAGGTCGGGCGCGGCGTCGAGGTAGTCGTCTAGCCGCGGCTCCACGCCACGCTCGGCGAGCGCGGCCATGTCGAGCTTGACCATCTCGGCCATCAGGAACGCCGCGTACTGCGGCGCGTCGGCCGGCAGGTGGTCGCGGAGCCGCCCTGGATCGGCGACCGGCGCGAGCGGCAGGAACTGCGCGAGGCAGGCTTCGAGCAACTCGTCGATCCGCCCGGTCGGGTCGTCCTCCGCGAGCGGGACCGCCGCGAGGGGCGGCGCCGCCGGCAGGGGGCTAGAGGTTTCGACCCCTAAATCGGGCGAGTCCATCAAGATGCTCCCGAAATGGACGAATCACCCCCGCCACACGGCCGACTCGGCAATCGTACCGTATCGCGCCGCAGGTCCCAAACCGTTTCCTAGCAAGCACTTTCGCGGATTGTGCAGGGAGCCGCCAACACGCCAAGAGCGCCACGCCCGCCGAGCCCGCCACGCCCGCCAAGGTGACTGCTTGAGCCGGCGGCGCTAGCCGCGGGCGAACCAGGCGTAGCGGGCCGTGCTCCGACCGCCCGACGCTAGCGCGTTCGGCTCAAGTTTCGTTTCGTAGCGGACTGGTTTCGTTTCGTAGCCGACTAGGCGCTCGCGACGTGGCGCCGGTTGATCCAACGGGAGCGCAACGAGAATTCGCCGTTTACGGCGTTGATTAAACCGGCCGCATTACCCAGGCTAGGGCCCTAGGGGCAAGACCCGGGGGGCGGCGCCCGCCACAAGCCGCGTGGGGATAACAAACGCGATGGACCAACTCAGCGCCGAGAGCGCCTTTAGCAGTGTCGAGTTCGCCGAGAACCCCGAGCCGCGGGTGCCCTGTGTGCTGCTGGTCGACACGTCGACCTCGATGTCGGGCATGAAGCTGATCGAGCTCTCCAAGGGGCTGAAGATCTACCGTGAAGAATTGATGAAGGACCCGCTGGCGAGCAAGCGGGTCGAGGTGGCGATCGTCACGTTCGGCGGCCGCGTCGAACGCAAGACGAAGTTCGTCACCGCGCCGGACTTCGAGCCCCCGCGGCTCGACGCGATCGGCGGCACGCCCATGGGCGAGGCGATCCTTGAAGGGATCACCATGGTCGAGCAGCGCAAAGAGCAGTACCGCGCAAACGGCATCGCCTACTACCGCCCGTGGATCTTCTTGATCACCGACGGCGAGCCGAACGACCACTGGCAGCCGGTCTGCTCCAAGGTCGGGGCCGGCGAGAAAGAGAAGGCCTTCTGCTTCTTCGCCGTGGGCGTCGAGGGGGCGAACATGGAGGTCCTCAAGCAGATCTCCGCGCGCAAGCCGCTGTGGCTGATGGGGCTGAAGTTCGCCGAGCTGTTCACGTGGCTCTCCAACTCGCAGCAAGCCGTGTCGCGGTCCAGCCCCGGCGACGCGGTCGCCCTGGAGGACCCCACCAGCGGCCCCTCTGGCTGGGCGGCGATTTGATGAGGGACGCGGGACGAGGGATGAGGGACGTGGGACGTGGGACGGGGGACGGGGGATGAGGGAAAGCATCTTGCGACAAGTCCAACCCGTTTCTTAGTCACGATCCGGCGCCGGCTCATAACCTCCAAAGCCCCATCACAAGCAACGCGCCAGCGCTTTCCCCGTCCCCCGTCCCTCCTCCCCCGTCCCTAAGCCCTAGTCCCTCCCCCATGTGGCGCAGCATCTCCGCGAGTGTCGCCGGGCCGTCGCACGAGAAGACCGGCGCGCCGTGCCAGGACAGCTGCCTCACGCGCGAGCTCTCGCGCCTGAGCGAGTCGTCGCTGGTCGCGTGCGTGGCCGACGGCGCGGGGTCCGGTTCGCGGTCGGACGACGGCTCGCGGCTGGCTTGCGAAGCGGTCGTCGAGCTAGCCACCGCCTACTACGACGCCCACCAGGGCTCGTTCGAGGGCCTCACCGAAGAAGAGGCCCTGGCTTGGTGCCGGGAGGCCCGCTTCCGGATCGAGCAGTTGGCCGACCTGCGGAGCGAGAGCCCGCGCGAGTACGCGACCACGCTCTGCCTCGCCTGCCTGTCGCCGGGGCACGCGGCGTTCCTGCAGATCGGCGACGGCGCGATCGTTGCGCGTCGCGGCGGGGTGCTCGGCGTGGTATTCTGGCCACATTCGGGCGAGTACGCGAACACCACGGTCTTCCTGACAGGCGACCCGCTAGACCGGAACCTCCGGTTCGCCGCGGTCGAGGGAGACTTTGCGGACGTCGCCCTGCTGACGGACGGAATCGAGAGGCTGGCTCTATCGTTCGAACAGCGGACGCCCCACGCGCCGTTCTTCGACCCGTTGTTCAACGTGCTACGCTCTGCCGCCGACCCAGCCGCGCTCGCGCCCGAGCTCGCGCGGCTGCTCGATTCCGATTCGATGAAATCCCGTTCCGACGATGACAAGACCGTCGTCCTCGCTGCTCAAGCAGCCGCTCGATAAGCCGCTGCTGTACGACGCGTCCGACCAGGTCGTCCCGCTCGGCGAGGCGATCGGCTCGGGCGGCGAGGGGACCGTATTCGACGTGCAGGGCGCGCCGAAGCTGGTCGCCAAGGTCTACCACAAGTCGCCCCTGCCCGAGCGCCAAGACCGCAAGCTCCGCAAGCTGGTCACCCTCGGCGCGACCGACGTGATGACCATCGCCGCGTGGCCCCGCGGCCTGCTCTTCGACCCCCGCACCAAGGGCGTGCGCGGCCTGCTGATGGACAAGGTCGCCGACGCGCACGCGCTGCACGAGCTGTACGGCACCACCGCCCGCACGCGGGTCTTCCCCCACGCGCAGTGGGGCCACCTGGTGCTGGCCGCGCGGAACCTGGCCGCGGCGTTCGCCACGATGCACGAGCGCGGCATCGTCATCGGCGACGTCAACCAAGGCAACCTGCTGGTCGACTCCGGCATGTGCGTGCGGATGATCGACTGCGACTCGTTCCAGGTGAAGCACCGCGGCCACGTGTTCCGCTGCCCGGTCGGCACGCCCCACTTCACGCCGCCGGAGCTGCAGTCGCAGAAGCTCATCGAGGTCGACCGCACCCCCAACCACGACGCGTTCGGCCTGGCGATCCTGGTCTTCCACCTGCTGTTCGTCGGCCGCCACCCGTTCGCCGGCCGGTTCCTCGGCGAGGGGGACATGACCATCGAGCGCGCCATCGCCGAGCGACGCTTCGCGTACTCCAAGCACACCGCCGAGACCCAGGTCGAGCCCCCGCCGGCCACGCTCGGCATGGACGACCTGCCCCCCACGATCGGCGAGCTGTTCGAACGCGCGTTCCGCACGCCCGACGAGAAGGCCCTCCGGCCGCAGCCCGAGGAGTGGGTCGCCGAGCTCGAGAAGGTGATCCGCCACCGCCAGTCGTGCCAGTTCGAGCCGGCCCACGTGTACGCGTCGGCCTCGCTCGACTGCCCGTGGTGCCGCATCGAGAACGCCGGTGGGCCAACCTTCTTCCTCAACGTCGCGCTGGCCGACGGCTCCAGCGAGTCCCGCCTGGCCGCGCTCGACGAGCAGCTCGCCAAGGTCAAGGCGATCCACTTCCCCGAGATCCCCTCGGGCGCGCTGAAGCTGCCGAAGCTGCCGCTGCTGGTGAAGCCCAAGAAGGCGCCGCCGCTCGGCGCGGCCGACTACCTGGCGGGCGGGTGGATCGCTTCGGCGGGGCTCTGCCTGGCCGGCGCGTTCTACTGGCCGGTGCTGGCCGTCGGCGCGGCCGGGTCGCTCGCCACGGCCGGCGCGTTGGCCTTCGCCGGCGCCGGCCGCTCGCGCCGGGAAGAGGTCGACCGCCGCGACGCGGAGCTCGACGAGAAGCTCCAGCAGCTCCGCGTCGGCGCCCGCTCGATCACCGCCGCGCACGACGGCCGCCGCCAAGAATACGAGGCCTACGCGGCCAGCGTGTCGACCGGCGTGGAGCGCTACAAGTCGGAGACCGAGGACCTCCAGACCATCCTCGAGCAGCTCCGCATCGAGCAACGCGAAGAGCACCTCAAGAGCTACGCGATCCGCGACTACCGCCGCCGCATCCCCGGCCTCACCCCGCAGCAGATCGCCATCCTCCAGTCGTACGGCATCGACTCGGCCTTCCAGGTGCAGAAGGACCTGCTGACCGGCGTGCCCGGCCTCACGCCGGCCGTGACGATGGAGATGATCGCCTGGCGCGACCGGATGGCCGAGCGGTTCGAGTACAAGCCCGAGGAGGGCTGCAGCGAGGCCGAGCTCAACGCCGACCGCCAAGAGGCCACGCGCCGCTTCAAGATCAGCCTCGCCCGCAAGATCCTCCGCGGCGCGCGGCAGATGCGCGCGATGGCGTTCGCCGCGCAGGCGGAGCTCGACAAGGACCTGTCGCGCTACAAGAAGTACCTCGAGCAATGGCGCGGCCTCGCCCGCGACCGCCAAACCGCCGAAGCCGCCCGCAGCCCGTGGGAGCGGAAGCTGAACCAATCGGTCGGCGTGCTCGTCGCCGCGGGCCTCCTCGCGCCAACGATCGGCGCGCTGCTGTGGCTTGTGATGCGGTAGGCGACGATCATCTACAGAGTAGGTCAGGCTGTGCCTGACGCACGTCCATCCAACAAGCGTTCCACAGCCGCTCTAGCCAAGGGAGCACAGCATGCCCAACTACCGCCGCGCACGAGTGCCCGGTGGAACCTACTTCTACACCGTCGTAACGCATGACAGAGCCCCCATACTGGCGACCGACTTGGCATTGAACCACCTGCGAGACTGCTTCCGCCGCTGTCGCGCACAGTTGCCGTTTAGGATCGATGCGATCGTGGTCCTTCCCGACCACCTGCACTCGATCTGGACGCTCCCTCCCGGCGACGACTCCTACCCAGCTCGATGGGCGTACATCAAGAAAGAGTTCACGAAAGGGTGGCTGGCGGCAGGCGGCGTGACACGCGCCGTGACGACCGCACGGAAAGAGAACGCCGGCGCGGGGTCTGGCAGCCGAGGTTCTGGGAGCACACGATCGAGGATGATGAAGACTTCGAGCGGCACTTCGACTACGTGCACTACAACCCCGTGAAGCACGGTCTCGTCGCGTGCCCGGGTGAGTGGCCGGCCTCGTCGTTCCAAAGCTGGGTGCGGCGAGGCGTCTATCCACAGCAGTGGGGCTGCGGCCCCGCGTCGAGTGCTTTGGAACAGCGGCTGACGGGGATGGACGCCACGACCGGCGAGTAGACCTCGAATGGGCGCCGGACGAGCAAACGATCCTGAAGGTAGAACAAGACTGACCGGAGTGGGAACGCGTCAGGCGAAGCCTGACCTACGAAGCTTCGTTCGGAAGGAAGGGAGTCGGGCGGAGCCTGCACTCCGAAACTCCGCGACTTGGGTGTCTCGCATCGTTCGGCGCGTCACAGCGAGATGGTTACCAACAAGGATGCGTCGTCGATCCCTTTCACGGAGTGCTCGGTTCCGCCGGATAAGTACAGCATCTGCCCTGCGTGCATCTCCCGCGTTTCGCCTAGCGCCGTGAATTCGACTCGCCCCTCGAGACACTGTACCGTGATCGCGCCCGCCACCTTGTGGGGCGGGATGGTTTTGCCCGTCGGCACGACGAGCCGGATCACTTCGAGCCGGTCGGTCTTGATGAGCGTTTTCGTGACCGCCGCGGAAAGCTCCGGCCCCAGCGGGCGGATGTCGATCGCCTGTCCCGGCGGCGCATGGGGGATGGCCATTGAAAAGGTCTCCTTGTCGTGTGGAGTGCGGGCCGTTTGGCCGCCGAACGCCGCCGATCACGGAGCGGCCATCGTGCAGGTTTGAAGTTCCGAAAAGGAGGCTGGCCGCTGCCGCGCGTCGGAAGGTTCGCCTTCTGCGATGGGCGTCACGTCTAGGTCCGCAGTGTACAGAACTTCGGCCGTCCGGTCGGTCTTCTGCGCGCAGTTGAGAAGGAAGGGAGTCAGGCGAAGCATGACCTACAAAACTACCCGCACTCGGAGGGCCCGTCCGCGCAAAATAAAACGGGGTGGGAGCCATGGCTCCCACCCCGTTCGTTGCTCTGTCTTTCGAAGGCTAGGTTCTGTGGCCAGGCCTCGCCGTAGCCCGGCGTCAGCTCTCAGCAAGCCTCTCTACCACGGCGCAGGAAAACGCATCCGGCCAGACCAGCCCAGGCGAGCAGGGACGTCGGCTCGGGGATGACGTCGTACATGCCGGAGATGTTGTCAACTCGGAGGCCCGTCGGGTTGTCCGAGTTGTTGGCGTTTGTTGCGTTATTCAGGACGAACTGCAGTGTGTTGATACCGGTCTGGAAGCCGCTCGTGACGCTGAAGGCCGTCAGCGAGGTGAAGCCAACGCTCGTCTGACCGGTGCTGACCGAATTGATCAGGATGTCCAATCCGCCATTGTCGGTCCCCCAGTCGCCGCTGATCGCGACCGACGAAAGGTCCGCGTTCGCCGGCAGCGTGAAGGTGGTTTCGTAAGTGAAAGCTCCCCCGGGCGCTCGCGCGTCAGGCGTGGTGGCGGGCCCGATCCAACGCGAGCCAGCATTGTTGCTGACCCAGGTGGCCGGGGGGGCGGCGACAACCGCGTCCACGAGCGTCGAGCCGCTAATGATCTGGTAGTTGGGGTCGTCGCCGGCGGCGTTAACGCCCGTGTTGAACAGGTCGACAATCGCTATCGCGGCGTGCGACCGATCAGCGGTCGCGACCGCGGCGATCATCGCCACGGCGAATCGCACGATAAATGGCTTCGAGAGGTGGGCCATGGTTCTTAAATCCCAGGTGACATTTTGCTTTTTTCAATGATGCCCACGTTGCCGTAGGCCGCTCTTGCCCGGCCGGTGTCCGAGAGTCAGCGAGCTATTCGATCTTCGTAAGCCGTGCAGCCGAGCCGTTTTTGCAGCTGAGCCCTTCTTGCAGCCGAGCTGCTTCGTTTTACTGGCAAGTGATTGCGGATGGCCGCAGAGGCGGCCGGCCGCTACCAGCCCAGAGAATAAACCTGCGGCAGCCAACTAGCAACGATTTTCCGCAAGAAATGGCTTGAACGCTCGTCGTCGTCCAGCGGAGGCCAGCCCAGGTCCTCAGGTCGACTCTCGTTGCTTTCGCGGCTCGACGAAGTCCATCGGAGGTCGATAACCGCGCGGTCGGAGTTACCCGCTTGGGCGTGTGAGGCCAGCCGGGCCGTCGGCGTGGCCGAGCGCGCAACAAAAAGCTCCCGGCGCCGAACCCGGCGCCGGGAGCTTGTGCGGTGTGGGGTTCTCGCTGGGCCGCCGTCAGGCGTCAGGCGGCGCGGCGGGACTTCAGGCAGGCGCCGAGCGACAGGACCGACCAGATCAGCCCGGCCGACGCCTCGGGGATGACGCCCACCGGCTCGCGGAGCAGCCGCACCTGCCAGGCGTTGATGTGCGCGTTGGCGAAGCCGTTGGTGGCGAGCGTCAGGTCGGGGTCGGCGCCGTCGGCGAGGAATTGGCCGATCGCGTACTGGCCGAACGGCGAGGTCGGCGCGTTGTTCGAGTCGGCCTCGAGGTTGACGGTCGGGCCCGCCAGGCCGTCGTTCGATCCGTAGGTCATCACCCGGTCAATCGAGGGCGTGCGCTGGTCGGCGAAGAAGACCTGCACCTCGTAGAGGGCGCCGACCAGGAACGAGCCCAGGTCGATCGTCGTCGACGTGCCGCCGCCGAAGGTGAACGAGTTGAGCAGCGTGTCGAAGCCGGCGTCGCCGGTCGTGCCGCCGTTGAGCGCGCCGACGAAGCTAGTCCCGAGCACGTTGGACGACGTGAACAGCACGCCGTTCGCCGTGGTGTTGGCCCCGCCGCCGTTGAACGCGGCCACCAGCGAGCCGTTGGTGCTGACGTTCGACGCGCCGGTCGTGTTCTGCGCGGCGCCCCAAGCGACGACCGAGGCCGACGCGTTCGAGCCGAAGCACGTCGCCGCGAGCAGCGCGGCCAGCAAGCAGCAGGATCGATTCAGGGTGCGGGACATCGCCGGTCTATTGGTTCGGGATCGATTGAGTTGTTTCGTCTAGCGGCGGCGGCCGGGCGAGGCACGCTCCGTCGGATCGGTAGCGGTGAATAGTCTCCTCCCGATTGCCCGCAGGATCAAGCTAAATCGCACGGTTTCGCTAGTCTGCGCAGAACGTTTCGCCTAAGACGAGGCCTCGGCGTGCGGCTCGCCGTAGGGTGTTGGCTTGCCAGCCGCCGGCCGGGGTTCTATCCCCGACTGACGTCCGGGGCTCGCGTTCGGTCGGGAGCTCGCTTGGATCGGGGCTCGCTTTCGGTTGGGGTTGGCTGGGATCGGGGCTGGCCGGCGTTGGGCTCGCCGGCGTTGGGATCGCGCGGGGGCTTGCCGCTGGGCGCGCTTAGCCGTTGATGATTTCGCCGCCGTTGGGGTGCAGCACTTGGCCGGTCATGTAGCTCGCTTCGGGGCTGGCGAGGAACACGTAGCAGCCCGCGCATTCGTCGGGCTCGCCTGCGCGGCCCAGCGGCGTCTGGCCGCCGAAGGTCGCCACCTTCTCGGCCGGGAACGTGGCCGGGATGAGCGGCGTCCAGATCGGTCCCGGCGCGACCGCGTTGACCCGCACCCCGTCCGACGCCAGCGCCTGCGACAGCGAGCGGGTGAAGCTGACGATCGCCCCCTTGGTGGCCGCGTAGTCGATCAGGCTGGGGCTGCCGCGGTAGGCGGTGACCGACGTGGTGTTGACGATCGAGCCCTTGCGCTGCTTGAGGCTCGGCAGCGCCGCTTGGGTGACGAAGAACATCGCGAACACGTTGCTGCGGAACGTGTCGGTGAGCTGCTTCTCGTCGATCGCTTCGAGGCTGTCTTGGGGGTGCTGCTCGGCCGCGTTGTTGACCAGCACGTCGATCCCGCCGAACTGTTTGATCGCTTTCTCGACGGCCCGCTTGGCCACGGCTTGGCGGCCGAGGTCTCCCTTGATGAGCAAGCACTTGCGGCCGGCCTCTTCGACGAGCCGCTGGGTCTCTTCGGCGTCGTTCTGCTCTTCCAGGTACGCGATCGCCACGTCGGCGCCCTCGTGGGCGAACATCACGGCCACGCTGCGGCCGATGCCGCTGTCGCCGCCGGTGACCAAGGCGACCTTCCCTTCGAGCTTGCCGCTGCCGCGGTAGTCGTCGCGGATGACGCGCGGCTCGGGGCGCATCTTCCCCTGGCGCCCCGGCTGCCGGCGCTGCGACTGCTTCCGCCGCTGTTGCTCTTTGGAGGATTCGCCTTTCTGCTTCGACTTGTTGGCCATCGGGGACGCGCGCGAGGGGGAGGGGAGTCGGAATCGGCTTGGGCCGACGAAGCAAAGCCGATACCAACCTCGCGCTAGCCGGGGGCGGGGCCCGCCGTGCGAAGGGTCCCTCTGGGTTCTCTGTGGGTGGCTTCGGAAGATTGGCGGTTGGTGACCTCAGCTCGGACAACAACAACGGGGGGTCGCCCCGACGCCGCCGCCCTCGCGTCGACCGCGTCCGAGGGGTGACGGCCGACGCGAGGGCGACGACGACGGGGCTTAGGCGGGCTCTTGATTGGAGAAAATCCCCACCAAACGCAGCTCGGAGAGCCCCTCCCGGCTCCGCCGTCGCGTCGGTCCTCACCCACCGCTCACGATCGCCCCGACCGCACAGGCGGGTGGGGCGGCCCCCTCTTGGCGAGCCCGAGCCGAGGGCATTGCACCCACGGCGGACCCCCCGATGGGCCGTGCAAAGGCGCCTCTTCGCCCGCGAATGACGCGGATCTCAGCGCGAAGGTCGGCCCCGCTGCTGACTGGCCGGCGCCGTGTGCGGCTTGAGGAGCCCGAATCGCACGCCCTCGCGCTCCTTGCGGGGCTCGTGGTGGGCTAGAAGCGGCGGCCTCGGGCGCTCGCCCTAGCGGCCAATCTGTGGGTCTGGGCGGTCGTCGCTGCGACAATGGGGAAGCTGAGCGTCGCCGTCGGGCGCGGGCCGGAGCGGGGCGAATAACGTTACAGCGTGGAGCGTTCGGTAGGGGCGCGTAACGCTTCGCAAGCCGCCTGGAGGGAAGGACTTGCGCCGAAAATTGGCCGATTTAGCGTTACACAGCGCTTCGGAAGTGGGCGTCGCGTAACGTTTCGCTATCGAAATTCAGGTTCGCTACGCGAAAGGGATCGCCGTCACCCCGCGCCGAGCGACGCGACTTCGACCAGGCTGGTGTGGCCGGACAGGAGCTTCTCGATCGCGTCGGCCTTGAGCGACACGCCGCCGTGGGCGGCCGCGGCCGCGGAGAGCTCTTCCTCGCTCGAGCGATCGATGATCAAGCGGTGCATGTCGGGCCGGACCGGCAGCAGCTCGAACGCTCCGACGCGGCCCCGGTACCCGCGGCCGCCGCAGAGCGTGCACCCTTCGGGCTCGTACACCGGCGAGCCGGCCAGTTGGGGGCGGCCGAGCAGCTCGGCCTCGGGCTGGGTCAGCTCGCGGCGCTTGCGGCACTTGGGGCACAGCCGCCGCATCAGGCGCTGGGCGACGCACAGCCGCAGCGTGGCCGCGACCAGGAACGGCTCGACGCCCATGTCGACCAGGCGGGTGACCGCGCCGGCGGCCGAGTTGGTGTGGAGCGAGCTGAGGACGAGGTGGCCGGTGAGGGCCGCTTTGATGCCGACGTCGACCGACTCGAAGTCGCGCATCTCGCCGATCATCACCACGTCGGGGTCGCTGCGGAGGATGTTCCGGAGCACCGAGTTGAAGGCCACCTTGTCGGCCGTGTCGACCTCGACCTGCGACACGCCGACGATGTCGTACTCGACCGGGTCCTCCACGGTGATGATCCGGCCGGGGGTGTTGGCCAAGCGGTGGCGCAGCGCGGCGTACAGCGTGGTCGACTTGCCCGAGCCGGTGGGCCCCGTGAGCAGCACGAGCCCCTGCCGCGCGGACACCGCGCCGGCGAACAGCCGGTGGCCGGTCTCGGTGAGGCCCAGGCGGTTGAGCGTCATGCGGCTGGCCTCTATCGCCAGCAGGCGGAGGGTCAGGCGCTCGCCGTGGGTGGTGGGCAGGCACGCGACGCGGAGGTCGACGCGCTTTTGGTCCGGCCCGAGGTGGACCATGAAGCGGCCGTCCTGCGCTTCGCGGCGCTCGGCGATGTCCATGCCGGCCATGACCTTGAAGCGCGACACGATCGACGGGTGGTGCTTCTTGGCCAGCTTGCGGCACGGCTCGAGCGATCCGTCGACCCGCAGCTGCAAGAGCAGCACGTTCTCCTCGGGGTCGACGTGGATGTCCGACGCGCCGCGCTCGAAGGCCAGCTCGAGCAGCTCCTGGCACACCTGCGACGCGTTGACCTCTTGCTCGACGGGGGGCTCTTTCTTGGCGCGGCCGAAGCCCAGGCGGCTCTTGGCTTTGGGGGCGTCGGCGTCGGCGTCGGCGGTCTTCTCTGTTCCGGCGGAGGTGGTCAGCTCGAGCCCGTCGACGTACGCGGCGATGAGCCACTCGTTGGAGTCCGCGTGCCGCACGCGGTGGGTCGGCATCAGGTTCCCCGCGGCGGCCCACTTCTGGAGCTTCGCCATCGGGTACGGCCCGTAGACCTGCCCGTCGCCGATCTCGAAGTACCACTCGTCTTTCATGCGAGCGAGTTTAGCAGAACCGAGCTGTTAGGAACCACGACGGGCACGACGGCCGATTCGTCGTGCCCGTCGTGGTTCCAACAAAAAGCAAGCCGCCCCGGCCAGGCGGCGCGGGGCGGCTCGTTGGGCTGGCTGGCTCGACGGGGGTCAGGCTTTGTAGCTGGTCTTCACCGCGTCGGCCTTGACCGGCGAGCGGCCGCCGGGCACCGCGTCGGACTCGGGGTCGAACCAGTCGGGGTCGAACTCGATCCGTTGTTGCTCGGCGATGGCGATGTTGGTCGTCAGGGCGATGACCGCGTCGGCCAGGGCGACCTTCGGGTGGCAGTGGAGGGTCTCCGGCGGCTCGCCGTTGCGGATGCACCAGGCCCAGTGCTCGATCTCCTCTCGGTAGCCGCGGCTGACCTGCTGGGTGACCGCCTCGGCGGCCGGGGAGTAGCCGCCGCCGGTCTCGTAGGAGTCGACCAGCGCGTCCTTCTTGTCGTCGACGCTGACCTTGGTGTTGGTCTTGCTGCCCGCGTACAGCATGACGTCCTTCTCACGCTCGAGGATCAGCGTGCCCTGGGTGCCCAGGACCACCTCGCCGTAGCCGCCGAAGCCGTTGCCGTTGATCGACGAGTAGGTGACCACGCACTTCTTGTTGCGGTCGGCGATCTCGCCCTTGGCGGGGTCGTTGTCCTCGTAGTAGCCCTTGGCCGGGTACTCGTAGGACGCGTAGACGTGGTCGTCGCAGTCGCGGTCGGCCGGGAAGATGTGCCGGCCGCCGACGCCCACCACGCTCAGCGGCTGGACCTTCGCGCGCTTGCCCGGCGCGGGGGGCTCGAACTGCGAGCTGATGAAGATGCCCGCCGCGTCGAGCTGGTGGCTGCCCAGCTCGGCCATCAGGCCGCCGCCGGTGCGGTTCCAGATCCGCCAACGGATGAGCTCCTCGAGCGCCGAACGCTCGTAGCCGCCGTCGAGCGTGCCGCCCTCGTAGCCCCAGGCGGCCGCGTCGACCTGGATGTCGGCGAGCTGCGCCTTACGCTGCTCGACCTTCTTTGCCCAGAGCTCGAGCTCCGAGGGAGACAGATTCTGGTAGCCGGGATGATCGCCAGCGGCGACGCGTTCCCACGATTCAAGCGAGAGGACCAACTCGTGCCGTGCTTTGATTTCTGCCTCAAGGGCTTGGGCCCGCTCCTTCGGCATCTCCTTTCGCGCTGCGCGGATCAGGTCCTTGGTCTCCTCCAGCGGGAGGCCCTGCGGCACCGGCGGGCGCCAGCTGTCGTTGCCCGGCAGGTTGCCGCGGTGCCACTGCGCGCGGATGTGGTGGATGTCGCCGATCAGGCCGCGGCGGATCGTGTCGACGGCGTTGTCGTACAGCACGCTGTAGTGCCGCTGGTGGCCGGTCGCCAGGAGCGTGTCGGTCGCCTTCGCGACGCGGGCCATCTCCTTGCACTGGGCGACGTCCCAGCCCATGAGCTTCTCGGTCAGCACGTGCTTGCCGGCGCGCATGGCGTCGACCGCGGCCGGGTGGTGCATCCACAGCGGCAGCGCGATGATGACGGCCTCGATGTCGTCGTTCTCGAGCAGCTCGCGGTAGTCGGAGTAGACCTTGATGTCTTTCTCGGCCGCCGCGCGGTCGGGGTAGTCGTAGACCTTGCACAAGCCG
The DNA here is from genome assembly GCF_040219535.1 of Botrimarina sp. Lineage (NCBI taxonomy): Bacteria > Pseudomonadati > Planctomycetota > Planctomycetia > Pirellulales > Lacipirellulaceae > Botrimarina > Botrimarina sp. The sequence continues at coordinate 179,168 of NZ_JAVJSH010000016.1, forward strand.
GGCCGGGCCTCGAGGGCCGACGGGCTGTAGCAGTCGCCGTAGAACGCGCGGTGCACGCTGTAGGGGCGGATGTCGGCGATCGCCTTGACCTCGACGAAGTCCGGGTTGAGCGCGCCGATCAGCACGTTGCCCTCGTCGCCCGTGCCGATCACGCCGACCCGCAGGCGGTCGTCGAGGCTCTTGCCGTAGCCCCAGTACGCGGCGCCGAACCCGCCGGCCGCCACGGCCCCGGCCAGCGTGACCTCCTTGAGGAAGTCGCGGCGGGTCTCGTTGGTGTCGAGCAACTTGCCGGTTACGCGGCGGAAGTTGTCTTTGCCAACCGCCTTCTCTTCGTCGGACAGGTTCATGGTAAGGCCTTTGATTTCGGAGGCTGGGCGAGCGCTGCGGAGCGGCGAAAGCGTCGATCGGCTGGCCCATTCTACGCAGCGGCGCTCGCTGCGTTCGGGTGGGTCTCGGTTTGTCGCGGCAAGCGGCCGCGGGACTTGAGCCAAAGGTAATTGAAGACCCCATCGAGGCCGGCCCAGCGGCCCGCGCCCAACGCGGCGATGACGAGCAGCGACATCAGTTCGATCGCCCAGCCGAAGAACGCCATCATCACCTGGTCGCCGCCGGTGGGGTCGGTCACCCACGGCGGGAGCGTGAGCATCACCGAGAAGATGAACCCGGCGGCGACGATCGCGGCGACCGGCGTGGCTAGGCCGAGGAACAAGCAGATGCCGCAGCCCAGCACCACGCAGGTCACGATGAAGTCGATCGTGCGGAGCGTCGACCGCTCGGCCAACGCGTCGCGGACCTTGTCGGCCGCGACCTCGTCGGCCTCGGCCAGCCGCTGGGCCTGGGCGATGAATTCGTTCTCGATCAGCGACACCGACGAGATCCACGGCTGCATTGTCCGCCAGTTGTCTGCCGCTTTCTCGTCGATACGCTCTTGCGCGTACGGCGGGGGGGAGGGGCCGGCGTCGTCGCGCATCTGCTTGAGCAGCCAGGCGTCGTGCTGCAGGTCGGCGATCTCTTCGCGGATAGATTCGATGTAGTCCTTCACCCGGGCGACCGACCGCAGCCGCGACTGCTCGATCGCGTCGATGGTCTCGGCGGACAGGCTCGGCTCCTCCAGCTCGCGCAGGCGCTCCACCCCGGCGGCCCAGCCTTCGTCGATGTTCGCGAGCCACACGTCGCCGGGCTGGACCTCCGCGGCGCCGCTGTCGCCGTGTTGGATCGGCATAGCGAGCTCCGCGTGCGCGTCGTACGGCCCGCGGACCATCGCGCGGAACATCGGGGCGAGCGGCCCCCGCGCGGTCCGCAGGAACCCGGCCGAGGAGAAGCCCGGTTCGAGCTTCTTGACGCCTTCGTTGTAGAAGTGCCACCCCAGCAGCAAGCGGAGCGCGACGACGGCGACGATGGCGAACTTCGTGAGCCGGATCATAGGGCTTGTTGGCCACCGGCGCGTGCTGGCGCCGGAACTGGCGGATGTCGGGACTAGTAGTGAGAAGTGACACGGCCGAGCTGACGAGCGTGTCGCAATCGCGTATCGTAGCCGCCTAAGTGCTTCCCCGCTATCGGGATACACCGATTCACCGGCGGGGCGACTTGCCGTCTGTCGGCCCGGCGGCAGGCTAGCAGAGGGCAGGCAGGGGAACTGGCGAAAACCGCTTGGATTACAGTACTGAAAGCGCTTTCATAATGTCTTATACCGCAAACATCGCGATTTGTTACCCTGTGGAGGCCCGGCACCTCCAAAAAATCGAAAAAACACTCGCCGAGCTGCAATGGGACGCTCGACTCATCGACGCCGGTCAGGAGCGGATCGCCGACGCGCTGCTCTCAGCCGACATCTACTGCGGGCACGCGAAAGTCCCCGTCCCGTGGGACGAGGTGGTCCGCGCGGGGCGGCTGAAGTGGATCCAGAGCTCGGCGGCCGGCATGGACCACTGTTTGGTCCCCTCGGTCATCGAGTCGCCGATCGTCGTGTCTAGCGCGTCGGGCGTGCTGGCGGACCAGGTCGCCGACCACACGCTCGCGCTCACCCTCGGGCTGCTCCGCAGCTTGCCGGTTTACTTCAGGGCCCAGCAAGCGAGGGAGTACGTGCGGCGGCCCACGCGCGACCTGCACGACGCGCGGGTCGGCATCGTCGGCTTCGGCGGCAACGGCCGGCGGCTCGCGGAGGTCCTCTCTGCGTTCCGCTGCGAGATCTGGGCCACCGACTGCTTCCCGGAGGATCGCCCCCCCCACGTGAGGGCGCTGCTGGCGGACGACCGGCTCGACGAGATGCTCGCCGAGGTCGACATCGTGGTGCTGGCGGCCCCGCTGAACGACCAAACCCGGGGGATGTTCGACGCGGCGCGGCTGGCGCGGATGCGGCCCGACGCGCTGCTGGTGAACATGGCGCGGGGGCCGCTGGTGGTCGAGTCGGACCTAGCCGACGCGCTCGATTCGGGCCACCTGGGGGGCGCGGGGCTCGACGTGGCGGAGGTGGAACCTTTGCCCCCGGATAGCCGTCTGTGGGACCAGCCTCAGACGATCATCACGCCCCACGTCGGGGGGCAACGGGCGTCGCGGATCGACGACATGACCGAGTTCTTCTGCGAGAACCTGAAGCGCTACCACACGGGGAGGCCGTTGCTTAACTATTTAGCCGATAAGCGGTTAGGTTTCCCGCTGCCGGCCGACGCGGCGTGGCGCCTGCGAAGCGCCTAAAACGGCGGCCGGGCGCTATAGGCCGTAGCGGCAGCGGACACTTGCCTGCTCAAGGAATCGGTATGCCGTTGGCCGACCGGCGGCCTACAATGCCCGCTCCGAGACACCTCGTCGACGCCAGCCCAACGATCCCCTCTTCCCTCCGAGCCTCCGGGCGCGCTTCAATCCACGCTGCTAATTGGCGGTCAGGGGCAGGGGCGACCCTCTTCCGGCGGCCGGGCCCAGCGCGACGCCGGTCGCGCCGGGGCGCGTCGATCCTTCCGGCGCCCACGCGCCGCTCAAACGCCGCATGAACACGACCGTCATCCCCGAAAGCAAGACGATCACCTTCAAGGGTGATCAGCCGCCGCAGCAGAGCGCGCAGCTCTGCCGGCGATACGACGAGCTGATCCAGTCCGAGCGGTTGGGCTGGACCGAGCACCTGCGGCTGAAGCGCTTGCTCGGAACCGGTGGGCAGGGCGTGGTGTACCTGAGCGAGCGGCGGGGCGCCGACAGCTTCACGCTGCCGGTCGCGCTGAAGTTCTTCTCGCCCGAGCGCTACAGCAGCGAGCGGGTGTACGACGAAGCCATGCACCGCATGGCCGCCGTCAGCGGGCGGGTCGCGCAGATCGCGCACGACAACCTGATCGACGTGCAGAACTTCATCGAACGCGACCGCATCCGCGTGCTGGAGATGGAGTGGGTCGACGGCTACGACCTCGACCTGTTGCTCACGCCGGCGATGCTCGGGCGGGCCAAGCAGCGGGTGAGCAGCCGCCGCTGGGAGTACATCAACAACGTGATCGCCACCTCGGGGCCCGTGCGGCCGCGGCTCAAGCCGGGCATGGCGGTGGCGATCCTGCGGGAGATCATCGCCGGGCTCGCCGCGCTGCACCGCGAGGAGATCGTCCACGGCGACATCAAGCCCTCCAACATCATGGTGAAGCGGACCGGCAACGCGAAGATCATCGACATCGGCTCGGCGATCGACCTGAACGACATGCCGTCGCAACGGACCTGCACGCCGCAGTACGCCGCGCCCGAGATGCTCGAGCGCGAGGAGTTCACGCCGCGGAGCGACCTGGCGAGCCTCGGCTACGTGCTGATCGAGTTGCTCTCGGGCCGCCCGTTGTTCGCCGGGATCAACGACTACACCAAGCTGCTCGAAGCGAAGCGGACGCTGCCGCAGCGGCTCGACTCGTTGCTCCCCGACGAGGTCACCGACAGCGACCTGCTGATGGGCATCTGCCGCCGCCTCACCGCGCCCGACCCGATGCTCCGCTACGGCAGCGCCGAAGAAGCCGACACGGCCGAGCTCGGGCTGGCCGAGTTCCAGCGGTCGCTCGTGCGGGGCGACCTCGCTAGCGAGTACGAGAACGAGCTGCGTGTTTGGCTCGAAGAGCTGGATTAGGCGGCGGCCCGTGGCCCGTGGCCCGCTGTCCGTGGCTGGGTGTCGCTGGGCTGTTGACGAAGTGAAGGCGGACCGCTGCAAGCTGACAGCGCCGGAGATCGCGATTGACGCGATGGCGGCGTTTCGGGAGGTTAGCCGCAGCGCCGGCTCAGCCGGCGCCCCCGCCGAATCGCCCCTCGTGGAGTCGCAAGGATGCGCTCGACCACGCTCGCCTCCGCAGTTTGCTGCACTTTGCTGTGCCACGCCGCGCTCAGCCAACCGGGCCTGGCGCAGAGCGACCAGTACAATCGGGGCGCGTCGGCCTCGACGCGGGCGGACCTCGAAAAACTCTTCGGCGAATCGTTCCCCTCGACAGCAGCGGGCAGCTACCGATCGAGCGCCGGCTCGCCGGCGACGACGCCCAACAACCTGCGCGGCGCCCCGACGGGCCAGCCGACGGGCCCGTCGACGGGCCAGCCGACGGGCCAGCCCGCCGGTCAGCCCAGCGGCCGTTCCGCGAGCCCGCCCACCTCGGCGCCGCCGAGGCCGGCGGCCTCCGCTACGCCCCCGATGCCTAGCGCGACGAGCGGCCAGCAACGCACGCCGCCGCCCATCCGCACCGCGACGGCGAACCCGCCATCGCGGCAGCCGTCGCCGCCGCCGGCCAGCGCGAGCGGCTCGTCGACCACGATCCGCCAGCTCGAGCCGCCCGCCCCCACCCGCGCCGGCTCAAGCCCGGGCGGTTCGTATGGCCGGCTCGAAGGGCTAGACGACTTGCTCCCGCCGCGAACCTCCGCCACGCCCAGCCGGAGCGGCGCCGCGCCCGAACGCTCCACGAGCGGCGGCGCCCCGTCCGTTGGCGACGATCCGTTCCGCAGCTCCAGGACCCCTGCGCCGACGCAGCCCCCCGCAAGGCAGTCGTCGGCGGCGGACTTTGGCGACTTTCCCTCGCAGCCGCCACCGCGGACGACGCCGCCGGCCGACCAGCCGCGGGGCTCGTCCCCACCGCCGCGCGAGGCGCCGGCCTCGCCCCCCGCGGCGACGCCCCCCTCGGCAGAGTCTTCGCGGCTAGAGTCTTCGCGGCTGAGGTCGAGGGCCGAATCGCCGGCTGCAACGCAGGTCGACCCGCGCGAGCGACGCACGCAGCAGATCCTCGCCGCGATGCTCACGCCGCATAGCGATTCGCGGCTGGGGGGCACGCCGGTGCGGCTGGCCGAGGTGGTCGCGACCGCGTCGACCCGCCAAGAGCAGAGCGAGCGGGTCCAGGCTTACTGGTACCTGACGTCGGCCGTGGCGGACTACTACCTGGGGCTCGCCGAGGTCGAAGAATTCGGCCGCCTGCGGCAGCAGATGAGCACGTTCAGCGCGACGCTGAGAGAGGAAGAGACCAAGCAAGCCGCGCGGGTGGCGACGGCGTTGCGGGCGGCCCAGGCCGCCCAGATGAAGCTCGGGGGGCTGATCGGGCGGAGCAACCCGCTGCCCGCCGACACGCCATTCTGCGGGCCTTATCGGACACGCTACGACCAGTTGTTCACGGGCGAACAGCGACCCGAGGCCGCGCTGCTCGACTCGCTGCTGCCGCTCCGGTTGGCCGAGCTCCACGCGGCGGCCGACGCGATCGACCGCTCGAACGCTTGGATCGACCGGGTGAAGCGCGACGGCGGCGGGTCGGACGGTTCGGGCCTGGTGAGGGCGCTGGAGTTGGTGGCGCTCAACCGCCGCGCGTTCGTGCAGCTGGCGCGCGATTACAACTTGCAGATCAACCGGTACACCGAGCTGGTCGCGCCGGACCGTGTCGACACGCCGCGGCTAGTGGCTATGCTCATCCGTACGCCGCAGGGCTCGGCGCCGCGTGGCGGCGCCGACCCGATGGTCGCCGGCTTCTCGGCTGGCGGCGCGAACAGCGCGAGCCGATCGCTCCAGCCCGGGTCGTCGCGGCGTTAGCAGGCGACCCGCCGCCCGCCCCCCGCGCAACGCATGCCCAACGGCGTCACCGCTATCGCCGCCCGCCCCGCCGCGCCGGCCCCGGAGGCCGGCGCCGCGCCGGATGTCCGCCCGCTGTGGATCGGCGACCTAAAGGTCGACCCGCCGATCCTGCAGGCGCCGATGGCGGGCTACACGAACTACGCGTTCCGGCAGATCGTGCGCGGCTTCGGCGGCGCGGGGCTGCTGGCGACCGAGATGGTCAACGCGCGGGGTTTCGTGTGGCTCGACGAGCAAGAAGCGACCCATCCCGACCGGCTGTGGGGCGTGGCGGACGAGCCGCGGCCGCTGGCGGTGCAGATCTGGGACAACGACCCGGAGACCCTGGCGAAGGTCGGCCGCCGGCTGGCGCGGGAGTACGGCGTGTCGGTGGTCGACATCAACTTCGGCTGCCCGGTGCGGCAGGTGACCGAGCGCGCCAAGAGCGGCTCGTACCTGCTCCGCACGCCGGAGAAGATGGGCGAGATCATCCGCCGCGTGGTCGAGGCCTGTCACCCCACGCCGGTCACCGCCAAGACGCGCCTGGGCTGCAGCCGCGACCGGATCAACATCGGCGAGGTCGCCCAGATCGTCGAAGAAGCGGGCGCCGCGGCGTTGACCGTGCACGGGCGCACCGCGGCCGACATGTTCCGGGGCCACGCTTCGTGGGACCTGATCCACGAGGTCAAGCGTCACCTGCGCGACATCCCGCTGATCGGCAACGGCGACCTCGATACGCCGGAAAAGGTCGTCGCCGCGTTCCGCAATTGGGACGTCGACGGCGTGATGATCGCCCGCGCGAGCCTCAACAAGCCGTGGCTGTTCGCCCAAGCGGCGGCCGCGCTGAAGGGCGAGCCGGTCCCGCCCGATCCGACGCTCGAGGAAGAGCGCGAGCTGATGATCGAGCACTTCCGCCTGGTGTGCGAGCGATTCGGCGAGGAACGCGGCGCGGTGCTGATGCGTAAGTTCGCTTGCTGCTACGCGCAGGGCCGCCCCGGGGCGCGGGAGTTCCGCAAGCACGTGGTGGCGATCCAGACGGCCGACGAGTTTTTCGCCGTGGTGAACCGCTGGTTCCCGCGGGGCTGACGCTCTCCCGAAGGGCAGGCGCTCGGTCGCGGACGGGGCGGGCCGCTTTGCAACGCGGCGAGCGGCGGAGCACAATGCGGGGGAGGCCCGATCCCCCGCCCCCGCCAGCCCGCCCGACCGCGATGCCCGCCACCGCCACGCTGCTCCGCTTGACCGCCGTGGCCCTGGCCGCCGCGCCGGGCGCCGCCCCCGCCCGCACGTGGACCGACGCGTCGGGCCGCTACACGATCGAGGCCGATCTGGTCGCGTTTGACGACGACCAGGTCATCCTCCAGCGCGACGCGGACGGCGAGCTCGGCAGCCTGCGGTTGGAGGACCTCTCCGAAGCCGATCGGAAGTACGTCGAGAGCGACGAGGCCGGCGCGAAGAGTTCCCAGTTGATCGACGCGCCGCAGGTGTGGACGCTCCGCTCCGGGCTGAAGGCGCCGGGCCGGCTTGTCGACTACACGCGGCGCGAGGTGACGGTCGCCCGCCGGCGGGGGAGGGTGTACGTCAACGACCGGCCGCTGGAGAGCCTGCCCAAGCTCTATCAGCAGATCGTGCCGAGGATCGTCGGCAACTACGAAGAGAACCGCGTCGACAGCGCCGTGTCGCTCGAGCGGTGGCTCGTGAGCCGCCGGGGCCAGCCGCAAAGCTACACGGTCGACGGGGTCGTCATGGAGCTGGCCGACGGCGCCGAGTACGCGGTGCCGTTCTTCTTGTTCTCGGACGAGGACCTCGAGCTACTCCGCCCCGGGTGGGAGGCGTGGCTCGCCGCGGCGGGCGAGCACGACTTGCAAGAAGACCGCTCCTTCGAGCTGCAGTCGCTGGCGGCCGCCTTCCAGCAAGACGCGCAGCAGCGGCAGCAGATCGCGCGGCTGCAACTGATGATGCAGGCCGTGGATGCCGGCGCGACGTCGCTGTGGGAGGTGACGCTCTACCCGGCCGCGGGGACGAGCGGGGCGCCGTTGTGGAAGGTCGTGCCGGGGCGCGACAGCCGAATGGCCGCGCAGGCCGCGCTGGCGAGCAGCCCCGGCTTCACCGTCGGGCCCGTGCGACGCGTGAGCCGCTGACGCACCGCCGCCCGCGCGGCGGTGCGCAGGCGTGTCCTTGGAATCGATCCAACGAGAAGGAGTCTCCGCTTGTCGACCGCCGTCGAACCCAGCCCCGAGTCCGAAACCGAGTCGCTCGAAGCGTTGCGGGAGGCCCTCGCGCAAGAGGAGTCCAACGCCGAGCAGATCGTCGCGTTGCTCGGCCCGCTCGACTCGCGCGACACGGCGCGGCTCGTCTGCGAGCTGGACCAGCAATCGCAGGCGAAGCTGCTCACGCGGCTCTCGCCGTCCGAGGCGGTCGAGCTGCTCGACGACCTGCCGGAGGTGACCGCCATCGAGGCGATCCAGGCGATGCCCGCCGAGGCGGCCGCCGGGATCGTCCACGAGCTGGCCTCCGACGACCAGGCCGACCTGATCGGCTCGATGGAGTCCGACGCGGCGGCCGCGGTGCTAGCCGAGCTCGACGAGGACGAGGCCGAGCGGATCGCCGAGCTGGCCTCCTACGCCGACGACACGGCCGGCGGCCTGATGGCGACCGAGGTCGTCGCGCTACGCGACATCGCCACGGTCGCCACCACGCTCCGCCGCCTGCGGAGCCGGGCCGAGCAGCTCCGCCGGTTCGACGTGCAGTACGCGTACGTGGTCGCCAAGGGGCGGCGCCTGGTGGGCGTGCTGCGGCTGCGCGACCTGCTAATCGCCGACGAGTCGCTCCGCCTGGCGGACATCATGGTCGCCGACCCGCTGGCGGTCCCCGCCGAGAAGCCGCTCGAAGAGCTGGTCGCGTTCTTCGACGACCACGCGTTCATCGGCGCGCCGGTCGTCGACGAGCAAGGCCGCCTGCTGGGCGTGGTGAGCCGCCGCGCGGTCGACGAGGCGGCCGAGGCCCAGGCCACGAGCGACTTCCGCCGCTCGATGGGTGTGGTGACCGAGGAGCTGCGCTCGATGCCCACGCTGCGCCGCAGCCGCATGCGGCTGTCTTGGCTGAGCGTGAACATCCTGCTGAACGTGGTCGCGGCCAGCGTGATCGCCGCCTACCAAGAAACGCTCAGCAGCGTGATCGCGCTGGCGGTCTTCTTGCCAATCATCTCGGACATGTCCGGCTGCAGCGGCAACCAAGCGGTCGCGGTGAGCATGCGCGAGCTGTCGCTCGGCCTGCTGCGGCCGACCGAGTGGCTGCGGGTGTGGTCGAAGGAGGCCACGATCGGCGCGATCAACGGGTTGGTCCTCGGCGGACTGTTGGGGATTGTGGCCGGGGTGTACGGGAGCAACCCGTGGCTCGGCCTCGTAGTGGGGGGCGCGCTGGCGTGCAACACGCTCGTCGCGGTGATCCTGGGGGGCACGATCCCGCTCGCGCTGCGGCTCGCGCGGGTCGACCCGGCGCTCGCTTCGAGCCCGATCCTGACCACGGTCACCGACATGTGCGGATTCTTCGCCGCGCTGAGCCTCGCTAGCCTGCTGCTCGACAAGCTGGTCTGAACCGGCCGTGGCGGCCGCGCCGGTCCCGGGCCGCGGCGTCCGCGGCTTCGCTGCGTAAGGAATCACCGAAGATGGTCGCGGCCGGATGGCTCGGGTTGGGACTCGTGGCGCTGGTGATCGGCGCGGAGATGCTCGTGCGTGGCGCGAGCCGGCTGGCGCTCGCGGCCGGCGTGGCGCCGCTCGCGGTCGGGCTCACCGTGGTCGCTTACGGCACCAGCGCCCCCGAGGTGGCGGTCAGCGTAAAAGCCGCCCTGAGTGGCCAAGCGGACATCGCGCTGGGCAACGTGGTGGGGAGCAACACGTGCAACGTGCTGCTGATCCTCGGCCTGTCGGCCCTGGCCGCGCCGCTGGCCGTTTCGGCGCAAATCGTGCGCATCGACGCGCCGCTCGTGGTGCTGGTGTCGGGGCTGACGGTCGCGCTGGCTTGGGACGGCAGCCTGGGACTCTCCGACGGGCTGGTGCTGCTCGCGCTGGCGGTAGCGTACACGGCCATGCAACTGGTCATGGCCGGGCGGGAGCGGCAGGCGCCCGCGGCCGACGCCACGGGCGAGGGGGGGCCTTCGGTCTTGCGCTCGTGCCTGCTGGTCGCGGCGGGCCTGGCGTTGCTGGTCGCCGGCTCGCGCTGGATGGTCGACGGCGCGGTGCGTCTGGCCGAGGGGTGGGGCGTGAGCCAGTTGGTGATCGGGCTGACGATCGTGGCGGTGGGCACGTCGCTGCCGGAGCTGGTCACGTCGGTCGTGGCGAGCCTCCGCGGCCAACGCGACATCGCGGTGGGGAACGTCGTCGGCAGCAACTTCTTCAACCTGACCGCGGTGCTCGGCGCGGCGGCCACGGTCGGGCAGGGCGGGGTGGCGGTCACCGACGAGGCGCTGCGGTTCGACCTGCCGGTGATGGTCGCCGTGGCGCTGGTGTGCCTGCCGATCTTCTTCACGGGCATGACGATCGCACGCTGGGAGGGCGCCCTGCTGGTCGCGTACTACGGCGCGTACGTGGCTTACCTGCTCCTCGCTGCGCAGCGGCACGCGTCGGCAGCCGCGCTGGGCGACGCGCTGCGGTGGTTCGTCGTGCCGATCACCGCCGCGGTGCTGGGGGGGCTGGCGCTGGCCGAGTGGCGGCGCCGCCGGTGAGCCGCGGGGCAGCGCCGCGTCAGTCGTCTCGGGACGGCGGGTCGCCCTTGAGCACGAGGGTCAGGCAGAAGCCGACCAGCGCGAGCACGAAGCCGATCGACAGCGTCATCACGATCCAGCCGCCGGTGGTCATCAGGGGCCTCGGGTGGGGGGTGCGGGAGTCGCGGGAATCGCGGTCTTGGGGCCGACGGGGGGCCGACGGGGTGGGGGCCTAGATGCCTTCGCCGCTCTCGCCCTGCTCGAGCCCGTCGAAAGAGCCGTCGCCGCTCCACCGGCGGCCGGCCACATGGATCAGCAGCAGCAAGAAGGCCGCGACGGTCGAGATGAACAGGATCGACCCGAGCACGACCGGGTTGTCGCCGATCTGCAGCAGCCGCGGCCCGAGATCCTTGTACACAGAAATAGCGAACAGCCCGATCAGGTACAGCGGCACGAAGTACTTCAGCAGGTACTGGACCGGCGTGGGAATAGCGAATCGCGCGCCCTCGCTGGAGATCTCGGCGCCGCGTCGGATCCCCAGGCACCAGCCGTAGAGGACCGACTGGATCAGCGCGAGCACAACGATCAGCGTGGTCCCGACCCAGAAGTCGAAGGTGTCCAGAGCGAGCATCCCCTGGGAGAACCAGAGCACGAAGCCCGACCCGAGCGCCGACAAGAGCCCCAGCAACGACGCCGACGCGGGCCGCTTCAGGCCGAAGCCCTCCTCGAAGAACGCGATCACCGGCTGCAGCATCGACAGGCTGCTGGTGATCGCGGCGAGGAAGAGCATGAAGAACCACAGGAAGCCGAAGAGCCGCCCGGCGGGCATCTGCGCGAACACGTTGGGCAACGCGTTGAAGCCGAGACCGAACGTGCCCTGATCGCCGACGGCGGCGCCGAGGAACAGGAACGCCGCCGGGATGGTGATGAGGCCACCGAGGCAGACCTCGAAGAACTCGTTCATGCTGCTGGCGGTCAGGCCGCTCAGCACGACGTCGTCCCGCCGCTTGAGGTAGCTGGAGTAGTTGATGATCACGCCGAAGCCGACCGACAGGCTGAAGAACACCTGCCCCGACGCGGCGAGCCACGTGCCCGGCTTGGAGAGCGCCTCGAAGTTGGGGTTCCACATGAACCCGAGGCCGTCCAGCACGGTCCGGCCCGACTCGGTCGGCGGCAGCGTGAGCACGCGGACCAGCACGATCAGCGCGCAGACGACCATCGCCGGGATCGCCACCTTGCAGAAGCTCTCGATCCCCTTCGCGACGCCGCGGTAGATCAAGATGAAGTTCAGCACAAACGTCAGCGCGACGAGCCAAACCAGGCTGCTCCCGCCGCCAGGGGTCAGCAGCACGCCGTCCTGCCGCGCGCCGACGAACTGGTCGAAGTACGCGCTGTACGCTTCCGGGTCGCTGCCGAGCATCAGGTCGCCGGTCAGGTAGCTCCACGCGTAGCCGAGGCACCAGGCCTCGATCACCACGTAGTACATGTAGATGACCAAGGGGATCAGCAGCGCGGGCATCGCCAGGTACTTCGAGATCCAGTGCGGCCACACCGCCGTGAAGACCCCCGGCGCCGAGTTGAAGCCGCGCGAGCCGCCGTACCGCCCCATCGTCCACTCGGCCCAGCAGAGCGGGATGCCGAGCACCAGCAGCGAGATGAAGTAGGGGATCAGGAACGCGCCGCCGCCGTTCTGGGCGGCCTGGCCGGGAAACCGCAAGAAGTTGCCCAGCCCTACCGCCGACCCGGCCACCGCGAGGATCACGCCGAGCCGGGATCCCCATCCGTCGGGAATACGACCTTTGCGAGGGGGCTCGGACGGGGGGGCTGGCCGCGCCGGGTCGGTCGGACCGTACGGGGCGTCGGACTTGTCGGGCATAGCGTGCTGGGGAGTCGGGCGAGCGAAAAAGGCCCCTAAAACGGCCGTGTCGGGGGCGTTGCGGTGCGCCTGGCGGCAGGCATAGGAGTCGAGAAGCGCTTGCGAGTCAAGGCTTTACGGCGGAGCTAATGCGACCGGGTCTCATTTAACACATTATCGGTTGTCGAAAATGCGAGCCGGGATACGATACCCACGGTATGACGCTAAGCGACGACTCCGACGGCCTGTTACTCGATCACCTCCGGCGCCACCGCGCCGCGTCGGTGGGCGAGTTAGGCGACCTGCTGGGAGTCACCGCGACCGCGATCCGCCAGCGGCTCAACCGGCTGATGGCCGAAGGCCTGATCGAGCGGACGCGGCGGCAGCCCCCCGCCGGCGAAGGCGAGAAAGCCGGCCGGGGCCGCCCGAGCTACGACTACCGGCTCACCGACCGCGGCCGCGAGGCGGCGGGCGACAACTTCAACGACTTGGCTCAGATCCTCTGGGACGAGGTCCGCAGCATCGACGACCCGGCGGTCCGTATCGGCTTGGTGAAGCGCGTCGCCACGCGGCTCGCCAAGAAATACTCGGGCGCTGTCGGCGGCGACGACTTGGCCGAGCGTATGCGGGCGCTGGTGCGGCTGATGGGCGAGCGTGACGTGCCCGTCGACGTTGACGAATCGGGCGGTTTGCCGGTTCTCACGATGCTCGCTTGCCCGTACCCCAAGCTGGCGGAGCACGACCGGGGCATCTGCTCGGTAGAGAAAGTGATGCTCTCGGAGGTGCTCGGCCAGGGCGTGCGGCTGAGCGAATGCCGGCTCGACGGCGGCGGCTGCTGTTCGTTCGAGCCCAGCTCCAACAGCGCGCCCCAAACGCCTGCGGCGGCCGGCGACTAGCGCCGGCGGCCGAACACGGAACAACACCGAGGCGGCCCGGCGGTCGCTTCCACCCGACAAACTCACTCCCCGTTACCAACAGCACGATGGCGAAAACGCTCCGAATCACCGACCTGCACGCCAGCGTCGACGGCAAGCCGATCCTCAACGGCGTGAGCCTCACGATCAACCGCGGCGAGACCCACGCCTTGATGGGGCCCAACGGCTCTGGCAAGAGCACGCTGGGCAACGTGGTGATGGGCCACCCGTCGTACGAGGTGACCGAGGGGTCAATCGAGCTGGTCGACGCCGACGGCCACGTGACCGACGTGCTCGAGCTCGACGCGTCCGAGCGCGCCCGGGCCGGCCTGTTCATGGCGTTCCAGCGGCCGATGGCGATCCCCGGCGTGAAGCTGGCGGACTTCCTCCGCCACGCCACCAGCAACGTGCGGAACCCCGACCGCAAAGAGGGCGAGGGGCTGATCCCGATGCGGGAGTTCCGCAAGGAGCTGAAGGGCAAGATGGACCACCTGCGGATGGACACCGAGTTCGCACGCCGGTACGTGAACGACGGCTTCTCCGGCGGCGAGATGAAGCGTGCGGAGATCCTGCAGATGGCGATGCTGCGGCCCAAGTTCGCCATCCTCGACGAGACCGACTCGGGCCTCGATGTCGACGCGGTGAAGCTCGCCAGCGAGTCGATCGCCGACATCTCGGCCGACACAGAGTCTTCGGGGGGGAACGGGGCCGACGGCGCCATGGGCGTGCTGATCATCACGCACCACGACAAGCTCCTGGAGCGTAACCGCCCGGACTACACCCACGTGATCCTCGGCGGCCGGATCGTCGAGACCGGCGGGGTGGAGCTCGCCCACGAGCTGCACCAAAACGGCTACGACCGCATCCGCGCCGACCACCCCGAGGCCGACAAGCTCAACAAGCAGATGGCCGACAAGGAAGCCGTCGCGGTCTGAATTTCGATTCCCATCAGAGACCGCAGGGAAGGGAAGCGACCACGGCCTTCCCTGGGGCGCCAATAAAGCAGAGAGAACCCATGGCTACCGACACGATCCCCACCCCGGCCGACCTCGACACCCCCGTCGACGACGTGCCGCGCGAGATCAACAAGTACGACTTCATCACGCAGACGACCGGCGTGTTCAAGGCCCGCAAGGGTCTGAACAAAGAGGTCGTCGCCCAGATCTCGGAGATGAAGGGCGAGCCCGATTGGATGCGCGACTTCCGCCTGCGGTCGCTCGAGATCTTCGAATCTAAGCCGATGCCCAAGTGGGGCGGCGCGATCAACATCAACTTCGACGACGTCTACTACTACCTGAAGCCCACGAAGGGCCAGGGGAAGACCTGGGACGAGGTCCCGGCCGAGATCAAGGAGACCTACGACAAGCTCGGCATCGTCGAGGCCGAGCAGAAACGCCTCGTGGCTGGCGTGAAGGCGCAGTTCGAGAGCGAGGTCGTTTACGGCTCGCTCCAAGAGGACCTCGGCAAGCAGGGCGTCCTCTTCACGGACACCGACACCGCGGTCAGGGAGCACCCCGAGCTGCTCCGCGAGTACTTCGGCAAGATCATCCCACCGGAAGACAACAAGTTCGCCGCGCTCAACTCGGCCGTGTGGTCCGGCGGGTCGTTCATCTACGTGCCGCCCGGCGTGCACATCGACTTCCCGCTGCAGGCCTACTTCCGGATCAACGCCGAGAGCATGGGCCAGTTCGAGCGCACGCTGATCATCGTCGACGAGGGCGCTTCGGTCCACTACGTGGAGGGCTGCACCGCCCCGATGTACACGACCGAGAGCCTGCACTCGGCCGTGGTGGAGGTGATCGTCAAGAAGAACGCCCGCGCCCGCTACACGACGATCCAGAACTGGGCGAACAACATCTACAACCTTGTGACCAAGCGGGCCGTCGCGTACCAGGACGCGCTCATGGAGTGGGTCGACGGCAACCTCGGCAGCCACCTGACGATGAAGTACCCGGCCGTCTACATGATGGAGCCGGGCGCACGGGGCGAGATCCTCTCGATCGCGTTCTCGTCGAAGGGCCAGCACCAGGACGCCGGCGCAAAGGTCGTCCACTGCGCGCCCAACACGAGCAGCCGGATCGTCAGCAAGAGCATCAGCAAGAACGGCGGCCGGAGCAGCTACCGCGGCCTCTGCAAAGTGGAAGAGGGCGCCACCGGCGTGAAGAGCAACGTCGTGTGCGACGCGCTGATCCTCGACCCGCAAAGCCGCAGCGACACGTACCCGTACATCGAGGTCGAGGAGCAGGACGTGCAGATCGAGCACGAGGCCTCGGTCTCGCGGATCGGCGAGGAGCAGCTCTTCTACCTGATGAGCCGTGGCCTCACCGAGGCCGAGGCCAGCTCGATGATCGTGTCCGGCTTCATCGAGCCGCTCGTGAGGGAGCTGCCGATGGAGTACGCCGTCGAGATGAACCGCCTGATCGAGCTGCAGATGGAAGGCAGCGTCGGGTGAGCCGTCGTTCTGGGAGAGAGGCCGATGTCGACCGTTACCGATCGCAAGACCGAAGCGCTGATCGCAGAGCTCTACAAGGTCGAAGGGAAGGCGGAGATCGTTGGCGGGAGAATCGTCCGTATGAGTCCAACCGGCGATGAACCGGCCCGCGCCGGTGGGGTGGTGTTCGCCTCGCTCCTGCGATTTGAAGAGAAGCTGTCGGGGCATGGGCGAGCCTACCCGGACAACGTGGCGTACCTAGCCGACCTCCCGAACCGCAAGTCCTTCGCCCCCGACGCGTCGTACTACACCGGCCCCCGCGCCGGCATGAAGTTCCTGCCGCAGCCGCCCGACTTCGCCGTCGAGGTCCGCAGCGAAGGGGACTACGGGCCGGCAGCCGAGGAGGCGATGGCCGCCAAGCGGGCCGACTACTTCGCCGCGGGGACGAAGGTCGTCTGGGACGTCGACCTGCTCGGTGAGGACACCGTCCGGGTCTACCGGGACGACGACCCAACCAACCCAACCACCTACAAGCGAGGCGACATCGCGGAAGCCGAGCCGGCCGTGCCGGGCTGGACGATGCCAGTCGCCGACTTGTTCGAATGAGTATCTGTCAGAGAGACCCATGAGTGTAGCCGACACCAAGGCCCATTTCGACGCGGCCGGCTTCGAGAACCTGGTCCACGAGCGCACGGGCGAGCCCGAGTGGCTCACCGAGCGGCGACGCACGTCGTGGAACACGTTTGAGCGCGCGGCTTGGCCGGCGCGCAGCGACGAGGAGTGGATGCGGACCGACATCCGCCTGTTCAAGCTCGACGCCTTCACGCCCAGCCTGGGCCGCACGGCCGCCGCCGCCGCCGAAGCGCAGCCGCTGCTGTCCCGTGGCGTTGACCTCGCCGGGCGGGTCGTTTCGGTCAACGGCCAAGCGGCCGAGTCGCACGCGGACGAAGAGTTGACGCGGCAGGGCGTCTTGTTCGGCGGGCTCGCAGACGCGGTCGCGGAGCACCCCGACCGGCTCCAAGCGATCTTCGACCGCCAGGTCGTGTCGCC
This sequence comes from Botrimarina sp., assembly GCF_040219535.1. Classification (NCBI taxonomy): domain Bacteria; kingdom Pseudomonadati; phylum Planctomycetota; class Planctomycetia; order Pirellulales; family Lacipirellulaceae; genus Botrimarina; species Botrimarina sp. The sequence goes on from NZ_JAVJSH010000016.1 coordinate 196,142, forward strand.
CGCGTACGACCGCTTCTCGATGCTCAACGACGCGTGCTGGACCGGCGGCGTCGTGCTGCACGTGCCCAAGGGCGTGCGGCTTCAGAGGCCGCTCCACGCGGTGTCGCGGCTGTGCGGGGCCGGCGCGAGCGACCTGACGCGGACGGTCGTCGTGCTCGAAGAAGGCGCCGAGGCGACGCTCCTCATGGAGACCGCCTCGGAGGACCGCGACACCCCCGGGCTGCACAACGGCGCGATCGAGATCGTCGTCGGCCGCGGCGCGAAGCTCCGCTACGTGAACCTCCAAAACTGGAACAACCGCACGTGGCACTTCGCCCATCAGCGGGCCGAGGTCGAGCGCGAGGGGCAGCTGCAGTGGACCATCGGCGCGCTCGGCGCCCGCTTGGCGAAGGTCAACCAGCGGGTCGCCCTCTGCGGGCCCGACGCGGAGGCCCAGGTCAACGGCGTCATGTTCACCGAGGGCAAGCAGCACCTGTCGTACAACACGCACCAGCACCACGAGGCGCCCTACTGCCGGAGCGACCTGCTCTACAAGGCGGCCCTGCAGGACCACTCGCGGACGGTGTGGCGGGGCATGATCAAGGTCGACGAGGCCGGCCAACGCACCGACGCGTACCAACGCAACGACAACCTGATGCTCTCCACCGACGCGCGGGCCGACTCGATCCCCGGCCTCGAGATCGAGGCCGACGACGTGCGCTGCACGCACGGCAGCACGTCGGGCCGTGTCGACGACCAGATGATCTACTACGCGATGAGCCGCGGCTACACGCGGCAAGAAGCCGTGCGGATGATCGTCGCTGGCTTCTTCCAGCAGGTCTTCGACCGGATCACCATCGACTCGGTCCGCGACGCGCTCGGCGAGGCCATCGGCGCGCGGGTGCAGGACCTCCCCAGCCAGTGAGTAAGTGAGTAGGCAGTAGGCAGAGGGCAGTAGGCAGAGGGCAGTAGGCAGGCTTGCCGACAGGCCTTGAGCGTCGGCGTTTGGAGTAAAGCAAGTGTCAGGTTTTGTTGCTGTCGGCCAAGCCGCCGACTTCGCCGACCCGTCGAGCACGCTCGTCGAGGTCGATGACGGTCCGATCGTGCTCATCCACGCGGCGGGCAAGTTCTACGCGCTGGACGACGTCTGCACGCACGACGGCGGACCGCTCTCCGACGGCGAGGTCTTCCCGGAAGACCCCAAGCCGTCGATCGCCTGCCCGCGGCACGGCGCGAAGTTCGCGCTGGCAACCGGCGCCGCCCTGACGATGCCCGCCACCAAGCCGACCCGCGCGCACGAGACGAAGGTCGAGGACGGTCAGGTCTTCGTGCGGCTGTGCGATTGATCGGCCGGGCGGCCCACCCTACGCTGACGGTATGAGCTCCGGCGCACGACGATTCGAATCGCTCTCGGTCGAGGAGTACCTCGCCGGCGAAGAACTCTCCGAGGTGCGCCACGAGTACGTCGACGGCCGCGTCTACGCGATGTCGGGCGGCACCGCGAATCACTCCCGAGTCCAGATCAATGCGGTCGCCGCGCTGCACAGCGCTCTGCGCGGCAAGCCCTGTCGGCCCTATGGGCCCGACATGAAGGTGCGGGTTGTGACCCCGGGGCGGCCAAACTTCTACTACCCCGACGTGTCGGTCGTCTGCGACAGTACGTCGGGCGACGCTTTCTTCCAAGAGAACCCGGTGGTGATCCTCGAAGTGCTCTCGCACAGCACCCGACGGATCGACGAGGGCGAGAAGCGCGACGCGTACTTTTCGATCCCGTCGCTGCAGGTCTACTTGCTCGCCGAGCAGGATCAACCGGCGGTTCGAGCCTGCCGTCGCACCAACACCGGGTTTTCGCTTGAGACCTACACGGACCTGCAAGCGGTCATCGACCTGCCCGAGATCGAGGCGTCGTTGCGACTGGCCGACCTGTACGAGGACGTCGACTTCACGCCCGAGCCGGGCGACCCCGAAGACCTGACCGCTCCCTTGGAGTGATTGCCATGCCTATTGCCGAAGACCACGTCCGCGAAGCGCTCAAAGAGGTCATCGACCCGGAGCTGTTCGTCAACATCGTCGACCTCGGCCTGATCTACGACGTTGTGATCACGCCGAACGAGGAGTCCGGCAAGGACGACGTCGCCATCGACATGACGATGACCAGCCCCGCGTGCCCGGCCGGGCCGCAGCTGGTCGCCAACTCCAACGACGCCGTCAAGAAGCTCGACGGCGTCGGGCAGGTCGACGTGAAGGTCGTCATGACGCCCCCCTGGTCGCCCGACCGCATGACCGAAGACGCCCGCGACCAGCTCGGCATCTTCTGAGCACGCGTTGCACGACGCATCGCGCCACGCCTTACTGTGTGGCCCGCTGTCGGGGGTGCGGCGGCCCACCTTTTGCGGCGAAAAGCTCCTCATCTGCCTTGCCCCTTCGGAGGGCTGTGGCGATACTGCCGTATCGGATTTGCGGCTAGTACGGCGCCGGTGATCGCCTTGAGCGCCGTCGGACGCCACCCCCAACAGCCCCCCTTGCTGGTGCCCGCCACGCTACAAAGCCGGACAGCCTGGGCGCTCGCCACCGTGTACGCGGCGTTGGCGGTCGTTGGGGGCGCCATGCACACGCACGGCCCGTCGGCCGCGGGCGGTGTAGCGGGCGGTGTGGCTCAGGGGCCGTGCGGCGGACACTCCCATTGCTGCGGCGACGCGCTTTGCGCCGACAGCCCAGCGAACGCCCGCGACGTTCTTCAGACCACTCCCTCCGAGGGATTCCACGCGGCGCGGCCGGCGAGCGGCAAGGCCGCGTGCCTGGCGTGTCGCCTGCTCGGACAGCTCAAGCTGAGCCGGCTCGTGCAGCCGGCCGTCGTCTGGGCGCCGTCTGAATCGGCCGCGGCCACTCCGCTCCCGGCCGTCGTCTACCAAGCGGCCGAAGCGGGCCCTCTCTCGGCGCGTGGACCGCCTACGACCGGCCGGGTCCCCTCGTAACGCACGCCCCCGGTTCGCCTGTCGAGACCCGGAGAGGCCTGCGTTTCCTCTCTCCCGCTCGACTCCCAGGAGGCGCGGCGCCGTCGGTCTCGACGCGTCGCGGCGCCGTGGTGCGTATCTCGAAGGGTTTCACGCTCGTTGAACTGCTGGTGGTGATCGCCATCATCGGCGTTCTGGTCGCGTTGCTCCTGCCGGCGGTTCTAGCCGCTCGGGCCGCCGCTCGGCGGACCCAGTGCGCGAACAACCTGCGGCAGATCGGCATCGGTGTGCACCAGTACGCCGGCGTGCACCGCGGCAAGTGGCCCGGCCTGGCCGGCCACGACAACGACGACGGCCACGACCACGGCGAGGCTTCTTCGGAGACCGAGTCATGGATCGACACGCTCGCGCCGTACCTGGAAGGCGTCGACGCGATCCGCTTGTGCCCGGAGCACGACGACCTCACGTCGGGGGCGGTCCGTTTTGGCGCCGACTCCGAGGCGGTCGACGGCGACACCCGGCCGGTGGCCCGAACGAGCTACGCGATGAACGGCTACCTGCGTGAGCGGGCGCCGCGGCCGAAGAACGCGCCGCCGCCGGTCATCGCGGCGTGGGAAGCGGAGAACGAGGGGCTCGTCGACAGCCTCTACAAGCTGCAGTCGACGAAAGACACGATCGTCACGATCGAGGCGACGACCGCCGCCGTGGTCAACAACTACGACCACGCTCACACGTACGAGTGGTTCAGCCCGGCGAATCTCGCCGCGAACGGGCCGGGCCAGCGCGCGGTTTGGAAAGCGGTGGCGGGCGACCCCAACCAGCCCAAGCTCTACCCGGGCGAGCTGGCCGTCGACCGCCACTCCGGAACGATCGCCAACTACCTGTACGCCGACGGCGGGGTGCGGGCGATCGACGCGGCCCAGATCGCACGATGGTGCGACGAGGGCGTCAACTTCATCGCGCCGCCGCAGTAGCCACGGCGGCGGCCTTTCTCTGACACAGGATCCCTCCTCGGAGGGAACAGGAACAATGCGCACCTACGTACTGCAACTGACCCTGTCCGCCGCGGCCGCCGCCGCGGCCACCCCATCCGCCTACGCCCACAGCGACGTGCTCGTCCGCAGCGACGGCGCGCGCGTGCTGATCGGCGCGGCGAGCGACCTCGACGGCGAGGAGGGCGGGCCGGAGTTCGACCTCACGACCCGGGTGTTCGAGGGCGTGCTGCTGAACCCGGCGGCGCCCACCCCGCCGTTCGGGTTCGACTTCGAACGCGACGAGCCCGGCTTCTACTCCCAGCCGGGCCTGGCAGTCGGGCAAGACCTCCCCGCGTCCGCGGGGCTGGCGCTCGCCCTGGAGCCGCTCACGATCTCCAGCGGCACGGACAGCGTGTTCTATTGGGACGGCGCGGGCGAGGTCGCTTTCGAGCCGCTGTCGACCGCCCAGCCGGGCGTCGACTTCACCTTCCAGCCAATGGCGCCGGCGCCCTTCGCGACGACCGACGCTCTCGGCGCGGTCGACGACCACCCGCTGTTCGGCCTCACCGGCGGCGCCGCCGACGGGGTCTACCTGACGCAGGTCCGCCTGGCCGTCGACGGGCTGGCGCCGAGCGAGCCGTTCTTGATGGTGTGGCTCGCCAGCTCGGTGATCACCACCGAGGAACTGGCCGAGTCGCTCGAAGAGAGCCTCGAGGCGTTCGAAGAAGGGGGGCCCGCGCCGATCGTGGCGGGCGTCGACTTCACGTTCTTCGAGGAAGCGGTCGAGTTCGCCGAGGGGATCCCCGAGCCGTCGGCCGCGGTGCTGGCGGCCTTCGCGCTAGCCGCCGCCGCTCGGCGGGCGAGGAGCTGACCCATGATCCGCAAGCTCTTCGCTTGCGTGCTCGCCGCAAGCGGCGCCGGCCTCGCGCCGGCGCCGTGCGCGGCGCAGCATGCTGACGTGCTCGTGTTCGACAATGGCGGCAAGCTCGGCGTCGGCCTCTACGACTTCGAGTCGCAGTCGATCGCCGAGCAACGCGTCCACCGCGCGCGGTTCGATGACTTCTACGCCGTCAACAACCCGGGATTCACCGCGCTGGCCGGCGCCGGCGCGTTGCCCGGCGGCGCCGACCTGGGGTGGGACTTCTTGCCGATGACCGTCGACTCCGGCGCCCACACGGGCTACGAGTCGACGCTCCTCTACTGGGACGGGACCGGCGATCCAGAGTTCGGTCCCACTCCGACCGACCAGTACGAGCTCAGCTTGTTCGGCCGCGACGGCTCGGCGGTCGCCGATGGCGGCGCCGACGTCGTCCCCGGCGGTGTGATCGATCGGACGGCATCCAACGGCGCGATCCACGAGCACCGCTTCTTCTTCCTCGACGACAACGGCGACGGCCTCAACACGACGCTGCCGGCCGCGGGGGTCTACCTGCTGGGGATGCGAGTGCGGATCGACGGGCTCGAGGCTTCCGACCCGTTCTACTACGTGTGGGCCACGCCCGAACCGGCCGTGCTGCCGGCGATCCAGCCGGCGGCCGCTTGGGTCGAGGCGCGCGTCGACACGCTCTTCGTCGACGGGCTGCCGGGCGACTTCAACGGCGATGGCCTGGTCGACGCGGCCGACTACACGCTCTGGCGCGACGGCCTCGGCGACGGCTTCCGCCCCGAGCAGTACGGCGTGTGGGCCGCCAACTACGGGCCCGCCGAAACACCGGCCGCCGCCGCGGCGCCCGAGCCGGCCGCGCTGTGGGGCGCCGCGTGCGTACTGCTGGCCGGGATCGGCCGGCGTGGGCGTCGGGATTCGGCCGTTGGGCCCTGGGGGGCGCCCGCTTGACCCGGCCGCCGGATCGCCGCCTGGGCTTTGCCGCGGCGCTCGCAACGGTTCTCGCCGTTGGCGGCGTCGGGCACGGCTTGCACGCGCTGTTCGGTATCGGGCACGGCTGCGGCGACGCTTGCTGCGAGTCGGCGGCAACCCCGACCTTCGCATCGCGCGGATGGGGCCGCGACGGCGACTCCGCCGTTTTCGCCACGCCGTCGGGGTCGGACGCCGCGCAGCGGTGTCTCGTGTGCGAGCTGATTAATTCGTACCGGTCAACCGCCGGGGGGCCGCCGGACGCCCCCTGGGTGTCGACCGTCGTCGCGCGGCCCGCGGTCGCGCGAGACCGCCCGCCCGTCGCCGCGGACAAGCGACTGCCGCCAAGCCGCGGCCCTCCTGTGCTCTCGTGATCCCAGTCGCGATCGCCCTCGGCCCGGCGCCAAGGGCCTGAGTTCTTATCCCATTCACCCCGTTCGCAAACGTTTTGCGTCCGGGACCGATCCACGGTACGCGCGCAGCGCGCCCGATTTAACACAGGAAACGCTCCATGAAACGCTTTGCTTCGATCCTTCGCCCGTTGTTCTTGTCGGTCCTCTTCGTGGGGGCGGCCGCCGCGGCGCCCGAGCCGGGCATCACGCTCTACCACGTCGGCTACGACAACTCGCCGCTGATCAACTTCGGCGCGTACACGGGACTGGAGAATCCTAACTACCAGCGGCTGACGTTCCTCTTGTCGCACACCTTCCCCGAGAACGCGACGAGCAACCACTTCCACCGCATCGGCGCCTACTCGTACACGGGGAGCCCGTCCGATCCGCAGCCGGGATTCAGCGCGAACAACCGCGTGCCCGAGCCCTACCAGATGGACGACGGCTTGTCGCTGCTGCCGGGGTCGGGCGTGTTCGCCGGCAAGTTGATCTCGGGTCTCGGCCCCGCGGCGTACCCCGGTGACGAGATCGAGCAGGAATACGGCGACACGACGATCGCGCCGATCGACAACTTGTTCCAGTACGACAACGCGGCCGACCCGGACGGCGATTTCGATTTCCATCCCGGCCACTACCTGCTCAACGCCAGCGGCGGGGCGTACAAGCAGTCGATCGCCAACGCCACGGTCGGGCTCAAGCTCGTCGGGCTGACGCCCGGCCTGACCATCCACGACGGCAGCGGCAGCGTGGTGATGGACGCCGTGAACGACTCGGTCGTGTTGGGGCCGGGCGCCGACTGGGCGTTCGAGCCGGTCTTTGCCGTGGGCGCCGCCACGCCGGCCGGCGCGACCTACGAGGCGACGTTCGTGCTCCAGGACCTCAGCCCCACGCCGGCTTTCGGCGACTCGGCCGAGTTCACCTTCGCGTTTGTCGCCGTTCCGGAGCCGTCGTCGGCGGCCGCGGTGCTGGCGGCCCTAGCGGCGGGGCTGGCTCGGCGCCGCCGCTGAGGCGGGCGCGTCAAGCCGAAGAGCGTGCGGCGGCGGTCTCCGGGGCCGCCGCCGCTTCGCTTGGCGCCGTCGCCGGGGCGATCTTCGGCGCCTTTGCCGTGCGGCTCTCCTCGCGGAGCGCTTTGTGGAGGGACACGCACATCAGGATGACCAGCACGCAGAACGGCAGGCCGATCGTGATCGAGCCGGTTTGTAGCGCCTTGAGGCCGCCGGCGACCAACAGCACCGCGGCGAGCGCGCCCTCGAGCACGCCCCAGAACAGCCGCGTGCCGAGCGCCGGGTCTTCGCGGCCGCCGCTGGCGATGATGTCGGCCACCATCGACGCGGAGTCGGACGACGTGACGAAGAACAGCACCACGCTGAGCGTGCCCAACAGAGCGGTCAGCGTCGACAGCGGGTACGCGTCGAGCATGACAAACAGGGCGGTCGCGGTTGTGTCGCGGCGCGCGGTCCGGTCGTCGGACAGGACCGGCTCGCTCAGGTAGCCGCCGAGCGTCAGCTCTGCTTGGTCGGCCGCGTACGGGCCGCCGTAGCGGTCCTCCTCCGTCAGCGGGACGGGCGCCGCGTCCGCCGTGCGGACCAGCACCCCGCGGCGGTACTCGACCGGCACGCCGCTGGCGGTGACGAGCCGGTCGCCGTCGCGCCGCAGCCGCACGCCGACCGGGGTGGCCACCCCCTCGGCGTCGGGGGCGACGAGCCACTTGCCGCCGGCGGCTAGCGGCAGGCCGGTGGCCTCGTCGAGCCGCTGCACCGGGTACGCGCGGGCGGAGTAGTCGAACGCGTCCGCCGCCGCGTCGGGGTTGAGGTCGACACGGCCGTGGATCTCTTGATGCAAAGCCGCGCCGCCGAAGCCGGTCATCCACACGACCGCGACCGCCGAGGGCGTGAGCAGCACGCCGAGCAGGAACTCGCGGATCGTGCGCCCCTTGGACACCCGCGCGATGAACATCCCGACAAACGGCGACCAGGCGATCCACCACCCCCAGTAGAAGATCGTCCAGCTGCCGAGCCACTGGCTCACCTGCTCGCCGTCGTACGCGCCGGTCCGCAACGCGTTGCTCGGCAGCCGCTGCAAGTAGGCGCCGACATTCGACACGAGGCCTTCAAGCAAGAAGCGGGTGGGGCCGGCCACGAACAGGAAGACCAGCAGCCCACCGGCGATCACCATGTTGGCCTCGCTCAGGCGGCGGATCCCCACGTCGAGGCCCGAGAGCAGCGAGCCGACCGCCATCGCCGTGATGACGGCGATCAACGCGACCTGCACGCCGGTCCCTTCGGGCAGGCCGAACACGTGGTTGAGGCCGGCGTTGACTTGCTTCGCCCCCAGCCCGAGCGAGGTCGCCAGGCCGAACAGCGTGGCCAGCACGGCGAGCACGTCGATGGCGTCGCCGAGGCGGCCGTGCACCCGCTCGCCGATCAGTGGGTAGAACGCGGAGCGGAAGCTTAGCGGCAGCCCCTTCCGGTAGCCGAAATACGCGAGCGACAGCGCCACGAGCGCGTAGAGCGACCACGGGTGCAGGCACCAGTGGAACAGCGTCAGGCCCATCGCGTCGCGGGCCGCCGCGGTGGTGCCCCCCTGTCCGCCGGGGGGCGTCAGGTAGTGCCACATCGGCTCGGCCACGCCAAAGAACAGCATGCCGATCCCCATCCCCGCGCTGAACAGCATCGCCAGCCACGCGCTGGTCGGGAACTCGGGGCGGGAGTCGTCCGGGCCGAGACGCACGCCCCCGTGCCGGCTGAACCCGAGGTAGACCGCGAAGACGAGGAACCCCGTCATCGACGCCACGTAAAGCCAGCCGAAGTTCTGCGCGACGCCCTCCTGCAACCAGTCGAACAGCATCAGCGCCCGACGCGGCGCGGCGGCCGTCGCGGCGACGAACGCCACCAGCAACGCGGCCGAGGTCGGGAACACCACCGGGTGGGCCTCGAACTCGACGCCGGCAATCGTCTTGCGGGTGGTGCGGCTCAAGGGGGCGTGAGGCGTGAGGCGTGAGGCGTGAGGCGTGAGGCGTGAGGCTTGAGCGGACCGGCGGGGCGTTGTTGAACCGCCAAGACGCCAAGAGCGCAGAGGTCGCCAAGGTTTTGACGGAGAGCCGAACGATTTGCGAAGTTCGAGGTTCTACAGAACCATTAACTATTCGAAATGAGAGATCGAACTGGGCGCTGGGCTCCGCGGCTCGAACACCTTCTTGGCGACCTTGGCGCTCTTGGCGGCTTGGCGGTTCCTTCCTTCCAAACCGGCAAGGGAGCGGCGCCCGCTCCCTCACCGCCGAAAATGGAACACGCCCCAGGCGAGCAGCCCCTCGCGGCCGCCGTCGATCCAGTGGCGGAGGCCGCGGCGCATGCGCTGGAGGTAGTCGCGGCTGATCTCGCCGGCCAGCTCTTGCTCGCGGCGCTCGGTCTCGGCCAGCACGCGGCTGTAGTGGTTCACAAGCTGGAACGTGAGGTCCTCGAAGCCGACTTCTTCGAGCCCGACGGCCGCGGCCTCACTGCGGTAGAACGCGGGCGACGCGAGCGACCCCAGGTGCAACCGGTCGAGGATCGGCTGCAGGGCGCCCTCGGGGCACGAGTCGGACTGCATCGGGTCGGTGAACACGAGCTGGCCGCCGGGTCGGAGCACGCGGGCGGCCTCGGCGAGCACCTGCGCTCGCCGCTCGCTGTGGAGGAACGCGTCTTGCGACCACACGACGTCGAACGCGGCGTCGCCCAGCGGCAGGTCTTCGAAGTTGCCGTCGACCACGTCGACGCGGTCGGCGAGGCCCTGCTCGGCGGTGAGCTGCCGGTTCCGCTCGTTCTCGACCTCGCTGAGGTTCAGCGCGGTCACGTGGCAGCCGTACTCGGAGGCCAAGAACCGCGCCGCGCCGCCGTAGCCCGAGCCGATGTCGAGCACGCGGGTCTTCGGCGTGAGGCCCTTGTCGGGGTCGGGGCGGTCGAGGCGCGAGGCCATGTGCCGCACGGTGCGGCGGCTCGCCTCGGCGATCGGCTGGTCGTCCGAGTCGTAGAGGCCCACGTGGATATCCTCGCCGCCCCAGACGGCCGCGTAGAAGGCGTCGGCGTCCGCGCTGTTGTAGTAGTCCCGTGCGACATCGACCGCGCCGGAGGAGGGCTCGCTCATGGCTGGAACTCCTCGTCGTCTTCGCGGTAGAGCTTCTCGGCGACGTGGATGAAGAAGTCCGGGTCGTCGTCCCGGTAGGTCTCTTGGAAGTCGCCGTAGGTCTCGATCCGCTGGAAGCCGACCTCGTGCAGCAGCCTCCGCAGGTAGCACTTGCGGAGCGGGAACATGTTGAGGTGGTAGATCGAGTTGTCGGGGAACTTGTAGCGGAAGCGGGCGAGGCCGTCGTCGACGTGCTCCGGCTCGGCCGACACGTCCTCGCCGCAGTAGTAGTAGGTGTGCTTGCTCTTGAAGCCCTCGTCGAGGATGCCGTCGTAGTTGCGTTGGTCGATGATGAGGATGCCGTCGTGCGACAGCATCGCGTAGTACTCGGCGAGCGCCTTGCGGCGGTCGCGCTCGTCGAACAGGTGGGTGAACGAGTTGCCCAGGCAGATGATGGCGTCGTACGTGCCGTGCACGTCGCGGTTGAGCCACCGCCAATCGGCCTGCACGGTGCGCAGGATGTGCCCGTAGCGCCGGCCGTTGTCGAACGCCTTGGCGAGCATCTCGGGGCTGCCGTCGGCGCTGACGACCTCGAAGCCGGCCTCGAGCAAGCGGACCGAGTGGAAGCCGGTGCCGGTCGCCACGTCGAGCACCTTCTTCGCGCCGTGCTCGCGGAGAGTCTGAATAAAGAAGTCGCCCTCGGTTTGGGCGCGACTCTCCCAGTCGATCAGCTCATCCCACTTCTCGACGAAGCCCTTGACATACTCGTTCTTGTAGTTCTGGGTTTCGCGGGTTTTAACCGGGTTTTCTCCGAATTCTTGTTCGGAGACAGAAAGCGGTTTGGGTCGAATAGCGGCATGCCCTCCTCACTGAAGACGCCGGCGAGTCAGGCGGCCGGGCGACGCAGCGGTGAAACGAGTTGCAGGTAAATCCAGCGATGTGTGGCCGAGTTTAACGGCGACCGCTACTCGTGGCCACCGCCAATCCGGACCGGTCGCCCACCCGCCACCGAGCGCAGCGAGCCGCCGATCCGCGTGCTGGCGTTGCAGGTGCGGCGGCGCTAGGGGGGGCCGGCCAGGCTCTCTCAGCGGGGGTAGCGAGCGCTGGTCTCGCCGCTCGGGTAGCCCTCGCCGGCGATGTCGATCGACTCGTCCTCGAAGAAGCGAGTGGTCTCTTCCGCCGCGAGCTTGATCTCCAGGTCGCGGCAAACCACCTCCGCACGGAACAGGTGCGCCCCGGGCTCGTGGGCGCGGGCGTGGATGATCAGCTCCTTGGTCTGGCCGATGGCCATGCTGTCGATCGTCTCGAACGCGACGCGGCCGTCGTTGATCGTCGAGGGTGCGCCGGCCGTGTGGTGCGGCTCGATGCCCTCGGAGAACAGAGCGACGATCTTCACGTCGCGCGCCTCGGAGGCGCCGCGGTTGGTCACGCGGATCTTGTACTCGGCCTCTTGGCCGGTGGCGACCGGGCCCCGCGGGTCGACCACGTCGAGCTTCAGGTCCGCTATCGCGACGACCTCGGTAACGGCCTCCACGCTTTCGGACCGCGTGTCGTCGGTCGCTTCGGCGCGGAGGGTGATCGTGTTGGCCCCCGGCGTGCGGAGCGCGCCACGGAGCTCGAAGAAGCGGTCCTCGCCCGGCTTGAGCGAGCCGACCCGGTAAGCCAGCTTGCCCGCTTCGACCGCCGGCGAGCCGGCGGCGGGCTCGAAGCCCTCGGGCAGGTCGACGTCGAGCACCACGTCCGGAGCGGCAGCCGTTCCCGGGTTGCGGACGCGGAAGAAGTACACGGCCGTCGCGCCGGCGTAGCGCTCCGACGGGCCGCGCCAGTCGACGACCAGCTCCGCCTTGCGGCAGAAGACCGGCTTGCTGATCTCGGCGGTGAGGTCGCCCTCGGCGTGGGCCGACGCGTTGATGGCCAGCTCGCCCGCCTCGCGGGCGGTCAGCTCGATCTCGACCGAGCGCTCCGCGCCGGCCGCGATCGAGCCGAGGTCGTGGGTGGTGCGTCGCTGCGAGTCGCCGCCGGGCGGGGTGAGCGTCAGCCGGACACGCTCCGCGGCGCCCGTGCCGGGGTTGGAGATCGTCAGGCGGAACGTCTGGGGGCGGCCGAAATGGACCTCGCTGGGGCCTGCCATCGCCAGCGAGAGCTTCGGCTCTTGGACCTCGACGGTGGCCGCGCTGTCGATCGGGCGGTGCGAGTGCTTGACCGCCAGCTCGATCGGCTTGCCGGCCGTGGCGACCAGACGCAGGTCGAGCTTCAGCACCTCGCCCGCCGCCAGGCGGTCGGTGCGCCAGACGACTTCGCCGTCGGCCGACACGGGCTCGACCGCCCCTTGCTCGGCGACGGCGCCGACCACGTCGGCCCACTCGGGGATGCGAACGGTCGTGACGACGCCCTCGGCGGTGACGTCGCCGCGGTTGGCGAGCAGCACGCGGTAGGTCGCCTCGTGGCCGACGACGATCGTGCGGGGCCCGCCCACGCGCGAGACCAGCACCGGCAAGCTCTGGGTGAGGAGGAAGTCCCCCTCGTCCGCTTTGCTCGAAGCGGCGACCGATCCGGCCACTGCCGTCGAAGGCGTGTGGCTAAAGGCTTCGGCGGCCGCCGCCGAGGCCGGCGCGGCGGGCGCGACGGTGACGGTCTGGTCGGTTTCGCTGTAGTCGTCGCCGATGAACAGCGGCAGCTTCGTCGGCGCCGTCGGGTTGGCCGCGACCCGCACCCGCGTCGTGTCCGATTCAGCCACGCTCTCCGCTGCCGGTTCGCTGGCGGACGGCGTTTCTTGCGGTGTGGTAGCAGCCGGCGGCTCGTCGCCGGCGAGCGACTGGGCCGGGCCCTCGGCCAAGGGGCCGGTCGATTCGGGCAGCGCGGCAATAGCGGCCGGTTGATCGGCCGGCTCGGTCGTGTCGGGTGTTTCGGGCGCGGGCGGCAGCTCCATCGCTTGAGCGACTTCCGCGGCGATCGCCTTGGAAGCGGCCGGGCCCGATACGCTCGGGAGAGTCGGGATGGACGCCGGCTGCGGCGCGTCGGCAGAGATCGCGCTGCCAGCCCGCACCGGCGCCCGCCGCGCGAGGCGGGGCTCGTCGATCGGCGAGCCGTTCGTCGGCCGACGCAGGTCGCGCAGCAACCGCGCCCGGGCCGTGCCCAAGTCGTCGTCGTCGGCCGTGGCGGCCGCGCCGGTGGCCGCGTTGGCCGCGGCTTGCTTGCGGGCGCGGACCTCTTCGACTCCCACGCCGAACCACTCGCGCGGCAGCAGCTCACGCGGGTTCACCCGCGGGAACGGCGCCGGGGAGTCGCTCGCGACAGCCCGCGGCGCGGCGGCGGCGGGCGTGGGGGGCGGAGGGGTCGGGTCCTGGGCGGCCGGCTGGTCGCTGCTGAAAGACCACCCCTCGCGCAGCGCGCCGAAGCGATCGGCCAGGGTCGTCTGCGCGGGCCGCTGGGCCCATCCGAGGTCCGCTGCTAGCGTCACGGCCGCCAAGGCCAGGGCCGCTGAAAAAAGCCGATTCATGCGCTCGCGTCCGTGCTAGTGCTCAGCGCGAGGGCGACGCTGGCGTCGCCTTCGCGCAAGGGGAGAGCTGCTCCACACGGTGCGTTATCGGCCGGTCCGGTTGTGCCGATTGAGGAGAATGGGAAGAGTTTTCCGATGGCCTGATGTTGGGGCGAGCCTGCTGTCGCCCCTGCGGGGCTCCGATTAGGCGACGCTCTATCCGGGGGCGGGCGCCCCCGGCTACGCGCTATCGCCCCTCCGGGGCTTTGCTTACTCGCCGTTGACGACCGGACTTGCTCGCCGTTGACCGACTGGACTTACTCGCCGTTGACGACCGGCTCGAAGCCGAGGTCCTGGATCATGTCGTAGTCCGCTTGCGGCGGCTGGCCGGAAGTCGTCAGGTAGTCGCCCACGAAGATCGAGTTGGCGAGGTACAGCCCCATCGCTTGCAGGCTCCGCAGGTGCAGCTCGCGGCCGCCGGCGATGCGGATCTCTCGGTCTGGGTTGGTCAGGCGGAACATCGCCAGCACCTTCAGGCAGTACCGCGGGTCGAGCTCGTCGCGCTGGCCGAGCGGCGTGCCCTCGATCGAGTTGAGGAAGTTCACCGGGATCGAGTGCACGCCCAGGTCGCGTAGCTGCAGGGCCATCTGGACCACGTCGTCGGGCTCTTCGCCCATGCCGATGATGCCGCCCGAGCAGAGCTCCATGCCCGCGTCGCGAACGGCGGTGAGGGTTGCCACACGGTCGGCGTGGGTGTGGGTGGTGCAGATCTGCGCGTAGTAGCGGTCGCTGGTGTTCAGGTTGTGGTTCACCCGATCGACGCCCGCCGCGGCGATCCGCCGGGCCTGCTCGTCGGTCAGCAGGCCGAGGCACGCGCAGACCTTCAAGTTGTGCTCGGCCTTGATCTGCGGCACGATCTCCTCGACCGCGCGGACTTCGCGTTCGTTGGGGCCCCGCGCCGAGATCACGATGCAGTAGGTGCAAGCGCCCCGCTCGGCGGCAAGCCGCGCGCCTTCCAGCAGCTTGTCGCGGCTCAGCAAGTTGTACTTGGGGATTTCCGCATCGGAGACCTTCGACTGCGAGCAGTACGCGCAGTCTTCCGGGCAGAGGCCGCTCTTGGCGTTCATCAGGAAGTACATCTGCACCCGTTTGCCGAAGTGGGTGCGCCGCACGCGGTAAGCCGCGTCGATGAGGGCCAGCAGCTCGTCGTCGGGGCATGCGAGCACCGCGCGGGCTTCTGCTTCGGTCAGGCGGCCGCCCGCGAGCACGGCGTCGGCTAACGCACGCCAGTCGAGCGACGGGGCGGCATCGGCGGGGCGGGGCGGGGCGGGGGCGGCTTCGGTGGGCATCGGAGTCGGACCGGGTGGGCTTCGGATTTGGCGCAAGGCCGTGCATGATAATGAGACTTCCCTTTCCCCGGCAGGTGCAGTGTCACCGCGGGGCGCCCCCGTCCCGCGTCCCCCGTCCCCCGTCCCCCGTCCCCCGTCCCTAATCCCGCGTCCCTCCCCAAATGAACTTCCTCGTGCGAGTCGGCGTGATGGGCCACGTCGGGCGGTTCCGCCCGGCCGAGGGCCTGCTCCCGTCGCGGGGCGACCGGGTTGTGGTGCGGACCGAGCGGGGACTCGAGATCGGCGAAGTGCTGACCGCCGACGATTCGCCGCGCGAGGCCGACGGCCCCCTGCTGCGGCGCGTCACCCAGCAAGACGCCATGCTCGCCGAGCGCCTGGACCGCAACCGCGACGCGGCCCACCAGGAGTGCGTGCGGCTGCTCGCCGAGCGCGGTTCGGCCTCGGTCTTGCTCGACGTGGAGCACCTGTTCGACGGGCGCCGCTTGTACTTCTACTACCTTGGCGACCCCGATCCCACGGCCGAGGCGATCTCTGCCGAGCTGTCGGCGGCCTACGACTCGAAGGCCGGTTTCGCCGAGTTCGCCACCACGCTCGCCGAGGGCTGCGGCCCCGGCTGCGGGACCGAGTCGGCCGAGAACGGATGCGGCACGGCCGGCGGGTGCTCGACCTGTGCGGTCGCGTCGGCGTGCGGGTCTTCCCGGGGGTGAGAACGGCGGGGGCTCCCTTCGGCGAGGGGTGAGTTCCGGCAGCGCGTCGGCTATGCTGCCGGGGCCGGCCGACCCCTCTCAGCCGACCCCCTCTCAGCCAGCCGAGTGCCCGATGGCGATCTCCACGAGCAAGAAAGACGACATCCTCTTCATCCAGGTGCAGGACCCTCGGCTGCTGGACGAGGCCCGCATCCAGACGCTCGAGAAGGAGATGATCGGGGCGATCGAGGCCTCCAGCGAGGAGCGCGTCGTGATCGACTTCTCGAAGGTCGAGTTCATGAGCTCGTCGATGCTCGGCAAGCTCGTGCAGGTGCACAAGAAGTGCAAGGGCTTCAAGGTCAAGCTCAAGCTGGCCGGCGTGTCGCCGGAGATCCGCGAGGTGTTCAAGATCACGCGGCTAGACAAGCTCTTCGACATCGAGAAGGACGCCGCCGCCGCGCACAAGGCGTTCGCCAAGAAGGGCAAGTTCGGCTGAGTCGGCGGACAGAGAAAATCGGTCTTGCCGCGGCCGCCGCTCTGCTGGTCAGCTGACCCCCTGGAATCCCCCGCCGGCCGCCGGCGGGGGCGAACGTGGAGGGGAACACCATGCGATTGCTGCTCGCCGCCGCTGTGGTCTTGATGGGCGGATGGTCCCGCGGACAGGCGCCGCCGCCGGCCGTGGCGCCGGCCGTCGTTTCGGACGAGGCGCGCGTCGTCGCCGACGCGGCGACGGTCTTCGACCAGATGCTCACCGCGCCGGGCGTGGCCATCCCCAGGGCGATGCTCGCGGGGGCCGAGGGAGTCGCGATCGTGCCGCGCGTGATCAAGGGGGGCTTCATCGTCGGCGCACGACACGGCCGCGGCGTGGTGATCACCAAGGACGCCGCCGGCGTGTGGCACGCGCCC
Organism: Botrimarina sp.; assembly: GCF_040219535.1. Classification (NCBI taxonomy): domain Bacteria; kingdom Pseudomonadati; phylum Planctomycetota; class Planctomycetia; order Pirellulales; family Lacipirellulaceae; genus Botrimarina; species Botrimarina sp. Next base: position 212,813 of record NZ_JAVJSH010000016.1, read on the forward strand.
ATCTTCTTGACGCTGACCGGCGGCAACGTGGGCTGGCAGGCGGGCGTCCAGGAGACCGACGTGGTGCTCGTCTACCGCACGCAGCGCAGCGTCGATTCGCTCTTGGCGGGCAAGCTGACCATCGGCGCCGACGTGGCCGCCGCGGCGGGCCCCGTCGGCCGGCAAGCGGCCGCCGCCACCGACTCGCGCCTGGCCGCCGAGGTCTACTCGTACTCCCGCAGCCGCGGGCTGTTCGCGGGCGTGTCGCTCGACGGCTCGGTGCTGAAGATCGACCACGCGGCCACGGCCGCCTACTACCGGCCCCCCGGCGCGGCCGCGCCGGTTGTGCCGCCGGCCGCGCAGCAGCTCGTCGCGCGGGTGGTCGCCCAGGTCGAGCCGACGACGACCGTCCCCCCGCCGTCGGGCGACCCGTCTGCGCAGCAGGAGCTGGGCGTGATCGGCGAGCGGCACGCGCTGGACGAGTCGGCCACCATCCGCGACGAGCTGGCGGACTACGCGCCGCGGCTCTACCGCCTTCTCGACGAGCAATGGCGCGGCTACCTGGCGTTGCCGGCCGAGGTGTTCCAAGGGACCGGGCGCCCCGACGCGGCGACCCTCGCCGAAGCGGCCGCGCGGTACGACGCGGTCGCGGCCAACCCGAGCTACCAGAGCCTCGCTACCCGCCCCGAGTTCCGCACGGTGCACGGATTGCTCAAGCACTACCAGCAATCCCTGAGCGCCACGCCGACGACGCTCGACCTGCCGCCCCCACCGAGGTAGTGCAGGGAAGGCTGCCGGCTATCGGCTGTCGCCTCTTTGGCGTCGATCGCCAACTACTGGCCACTGGCCACTGGCCACTGGCCACTGGCGACCCTCACGGGTTCGCGGTCTCGACCCACTCGACGATCCGCAATCCCGGCACGAACTCGCCGTAGAACAGCGCGCGGGCTTCCTCGGGCGTGATCGCGCGGTTGTAGATGTGGATGTCGTCGACCAGGCCGGTGAAGTCGCGCGTGGTCTCGGCCCCCGCGTGCGCGCCGATGCGTGTGACGGCCCCGACGCCGGCCAGGTCGAGCGGAGCGGACAGGGCCTCGGTCGCGCGCAACACGCCGTCGACGTAGAGCTTCACTTCGAGCGTCAGCGGATCGTAGGACGCCGCGAAGTGGCGCCAGCCCGCGGATTCGTAGTACCGCTGGCTGCGCGCCCAGCCGAAGGACGTTCCGTCGTAGGCGAAGGCCGTCGTCCCCATCACGGCCCACGGGTCGTCGAGCCGCACAGCGAACGCGCTGCCGATCGAAACGAGCTCCGCGCCCCCGGTGTCGGCGCCGGTGAGCTTCGCCCATCCGGCGATCGCCACCCCGTCGGACGGGTTGGTCACCAGCAGCGAGGGGATCTGCACGTGGTCGACCCCATCGAGCCGGAGCGAGCCGGCGCCCTCACGAGCGTCGGTCGCCCACGAGGCCGACCCGGCGATCGCGCCGTGGTTGCCCGCGCCGCTAGAGTCGGACACGACCGTGCCGGTGGTCTCTTCCATGCGGTACCAGCCGACGCGGCCGTAGACCTCGGCGATCTCGGCGGGCTGGAGCCACCGGTTGTAAACGCGTAGGTCGTCGATCGCGCCGCGGAAGCGTTCGGCGCTGCCGGTGCGAGCTCCGAGCGTGAGAAAGTCCGCGGCCTGCTGGCGGATATCGATGGAACTGACGCCAGACGACTCAAGCAGGCCGTCCGCGTAAACTTCAAAGGAGTCCTCTTCGGCGTCGAATTGGAAGACAACGTGTCGCCAGGCGTCGTTGTCGAGCGGCTCCTGCAAAGCGATCTGCGTGTTGCTCCCCGGCGCGGAGAGGTCGCCGTAGAGCGAGCCGCCTGGCTCCATCCGAAACTCGAAGCCGTCGCTCACTCCCCACGGGCTTTGTCTGGGACCGGCGACGCTCTCGCAGCGGAGCCAGATCGCTACGGCGCCGGTCGCCGGCGGGTCGAACGGCTGGCCGGTGCGCGCGTCGCTCGAACCGTCGAACTCCAGCGCGTAGCCGCGCGGGCCGCGGACCCACAAGGGCGAGCCGGTTTGGAAGGCCGCGTCGTTCGCGCTGGACGACGAGTCGGCGATCGTCGTGCCGGCGCCCTCGTCGAAGGCCCAGTGGCCCACGAGGCCGTACAGCTCGGCGACCTCGGCCGCGGTGAGCTCGTAGCCGTAGACCCGCACGTCGTCCAGCGCGCCGTTGAACCGCTCGTTAGAGCCGGTCCGCGTGCCAAGCGACAGGCGCGCGGGCGACTCGTCTTGCGAGTTGAAGGCGCCGGACGACACGATTTGGCCGTCGACATAGAGCGAGTGGGTGTCGTCCACGCTGTTGTAAACGGCCGCCACGTGCCGCCAGCGTCCGGGGGTGAGCGTGGCCGAGGGCGACTGGAAGCTGCCCCCTGCCGGCCCCGCCAGGTTGCAGTAGATCGCCCCGGTCGGGTCGGTCCTTATCTCCCAGTTGCCCGTCAAGCCGAGCAGCCGCTGTGCGCCGCTGGGGGTCGCCGTCTGCCGGGCCCAGAAGGCGACGGAGCCCGTTTCGGGCGGATCGAAGTCGGCGACGGTCCGCAGGTCGGTGGCGCCGTCGAACTGCAGCGCACCGCCCCGCACGCCGTCGACCCAAACCGGCGTGCCAGCGGCGACTGACGCGTCGTTCTCGCCCACGGACGAATCGCGGGCGACCGTGCCGGCGCCGTCGTCGAATGCCCAGTGGGCGATAAGGTTCGGATCGCCGAGGGATTCGATCTCGGATTGTGTGAGAGACCGGTTGTAGAGCTTGAGGTCGTCGATGAGGCCGTCCCACTCGGCGTTCTTCGTGCCGTTGCCGATCATCCACTGCGTGACGCCCGCGATCACCCCACCAGACGGATGGAACTCGTAAGAAGCGGTTTGCTCCTCGCCGTCGACCCACAGCCGGATGGGCTCGCCGCTCCGCCAGCTGACCGCGATCTGCTGCCACCTGGTGGTCTGCACGTCGCTGTGACCCTCGATCTGGGCGACGCCCTGGTCCGAACGGATCGCGGCTTTGACGATCTGCGTGCCGCCTCCGCCCCACCCCGCTTTGTCGTAGCGTAGGCTGACGTCGTTGTCATTGCCGTTGGGCGCAGTCCCGAAGAAGATGTCGCGGTCTTGGTTGGTGACGTCGGACCGAACGTAAACGACCGCCGAGAAGCCATTCTGGCCGTTGAGCGAATCGGCGACCGACGTGTTCACGAAGTGGCCCGCCACGCCGTTGAACTCGGCGGCGCCGCCCTGGTAGCCCTCGGTCCAGACCGGCGCGCCGGTGTGCGTGGCGTCGTGCCCGGCGCCGGTCGCGTCGGTCGCGACCGTGCCGGCGGTCTCGTCGAACTTCCAATAGGCGACCAGCCCGAATAGCTCGCTGACCTCGCCCGCGTCGAGCGCGCGGCTGTAGACACGCACGTCGTCGATCTGGCCGTCGAACTCGTACCCGCCGGCCGCGGAGCTGTTGTCGCCGGCCACGGTCGTCGTGCCGAGGGTCGTGGCCCAGTCGATCTCTTTGGGCGTCGACCTTGTGCCGACTAGCTCTCCATCGATATAGAGCTTCAGCGTGTTGGCGGCGGAGTCGAAGGTGGCCGCGTAGTGGCGCCAACCCGCTCCGACAGCGGCGGTTCCGCCGCTGACGCTCACCGAGCTGGAACCGTTCGAGTCGAATTGGATTGTCGGCAGGCCGCCGCTGCCGGGTTGGTCCATCAGCAGAACGACGTGGTCCCCTACGCTCACTACGGCGCCGCCCTCCGCGCCGACCGCGTGCGTGTCGACCCAAGCGGCGACCGTGAAGCTGGTGGGCTTGCCCAGCAAGTCGGCGACCTCGATCCGCCCCGCCGAGTCGACGTCGACGCCACCGCCGCGGATCGCGGCGCTGGTCCGCGTGGCGCCGGCCGACAGCGCCCCGTCGCGGCCGTAGGAAGACCCGTCGAGCGCCGTGCTCCCCGAGGACTCGTCGAGCGCCCAGTGCAGCAGCAGGTCGTCCCCGCCGGCCGCCCACTCGATCGCCTGTCGGCAGATCAGCAACCCGTTGCCGTTGATCGCCGACCAGCTGAACCCGTCCACGCCCCACGGCAGGCGCACGCGTCGCGCCGGGGCGGTGAACGAGTTGGCCATCGCGGCGCCCGCTTCGAACACCATCAGGGTGTCGCCCGCGGAGTAATTCTGCCGGGCCAGGACCGCGCCGCCCGCGGCGATGGTCGGGTTCATTATCGTCACCTGTTGCGACGACGAGAAGATGTTCACCCAGCCGGTCGGGAGGCCGGCGGTCACCGGGTGGGTGTTGTCGAGGATCTGGATGTTCTGGTGCGAGTTGTTCCAGCCGGTCCCGGTCGAGAAGGCCATGTCGTCGTCGAGGTAGCGTTCCTCGCAGACCACGCCGATCGGCGCGCTCTTGACCTTCGCGCCGAGCTCCCAGTCTTCGACCGTGCCGGAGATATAGACCACGTCGGCCGCAGCGATGGCCGTGTCGAAGGCCGACTGCGACGCGGCGTCGTTGATCGTCGTGACGGAGTGCCCCCAGCCCTCGAACCGGGTCTTGCGGGCGGACTCCTGCGTGTTGATCGTGGCGTTCTGCGTCACGAGCAAGACTCTCGCCGCGTCCGACCGCGCGGCGGCCATGGCGATCAACGCACAAGCGAGAGGCAGGCAGCGCGGGGTGGGCATCGGCGGGCGGGCGGGGGCGTGGCGGGCGCGACTTTATCGGCGCCAAACCCTACTCCGCTCGCCGCCGCCGATGGCGCGGCGGCCTGCGCCGGCGGCCGCCGCTTGGCTTGTCGCCGCGACAGGTCGTGCCGGCTGTGACGGTCCGGCAGACGGCTAACGGAGGGATTCCCGCAGCGTCCCCTCCAGCCGCGAGGGCAGGCCGCTCTGCTTCAGCCGGCACTCCCACACGACCCACACGCTCCAGCCGGCCGCGCGGAGCTCGCGCGTCACGCGGCGGTCGCGGCGCCGGTTGCGCTGGATCTTCGCGACCCAGTAGTCGCGGTTCGACTTGGGCGTGCGCGCGCCGCGGTGGCAGTCGTGTGCGTGCCACCAGCAGCCGTGCACGAAAATCGCGATCCCTGCGCCGTCGACGACAAAGTCCGGCCGCCCCGGCAGATCAGCAGCGTCGCGTCGGTGTGCAATTCCCAACTCGTCGAGCCGTTGCGCGACGCGCACCTCGGGGCCCGTGTCGCGGCTCTTCACGGCGCGCATCGTGCGGCTGCGTTGGGAGTCGGACACGGGTGATGCGTGGCTGGTGGCCAGTGGCTAGCTCAGTGGCTAGTTCAGTGGCTGGTGATTGGTGGCCAAAACAAAAGCCTCCGGCCCGCCGCGCGACGCTAACGAGGCTCGGCGCTGACGACCGGTCACCAGCCACCAGTCACCAGCCACTTCAGAACGGCAGCGGCCGCGATGGTTCCTTGAGGCCCAGCGTCTGGTTCCAGGCTTGGCAGAGCGCGTCGACCGTGTCGGGCGGGCCTACCACGATCTTGTCGCCGAGGATCTGTGTGGGCAACCCGAAGCGTCCGCTGCGTTGCAACGCGGCGGCCAGGTCGACATAGCGCTTCACGCGCTGGTCGATCTGCCCCGACGAGCCGCGCAGGTACTCGCGCAGGCGGTCCGCGTCGACGTATTGCTGGGCGGTCAGCAGCGCGGCGGTCCGGCCCGGGATCGTGTCCGCTTTGAGCATCTCGGCGTGGAACGCCCCGAAGCGGTCCGGCGCGAGCTCCGCGACGGCGATCGACAGCCGCGCCACGTAGCACGCGCCGACCGATTGGGCCCGCGCCTTGCGGACGTGGGGGTTGCAAGAGATCTCGCTCGGCACGGGCATCACAATCACGCCCACCTGACCCTCGAAGCGCTCGATGGCGCGGGCCAGTTTGTCGTGGAACTCGCGGCAGTGGGGGCACGCGTAGTCCATCATCTCGACGATCAGCGTGGGCGCTTCGGGCGAGCCGAGCACCGGGTGGTCGTACGCGTTGAGCTCGAGCCGGCCGCCGAGGAAGCTCACGTTGCGGCTGCCGCCGGGCTGCCGCGCGTAAGGATCGGACTCGGGCGCCGGGGCGGGGGAGTCGCCGGCCGTGTCGGCCTCCGGCGGCGGTTCGGCTTGAGTCGCTTCCGCTGAAGTGGCCTCGGCTGGGATCGCGTCGGCCGGCGACGCGTCGGCGAAGCGGAACGACTCGTCGAGCTCCGCCGCGTAGGTCGCGCTGGTCGGCGGAGCGACCAGCAACTGGCCCGTGACCAGCGCGACGAGCGCCAGCACGCCGACGAACGTGGCCGCGCCGAGCGCGGGCGGGCTGTCGTCTCGCCGGACGGCGATCGTTCGGCCCTCGATCGGGGCGAGGACCGGGCCGGCGTGGGCGCCCGCGAACGCGGCGGCGCGCCACGCTGCGATCGCTATCGCCATGAGCAGCCCGGCCGCGTGGGTGAGCAGGCAGTAGAGGCAGAACGACTCGAGCCACACCGCCTGCACCGCGACGAACCACACGCCGGCGCCAACCGCCAGCGGCGCCACGGCCTCCAGCACCCGCCAACCGACCGGCGCGCGGCGGACGCCGGCCAACACCACGCCGACTAGCGCGGCCCCGTAGCAGGCCACCCCGCCGGCGGCGACCGGCATGCCCAGCCATTTGCTCCAGCGGCTAGCGAGGGCCGAGTCGCAGTCGAACACCGACCAGCTGCAGCCGAAGACCGGCTGCGCGGAGAGCCCCGCCCACAGCAGGTACGCGGATAAGCCGAGCGCCGTCGCGGCGAACAGACCGGCGAGCCAAGCGAGTAGTCGCGGCATTGCTAGCGGCCGGCAGGCCGAGCGGTTGAGGGACCCTGGGGAACCACCGCCAGTATACGCGCCGGGCGTGCGGTGGCTGAGTCGCCGGGCCTGACGGGGTACGCTCAATCCGGACCGCCGGCAGGACCGATACCCTCGGAGAAGCGTCTGGCGCGAGGGGGGGCCCGTGGGGCCCCGTGTCGCCGGGACGCGGCCGCCTTTTTCAACCCACCGCTCGCGTGAACCTGCACCCCAAACGCCGCCCGCTCTGGCAACGCGTCCCCATCGTCGGCGGCCTGGCCGCGCTGCGCGCCTACCAGGCGCTGCGGCTGCCCACCTCGCCGCTGCCGCGTGACCTGAGGTCGATCGTCCGCAACTGGGACCCGCGGATGTTCCACCGCTTGATCGCCAGCGGCGTGACGCAGGCCTACATCGACCAGCCGTGCGAGTTCCGCAAGCCGAAGAAGATCGAGGCCAAGGCCAACGTGACGCCGGAGCACCAGCTCAGCCACGAGCAGCTGCGGTCGTTCTACGAGCGTGGCTTCGTCGGCCCGCTCGACGTGTTCACGCCCGAGCAGATGCGCGACTTCAAGCGCGACCTGCTGGCGATCGAGGACTCGGTGTCGCGCACGTACGGCTTCGTCACGCCGCGCGACCGCCACTTCGAGATGCCGCGGCTGTGGTACTACATGAACTCGCCGGCCGTGACCGACCGCATCGCCCAGTTGCTCGGCCCCGACCTGCTGTGTTGGCGGTCGCAGGTGTTCTACAAGGGCCCCGGCTCGCCGGCCATCCAGTGGCACCAGGCCAGCACGTTCATGGTCGAGGACTACCAAGACCCCGCGCTGTTCCCGGCGGACCGGAACGAGCTGTTCCAGATCACCGCCTGGATCGCCGTGGACGACTCGACGACCGAGAACGGGTGCCTCCGCTTCGCCGCGGGCACGCACGACCGCATCCGCACGATCACCTTCGGCGGCAAGGAAGGCTTCTACAACGCACAGTTCTCGCTCGACTTCGACGAGAGCAAGCACGAGATCGTCGAGGTGCCGTGCCGCGCGGGGCAGATGATCCTGTTCACCGAGCGTTGCATCCACGGCTCGGCCCCCAACCGCACCGACCGGCACCGCTTGGCGTTCAACCTGCGGGCGATCCCGCCCAGCGTGGCGGTCTACCCCGGCAAGAAGTACTACCGCTCGGTTTACAACGGCGGCAAGTACCAACTGGACCGCTGGGGCGTGGCCACGCTCCGCGGCGAGGACCGCTTCGGGCTCAGCCGCACCGTGCCCGTCGAATCGCTCGAGCGGGGCGAGCCGACCCGCGTCGCGCGTAAGGCCGCCTGACCCGCACGCCCCCCGACGGAGCCCCGCGCGTATGCGCCCCCTGACTGGCAAAACCGCCCTGGTCACCGGCGCAGCACGGGGCATCGGGCGGGCGATCGCCTTGCGATTGGCGGACAAGGGCGTGCGCCTGGCGCTGGCCGACCGCGACGTCGCGGGGCTCGCGCGGGTGCGATCGGCTGTCGAGGCGCGCGGCGCGCGGGCGGTCGTGTTGCCGTGCGACCTGGCCCACGCGGACGCGGTCGAGCGGCTGGCGGACGACCTGCTACGCCGCTGGGCGGGCGTCGATTTGCTCGTGAACAACGCGGGCGTTGCCTACCACGGCGCGACCGACCGGTGCCCGCTCGACCGCCAAGAGCGGCTGGTGGCGGTGAACCTGCTCGCGCCGATGCGGCTCACGAGCCGGTTGCTGCCCGCGCTGCTCGCGCGGCCGGAGGCCCACGTGTTGTTCGTCGCGAGCGTGCTCGGCCTCACGCCGATGCCACGCGTGGCCGCGTACTGCGCGACCAAGCACGCGCTGGTCGGCTACGCGGCCTGTTTGCGCGGCGAGTACGGTCGCTCGGGGCTGGGCGTCACGACGCTGTGCCCGGGCTTCGTACGCACGCCGATCATCGAAGAGGCGGCCGACCAACCGGGCCGACGCGAACCGCCCGCCTGGGCGTGTGTGACGATCGACCGCGTCGCGCGGGCGGCGGTGGCCGGCGTCGAACGCAATCGGCGCTGCGTGGTCGTCGACCCGGTCGGCCGCTGGGTCCGCGGCGCGATGGCCGCCGCGCCGGGGATGGTCGACTGGCTGAACCTGCTCGGTCGGGGCCGCCGCGTCGCGGCGAAGCGGCGCCGGTTGGCGTTGCTCGACACGGACCCAGAGGCCGCGCTGCGACGCGTGCTGCAGACCCAGCGCGCAGCGCCCGTCGAAAGCCCAATGCGCCGCGCCGCTTAGGCTAATGAGGGCCCAGCGACGCGACCTAGCCAACGTTCCCGGCCTCGATCGCGCCGGTGCAGCTACTGCCGGCTCCCGCGGTGCAGCCGAAGCAGTGCGGCCCGGTGCGGATGTCTCGGCCGGCGAGTGCGTCCGGGTCGATCTCCCACAGGTAGCGGTCCTCGCGGCCCGGCGTGCGGAGGCCGAGCGCGTAGTTGAAGTCGCAGTCGGACACACGCCCTTGGCTGTCGACGTGGACCTGGCCGCGGCACATCAAGCCATCGACGGTGGCCGGGTTGAACGCGTCGACCAACCGCCGCTCGTACGCTTCCAGCTCGCCCCGCCGCGCGAGGTCCTCGCGCCAGCGGGCGATCGGCATGTTGGCGAGCGTCCACAGCTCGGTGAACTCCAGGTCGTACTCCTCGCGCAGCACGCGCCGGTAGTCCGCCTCGAGCGCCGCCTGCGGCGGCGGCAGCGACGGGCCGACCGGGTTGTACACGAGCGACAGCCGCAATCGCGGGTCGCGGCCGTAGCCGGCGTCGTTCAGCCGACGCAGCCCCGCGATCGAGTCGGGGAACGCACGCACGCCGCGCTGCTTGCGGACGTTCTCCTCCAGGTAGCACGGCAGCGACGCGACCACGTGCACGAGGTGCTCGGCGAAGAAGGCCGGCGCCCAAGCGTAAGGCTCTTCGCCGGCCGCGTCGCGGTACACGAGGATCGTCGGGTTGCAGCGGTTCATGACCCGCTTGCCTAGCGCCCGTGCTCCGCTGACCATCCGCCGGAAAGAGGGGTTCATCTCGGGCGAGCCGCCGGTCAGGTCGACCGTGTCGATGCTGTCGGCGCGGGCGAGCCAATCGAGGAGCCGCTGGGCGGTCTCCGTGGAGAGGTTCTCGTGCGCGGCGGTCCGCTTCGGCGACGAGTCGACGTGACAATGGCGGCAAGCCAGGTTGCACGCCAGGCCGACGTTGACCTGCAGCGTCGTGATCGCCCCGCGCGCGCGGAGCGGCCCGCCGATCCTGTCGGCGAAGCTCGTCGGGAGATTCGAAAGGCTCCCAGGCATCCCGCCCCTGACTGGTGACTGTTGACCGGTGACACGTGACTCGGGACGACCCACAACTGACCACTGACCACTGACCACTGACCACCGACTGACCACGGGCCACTTACCACTGACCACCCGCAAGATCAGCAACACCCGCCGCCCGCGTAGTGCCAGGTCGATTCGCTCACGAGCAAATCGTCGCGGCCCAGCGCGGCGAGGGCGGCGGCGGTCTTGTCGCACACGGCTTGCGGGACGCCCTTGGGCAGGCGGTGGCCCTTGCCGTCGTCGAAGTCGGCGTCGGGGCCGGCGTAGGTGGCGGTCTTGCCGGTGAACACGCAGGGGCCGTCGTCGGGCGTGGGCACGTTGACGGCGACCACGTCGATCGACTCCAGCAGCACGTGGCGCTCCAGGCCGTAGCCCACGCGGTCGAGCACGCGGTACGGGCGCCGCTGGCGGACCTCGAGCTGGCCAAAGCCCGCGTCGGTGATCGCACGGCAGTAGTCGCCGAGCGTCTGGCAGCCCGACAAGCAGGCCGCCCGCAGGCGCTCGTCGTCGCGCAGGTGGTCGGGCAGGGGCTCGGGAGTGATCGGGTCGCTCATCGCCAGGCGGCCGCCCGGCTTGAGCACACGCCGGGCTTCGGCCAAGGCTTGGGCCAGGTGGTCGGACTTGAAGATGTTGAACAGGCAGTTCTGCGCGGCGTAGTCGAACGCGCGGTCGTCGGCCGGCAGGTGGAGGGCGTCGCCGTCGGTGACGACCACGAACGACGGGTCGAACCAGTCGTTGTGCCGCGCGGCCTCCTTTAGGTTCCGCCGAGCGGCGTCGCGCATCTCGGCGACCGGGTCGACCGCGACCACGCCCTCCGGGCGGCGGGTAAAGTAGGCGAGCTCCAGCGCCTCGAGGCCGCCGCCCACGCCGATATAGATCGCCCGCTGGCCCACGCGGAGGTCCTCGGCGCGGACCGACGAGCCGCAGCCGTAGTTCATCGCGTGCATCGCGTCGGGCACGACCAGGCCGGGGAGCGACCGCGGCGGACCGCTCACGCAGCAGAGGTTCTCGGCCGGGGCGGCCGCCGCTTCGCGGTACACGGCCGCGACGGTTTCTAGGTACGACACGACCACTGCCGGACCGGCCGCCGGCCTCCTGGGGGGAACATCGGGATGCTCCAACCGTAGAGCCGAAGCCGCTCGAAGCAAAGGCGCTCGGCGGGCCGCCAGCGTGCGACGCCTTACACCCGGGGCGCGCCGCCCCGCGGGGGGCGTTCAGGCGCTGTGGTGCCGGCGCACGACCTTCCGGCGGGGCCGCCGCGCGTCGGCGCCGCCGGTCCAGCGGTATCCGAACTCGGTGGCGAACCACTCGGCGAACCGCTCGCGGTCGGTGTAGCTGTTGTTGCGGTCGTCGAGCAGGTGGCCCAGCTCGTGGATCAGGATGTTGTTCAGGTAGAAGTCCTTGATCGCCGACTCGGTCCAGATCAGCTGCCACGCGCCGCCGTCGAGCTGCCGCCACCGGCCGCCGTACATCCGGCACTCGTTCTCGACCAGCGGCGAGGGCGCGCGGTCGAAGTACTCGGTGAACGACTCGTCGATCGGGTACAGGTACAGGGCCGGCCCCCACTGCATGCCGTAGCACGGCAGCGACTGCTTCTTGCGGGTCATCCGGCTGAGCTGAACGACTTCCAGGTCGCGGAGGAACCGTGGCGGCAGCTCGGCGAGCCGGTCGCGGATCTCGCGCTCCGTCAGCACGTGGCGGTATCCCTCGCCAGGCTTCTGCTCCACGACACGGAACACGCGGCCGTCTTCGGCCGGCTCGTGCCAGTCTTCGGGCGGGCTGAAAGGCAGCTCGACGTTCTTCGCCATCGCGCCGCGGCGCGACTTGGGGTGCGAAGGGCGGCTCGCACGAGCGCTCACGGTCGAGTTGCGTCGCCGCGTTTGACGCGCCGGCAGGTTACCGTGGTATTCGCGGCGTACAGAGCGAGTCGGCATGGGGATTCGTCGTGCGGCGTTCGATGGATGCAGCGCGGCCGAGCGACGAGTGAGGAATCGAGGTCTCCTTACGACGATCGTCAGCGGCGCGTGCAACGCGTTTGTTGGGACGGTCCGACTTCTCGGGACCGGCGCCTCGTTGAGAGGATTCGCGGCTAACGACCGCGGGGTTCAGCGAGGCTCACTCAATGCTACGCAGCCCGTTTTGGACCGATCAACAAATGCCATAAGTCATTCTTCGAAAGGCACTTAGGCTTGATCTGGAGCGCCAATCCGGCGGCTCGGTTGCGGCCACATGCAACGCTGTCGCGGCGGCGCCCACCAAGCCGGCGCCGGGCGCCTCGGCGTAAGATCAGCAGCGATCGCCGCTTACCATCCGCGTACGGCGAGCCGCTCCCCTGACGGCGCCGCAGGCGCCCGGATGGGGGGTGCGGCAAACAGCATTCGAATCCTTCTGAATCGGGCGACTGTGCCTCCGAACGAACCGGATAAGACCCCTCCACCGAGGGGAGCCGACGCGGCGCCGACGGCCGCCCCGACGCGGTTGACGATCGGCCTGTTCGCCAAGCACTGGACCCCCGGTGCGACTAAAACGCGGCTCGCGGCCCGACTGGGCGATGCGAACGCGGCGGCCGTGTCGCGGCTGTTCTTCGAAGCAACCCTCCAGCGACTGTCGACGCTGGATGCGCCGCTGGCGCTCGCGCGCCGGCTCGCCGTGACGCCTGCCGAGGCGGTCGCGTCGTTCGAAAGCGCGGTCGCCGCCGCGCCGTGCGATTGGGCCGTGACCGCGCAAGCCACCGGCGACCTCGGCGCGCGGATGCGGGGGCTCTTTAGCGCGGTCGACGGGCCGCTGTTGCTGATGGGCTCCGACACGCCGCACTTTCCGATGGCTGCGGTCCAACAAGCGATAAGCCGCATCGCCACGCCCGCCGCCCAGCGGCGTGTCGCGCTCGCGCCGTGCGACGACGGCGGCTACTGGCTGGTCGCGTCGTCCGGCGGTCCGCCGCCGATCTTCGAGGGGATGCCCTGGAGCGAGTCGGACCTCTTCGCAGCGACCGAGCAACGCCTGTTGGACAGCGGTTGGCGGCTGGGAGTCGATTACCACCGGCTGGCGAAGTGGTACGATATCGACGAGCCGCCCGACCTCGTCCGGATGCGTCGGGAACTCGCCGCCGCGCCGGCGCTCGACTCGGCCCTGTCGACGCTGCGTGAGCGGCTCGACGAGCTGCTCGGACCGATCGACTGACCCCGCCGCCCCCTCCCGACGACTGCCGATGCCCGGCGCCAGAACTAGCGACGCCATCGTGATCGGCGGCGGCGCGATCGGCTTGTCGGTCGCGTACGAGCTGGCCACGCGCGGCTTGTCGGTCACGCTCCTCGAACGGGGCGAGATCGGCCGCGAGGCGTCTTGGGCCGGCGCCGGCGTGCTGCCGCCGGCTTCCTGGTACGTCGACCACCCGGCGCTCGACCGCCTGGCGATGACCGCCGCGCCGATGCACGCGGAGTTGTCGCAGCGGCTACGCGAAACGACCGGCGTCGACGACCAGTACGCCGCCTGCGGGGCCGTTTATCAGCTGACCGAGTCGAACGAGGCCCACGTGCTGGGCGTGCTGTCGCGGTGGCGGGAGCTGGGCGTGGCCGTCGGGTCCGGCGGCGCCGACGGGCGCCGCGTCCCGCAGGAGGCACAGGTCCGCAACCCGCGGCGGCTCAAAGCCCTCGCCGCGGGCTGCCGCATGCTCGGAGTCCACTTGGCGCCCGGCGCGGAGGTCACCGGCTTCCGCCGCGCGGGGCCGCGCGTCGCGGAGGTGGTCACGGCCGCCGGCCCGTACGCGGCCGACGCGGTCGTCCTTGCGGCCGGCTGCTGGTCTCCGGCGCTGGGCGAGCAGCTCCGTGTGGCCGCGCCGGGTCGCCCGGTGCGCGGCCAGATGCTGCTGCTCGCGCCACGCGGCGAACCGATCGACGGGATCGTGCACCGCCACCCGTTCTACGCTGTCGCCCGCCGCGATGGATTGGTGCTGGTTGGCGCGACGGTCGAAGAAGCCGGCTTCGACAAGTCGACCACCGAAGAAGGCGTGGCCGCTCTGCGGAGGGCCGCTGGCCAGATCGCGCCGGCGCTGGCCGACGCCCGCGTCGAGGCGGTGTGGGCGGGCCTGCGACCCGCTTCGGCCGACGCGCTCCCGCAGATCGGTCCCGCGCCGGGGATCGACAACGTGTGGATCGCGTCGGGCCACCATCGCAGCGGCTTGCAGCTCTCCCCACCAACCGCCGCGATCATCGCGGCGCTGGTCCTCGGCGAGTCCCCGCCCGCCGCCCACGCCGAGTTCGCGCCGGCGCGGTTCGCCGCTCGTGGCGCCGCGCCGGTGCGGGCAGCCAGTTGATGGTGGCAGGCGGACGGCGATCCCCTGGCGGGATCGGTCGCCTCGCGATCGCTCCGCGCGCCGGTTATAGTGGCCGCCGCTTCGGCGCGCCGATTCCTTGTCGCCCTCTTCTCGAACGAACCTGACGACATGCCCCGCACCACGCCCCGCACCACGCCCCGGCCCCGCGCCCGCTTCGCTTCGCTCCTGGTTTGTTTGGCGGCCTGCCCGGCGATCGCCGAGGTCGAGCTGCCGATGGTCTTCTCGCACCGCATGGTGATGCAACGCGACGCGCCAGCCCCCGTGTGGGGAACGGCTGCGGCGGGCGAGGGGGTGCAAGTGTCGATCGGCGGGCAGCGGCACGAAGCGACCGCCGACGGGTCGGGCCGCTGGCGGGTGACGCTCGACCCGCTTTCGGTCGGCGAGCCGCTCACCCTGCGCGTCAGCGGCGACCAGACCGACGAGCCGGTCGTCGTCCGCGACGTGCTCGTCGGCGACGTTTGGATCTGCTCCGGCCAGTCCAACATGGAGTGGCCCCTGTCGCGCTCGCGCGACGCTGACCTCGCGCGGATGTCCGCCGACCGACCCCAGATCCGCTTGCTAGAAGTCGACCAGCTCGGCTGCCAAGAGCCCCTGGGCGACATCGATCAGGCGTGGAAGGTCTGCTCGCCGGAGGCCGCCGAGTCGTTCTCCGCGGTCGGGTACTTCTTCGGCGTGCAGCTCAACGAGGCGCTCGACGTGCCGATCGGCCTGGTGCGCAACGCTTGGGGCGGGTCGGCCTGTGAGGCTTGGGCGCCGATGGACCGGCTCGAAGGCAACGAGGCGTTCGCCGACTACCTCCGCCAATGGCGCGAGCGCGAGGCCGAGCACGACGAGGCCGCCCTCCGGGCCGACTACGCGGAGCGCCTGGCCGAGTTCTACGAGCGTCGCGACGCCGCGTACGCGGCCGGCGAGCCGCTGCCCGAGCGGCCTTGGGTCAACAACCCGCTGTTCGGCCAGAACCGGCCGGCCAACCTTTACAACGCCCGGGTCCTGCCCCTCGCGCCGATGGCGATCAAAGGCGTCATCTGGTACCAGGGCGAATCGAACGCCGGCCGCCACGCGTCGTACCGCGAGCTGTTCGCCACGACGATCCGCGCCTGGCGCGACGCCTGGGGTCAAGGCGACTTCCCGTTCTACTGGGTCCAGCTGGCCGACTTCCGTGACGAGGCCCGGTCCGCCGCCGAGGCGTCCGACTGGGCCCACCTGCGCGAGGCCCAGTCGCAGGTCGCCGACGACCTGCCAGCGACCGGGCAAGCCGTGATCATCGACCTGGGCGAAGCGAACGACATCCACCCGCAGAACAAACGCGACGTGGGCCTCCGCCTGGCGCGGCTCGCGCTGGCCGATACTTACGGCAAGGGCCTCGAGGGCCGCAGCCCGCGGTTCGATTCGCTCGAGACCGACGGCACCGCGGCCGTCGCCGTGTTCCGGCGCGTCGCCGGCAAGCTCTGCACGTTCGACGGCGTCGCGCCGCGCGGCTTCGCGATCGCCGGCGAGGACAAGCGCTTCTACCCGGCCGAGGCCGAGACCATCGACAAGAACCGGATCAAGCTCACCTCGCCGGAGGTCGACCGGCCGGTCGCCGTCCGCTACGGCTGGGCGAACAACCCGCGGGTGAACGTGTACGACTCGCAGTGGCTGCCGCTAACGCCGTTCCGCACCGACGACTGGTCGGACGAAGAAGTCACGTACTGAAACGGCGCCGCTTCCGCTCTCTCGGCGGGCCGACCGACACGCAGCCGCTCGGCCACACCCCACCCTTAGGCGAAGCAGCCGGGCGAAGCAGCCGCGGGGCTTGGGCGGCGCCTCGTCGCAGGCCGGCGTGGCCGCAGTTCGATCAGCCTGGGCCCGATCACGCCCGGCTGCGCGGGCCGGGAGCACCCGAGCACCCCCGACTGCGCAACCCACGCGGCCCGAACGGGCTTTTCACGAGGCCGCATCTTGCGCACGATGCCCCCCATCGCCAGCCGCCGATAGCGCGCGGCGGCGCCTCGTCGTGGCCCTTCTCTCGCACCCGGAGCACGCTGTGAAGTCCCGCTCGGCCCTCTTCACCAGCGCCCTGATCGCCGCGCTGGGAGGCTTCTTGTTTGGCTTCGACACGGCGGTGATCTCCGGCGTCGAGCAGCGGGTGCAGTCGCTGTGGGAGCTGGGCGACCTGGTGCACGGCCTGGCCCTCAGCGCGGCGCTGTGGGGCACGGTGCTCGGCTCGGTCATCGGATCGTTCCCGACCGACAGGTTCGGCCGCAAGCCGACGCTGATGGGCGTGGGGCTGTTGTACTTCGTGTCGGCCGTGTGGTCGGGCCTCGCTTGGGACGAGTACTCGTTCATGATCGCCCGCTTCCTCGGCGGCGTGGGGGTGGGCGTGTCGACCGTCGCGGCGCCGCTCTATATCGCCGAGATCGCGCCGCCGCGGCTGCGTGGCCGGCTCACGGGCTTGTACCAGTTCAACATCGTGCTGGGCATCCTCATCGCGTACCTGTCCAACGCCGCGCTGCGGCCCCTGGGCGACGACGCGTGGCGGTGGATGCTCGGCGTGGAGGGCCTGCCCGCGCTGCTGTACACGCTCGCCTGCTTCGCCATCCCCGAGAGCCCGCGGTGGCTGATCGCCGTGCGGGGCGACCGCGACGCGGCCGCGCGGGTGCTGGAGCGTGTCGGCGGCGCCGAAACGGAGCAAGAAGCGAGCGACAAGCTCGACGCGATCGCCGCGGCCGCCGAGGCCGAGTCGCACAGCCACAACCTCTGGAACGCGGGCCTCGGCAAGCCGATCCTGCTCGCCTTCCTGATCGCGTTGTTCAACCAGCTCTCGGGCATCAACGCGGTGCTCTACTTCGCGCCGCGGATCTTCGAGCTGACCGGCCTGGGGTCGCAGGCGGCCTTCTTGCAGTCGACCGGGCTGGGGCTGGTGAACCTCGTGTTCACGCTGGTCGGCCTCGCGCTGATCGACAAGCTCGGCCGCCGCACGCTGCTGTACGTGGGCAGCGTGGGGTACATCGTGTCGCTGGGGCTGTGCAGCTGGGCGTTTGCGACCGAGAACTTCGCCATCGTGCCGCCGTGCCTGTTCGCGTTCATCGCGGCCCACGCGGTCGGGCAGGGGGCGGTGATCTGGGTGTTCATCTCGGAGATCTTCCCGAACCGCCACCGCGCGGCCGGCGCGTCGCTCGGGTCGGCCACGCACTGGGTCGCGGCCGCGGTGTTGACGCTCGTCTTCCCGAAGATGGTGACCCTGTTCGCCCCGTCGGCCGTGTTCGGCTTCTTCGCCGCGATGATGGTGCTGCAACTGCTCTGGGTCTGGCGGATGGTCCCCGAGACGAAGGACGTGCCGCTCGAGGAGCTGCAGCGCGAGCTCGGCATCGCGTAACAGCACTCGCGTCGGCCTCCGGATCCGTCGATCGGACCAAAAATCGAGCGCGCGAGCCGCGACCGTCAGGGAGCGACCGGGCGGCTCATCGACCTGGTTGGTCGCTCCCTTACGGTCGCGGCTCGGCCAAGCGACTAACCCGTCGAGGCTGTCCCCGTCGAGGCTGTCGCTGGCGCGCGGTTTGCAACCACGGTCCGGGGTTGCGCGAGCGATGCGCTCGGAACCGTAAACCTATCCGCACCCCAAGGGAGCGATCGATGTACCACCACGTGAAAAAGCTGATGTTCGAGGTTAACGTCGGCGAAGCCGACCCGCGCTTCGGCAAGATGCTGCTCGAACAGTTCGGCGGTGAGAACGGCGAACTGGCCGCCGCGATGCAGTACTCCGTGCAGGGGATGAACTGCGAGGACCCGGCCCGCCGCGACCTGTTGATGGATATCGGCACCGAAGAGCTGAGCCACCTCGAGGTGATCGGCGCGCTGGCGCGCATGCACCTGAAGCCGCTCCGCGAGTCGGACGAGGCCGCGATGGCCGACCCGCTGATCGCGTTGGTGGGCGGCGGCGGCGTGGGCCTGCACAACTCGCAGGGCGCCGCGTGGACGGCCGACTACGTGTCGGTCTCCGGGCAGCTCGAGGTCGACCTCCGCAACAACATGGCCGCCGAGGCCGGCGCGAAGATCGTCTACGAGCGGCTGCTCAAATACACCGACGACGCCGGCAGCCGCGACGCGCTGAAGTTCCTCATGGCCCGCGAGATCGCCCACCTCAAGGCGTTCGGCCGCGCGCTAGAGAGCATGGACAAGGGCCCGCTCGAGATCGGCGACCTGCCAGCCGACGAGGAGTACGTCACCCCGTACTACAACGACTCCACCGGCGACGGCGACGCCGGCCAAGACTCCGAAGGCCCGTGGAACACGGCCGACGACGTCGAGGTCGTCGAGAACCCGGCCTTCAGCGGCATGGCCGTGAGCTGACGCCCGCCGAGCGTTGACCGGTCAGAGACAACCAAAGCCGGCAGCCACCGCGAGTGGCTGCCGGCCTTTTTTCTAATGTCGCTTCAACGAACAGCCACACACCGAACCGAGACCGTCAGGGAGCGACCAAGGGGGCTTGCGAGTCGCCCGGTCGCTCCCTGACGGACGCAGCTCGGCTCGTAGCAGTTTACTGGGGTCGCTGAACTGCGGCGAATTGCTGGTTTCGATTCGCTTCGATTCGTTCCATTCGTGGGCAGCTCGTGAACCCTCTCGCCGCGCCGCTACGCGGCTTTCCGCGCTTGGCCCACGTAGTGGCTGCCGATCACGGCCGGCAAGGGGCTGAGCACGAAGCGCTCGTGGTCGACGAACTCGAAGCCGCTTTGCTCGATGAGCCCGATCGGGTCGCGGTTGAGGTTGCAGCCGAGCATCAGCCGGCGCCAGAGGCCATTGACCGCGTGCTGCGTTGTGCGGGCCGCCGAGCCGGACGCGGCGCCGTGCTCGCACAGCAGCAGCCGGCCTTCCGGCTTGAGCACCCGACGGAGCTCCGATAGGACCGCGGCCGGGTCGGCGACCGTGCAGAGCGTGTAGGTGATCACCGCGCAGTCGGCCGAGGAGTCGTCGAGGGGCATCGCGTCGGCCGAGCCCTCGATCACTTCCACAGCGAACGGCGCCGCGGCCACCCGCTCGCGGCCCAGCTTCAGCATCGACAGGTCCGGCTCCACGCCGATCACCCGCTCGACCGCTTGGCCGTCGTAGTGCGGCAGGTTCAGCCCCGAGCCGATGCCGATCTCGAGCACCGTGCCGGAGGCTTGCGACACGACGCGCTTGCGTTGCTCGGTGATCGGGGCGGACGAGCAGATGTGGTGCACCAGCCGCGGCGCCACGTGTCGGTTGTACATGCCTGGGGTCCGGTAGGAGTGGATCGGTTACGGCGGGGGGACAACCCGCCGAGCGTAGCGGTTCGCCGCGCGTTGCGGGACCACGCAAAACGCGCAGGGGGCCCGGCTGATGTGCGGACGGCGCGGAACCGTTATTCGATTCGCGCACGTTCGCCCTGTCGTCGGCCGCCCTGTCCTTGGCCGCCCTGTCCGCGGGCGATCGCCGACGAGAGTCGGTAGTGGCCTCGTCGCGGCGCCGGCCGAATCGGAGTCGCGCGGCCAAAACACGAAGGAGCCCCACCACGCCGCGGCATAATGCGGGGTTTCTTGCTGGCGAGGGGGCGCGGATAAGTTGTCAGGCGGTTTGCCGCGTAACGAATCAGAACCCGTTGCGACGCCTGCACTTAGGCCCGGAAATGGCCGTTTAAGCGTGACACACGCATCGAAACGGGCGTGTCGCGTTTCGAATCAAAAGGAAGCGAGCGCCGGTCGCGTCTGGCCGGGGTCAGTACCGCAGCGGCGGCGGCACGGACGGCGCCGCGCCCAGGCGCGTGCCGCTGGGGCCGGTTGTGAGCGTCGCGGCCGAGCCGGCCGCCGACTGGAGCGTGGCGACCCGCGCGGCCACCTGCGGTTGGAAGCGGTTCACGGCCAGCGACCGCTGGTAGTTCTGCAGCGCCTGCATGTGGTCGCCGGCCTCGTCGCGCAACCGGCCGAGGGCGGCCAGGGCGCGGGCGTTGTTGGGGTCGATCGTGATGGCTTGCACGAGCTGGGTCTCGGCCTCTTCGGGCCGCTGGCTCTCTTCGAGCAGGCGGGCGATCTCGATCTTGGGGTCGGGGTTTTGGGGGCTGGCGATGGCCCAGTTGTTCAGCAGGCGGAACGCGGCGTCGCGGCGATCGGTCTCGTTCAAGAGCACGGCCAGGCCGCGGTAGCACTCCGCGTGGTTGGGGGAGCGGTCAAGGGCCTGGTTGTAGAGGTCCTCGGCTTGGCGGAGGTCGTCGGGGCGGTTGTGCCGCACGCCGGACTGGTGCAGGGCCGCGGCCAGGTTGTAGTAGCCGTCGCCCAGGTCGGGCCGCTTGGCGATGGCCTCTTGGAACTTCTGGGCCGCCTGCGGGTAGGCGCCCTGGCGGTAGAGGGCGACCCCTTCGGCGTTGAGGGTTTGGTTTTGGACCGAGTTGCAACCCGCGAGCCCGGCCGCGAGGCAGGCGCACAAACGGGTGGCGTGGGTCATCAAACGGCTAGACATTCCGGCCTCGCCTGGCGGGAGCGCAGGGTCGTGCGGGTTCTTAGGGTCGGGCGGGGGACCGTAGCAACGGCCGGCGCGGGCCGCAAGGCAAGGTGCGTGGCGCGAGCGGAACAGCAGATGCGGCCGAAAAGACCGCCCCACCGCGCACGACCCCGCAGACGGGAAATCTTCGCTGGCCGCTACGCCTTGCCACGGGGCGGGGTCGATGCTTGCACGTGTCGCCCCCCCCATCCGCCAGGTCGGCGAGCCGAAACGGTCCCTTCCGGAAGCCCCGCCGCCCCTGGCCCCGCCGAGGAGTCCCCCGCCTGTGGCCCAGACCAAGACCCCGACCAAGAAGACCGCGAAGAAGCCCGCCGCCGCGAAGGCCGGCAAGAGCCCCAGCCGCAGCGCGGCCACGAAAGCGGGCAAGGCGTCGAACGCCAAGTCCGCCAAGGCGAAGGCCACGAAGAAGCCCGCCGCGAAGGCCGCCGCGGGGAAGCCGGCCAAGCGCCGCTCGGCGGGCGAAGAGCTGGTCACGATCGACCGCCGCGCGGGCGCCGACCGCCGGGAGGAATCGGCCGCCGAGTCCGAAGCGCCGAAGCTGGAGCGACGGGAGAAGGTCAACCGCCGCCGGCAGATCGACCCGACCACTTGCGAACGCGACTACAGCGACCAGGAGGTCGAGTTCATGAACGCGATGGACGAGTACAAGCGTCGCAGCGGCCGGATGTTCCCGACGTGCAGCGAGGTCCTCGAGGTGATCCGCGACCTGGGCTACGTGCGGCTCACGCCGGCCGAGGCCGCGATGATCAGCGCCGAACGGGGCGACACGGCCGCCGAGCCCACGCTAGAAGACTCCGCCCAGCAAGACGCCGAGCAGGCGCTGGCCGAGTCGGAGGCCCTCCGGGCGGACTGAGCCCCGGGCTTCAGCCGCCACCCAACGCGCTTGATCCGGCGACGCGGCCGGCCGTTTATCGGTCGGCCGCTTCGCTGATCAGGTCGCGCAGCTCGTCGGGCGAGGCGTCGCGGATCCGCTTGCCGCGTTGGTCGAGCCGCTCGGTGACCTTGATCATGGTCTCCTGCATCTGCGCGTGGGTCTCTTCGGACCCGCCGGCGAGCAAGAAGTCTTTGCCGCGGGTCAGCCGCTTGTGCCCGTCGGCGTTGTCGAGGCCGATCCCCAACACGCCGGCGACGGGGGCTTTCTTCCGTTTCGGCGTGTCCATCGGGGACGCTCTCTGGCTCCGGGGTCGCTCGTCGGGGCAGCTTGCGGCGGCTCAGCGGCGGCGGGACATCTCTCGGAGGACCTGCTCGGCCGCCTCGCGGCTGTCTTTCGCCTGCGGCGCCGAGGGGCGGAAGGGGAGCTTGCCGGGCTTCTTCTTGCCCTTCTTGTCTGGGGTCCCGTCGTCGTCGGCCGTTTCGCTGGGCTCGCCGTCGGCGGGCTCGCCGTCGCCGGCGTCTTGGACCTCGGCCGTGTCGGCGGTGTCGTCGACCACTTGGCGGGTCTCGTCGGTCCGCATGCTCATGGTCTCGCCCAGGTTGGGCGCTCGGCCGGCCGGTTCGGGCGGGCTGAGCAGCCAGTCGCTGATCGAGGCCTCGAAGTTGTCTTGGTCGGCCGAGGAGGAAGCCTTTCGCTGCACGGCCTCGGCCGCGTCGGCGATTTTGGGGGCCTTGGCCTTCTTGAGCTCGCCCTCCGCGTCGTAGCGGAACTCGAGCGGCCCGATCCGCAGGCGGTCGCCGTTGGACAGCGTGTAGGCGCCCTCGACCTTCTCGTCGTTGACGTAGGTCCCGTTCCTGCTGCCCAGGTCCTCAACGGTCACGCCGGAGTCGGTCACCTTGAGCTCGCAGTGCTTTCGGCTGATCGCCTCGCTGCCGGCACGCAGGGCGCACTCCTTCGATCGTCCGATGATGAACGACGATTTCTTGATCGGCACAGCCGTCCCGGCTTTGGCGCCGGCGAGCACGGTTAGCTTCATGTTCCTCTTTCCTACGCCTTGTTGGGGCTGGGCTGCTCACGCACCAGAGAAGAACGCCAGCGGGGGCGTCGTGGTGGGAGCGCTTAGGAGTTGTTCCGGGTCCGCGATGCGGCCTGCGTCGCGGGTTGAGGGTTGGATATTGGCCTCGGGGTTGGGGGAAGAGCCCGTCGTGGGTTCTGCCCGTGGTTGGGCGCCGGCCGTCGCCGACGTTTTTAGCTCGGTTGTTCTACGCTCTCAGGACGCATTCGGTCGCGGAATTCGGGATGCCGAAGCGCTGCCATCGACCGTTGAGCCACCGTGCAAATCGATCGCTTTCCGACCTTCGGCTGCGCAGCTGTCAATGTAAGCCAAACGGCAGTCGGGCGCCTCTGCCCGGTTGGAAATTCGAAAGGGGCGTTCGATCCGCCTCACCGCTTGCGGAGCCACGTGGCGGAGGTGTGGTGAGAGTCGATCAAGCTGCGGATAGCCGCTTGCTCCGAAGCGGTTAGCTGGCTCGATCGACCAGCGAGTCCGAGTTGCTCCTGTAGCTGGCGGGTGAGGCTGCCGGCGAGCCGATCGACCGACGCGTCGGTGACACCCAGTTCGCTCAACCCGGGCAACTCTGGCGCCATCACCGATTGCTGGACCAGCACGCTGCCGTGCTGCAGCAGGGCGCCGCGGAGTTTCCGCTGGGCTGAGCCGCCAACCTTGTATCGGCCCGCAACCCCCGGGCTATTCACGCCCCCGGGCGGGGGGCCTTGGACGAGCAGGTCGCCGTCGCTGCGGCGGAGGAAGCAGAGGAACGGCTCGTCGGACCGCCCAGTGGTCCGGTCGGGGTCGCACAGCGTGAGCCGGCTCACCTCGCCGCCGAGCTGGCCGACCGCCGCGATCACCGCCCGGTGGGCCTTGCAGTACAGCGCGCGGTGGTCGCGGGCGAGGGCCGAATCGGTCGGCAGGCACAGCGAGTAGGTCAGCTCGTGGTCGTGCACGATCGCCCCGCCGCCGGTGCGCCGACGCACGCAGGGGAGCGACCGGCTCGGCTCGTGGCGGTCGCGATCGGAGTAACTCTGGAAGTAGCCGAGCGAGAGCGTGGGCTCGCTCCACTGGTAGAGCCGCAGCGTGGGCCGGCCCCCCTCGGCGACGCTCTGAAGCAGCGCGTCGTCGACCGCCATGTTCCACGCGCCGGGGGCCGGCGGGTCGATGATCAGGCGGCAGTCGAGCGGCATGGGGAGTCACGCAAAGGCGCGAAGTCGCCAAACATCGGCTAAGCGACTTCCTTTGCGCCTTTGCGGCTTTGCGTGAGAAATCTGATCACCCGCAGTGACACAGCGTCGGGTTCCGTGCGGCGTTCACCTCGTCCGGGCGGCTGATGGCCGTCGTGTGGGGCGCCTCGTGGAGCAGCTCGGCGGGCTCTTCGGTGATGCGGAAGAGGGTCTCGGCGAACAGGTCGAGGGTCTCCTTGCTCTCGGTCTCGGTCGGCTCGCACATGAGGGCCTCCGGCACGGTCTGCGGGAAGTAGACCGTCGGGGCGTGCACTCCGTAGTCGAGCAGCCGCTTGGCGATGTCCATCGCGGTGACGCCGCGGTCGGCCTTGAGCTTCTTCGCCGAGGCGACGAACTCGTGCATGCAGCGGTCCCCCTGCGGCACGGGCAGGAAGTGCTTCACCCGGCTGAGCAAGTAGTTCGCGTTGAGCACCGCCTGCTCGCTCACACGCCGCAGGCCGTCGGGGCCGTGGGTGCGGATATAGCAGTAGGCCCGGACCAGCACGCCCGTGTTGCCGAAGAACGAGCGGACGCGGCCGATGGACTTCTCTGAGGAGTAGTCCAAGTAGTATTGCGGGTCGCGGACTGCGGATTGCGGGTTGTCGTCGGCTGACCGCTTGGCGACGACCGGCGCGGGCAGGTACGGCCGCAGCATCTCGGCCACGCAGATCGGCCCCGCGCCGGGGCCGCCGCCGCCGTGGGGGCCGCTGAAGGTCTTGTGGGGGTTGTAGTGCTGCATGTCGGCGCCCCGGCCCTCGCCAGTAGAAGACCAGTCTCCCGGGCGGGTGATGCCGAGGATGGCGTTCATGTTGGCCCCGTCGAGGTACACGAGCCCGCCACGGGCGTGGACCTCGTCGCAGATCGTGCCGATCTCCGGCTCGAAGACACCGACCGTGTTCGGGTTGGTGATCATGAACACGGCGATGTCGTCCGAGAGCTTCGCGCGGAAGTCGTCCATGTCGACGGCCCCCGACGTGAGCGTCTTGACGGTGACCGCCTCGAAGCCGGCCATGATCGCGCTGGCCGGGTTGGTGCCGTGGGCGCTGTCGGGCACCAGGACCTTTCGGCGGTGGGCCTGGCCCTGGTCCTTGAAGTAAGCGGCGGCGACCCACAGCGCGGTCAGCTCGCCGTGCGCGCCGGCCGCGGGCTGCAGGCTGCACGCTGGCAGGCCGGAGATCTCGCAGAGGTACTGCTGCATCTCGTACAGCAGCTCGAGCATGCCCTGGATCGATTCCTCGGGCTGGTACGGGTGCAGGTCGACGATGCCTGGGAGCGACGCGGCCCGCTCGTTCCGCTTCGGGTTGTGCTTCATCGTGCACGACCCGAGGGGGTAGAAGTGGGTGTCGACCGACATGTTCTGCGTCGACAGGTTCGTGAAGTGCCGCACGACCTGCGGCTCGGCCAGCTGGGGCATGTCCGGCGCGCGCTCGGCGAGCACGCTCGGCGGGAGGAGCTCGTCGACGGGCCGCTCGGGCACGTCGAGTTCCGGCAGGCGGAGCGCGCGGCGGCCCGGCTTGGTGAGGTCGAACAGGAGCTGGGTGCTGTGGGTGTTTCGCATAAGGGTCACCGCGGAGTCGCGGAGGGGGCTAGCTTAGCTTGACGACGACGCCGAGCGACTTTTCGCTCGTGCCGTGGAGGTAGTTCTTTAGCTCTTTAAAGGCGCCGTTTTCAGCGGCGAGCGCGCTTAGGTGGCGGTCGAGTTCTGCGACTTCATTCGGGTAGACGGCGCGCTCGTCGCCGTAGCCGTGCGTGCTGCCTTCGATCGCCTTACCGCCGGTGAGCAGCGGGGCCAGGCTTTCGTTGGTTTGCACGTCGAGGCCCCCGTCGAGCCGCAGCACCTCGCCCGATCGATCGAGCTCCGGCGGCGCCTCGGGGAGCTCCATCGGCGGGGTGTAGCCGCCCAGGCGGCGGGCGATGAACTTGACCCAGCCGGGCTGCTTTGGTGGCTTGTAGTCGGGGTCCATCCAGAAAACGACCGCCAGCTCGGGCCGCTCAAGCAGCAGATTGAGCGTCGCCGCGGGGGCTTGCTTGAGCGACAGTTGAGGACTGCTCATAGCGACGCTTGGGGAACGCTGACGGAGCCGCGACCGTGAGGGAGCGACCGAACGGGGTTGTTGTCTCTCTGGGTCGCTCCCTCACGGTCGCGCCTCGGCGAGCTAGCCGACCGTCGCCGGCTCGTACTTCTGGGCCTTGGTGTGCCTCGTGGCTCCGTGGTCCCCAACCCCGACCACCTCAACAAGGCGGTCGAGTTCCTGCCGCGTGCGCTTCTCGGTCACGCACACCAGCAGGCAATCGGACAGCTCGGGGTAGAACCGCCCGAGCGGAACCCCGATCAGGTAGCCGGCGTCGAGGCCGTCCCGGATCAAGTCGTCGATGCGGTCTTGCCGGTCGCGCACGACGAACTCCTTGAACGTCGGCGCGGCGAAGGCCAGTTCGAACCGCTCGGTCTCGCACAGCCGCTCGGCCAGGTAGCGGCTCTTTTGGAGGCAGTGGTTGGCGGTTTCTTTCAGGCCTTCGGGGCCGAGCAGCGACAGGTAAACGGTCGCCCGTAGGGCGAACAGCCCTTGGTTGCTGCACACGTTGCTCGTG
Organism: Botrimarina sp.; assembly: GCF_040219535.1. Classification (NCBI taxonomy): domain Bacteria; kingdom Pseudomonadati; phylum Planctomycetota; class Planctomycetia; order Pirellulales; family Lacipirellulaceae; genus Botrimarina; species Botrimarina sp. The sequence goes on from NZ_JAVJSH010000016.1 coordinate 239,473, forward strand.
GCCTTGTCGCGGCGGATGTGTTGTTCGCGGGTTTGTAGCGTGAGCACGTAGCAGCGTTTGCCGCGGCGGTCTTTGGTTTCGCCGACGACGCGGCCCGGCATCCGCCGCACGAGGCCTTCGCGGCAGGCGAGCACGCCCAGGTAAGGGCCGCCGTACTGCATCGGCGAGCCGAGCGACTGGCCCTCGCAAACGGCGATGTCGGCCCCGCCGGTTAGGCGTTCCTCGGCGCCGCCCGCTTCGGCGCCGCCGGCCCAGTCGCCGGCGGCCCAGTCGCCGGGGCGCTTCATCAGGCCGAGGCTGATCGGGTCGAACACGGCGATCATCAACGCGCCGGCCTCGTGGGCGATCTGTGTCGCCGCGTCGGCGTCCTCGACGCAGCCGAAGAAGTTGGGCTGCTGCAGCAGAACGCAGGCCGTTTGGTCGTCGACGGCCGAGCGGAGCTCGTCGGGGTCGACCACGCCTGAGGGCGCGGGGACGGTCACGGCCTGGGCGTCGAGGCACGTGAGGTAGGTCTCGATCGTCTGGCGGTACTCGGGGTGCAGGCTCGCGGGGAGGACGACGCGGCTGCGGCCCTTGCCGGCGGCCAGCGCCATGAGGACCGCCTCGGCCGCGGCGCTGGCGCCGTCGTAGAGGCTGCAGTTGCTCACATCCAGGCCGGTCAGGCGCGTGATGAGCGTCTGGTACTCGAACATCGCTTGCAGGTTGCCCTGGGCGACCTCGGCCTGGTAGGGCGTGTAGCTCGTGTAGAACTCGCCGCGGCTGGCGATCGCGTCGACCACGGCGGGGACGAAGTGGTCGTACGAGCCGCCGCCGAGCAGCGACACCGCGCCGGAAGCCGCGCCGACGTTGCGGCTGGCAAGCTCGCGCGTGTGGCGGTCGAGCTCCATCTCGCCCATCGCGGGGGGCAGGTCGAGCGGTCGGTCGAGCCGGAAGTCGGCCGGCACCTGCGCGAGCAGCTCGTCGATCGATTCGGCGCCGATTGCGGCGAGCATCTGGGCGACGTCTTCGTCGGTGTTGTAAGTAAACGGCATTGCGGATTGGGGATTTCGGATTGCGGATTGTTTCGCTCGCGACTCTTTGCGGGGGGGGAAGCCGGACTCCGCAATCCGCAATCCCCAATCCGCAATCGCTACGCTTCTTCGGCGATCATCTTTTCGTAAGCGGCGTGGTCCATCAGGGCGGCGAGGGCCGCGTCGTCGGTGATGCGGATCCTGGCGATCCAGCCGTCGCCGTAGGGGTCGTCGGAGATCTTCTCGAGCTCGTCGGCGAGGGGCTCGTTGACCTCGGCGACCTCGCCGGTGACCGGGCTGTAGATGTCGCTAACCGCTTTGACGGATTCGACTTCACAGAACGCCTCGCCGGCGGCCACTTTCGCGCCGGGCTTGGGCAGCTCGATGAAGACCAGGTCGGTCAGGGCTTCGACGGCGTGCTTGCTGATGCCGACCGTGGCGACCTTCTGGCCTTCGGACTCGGCGACCGCCACCCACTCGTGGGTCTTGGCGTAGAGGAGTTTTTCGGGGTCCATGAAGAGGTGTGAGGCCTGAGGCTTGAGGGGGTGAGGCTTGGGGGGCGGGTCACGCGCGCTTGTAAAACGGCAGCGGCGCGACGACGGCGGGCGTCTCGGCGCCGCGGATGTCGACGGCCAGCCGCGTGCCGTCGGCCGCGAACTGAGGCTCGACGTAGGCCATCGCGATCGGCCGGCCGAGGGTCGGCGAGTGGGTCCCGCTGGTGACAACGCCGCACGGCCTCCCATCGACCATGACGCGGTATTGTTCGCGCGGCGGGCGCTTGCCCTCGACCAGCAGGCCCACGCGCTTGGCCAGCGCGCCGTCGTCCTTGGCGAGCAGGCACGCGTGGCGCCCCACGAACTCGCGCGGCGACCCGTCGGCCTTGTCGAAAGTGACGGCGAAGCCGAGGCCCGCGTGGATCGGGTTGAGGACCTCGGTCAGCTCGTGGCCGTACAGCGGCATGCCGGCTTCGAGTCGCAGCGTGTCGCGTGCGGCGAGGCCGCAGGCGAGGGCGCCCCGCTCGAGGAGCTTCTCCCACAGCGCGACGGCCTCGTCGGCCGGGCAGACGAGCTCGAACCCGTCCTCGCCGGTGTAGCCGGTCCGGCTGACCGAGCAGGCCACGCCGGCCACGCCGGACCTGCGGGCTTGGTAGTAGCGGAGCGAGGCCACGTCGGCGTCGGCCAAGCCGGCGACTAGCGCGACCGCCTTGGGGCCTTGCGCGGCGATCATCGCGGTCGCGGTCGTGTGGTCGGTGAGCCGGGCGCCGTCGTCGGCGTGGTCGACGAACCAATCCAGCAGCTTCGCGCGGTTCGACGCGTTGACGACCAAGTCGAAGCGCTCGGGGCCGCTGCGGCCGACGAGCACGTCGTCGAGCACGCCGCCGGACTCCTTGCAGACGAGGCTGTAGCGGACGCGGCCTTCGTCGAGGCCCTCGACGCGGCGGGTGAGCAACCCGTCGAGCCAGGCTTCGGCCTTCGGGCCCTCGACCGAGAACCGGCCCATGTGCGACACGTCGAACAAGCCGGCGGCGGTGCGGGTCGCGTTGTGCTCGGCGACGATCGAGCCGTACTGCACCGGCATCGACCAGCCGGCGAAGTCGACGAGGCGGCCGCCGTTGGCTTCGTGCCAGGGGGCGATCGGTGTTTGCAGCAGCTCGGCGATGGCGGGGGCGTCCGGCGAGTGGGCGGGGACGGGCGGCGCGCCGCGTCGTCGACTCGGGCAGGACCCTCAGCTTATCCGAGTCGCCCGCCCTCGGAAGGGGCCCGCCGCCGAAGCAGCGGCATTCGCGGGGCGGCTCTCAGCCCTTCTTCTTGCCCCGATTGCCCCCGCCCTTCGGGCCGCCCTTGTGACCGCCCTGGGGCCCGCCCTTGGCGCCGCCCTGGGCTCCTCCCTTAGCGCCGCCCTGTGGGCCGCCTTTGGATCCGCCTTTGGATCCGCCCTTGGCTCCGCCCTTGGCTCCGCCCTGTTGGCCGCCCTTGGCGCCGCCGCGCTTCTGTCCCTCGGCGCGCGCGGCCTTGCCCTTCACGCCCGAGGAGGATTGCGCCTCGGCGGCCCGGTCGCGTGCGCGGCGGTTCTTGCCCTGCGAGGGGCGTTTCTTCTTCTCCGGCGGGAGGGGGCGTCCGGACCTGCTGGCCGGCTTCTTTTCGCCATCGGCCTGGGGTGGGGCCTTCGCGCGGCCCAGGTAGTGGAAGTCGAGTTCGCGGGCGTCGACGTCGACGGCCGCGACCGCGACGCGGACCGCGTCGCCGAGGCGGAAAGCGCGGCCGCTGCGGCGGCCGACGAACGAGTGGCTGGAGCGGTCGAAGTCGTAGTAGTCGTCGCCGAGGGCCGTGATGTGGATGAACCCCTCGGCGGGCAGTTCGCGGCCCATGATGAACACGCCGAACTTCTCGACGCCGGTGATGACTCCGTCCATCTCCGTGCCGATCTTGTCGGCGAGGAAGTTCAGCAGCTTGACCTTGGTGAGCACGCGCTCCGCGGCCGTGGCCCGGCCCTCGCGCTCGCTGCAGTGGTCGCCCTGCTGGACGAGCACGCCCATCTCGTTGACGGGTTTGGGTCCCTGGCCCGACTCGTGCTGGGCCAGGGCTTCGAGCAGGCGGTGGACCGTGAGGTCCGGGTAGCGGCGGATCGGCGAGGTGAAGTGGCAGTAGCAGTCGCTCGCCAGCGCGTAGTGGCCCTCGTCCTCCGGGCTGTAGACCGCCTTCTGCATCGAGCGCAGCGTGGCGAAGTTCAGCGCGTGCTGGCGCGGGTCGCCCTTGACCCGGTCGAGCAGCCCTTGCAGCTCGAAGCGGTCTTGCAGGTTCTCGGCGGGCAGCCCGAGCGAGCGGGCGAACTCCGTGAGCGCGCGGCTCTTGCGGGGGTCGGGCGAGCCGTGGATCCGGCGCAAGAAGAGCAGCCCCGCGTCGCGCAGCCGCCGGGCGACGGCCTCGTTGGCGGCGAGCATGAACTCCTCGATGACCTGGTGGCTCTCGGTGTTCTGGGCCACGTGCGCGCCCTCGACGCGGCCCTTCTTGTCGAGGTCGATCTCGACCTCGGGCATGTGCAGCTCCAGCGCGCCGCGCTCCAGCCGGCGCTTGCGCAGCGCCATCGCCAGGCGGAACATGTCGCCCAGCAGCCGGTCGACCTCGGGCGTGAGGCCTTCGGGCAGCTTGCCGGGGCGGCCGGAGAGGAGGCTCTCTTTGCCGACGAGGTTCTTCTTGGCGAGGTAGTCGTCGACCTCTTCGTAGGTGAACCGCCGGCGGCTCTTGATCGCGCTCTTGAAGACCTCGCAAGCGACGGGCATGCCCTCGTCGGTCATCTCCAGCAGCGCGGTCACCGCGTACCGGACCTTGTCCGGCTGGAGGCTGGCCAGGTTGTTGCTGATCACCTCGGGCAGCATCGGGATGACGGCGTCCGGCAGGTAGACGCTCGTCGCGCGGTCGTAGGCCTCGTTGTCGAGGGCCGTCTTCGGCTGCACGAAGTGCGACACGTCGGCGATGTGCACGCCGAGTTCCCAGTGGCCATTCTTGAGTTGCTTGAGGGAGATCGCGTCGTCGAAGTCGCGCGCTGTGACCGGGTCGATCGTCACGATGACCTCGCCGGTCAGGTCGCGGCGGCCGGTAGGGATCGCCTCGTCGAACGCCTCGGCCTGGCGGCGGGCGTCGTCGAGGGCCGCTTCGGAGAACTCGCCGGGGAGGTCGAACTCGTACTTGATCGCCAGCGTGTCGACGCCCGGCGCGGCCCGGTCGCCCAGCACCTTGGTGATGACGCCCTCGCCGTCGCGCACCTGCGACGGGAAGCGGACCATCTCGACGACCACCTTGTCCCCCTCGTTCGCGCCCTTCGCGCCGGGGTCGCCCACGTAGATGCCGCTGCCGAAGACCTTGCCGTCGACCTCGACCATGCCGACGCCGCCTTCCTCGTAGTACGAGCCAACGAACACGTTGGTCGCCCGCTCGACGATGTCCACGAGCCGGCCGTTGGGCTTGCCGCGCGGCCCCGGCTTGCCGGAGACCTCGATCCGCACGACGTCGCCGCTGGCGGCGTCGCCCGACTGCTTCGCGCCGACGAAGATGTCCAGGTCGCGGTCCGCCGACTTGGGAGTCCCCTCGGGCCGGACGAAACCGTCGCCGGAGCTGATCCGCCGGAACGTGCCGACGACATAGTTCGAGCCGCGGCGTTCTGCCGGCTTCCCCTTTTCGCTTTCCCCGTTCGATTCGCCCATCAGGTTCGCCCGCGCAGGGTGATCGGGGTCGATCGGCACGACCAGGTGGTTCGGGCCGAACTCGAGCTCTTCCTCGCGCACCATCTTCTTGATGACCTTCTTGCAATGGGCGGCCGCGTCCCCTTCGAGGCCGAGCCGCTCGGCGATCACCTTCGGCTTGACCGCGCGGTAAGCCGGGTTGCTCGTGTAAGACAGCACCGCGGCGCGGAGGTCGTCGTCCATAGGTCGATCAAGAGTGGGTCGAGTCGCCGGGGTCAGGGCCGGCGGGCCGGGCGGTTATTGCCCGACTCAGGGAATCAGAGAGCACGGTCGGCGGCCGGGTCGACCGCGTGCGGGCTCGCCAGAACGCCCGCCGTGGGGGGCATGGTAGCACGCCCGGGGGGGCGGCGGCAGCGGGGCGCGGATCGAGCTTGACGCTCTCCGGCGGCCTCTGGAACACTCCGCGCCGCCCGCTCCTCCAACAATCCGAACCACCAATGCCCGCTCCCTCGGTCGCCCACCCCACGAAGCTCGCCGACGAAGTGACGCGCCACGCCGTCCAGAGCGTGAACGACTGCCACGCGAGCGACGACCCGTTCCCGCATTTCACGACGCTCGCCCTCTTCCCGGAGGGCTTCTACCGCGAATTGGTCGACGCGTTGCCGGGCGACGAGCTGTGCACGCCGATCGGCGCGAACTCGTCGGTCGACGGCGACGCCGCTTGCCGGCTGCGGTGGGGCACGCACGAGGACTCGCTCGCCCTGCTCGACGCCGACGCCGCGCGGCTGTGGCGGGCCGCCCGCGAGGCGCTCGCCAGCGAGGCGTTCCGCCGGGCCGTTTACACGAAGCTCGCCGGCGGCCTCGCGCTCCGCTGTGGCTGCCGCCCCGAGGAGGTCCTCGACAAGGCGCCCGGCTTCGCGTTGCCCGAGCTTTACCGGGAGACCCGGGGCTACCGGATCACGCCGCACCCGGACACACGCAAGAAGGTCGTGACCATGCAGGTCAGCCTCGCGCGCGACGCCAGCCAAGAGCACCTCGGCACCGAGTTCTACCGCCGCAACCTGGCGCCCGCCGCGTGGCGGAGCGAGCCGCGTGGCTTCGACATCGTGAAGACCGTGCCGTTCTTGCCCAACGCGGCGTCGGCCTTCGTCGTGCTGAACAAGATCGGGCTGAAGAGCTGGCACGGCCGCACGGCCCTGTCCGAGCAGAACGGCGTGCGGAACTCGATCCTCAACATCTGGTACGCGAAGGCCGAAGCCACCCATCGCTCCGGCGCGGGCACGCCGGCAAGCTACGCGGCCTGATCGCCGCGCCCGACCCACCTTCCCCCACGAAACCCGACGAGCCACCAGCAATGTCCGGCCCGCTGTACCGCGACACGACAGCCAACGTGCCGTGCCCGCTCACCGGCTCGCGCGGCGCGGTGGTGATCGCCGAGCGTGACCGCCACGGCAAGCCGCTGCGCACCGTGATGAGCAAGGCGAGCGGCCTGGCGTTCACCGACCCGCGGCCCACGCCCGACGAGGTCCGCCGGTTCTACGCCGAAGAGTACCGCGTCCAGTACAAGCAGACGGCCACCCCCAAGCCGAAGCACATCGTCCGCGCCGGCCGCCTGGCCCAGCGGCGGCTGTCGGTGTTCGCCAACCGGCTGGCGCCCGGCTGCCGCTTGCTCGACGCGGGCGCGGGGGGCGGCGAGTTCGTCCACTTGGCCACGCGGCGTGGGTTCGCGGCGCAGGGCGTGGAGCCGAACCGCGGCTACGCGGAGTTCGCGATCCGCGAGTACGGCGTGCCGGTCTTCAACGGCTTCTACCAAGACGCGCCGTTCCAGCCGGAGCAGTTCGACTGCGTGACGATGTTCCACGTGCTGGAGCACCTGGAGCAGCCGGTCGACGCGCTGCGGCTGCTGGCCGGTTGGCTGCGGCCGGGCGGCACGATGGTGGTCGAGGTGCCCAGCCTCGTCGCGACCGACACCGCGCCGAACCAGAAGTGGCACCTGGGCCACCTGTACCACTTCACCGAGGCGACGCTCGCGGCCACCGCGGTCCTCGCCGGGCTGCGGCCGGTCCGGTTCGTCGAGTTCGGCAACGTGTTCGGCGTGTTCGAGAAGCCCGCCGCGGGCGAGCCCGCGGGCGACGCCGGCGCCTGCCTGCGGGGCGCGTTCGAGGCGAATCTCCGCGTGCTGAAGTCGCACACGCCGCTCGCCCACTACAGCGTGCCGGCCCGGCCGCTGCTACGCGTCTGGTCGAAGGCTTCCCGCGCGGTGAGCGAACGGCGCGTGACCGAGCGGTACCGCGACCGCCGCCCGGCAGAGATGCTCAACGACCTGGCGCTGGGGCGCGTGGCGTGAGGAGATGAACCGCCAAGACGCCAAGAGCGCCAAGGTACGGGCTTAAGCCGAACGCACCGGCGTCGGGTGTACGAAGCTGGCGGCGCCACGCTTGGTTCGCCGGCGTTAGCGCGCTCAGCTCAAGCAAACAGCCTTGGCTTGGCGACCTTGGCGTCTTGGCGGTTTCAACCCCGTCGCTAAGCGCCTCACACGCCCTTCCAGAGCTTCCGGTCGATGTTCGGGAAGTACTGCGTCCAGCGGCTGTCGGCGTTGGGGCACTCTTTGATGAGGCCGGTGAAGCTGGCGAGCTTGGCGTCGAGGTCGTCGAGGGTGGCCAGCGTGACCGCCTCGAGCGTCATCGGGACCTTGGGGCTGCCGAAGTGCGTCTGGCCGTGGTGGCTGATCACCAGGTGCTTGAGCTCCATCAGCAGCACCGGGGGGATCGCGACCTGCGAGCGTTGCTCCGCGTCGCGCGCCTTGCGGTCGAGCACGCACACCGCTTGCACGATGTGGCCGATCATCTGGCCCTCGTCGGTGTAGGCCAGGTCGCGCTCGTACTCGAGCTCGTCGACCTTCCCCGAGTCGTGCAAGAACACGCCCACCAACAGCTTCTCCAGGTCGAGCTGCGGGTACATCGGCGCGACCGCTTTGACGAGGTCCATCATGCTGACCACGTGATCCAGCAGGCCGCCCTTGTAGGCGTGGTGGTTCTTGATGCCCGCCGGGGCGCGGCAGAACTTGTCCATGAACATATCGTCGGACAGGTACGCGTCGACGAGCGCGGCGAGCGGCTTGCTCTTGATCTCCTTGAGAGTCGCCACCAGGCGCTCCCTGAGGGCCTCGAGCTCCGCCGACTGCAGCGTCATGAAGTCCGACTCGTCGACCTCGCCCGGCTCGGCACGCTTGACGCTCTGCGCGATGACCTGCATCGCCCCCTGGAAGAGCTGGGCGGTCCCCTCCACGTACACGTAGTCGCCGTTCTCGATCCCCCGGTAGTCGCTCTCGCCGGCGTTCCACATGCGGCACGCGATCGTGCCGGAGCGGTCGGACAGGTCGAGCTGCAAGAACAGGTTGCCCTGCCGGTTCGGGCGGAGTTGCTTGTTGCTAGCGAGGAAGACCTGCTCGACCTGCTCGTTGTTGGCGAGTTGCGAGACGAAGCGACGTTCTGGCATTGCGGATCGCGGAAATCGGATTGCGGATTGGGCAGGGGCGGAGCCTATCAGATAGGGCGGCGGCTTACGCGGGGGGCGGCGCCATTCCGGAAAGCGCGGCCCGGGCCCTAGAATGCCCGCTCCCACCGCCGCCAATCCGCAATCCGCAATCCGAACTCCGCAATGGCCAAGTCCGCCATCTCCCCCACCCGGGCCGAAAATTACCCCGAGTGGTACCAGCAGGTCGTCAAGGCGGCCGACCTCGCCGAGACCTCCGACGTGCGCGGCTGCATGGTCATCAAGCCGTGGGGCTACGCGATCTGGGAGAACATCCAGCGGCGGCTCGACGCGATGTTCAAGGCCACCGGCCACGAGAACGCCTACTTCCCGCTCTTCATCCCGATGAGCTTCCTGGAAAAGGAAGCCGAGCACGTGGAGGGCTTCGCCAAGGAGTGCGCGGTGGTCACCCACCACCGCCTGGAGCCCGACCCAGAGACCGGCGGCCTACGCCCCGCCCCCTCGGCCAAGCTCGAAGAGCCGCTGATCGTCCGCCCCACGAGCGAGACCATCATCGGCGCAACCTTCGCCCGCTGGGTGCAGAGCTACCGCGACCTGCCGATCTTGATCAACCAATGGGCGAACGTGGTGCGGTGGGAGCTCCGCACCCGGATGTTCCTCCGCACGACCGAATTCCTCTGGCAGGAAGGCCACACGGTCCACGCCACGCGCGAGGAAGCCGAGGAAGAGACCCGCCGCATGCTCGACGTGTACGCCGAGTTCGCCGAGGGCGCGATGGCGATGCCGGTCATCCGCGGCGAGAAGACCGCCGGCGAGCGCTTCCCCGGCGCGGTGGCGACCTATTCGATCGAGGCCATGATGCAGGACCGCAAGGCCCTGCAGGCCGGCACCAGCCACTTCCTCGGCCAGAACTTCGCCAAGGCGCAGGACATCAAGTTCCAGAACCAATCCGGCGAGCTCGAGCACGCCTGGACCACCAGTTGGGGAGTGAGCACCCGGCTGGTCGGGGGGCTGATCATGTCGCACTCGGACGACGACGGCCTGGTCGTCCCGCCGAAGCTCGCGCCGGCCCACGCGGTGATCCTGCCGATCTACAAGTCGGACGACGAGCGCGCCGAGGTGCTCGCCTACTGCGATTCGCTCAAGGACGAGCTGTCCGCCCAGACCTACGACGGCGAGGCGGTGCGCGTGCGGCTGGACGACCGCGACCTCCGCGGCGGCGACAAGAAGTGGCAGTGGGTCAAGCGGGGCGTGCCGCTGCGGATCGAGGTCGGCCCCCGCGACGTGGCCTCCGGCGGGGCGTTCGTCGGCCGCCGAACTGCTTCGTTCGATGGGGGCGATGGCAAAGGGCAGGGGACCCCGCGCGGCGAACTGGTCTCTGGCGTGGCGGACACGCTGGGGTCGATCCAGAAGTCGCTGTTCGACCGGGCCGAGTCCGCCCGCGACGCCGCGACGACCGTTGTCGACTCGCTCGCCGACTTCGAGGCCTTCTTCGCCGACGACGCGCCCGGCGGGCTCGCCTACGCCCACTTCACCGACGGCCCGGAGATGGAGAAGAAGTGTAAGGAGCTGAAGGTCACGCCCCGTTGCGTGCCGATCGAGCCGCTGGCCGGCGACGACGGCCCCGGCGAATGTTTGTTCACCGGCAAACCGAGCCCCCGCCGAGCGGTCTTCGCCAGGGCGTATTGAACAATCGACGGCGCGGGGCGGTAGAATGGGCGGCCGCCGTGTTCGCCGGCACGGAATCCTTCCAATCCCCATGCGTGTGAGCCGGATGAAGTTGTTCTCGTTGCTGCTCGTTTCGGTCGTGCTCGGCGGCGTGCTCGGCGTGGCGCTGGCGCGGAACGACGTCGGACGCGTCGACGAGCGCTTCTACCCGTCGCCCGAGATGGCCGCCGCGGCCGCCGGGGCTGCCCTGCCATCGGCGCCTGGCGGCCCGGCCGCGTCGGTCCAGGGGCCGGTCGCGGAGGTCGACGACCCGGTCTACGACTTCGGCGCGATGCAGCGGGGCACGACCGAGTCGCACGAGTTCATCGTGACGAACGCGGGCACGAAGCCGCTGACCCTGCAGGTCGGCCAGACCACGTGCAAGTGCACCCTAGGCGAGGTCAGCTCGCGCCCCCTCGCGCCCGGCGAGTCGACGCCGGTCCGCTTGGAGTGGGTCGCGAAGTCGATGCCCGGCGCGTTCCAGCAACACGCCACGGTGATCACGAACGACCCGCTCCGGTCGCGGCTAGAGTTGACGGTGACCGGGCGGATCACCGAGCCCGCCGGCCTGCAGCCCAACGAGCTGTTGTTCGGGCAGATGGCGGCCGACGAAGAGCGTGCGGCGAGCGTCTACCTCGCTTCGTTCGAACCCGACGCACCGCCGCTTCGGGCGACCGCCCGACTGGAAGACAACTCTCCGCTTGAGGGGAAGGTCGAGCTCAGGGTCGAACAGGTCCCCGCCGACGAGCTGCCGCAAGAGAAGGCGAAGTCGGGCGTGAAGATCACGGCCACCGCCGGGCCCGGCTTGCCGATCGGCCACGTGACCGGCTGGGTCAAGGTGCGAACCAACCTGCCAGAAGGGCCCCGGCCGTCCGCCGGGGAGCAGTCCGTGTCGAAGTCGGCGGCGGCCGGAGCCGACGCCCAGGGCGAGGCCGACGAGCTCGACGGCCTGGAGCTCCAGGTGCCGCTGTACGCTCGCGTCGAGGGCGACATTTCTCTGCGTGGCGTGCGGTGGTCGCGGGAGCTGGGGATTCTGAACCTGGGCAAGGTTCGCCGGTCGAACGGGACGAGCGAAACGCTGCTGGTCTCTTTCAAGGGCGAGCACGCCGAGGGCGCCCGCGCCCGGCTCGAGAGCGTCGACCCCGAGTGGCTCCAGGTCGAGCTGGGCGAGCCCCAAGAGGTCCGCGACGGGGTCACGCACCAGAAGATGACCGTGACCATCCCCCCCGGCCGCACGCCGGTGATCCGCAGCGGCGGCGGGCAGGACGAGGGGGGCATCGGCGCCGGCGACGCCGTCATCAGCCTGTCGACGAACCACCCCGTGACGAGCGAGCTAGACGTGCGGGTCCGCTTTGTGATAGCAGAGTGAGCCGCTCCGGTTCGGCTCGCGGCGACCGCCGCCGCCCCTCCTCGACCGCCCAGCCCGACTAGCCCGCCGTGCCCCGACTCTACCGCGTCGTTGTTTGCGTCACGCTCCTGGCCGCGGCGCCGCTGGTGCTCACCGCACTGGCCCAGGCGCCCCCCAAGGCGGAGCAACCGGGCGGGGAGGACCCCCCGCCGTACCTAGCGGACGAGGAAGACCTCCCCGAGATCGCGGAACGCTACGGCCTCGACGCCGACGCGCTCGAGCGCCTGCGGCGCGCCCACCACCACCTGGTCGAACACCAGCAGCAGCCCAAGCCCGACCCGGTCGAAGCGAACGGCCCGGTGTTCGTCGATTGGCCGAAGCCAGACGCCGCGATCGTGTTCACCGGCGAGCAGATCGGCTACCTAGAACCGTGCGGGTGCGCCGGCCTAGAGAACCAGAAGGGGGGCCTGAAGCGGCGCCACACGATGATCCGCACGCTCCGCGAAAAGTGGGGCTGGCCGCTGGTGTTGCTCGACGCGGGCGAGCAGGTCCGCTACTTCGGCAAGCAGGCCGACATCAAGCACCGGCACACCATCGAGGCGCTCATCCAGATGGGGTACGACGCGGTCGGCCTCGGCGTGATGGACTTGCGGACGGAGCTGCTCGGCCTGGCGATCAACCTGGACGAGGCCGAGAACCCGCTCACGTCGGCCAACGTGGCGGTGCTCGACTTCGACAGCGGCTTCACGAAGCGTTGGCGCGTGGTCGAGGTCGGCGGCGCCGAGGGCCAGCCGCCGGTGCGGATCGGCGTGACCCACGTGCTCGGCGACAAGGCCCGCTCGGAGGTCGCCCCCACCGGCGACCTGACGATCGTGCCCGCCGACGAGGCCCTGACCGAGCTGCTGCCGCAGATCGACGCCGACGCGTGCGACCAAAACGTGCTGATGGTCTACGGCGACCGGGCCGAGGCCGAAGCCCTCGCGCGGCGGTTCGACGTGTTCGACTGGGTCGTCGCCGCGCGCGGCTCGGACGAGCCCCGCATCCGGCTCGACGAGGCCAACCGCATCGAGGGCGCCACGCGGGGCGGCGGGCCGTTGCTGATCGAGGTGGGTCACAAGGGGATGTACGCGGTCGTGGTCGGGCTGTACCGCAAGCCAGACGCCCCGGCCGACGAGCCGGGCGCGGGCTGGGAGGCCCGCTACCAGAAAGTTCCGCTGGACCACCGCTGGGCCGACTCGCCCGCTATGTACCGGTTGCTCGTGCGTTACCAGGACGAGCTGCAATCGCTCGGGTGGGAAGGCCTCGGGCTGGAGCCCAAGCCGCACCTGACGGAGCGCGACTTCGCCGGTTCGGCCGTCTGCGCCGACTGCCACACCGCCGCTTGGGAGGTGTTCGAGAAAACGCCGCACTACCACACGTCGGAGACGCTCGTCGCGCTGGAGCCCGCGCGGCACTTCGACCCGGAGTGTATCGCGTGCCACGCGGTCGGCTGGGAGCCGCAGAAGTACTTCCCGTTCGCCAGCGGCTGGAAGAGCTACCGCGAAACGCCGGAGATGTTCGGCCAGGGCTGCGAGAACTGCCATGGCCCGGCCGCCCGCCACGCGGCCGCCGAGTACGGCGACATCGAGGTCGACGACGCCGAGATGAAGACGCTGCGCGAGGCGCTCCACCTGGAGATCCAGCCGAACGAAGGGAACATGCCCGGGCAGCTCATGAACAGCACCACCAAGGCGGTGAACAACTGCCTGGGCTGCCACGACCTCGACAACTCGCCCGACTTCGACTTCCAGAAGTACTGGCCCGAGGTGGCGCACGAGGGGGTCGACTGATCCCCCGGCCGCGCAGCGATCTGCAGCCCGCTCGCGCGAATCCTACAACCGCCCCGGTCTGCCCAAGCAGACCGGGGTGGCTGGCGTTTCCGGGCGCGGCCCGCCGCGCCGGGCCTCCGCCGCGGGTGACAATTGCGGACACCCCGCTCGATCCCCGCCAACCGCGAGGCGCCCGATGGCCCGCTACACGCTCGACGAGTTCCTCCAAACCACCGCCCAAACCGACAAGGGGCAGGGCCTCTTCGAGCTCGAGACGCCGCGCCTGCTGGAGCTGAACCTCGGCGGCCCGGGCCTGCCCACCGACGCGTGGATAAAAATGGGCTCGATGGTTGGCTACACGGGCCAGGTCAAGTTCACCCGCGAAGGGATCCTCCAGCAGGGCATGGGCAACCTGCTGAAGAAGGCCGTCAGCGGCGAGGGCGCGCGGCTGACCAAGGCCGAGGGGGTCGGCCGGGTGTACCTGGCGGACAACGCGAAAAAGGTGACCATCCTGCAACTGCAGGGCGAAGCGATCTTCGTCAACGGCAACGACGTGCTGGCCTTCGACGCGTCGATCCGCAACGAGATCCGCATGATGAAGAAGATCAGCGGCTTGATCGCGGGTGGCTTGTTCAACGTGCGTCTGCAGGGCCAAGGGTTGCTGGCGATCACGTCGCACTACGATCCGGTCACGCTGCGGGTCGCGCCCGGCTTGCCGGTCTACACCGACCCGAACGCGACGGTCGCGTGGTCGGGCGACCTGGAGCCGAGCCTGAAGACCGACGTGTCGTTCAAGACGTTCCTCGGCCGCGGCAGCGGCGACTCCATCCAGATGCGGTTCGACGGCGACGGTTTTGTGGTGATCCAGCCGATGGAAGAGGTCTACTTCCAGGCGGGCGGTTGAGCCGGTCCGGCGCGGCCGCGGGGCGCGTCGGGAGCGGCCCGCGGCGCGGCCGCTAGCGCCCCTCGGCGCGGCTTCGGTTGACAGCCGCCCGGGCGAGCGCTAGTGTAAATAGCGAACGGAGAGCCGGCCCCCGCGGGCCGGCTTTTTCTTTCGGCTCAGATTCTTTCGGCTCGGTGGCGCGCGGCCCGGGAAAGCCCGGGTGGCGCCCCGCGGCCGGGGCGAGCGACACAACCCGACAACCCGAAGGCCACCCGGCGTCGCCGGGCAGAGAACGCCATGAACGCCGCCGAGATCCTCCGCATCGTCGATGCGATCCACCGCGACAAGAACATCGACCAAGAGATCGTGTTCGAAGGGATCGAGGCGGCCCTCACCTCGGCCCTCGCCAAGTACTACGGCGAAGAGGCCGACATCACCTGTGTGATCGACCGCAAGACGGGCGAGGTCGACGCCACCTGCAACGGCGAGAAGCTGGACAGCGAAGAGGTCGTCGGCCGCATCGGGGCCCAGACGGCCAAGCAGGTGATGATCCAGAAGATCCGCGAGGCGGAGCGCGACGCGTTGTACGACGAGTACAACGAGCTCGTCGGGCAGATGGTCTCCGGCGTGATCCACCGCAACGAGGGCGCCGCCGCGACCGTCGCGTTGCACAACGTCGAAGCCCTGCTCCCGCGGAGCGAGCAGATCCCGGGCGAGTCGCACCACGTGAACGAGCGGGTCCGCTGCACGGTCTACGAGGCCCGCAAAGCGGGCAGCCGGGTCAAGGTGATCCTCAGCCGCAAGATGCCGGCGCTCGTGCAGAGGCTCTTCGAGCAAGAGATCCCCGAGATCGCCGACGGCGTGATCGAGATCCGCGCGATGGCCCGCGAGCCGGGGTACCGATCGAAGGTGGCCGTGATCTCGAGCGACAACCGCGTCGACTGCGTCGGCGCGTGCGTGGGCGTGCGGGGCAACCGCATCAAGAACATCGTCGACGAGCTGTCCGGCGAGCGGATCGACATCGTGCGGTGGGACGACGACCTCGAGGTGCTGATCCCCAACGCGTTGCAGCCGGCCGAGGTCGAGCAGGTCATCCTCTGCAAGATGCTCGGCCGCGCGATCGCGCTGGTGCAGGAGGACAACCTGTCGCTGGCGATCGGCCGCCGAGGGCAGAACGTCCGCCTAGCGAGCAAGCTGTCGGGCTGGGACATCGAGATCATGACCCAGGAGGAGTTGGCGGAGAACATCGACCGGGCGATCGAGGGCTTCAGCACGATCGACGGGCTGGAGATGGAGGTCGCCGAGAAGCTCGTCGAGGAGGGCTTCCTCAGCTACGACGACCTCTCGATCATCGAGCCGGAAGACCTGATGGCGATGGGCGGCCTGACAGAAGAGCAAGCTGACCACATCGTCGAGCAAGCCGAGCGCCGCGCCGAAGAGGCCGAAGCGGCCGCGGCCGCGGCCCGTCGCATGAAGCGTGAGCAAGACAAGCTCGCCGAATTGCAGGCGGCCGCAGAAGCCGCGTCGGGGGCGAAGGCCGCTCAGGAGGGCGAGCAGCCCGCTGACGCCGCCGAGCCGGCCGATGGCGAGCCGGCGGCCGATAGCGAGCCGGCCAATAGCGAGCCGGCCGATAGCGAAGCGGCCGGTGGCGAAGCGGCGACCGAACCGGCGACCGAGACGGGCGGAGCCGCTGCTAGCGACGCCGCCCCCGAGCCCAGGGCCGATTCAGCCGAGCCGGCAGCGGAAAATTCGGCAGAACCCCCCTCGCCTGAGGGCCCCGTTGCGGCCGATGAGTCCGTGGAGGCCGCCCAGCCGTCCGACGCCGAGGACCCGGCGGCGAAAGCCTAGCGAGTCTTGGCGGGGCTTGAGGGTTTTCGCGATTTCGCCGGTTTTCGCGACCCCCCTCCCCATGCTCGCGTAAGGCATGGCATAATATTGGGTCTGCGGGTCGGCGGCCGGGCTACCACACCCGGGCCTGCCCTCGAAGGGATCCTTAAAGGGGTCCTGCAACGGGGTCCTGCAACGGGGCGAGCGGCGGACCGCAGCGGCGGCCGTGGCTCGCCCAAGGTCAACCAAAACAGAAACATCGACGCCGGCCGGGCGAAGGCCCGCCGGCGGCCCTGCCAGGAGGCGTGCGGAATGGTCTCGTGATCCTCGTTCGGAAGACGCCACAGCGGCCGGACCTAGGTCCTCGGTCGCCGGGCATCGCGAATCGTCCGCCCACGCCCACGGTGTCGCAGCGCTAGGACGCCCCGTCTGTCGACGGGGCCCGCCCGACGGCGCCTGCACGCCCGCCCGCGGCAGGAGAGCGAACGACGAACGATCCTATCACTCACCGATCTGAGGTAACGAGACTTGGCGGTCCGCATCTACGCACTGGCGAAAGAACTCGACGTCGACAGCAAAGAGCTGGTCGAGGTCTGCAACCGTGCCGGTGTCACGGGTAAGGGGTCAGCCCTAGCGAGCCTTTCCGAGGACGAGGTTGTCCGCGTTAAGGAATTCCTGAACGGGGGCTCAGGCGGGGGGACGGCCACAGCCACCGCGCCGCCCAAGCCGTCGGCGCCCCCGATGAGGCGCCCCACAGGCGATCAGCGCGGCGGCAAGATCCGCACGATCACCGCGCCCAAGGCGGGTCGCTCGGCGCTGCGTCGCGACGCGGAGGCATCTGATTCACCTAGCGACTCAGATGCTCAAGAAGCCGCCGCCGGCGAGGCAGCCGAGCAGGCGCCCGCCGACGTTCCGGCCGCCCAGCAGCCACCCGTCGCTCCGGCGCAACCAACCCCATCGCAACCGGCCGCCACGTCCGAGGCGCCCGAAGCCCAGAGCAGCACGCCTGCGGAGGCCGGCGCCGAGGATCGGGCCGCGGCGGTCGCCGAGGCGGGTGAGCAGCGCAAGGCGGAGCTCGCGCAGCCGGGCCCGCTGGCCCGGATCATGGGGCGCGGCGGCGGCAAGATGCCTGTTATCGGGGCCGGCCAGGGCGGCGGCCAAGGCGGGAAGCGGAAGTCCGGCGAGAACGCGCCCAAACCGCGTCCCGTCGTGAAGCTGGCCGCGATCCCGGCCCAGTCCCAACCGAAAGAAGACCCCAAGCGCACCGCCGCCAAAGACGAGGCGCCCGCCCAGAAGCCGGACATGAAGCTGCCCGCCGAGGTCCTCGGCGGCAAGCAGGGCGCCAAGCCGCTCGCGCACCAGCTCAAACGGGCCGAGCGGACGCTCGAAGCGGCCAAGCTGAAGGAACGCGAAGAGACCCCGGCCGCCAAGGGGCGCGGACGGCGCAGCGCGGAAACGAGCGTGCCGATGCTCGGCGGCCGCGAGCAACGCCAACTGAGCCGCAACCGCTCCGGGGGCAGGGCCAACCTCCGCCCCCGCCGGATGTCCAACCGCCGGCGCCGCTCGGGCGTGAACACGGCCGCCCCGCGGAAGGACCGCATCAGCGTGCAGCTCCCCTGCACGGTGAAAGAACTCTCCGAAGCCGCGGGCGTGCCGGCGGTGCAGATCCTCCGCATCCTGATGGAGGAGGGCGTGATGACCAACATCAACGCCGTGATGGACCCGGAGCTGACGGAGCTGGTCGCCGCCGACCTGGGGGTCGACATCGACTTCGTCCAAGAAGAGACCCTCGAGGACAAGTTCCTCACGTCGCTCGACGAACAAGAAGACGCCGAAGAGTCACTCGAGCAACGCGCCCCGGTGGTGACCTTCTTGGGCCACGTCGACCACGGCAAGACCTCGCTGCTGGACAAGCTCATCGGCATCGACGTGGTGAGCCGCGAAGACGGCGGCATCACGCAGCACATCCGCGCGTACCAGCTCGAGAACAACGGCTCGCCGGTCTCGTTCGTCGACACGCCGGGCCACGAGGCCTTCACCGAGATGCGCGCCCGCGGCGCCGGCGTGACCGACATCGTGGTGCTGGTGGTGGCTGCCGACGACGGCGTCATGCCGCAGACCGAGGAGGCGATCGCCCACGCCAAAGCGGCCGGCGTGCCGATCGTGGTCGCGCTGAACAAGATCGACTTGCCGGGCGCCGACGCGAACAAGGCGATGCAAGGCCTGGCCGCCAACGACCTGCTGCCCAGCGAGTGGGGCGGCGACGTCGAGGTCGTGAAGACCAGCGCCGTGACCGGCGAAGGGCTCGACGCGTTGCTCGAGACCCTCCTCACGGTCGCCGAGCTGAACGAGTACAAGGCGAATCCCGACCGACCGGCGATCGGCGCGTGCCTGGAGAGCCAGCAAGACGCCGACGCCGGCGTGATGGCCAAGGTGCTCATCCAGCGGGGCACGCTGCGGGTCGGCGACACGGTCGTCTGCGGCGACGCCTACGGCAAGGTCAAGGCCATGCAGGACCCGCTCAACCCGAGCCGCCGCCTGCTGGAGGCGGGCCCGAGCGTGCCGGTCGACCTGTCGGGCCTGAACCGCGCGCCGTCGGCCGGCCAGCGCCTGTACGTGCTCGACGACATCGCCGACGCGCGGGAGATCGCCGATGCCCGCGCCCACCAAGAGCGCACCGAGTTCCTCGGTTCGACCGGGTTCCAGGCGGCCACGCTCGAAACGCTGTTCGACCGGCTCGACGGGGTGTCGGAGATCCAGACGCTCAACCTGATCCTGCGGGCGGACGTCCGCGGCTCGATCGAGGCGATCGAGAAAGAGCTGGCGAAGCTCGACCACCCCGAGGTGCGGCTCCGCATCCTGCAGAGGAGCGTGGGCGGCGTCACCGAGGGGGACGTCGTGCTGGCCGACGCGTCGGACGCGGTGATCATCGCGTTCAACGTGGTGCCGGACGACAAGGCCCGCGCGAAGGCCGACCAGCTCGGCGTCGAGATCCGCCGCTACGGGATCATCTACAAGGTCGCCGACGACCTGAAGCTCGCCCTGGAGGGCATGCTGCGGCCCGAGCAACGCGAGGTGGAGCTCGGCCGCGTGCTGGTCCAGATGACCTTCAAGATCAGCCGCGTGGGCGTGGTGGCCGGTTGCCGGGTGCTGCAGGGCGTCGTGGAACGCAACGCCAGGGTGCGGGTGATCCGCGAGAACACGATCCTTGGCGAATACCCGATCGACACCCTGCGGCGGGAGAAGGACGACGTCAAAGAGGTCCGCGAGGGCTACGAGTGCGGCATCAAGTTGTCGGGCTTCAACGACATCAAGGAGGCCGACTTGTTGGAGGTCTACAAGGTCGAGGAAGTCACCCGCAGCTTCGACGACTGACGGGGCGATCGCCCCTGGCTTCAGGCCTCGGGCTTCGGGCCCCAGGCTTCGGGGCTCGGGCAGCCGATCGTCGAGCCCTTCCTAGAGCCCAAGGCCCGTAGCCCGAAGTGCACCTATGTCTTCCCGCCGCGCCCTGAAAGCCGCCGAAGCGATCCGCGAGGTCGTCGGCATGGCGATCCTCACCGACCTGCGCGACCCCCGGATCCAGAACGTGACGGTCACGAAAGTCGAGGTCTCGCCCGACCTCCGCAACGCGAAGGTGCACGTGTCGGTGATGGGCGAAGAGTCGAAGCAGAAGCTCGCCCTGCAAGGGCTGCAGAGCTCCGCCGGCTTCCTGCAGAGCAAGGTCGCCGACCGGATCGACACCCGCTACACGCCGCGGCTGGAGTTCCGGCTCGACGATGGCGTCAAGAAGTCGATCGCGATCGCCAAACTCCTCGCCGACGTGTTGCCCGACGACGCCGCCGACGCGTCGGACGGGCCCGCCGATGACGGCGGCGCCGACGCGGAGGCTTCCCCTCCGGCCGACGCCGATTAATCTGCTTCGGGTCGAACCCCCTCACGACCCCTCGGCTGGTCGCTGACCCTAGCGGCCGAACTCGCCCCACACTGCTCGCCCCGAGCCGACCGTTTATGGCTGCCTCGAACCGCGCCGCCCGGCTGACCAATCTCGTTGCGGACCTAAAGAAACGGTACAAGCCGGCTGTGCCCGAGTCGCGGCCGCTCTTCGAGACGCTGCTGTACGCCACGCTCGTCGAGAACTCGCCGTTCGACGCGGCGGATCAAGCGATGGAGGAGCTGCAGAAGAACTACTTCGACTGGAACGAGGTCCGTGTCAGCAGCCGCGCCGAGCTGGCCGAGCGGCTCCGCGCTCTGAATGACCCCTTGGATGCGGCCGACCGCCTGAAGCGGACTTTGCAGAGCGTGTTCGAGTCGATCTACGCGTTCGACCTCGAGGTGCTCAAGAAGCAGAACCTCGGGCAGGCGGTAAAGCAGATAGCCGGCTACGACGGAGTCACGCCGTTCGGCGCCGCGTTCACGACGCAGCACGGCCTCGGCGGGCACTCGATCGCGATCAACGAGGGCGGGCTGCTCGCCCTGGAGGTGATGGAGATCATCACGCCGGCCGAAGCCAAGAAGGGAGTCGTGCCGGGCCTGGAGCGAGCGATCCCGAAGAACAAGGGCCCCGAAGCGCAAGCCGCGCTGCACGCGATGGGGGTCGAGGTAGCCAAGAATCCCTACGGGACCGCCGCCCGCAAGCTGTTGGTCGATCTGGACCCAGACTGCAAGCCGCGCCTCCCGAAGAAGCCTTCGGCGCCAGCAGCCGGGGAACAAAAACCTAGCTCCGCGGCGTCGAGCAAGCCGCCAGCCGAGAAAACAGAAGCGAAGTCGACGCCCAAGTCCGACGGTCAAGCGGCCAAGCCGACCGCCAAGAAGTCAACCTCCTCCGCCGACGGACCCGCCGCCAAAAAGGGGGCGGCCGGCTCTGCCAAAGCGGCCCCGACCAAGAAGAAGAAAGCGGCGACGGCGAAGAGCTCGGCCAAGAAAACCGCGAAGCCGAAAACGGCGAAGAAGGCCGCAGCCAAGCCCAAGGCGTCGACCGGCGGCAAGAAGAAGGCTTCCAGGGCGGCTGCCAAGCGCAAGCCCAAGTAGCCCCGGCCGTCGGCTCCCGAAGCCGCCGCTTGCCCACACGGCGAGGGCAAGCACCCTCGATGGCGTGCCCCACGGGGCCGACGCGGTCGGTGGTGCGCCGCCGCGGTCCGGATCAGCGCGTCGCTCGCTGAGGGCTCAGGTCGGCAGTCGCGCGTGCACTCATCGCCCCCCTGTTTCGGGGCCCTCGCGAGCGGCGAGACGCGGTTGGCGCCTGCTTTGCAACCTTCTCGAGGGACGCCGCCCGGCTCGGGCCGTGAGCGGACCCGCGTCCGCGGGCCAAGAGTCCCGGTCGGCGGACCCCGTAAGCAATTCCAATCTGACACAGGAGTAAGTTTATGAAGATGCACTTTTTCGCGGGCCTCGCCGGCGTGTTAATCGCCGCCGCGCCTGCCGCCACGCTCGCCCAGAGCGGGTCGAACGAGGGGAGCCAGCCGAACCAAGATCAGAACCAGTCGGCTCCGGAATCACCCAACAACGAAGATGGGACGCAGGCGTGGGACGTGAACGAGCGTACCAGCCAGGACGGCTCGTCGGCTTCGAACCCGAGCGACGCCCAGCAGCGATCGGCCGACCAGCAGCGGTCGCAGCAGGATAGCGACGCGCAGCAAGCCAATGAGCAGCAAGCCGACCAGCAGCAAGCTCAGCAGCAAGAGTCGCGGCAGCGAGAAGCTCGGCAGCAAGAAGCTCAGCAGCAGCAGGCCGACCGCAACCAGTCGTCGCAGCAGAACGCTCAGTTCACGGAACAAGAGCGCACCGCGCCTTGGCGTTTCGTGCAGCGCGACGGCAACTGGTGGTACCGCACCCCGATGAACACCTGGATGGTCCAGCGGAACAACCAGTGGCAGCCGCTGCGTCGTTCGGCCGGCTACCGCGGCGATCAAAACGCCTACGGCGGCCAGGCGTATGGCAATCGTGGCGTCAGCTCGGCGCAGTACCAGCAGCCGTACAGCAGCCAGCCACGGTACAGCGACGGTGTCCAACGCACGGCTTACAACCAGCAGGGCTCGTCGTACAACGGCCAACACCCGAGCGTCGGCACGACGGAGTGGATGTGTATCGACGGCCGCATGCGGCAGGTGACGGTGGTCTCCGTCTCGTCGCCCGGCCAGTCCGGCCAGAGCCCCACGCCCGCCGATCAGGGGCAATCGCAGGGCTACCAGGCCAACAACTCGAACGCTCAGTCGAATCAGACCGATTCGCAGGCGTCGACGCAGGGCCTGACTCCGCCGCCGGTCCCGCAGCCCAACAGCAACAACGCGGCCCAGGCCCAAAACCAGGACCTGCCCGAAGCGCCTAGTCGGGACCGCCTGATGCAGTATGCGAATCAGCCGCAGGGCGCCGGGTCGCAGCAGGGCCAGCGGACGACGGTCCAGAAGCCGATTACCTCGGGCGAGTCTTACCAGGCGCCGGCTGATCCCCGGCCGGTGAGCCCCGAGAGCGACTTCCAGTCGCGGAACCCCGCCAGCCCCGCCGACAGCGGGACGGGCACGTACGGCCGGCCGGACACGCCGGACAGCTACCGGCAGGATGACCTGCTGGGTGGCCCGAGCGACGGCCTCGATTCGACCGACTCGTTCGGCGGCGACGCCGCCCCCGAGCGCCGCTGATTGAATTGGTTCTGCGGCCCACCATGCCGCGGATAGATTAAAAGCTGCCGACCCCGTCGCCACCGCCCCCGGTGGCGGCGGGGTCTTCTTTTGCGCCGGCCCCGTCGGCTTGCGGTAGGGGCCGGCAAAGCGGAAAATCGGGGGTTTCCCCTGACGGCCCGATGCGGCGGTTATCGCCCCGCGGGCCTCGGCTAACCCCCAACCCACCAACCGACAAGCGAAGCCTCGTATGGCCGGTCACTCCCACTGGGCAGGCATCAAGCACAAGAAAGCCGCGATCGACGCCAAGCGAGGCAAGGTGTGGAGCAAGCTCAGCCGCGCGATCATCGTCGCGGCGAAGATGGGCGGCCCCGACCCCGACACCAACCTGAAACTGCGCTACGCGATCAACGACGCGAAAGCCGTCTCGATGCCGAAGGACAACATCGAGCGGGCGATCAAGAAGGGCTCGGGCGACCTCGATGGCGCCGTCTACGAAGAAGTCGTGTACGAGGGCGCCGGGCCCGCGGGCACGATGGTGATGGTCGAGATCCTCACCGACAATCGCAACCGAACCGCTCCGGAAATCCGCAAGGTCTTCGAGAAGGGGGGCGGCAAGCTCGGCACGACCGGCAGCGCCGCCTGGATGTTCGAGCGGAAGGGGATCGTCGTGGTGCCGGCCGACCAGACGGACGAGGAGAGCCTCATGGAGCTGGCCCTCGAGGCGGGCGCCGACGACGTGTCCCGCGACGGCGACGTCTTCCAGGTCACCTGCCCGGTCGACGCGTTCAACGACCTGTGCGCGGCCATCGAGGCGGCCGACGGCCTGGAGCCCGAGAGCCAGTCGCTGGGCTACGTGCCCAACGACACGGTCGCCCTCGCCGGCGACGACGCGAAGAAAGCCCTCGCCCTGATGGAGGCGCTCGACGACCACGACGACGTGCAGCAGGCCGCGGCGAACTTCGAGGTCGACGAGGCGACGCTGGCGGAGCTGGGGGCGTGACCGCCGTAGGGTTTCGAGCGTGCCACAGCCCGTCTCGAACGTGTGCAAAGGGAATGGAGATATGAGGGCAGACTTCTCGTCGGCGCCGGATCCGTCGGGCACGACTACCGAGGCTCCCGCCGATATCCGCCGCCGAATGCTGGGACGCGAGTCGAACCTCCGAGCGGTTGGGCTTCTGATGATGCTTGCGGCGGTACCGAGCATCGGTATCGGCATTTTCGCGCTCGCGTTCGGCATTGCCGAGGCGGTCGGAATCCTGCCAGACAAGCCGACTATTCTGGCCGCCCCATCGAATCCGGCCTACGCGGACGAGATCTTGGTGGGGGTCGTTGGGACCGCCTTTCTGGCATGGGGGGGATGGCTCTGGCACGGCGCCCGAGCCCTCCGCCGTTTGGAAGCAGGTGGTAAACCGGCGGCGTACGCTTACGGTGTGGCGTCGCTGCTTGGCTTCCCGCTCGGCACACTAATTGGCGTTGCGGTACTGGCCCTCGTCTCGGGTCGAAGGTCAACCTACGCGCTTTCACCCGAGTATCGAGCGATTGTCGCTGCCACGCCGGAAATCCGCGCGAAGCTGTCGATCGTGACAAAAGTCGCTATCTGCGCCCTCGTGCTCGCAGTCGGTTTGGTTTTGATGGCGGTCGCGATGTCATTGCTGCAGGATTGACCCACCGACTGTCAGTACGGCGGTGTGCAGCGTGCCGGAAAGGTGCGAAACGCCAGCACGCCTAACTTCTCAGCCGATAGACCACCTCTTTAGCGGAAAAACCGCTTGCAACCCCTTTGATTCGGTCATTAAAACCAGCAGGCCAGGCGGCCCCTACCTCCCCACCGGCTCCGGTCCCTCCGGCGCCCCCTGCCTGCCATGATGATGCGCCCTGCCTGTTCCGTCGCGTTGGCGGCGGTCTTGGCCAGCCCGATGTTGGCTGGTGAGCCCGTGCTCTCTCGCTCGCTCCTGGGCCCGGGTCCACGACCCGGGTTCGCCGAAATCGGTAGTTTCGCCGACGAGCTGGGCTGCGCGACGACCCACGCCGGACCCGCGTGGAAGGACCCCCTGAAAGAGGGCGCGGTCGGATTTCTGGCGCCCGCGGCCAATGGAATCCTGCTCGACCCCACGATGCTCCGCCCGCCGCGTCAATCGAGACTGACAACGCCAGCATTAACGCTGACGGCCGCCGACTTGATGTGGCGCCCGTAGCGGATCGGGCGGCGGATCGCACAGGCGAAAGCTGGCCGACGAGGGCCCGCCGCGCTAGGCTTCCCTTGCCCGGCGACAGCTCCAATGGCCGGTCCCTTTACCGGCCAAGCACTCATGTCGAATCGATCGACCCTCGGCGGCGTCATCCACACGTACCAGCGGTACGACCCCACGAAGTTCCCCTCCCCCCGCGATGCGGGCGAGGGGCCCGACCTCGTGTCGGCCGCGTTCGAGCACGCGCTGATGTTCGGTGAGCGCCGCGAGCTGTCCGAGGAGGAGCTTGCGCGGGCGGTGCGGCTCGACCCGTCGCAGATCGCCGGCCTGGGGCCAAGCATCGACGCGCTCCGCGCGATGCTCGAGGAACGCAAGCGGAAGATCCTCGAGCGGTTCGAGACCCGCAAGGTGCGCAAACGAGCGCACAAGGCGCTGCACGGCGCGGCGGCCGAGGTGAAGCCGCCCAAGAAGTTCGCCGACCGCTACCGGGAAGCCATCAAAACCGAGCAGCTCCGAGAGCTGGAGCGCCTGTGGTACGCCACCGGCGACGACACGTCGCCGTTCGCTCGGCAGCTGGTCCAACTGCTCGAACGGATGGCCGACAAGTACCAGGTCGACGAGCTGCACGCCAAGTACGACTTCACCGGCCGCGAGTCGATGACCGTGCCGCAGGCGCTGGAGGTCAAGGAAGAGCTGGAGAAGATCGACGAGCTTCTCAAGCAACTCGAAGAGGCCGCCAAGACGGCGCAGATTGGCCTGATCGACATGGACCTGCTCAGCGAGTTCGCCGAGCCGGGCGACGTCGACCAGTTGTCGTCGCTGCAGCAGCAAGTGCAGGACTACCTGCGCGAAGCGGCCGAGCGCCAGGGCCTCGAGCAAGGCAAGCAGGGGGGCGCCTTTAAGCTCACGCCGAAGGCGTATCGCATTTTTCAGGGGAAGCTGCTCGAGCGGCTCTTCGCCGACCTGGAGGCCTCGCGGACCGGCCGGCATCAAGCGGACCTGACCGGAGAGGGGGCGGTCGAGACCCAACGCACACGGCCGTACGAGTTCGGCGACTCGGTCGCCAACATGGACGTGACGTCAACCTTCACGAACGCAATTCTCAGGAGCCACGCCGAGCGCGGGTCGATTGCGGATTCCGGAACGCGGGGTGCGGACCCCGAATCCGGGGCCGACTCCGGTGCGTCGATCCGCGAGCCGCAACCAGCATTGCGACTTCGCAGCGACGACATCGTCGTGCACGAGACCCGCAACACGCCAAAGGCGGCCACCACCGTCGTGATGGACATGTCGGGCTCGATGCGCTACGACGGCCAATACATCAACGTGAAGCGGATGGCGCTCGCGCTGCAGGGCTTGCTGCGGAGTGAGTACCCGGGAGACTTCTTGTCGTTCGTGGAGTGCTACTCGTTCGCCAAGCCGGTCGAGCCCGGCAAGGTGATCAACCTGATGCCCAAGCCGGTCACGATCAACAACCCGGTCGTGCAGCTGCGCGCCGACATGAGCCGCGACGACATCTCGGAGCAGATGGTGCCGCCGCACTTCACCAACCTGCAGCACGGCCTGTCGCTCGCGCGGCGGCAACTCTCGGTGCAAGACACCCCGAACCGGCAGATCGTGCTGATCACCGACGGGCTGCCCACGGCCCACTTCGAAGACGAGACCCTCTATCTGCTCTACCCGCCCGACCCCCGGACCGAGTCGGCGACCCTCCGCGAGGGGCTGCTGTGCGCCAGGGAGGGGATCACTATCAACCTGTTCTTGCTGCCGAGTTGGTCGCAAACCGAGGAGGACGTGCGATTCGCCTATCGGCTCGCCGAGTCGACCCGGGGCCGCGTCTTCTTCACCGCGGGCCGCGATCTGGATCGCTACGTCGTGTGGGACTACGTGTCTCGTCGGCGCGAGGTGCTGGGCTGACCCGTCCCCTGGGCGGGTGGCGAATCCAACCACGGGGTGTCCCGGCAGGGGCCCGCCGGTAAGATTTTCCTACGCCGCACAGTTTCCGCGGCCGCGCCGCTCGGCAGAGCCCGCCGAAGCCGTCCGGCCAGCGTCGCAGGGGGGCCGATTGTGGCGCGCGCGAGGAAACGTTGCTGGCGCCGCCGGCCGATAGAGCGAGAGAGCCCAGGATGTCTCACCGTCCCGCCCCCGGAGCCCAGACCGCCGCAATGAGAACCACCGCGCTCCCGCTGTTCGTCGCCGTGGCCGCGTTCGTTTCGACGGCGTCGCGAGCGGCCGTCCCGTCGGACCGCGTTTTCCCGCAGAGCACCGTCGGCTACCTGTCGATCGCCAGCGTGCCGGAGATGTCGCAGCGGTGGTCGTCGACGCTGATCGGCCGGCTGGCCGACGACCCGACCATGCGGCCGTTCGTCGATCAGATCGAAGGGCGGATCAACAACCGCTTCGGCGAGTTGGAGCAGCGGGTCGGCGTCACGCTCGAAGACATCCGCGCGGCCGCGTCGGGCGAGGCGGCCGTGGCCGGCGTGAGGGCCGAGGGGGCCCGGAAGACCGGGCGCGCGGCGGTGCTGATCGACTCGACGGGCCGCGACGCCGAGGCCCGCCAGCTGCTGCAGAAGATCGACCAGCGGCTCGTCGCACGCGGCGCGGCCAAGTCGGTCGATGGCGCCATCTCCGTGTACAGGCTACCGCCCGAGCCGAAAGACAAGCTGCCCGAGCGCACGGTCGCGTTGTTCTACGAGGCGGGGCAGATCGGCGTCGCCGAGGGGGCGGAGCTCGCGTCGGCGATGCTCGCCGCGGTGCGCGCCGGCGGCGTGCGAGGCGCGCTCGCCGACAACCCGGCCTACGCCGAAACGCAGCGCCGCGCGGCCCAATCGGCCGGCGCTGCGCCGCAGACGGTGCGTTGGTACCTGTCCCCCTTCGAGTGGGAGATCGCGATGCGGCCCGTGCCGCAGCCGGGCGACGCGCCGCCGAAGAAGTCGGTGATGGCGATCCTCAGAGAGCAAGGGTTCGACGCGATCCGCGGCCTGGGCGGCGTGGTGAGCATCGCCCCGTCGGAGCAGCGGGACTTCGTGCACCACACGTTCGTTTTTGCGCCGCCGGTGAAGGGCCGCAAAGGCGACCCGGCCGAGCAGAAGTACGAGCTGGCGATGCGGATGCTCGAGATGCCGAACGACGCCGCCGACCTGACCGCGGCCGACCTGCCGATCGAGGGCTGGGTCCCGCGCCAGGTGGCCAGCTACAAGCGGCTGCACCTGGACATCAACAACGCTTTCGACCACCTCGGAACGTTGTTCGACGCGATGTACGCGTACGAGGGAGCGTTCGAGAACACGCTCAAGGGCTTCGAGAAAGACCCCTACGGACCCAAGATCAAGATCCGCGACGAGATCGTCCGCAACCTGGGCGAGCGGGTCGTGGTGATGAACGACTACACCCTCCCGATCGACCCGGAGTGCGAGCGCTACCTGATCGCGCTGGACGTGACCGACCAAGAAGCGATCCGCGAGCCGCTGATCCGGTGGCTCGAAGCCGACGGGGCGCAGCAGAAGCGGCTGGGTGACATTGACTACTGGGAGATCGTCCCCGAGGACGAGGAGACCGCCAAAACCGACAACTTCGACCCCCTGCTACCGCTCGACGAGCCCCCGGCACGCGAGGAGGAGCAGACCCGCGTGCTGCGTCGCGCGGCCGTGAGCCTACACAAAGATCGCCTGCTGATCGCCAGCGACGCGGAATTCCTCCGTCAGGCGCTGTTCGAGGTGTCGGCGGGGGCGTCGCTCGAGCAGAGCCCGGACCTCCGCGCTGCGCTGGACGCGCTGGTCGACATCGCGCCCGGCAAGCGAGCCGCCTGGACCTTCGCCCGCAACGACGAGCTCTTCCGGCCCACTTACGAGCTGATCCGCGAGGGCAAGATGCCCCAGTCGCAGACCTTCTTCGGCCGCTTGCTCAACCGGCTGCTCACCACCGAGGACGAGCGCCAGGTCGGCGCGCTCCGCCCGCAGCGGATCCAGGGCGAGAAGCTGCCGAGCTTCGAGCTGGCGCGGCGTTACCTGGCTCCGTCGGCCCGCAGCGTGCGTAGCGAGGGGGACGGGTGGATGATCTCCGGCGTGGTGCTCAGCAAGGCGCCCGACGCCGACGGGCCGGCCGCGTCGGTCGCCCGGGCGGGCGGCCGCTGAGGGCCGCGGCTCAGAACGACTCGACCTTCGCCCAGTAGGGGCGGACCCGGTCGGCGCGGGTCCGCGCGTCCTCGAGCAGCACCCGCAGGTCGGGCTCGACCGGCTCGTTGCGCGGACTGATCCGCCGCCCGTTGTGCTCGATGTCGAGGGGCTTATCGAAGTCGACGAGCTCCGGCGAGAGCCACACGGTCACCCGCTCGGCGGCCGTGTACACGCCGAGCTTGCCGGTGGCGAACTTGCGGCCGCGCACCGACGCGGCGCGCGCCCCCCGACGCGGCCACTCGGCCGGAGCGACCATCGACTGCGCGGGCAGGTCCGCCGCCTCGATCCACCAGAAGAAGTTGTCCCAAGGGCGCATCGTGAAGCACTCGAACTCCTCGGGCGGTGGGCCGCGGCGCTTGCGGCCCATCCAGTCGAACGCGCGCAAGATGTCGTCCGAGAGCGACTCGTAGCCGCGGCCGCGGTATTCCACGACGGTCGCGTCGAAGCGCGGACGCAGGTAGCGGTCGAGCTCGCGCGCGTTGCGCTCGGTCTTGCCCGCGTCCAGCTCCCCCAGCACGATCCGCCACGGCACGTACCCGGCGTTCTTCCAGTACCAGGGGCAGTAGCGGTCGGCCACAGCGAGCATCGGCACGCAGCCGGCCCACACGTCGGGGTGCGCCAGCGCGATGTCCCAGGCGGCGTCGCCGCCGGCGCCGTGGCCCGTGAGGAAGACGCGGTCCGGGTCGATCGCCACGCGGCGCATCGCCGCGCGGAGCGAGGCCAGCACGGCGGCGTGCTCCTGGGCTGTGTAGGCGTAAGCGAGCTGTCCCGGCGTGGCCCAGTCGATAGCCAGCGTCACGTAGCCGTGCCGCATCGCCTGGCCGATACGCCCGGCGTCGCCCCGCGGCGACCCGGCCCAGAAGTCCAGCTGCCGCTCCAGCGGCGCCCCGATCTCGCCGAGCGTGACGATCGTCGGGTAACGGCTGAGCGGGTCGTATTCCGGCGGCAGCTGCACGACGCCGCGGACCTCACGGTCGCCGGTTTGGGCGACGATTTCGTGGCAGCCCGGCGGCGGCTGGGCGGCGGCCGGTTCGTCGCCCGCTCCGGTTTCGGCGCCCTCGGCAGGCGTGAGCGGTTCGGGCGGGGCGATCCGCGCGAGGATCTCCGCGACGGTCGGCACGTCGGCCGCTTGCGACTCGCGCAGCTCGATGAGGATGCTGTCCCGGACCGCCGGGTCGGGCTCGGTCAGGTAACGGACCACCGCGTCCCGCACCGAGTAGAGCGACAACGCGGTCGGCAGCGAGTCGACGGCGTTGTCCGACCCGAGCAGCCAGCCGCTCAGGGCGACCGCGGCCAACGCTTCGGGCGTGAGGGAGTCGCCGCGGGCCAGCTGCCGGAACGAAGCCAGCCGCGACGCGGTCGCTGGGCTCAGACGCTGGCGGATCTCCTCGACCAGCCGCTCGGCGACCCGCGCGGCGGCTGGCTCTTCGAGGCCGGTGGCCATCCGCTCGAGCGCGGCGAGCAGCTCGGCCCGCTCGGCCGCGGCGGCGTCGTCCTCGTCGAGCAGCTCGCGGACGCGCTGCAGGGTGTCGCCGGCCACGCCGTCGGCGGGGAACCGCTCGAGCAAGCCGCGTACGAGCCGGTGCTGGCCGGCCGAGCGTCGCAGCTCGATCTCGTCGAGCAGCCGACGGGCGGCCAGTTCGCGCAGCCGGCGGAGGTTCTGGTCGATGTCCTCCGCGTCGACCTCGGGGCGATCGGCGAAGTCGGCGCGGACCGATTCGAGTTCGGCCGCTGCGTCGCGGTAGCGCTCGGCTTGTAGGTAGAGCCGCACGATCTGCATCCGCGCGTCGAAGTCGCCCGCGGGAGTCGCTTGGTGGAGGATCGCCGAGAGCGTGTCGCGTGGCAGGCTGCTGGTGGCCAGCCGCATGTCCCACTGGAAGCTCTGCGGGTCGGCCCGCAGACCCATCACCTGCGTGTAGATCGGCGTCACGCGGGTCACGCCCTGCACGACCGAGATCAGGCCCTTGTCCGAGGGGAGCTCGACGATCCGCCGCCCGTGCTTGTCGAACGGTGTTGCGCGGACGACCTGGCCGATCACGCCGAGCGAGGCGGCGCGGCGCGCCTCGACCTGTTGGACGCGGACCTCGACCCACGGCTGGTCGCGTTCGTCGAGCACCGCGCGGACGGCCGTCTTGTGGACGAAGGTGCGTCGCAGCCCGTCTTCGAC
Organism: Botrimarina sp.; assembly: GCF_040219535.1. NCBI lineage: Bacteria > Pseudomonadati > Planctomycetota > Planctomycetia > Pirellulales > Lacipirellulaceae > Botrimarina > Botrimarina sp. Next base: position 270,879 of record NZ_JAVJSH010000016.1, read on the forward strand.
GACCAGGATCGGCTCGGTGCGGATCTCCCCGGCCTGGGTCGACGGGGAGAGCGGGTCCTCGGCGACACCGGCCGTCTCGCCCAGCTCGCCGCTGAGGATGCGGCCGTCTTCCAGCTGGATGGTCTTCGCCCAGGCGGGCCCGGCGGCCCCGACGGCGAAGATCGCCGTAATTGTGTACGCGGCCGGCCCAAGGCCGAATCGCGTGTTACGTTTCAGATGGGCCATCGGCTGCGAGGGGTGGTGGGCGGAGCGAGGAGCTTCGACCGTCAATTCTCGGCCGCCGGCCCCGCCGGTCAAACGGCCCGCGCGGCTGTGGGCCGTCCGGAGGACGGCTCGGGCCGACGCGTTTGACGCAAGCCCGTCAAGCACGCCAACCGGACCCCCCTTTTCGCCTCGGAGGTTGCTATGCCTGACTCTGCCTCGCAACGCGGAGGACCGTCCGCGATCCGCAAGAGCGAGTCGCCGCTTTCGATCGAGTCCCTGCCGTGGAGCGTTCGTGGCACGGCCGCGCTGGCGTGGCTGGTGGCGACCCTCGCGTTGGTCGGGGGGGCTTCGCGGTGGCTGTCGCCGGACGGGCGTTGGAGCGACCTGGCGTTCGGCATTGCGCTCGCGTCGGGGGCCGCGTACCTCGGGATGGCGTTGACCCGCCAAGCCACGTTCGCTTGGGACGCGTGCCGCCGGATCGCGGCCGCCACCGGCGCGATCAACGCGATCACGATGCCGGCCTTCCTTTTTGCGTGGGTCGGCGGCCTCGCGCTCGCCCCGCCGACCGAGGCGCCGCAGTACCACACGCACGTGATTCTGCTAGCGACCGCCGTGGTCGCCACGGCCACGCCGTGGGCGATTTACTTGGCCCTGGACGGCGCCAACGTGCGGCGGTGGATCGACACGTCCAACGCGGGGTGAGCCCGCTCGATCCGAAAACGGGGTGGGGAGGCGCCCGGGGCCCGCGACGCGCCGCTACGCATCGCGGGCCCCCGGCCTGCGCGCCGGCCCAGGCCCGTTGTCGCGCAACGCCCGACGGGCGACACTCGCCCGCATGAGGGACTTCACCAGAGAGAGCCTGGTCCACGACCCGGTGCACGGCTACGTGCCGTTCGTGTCGGTCGTGCCGGCCGGCGAGACCAGCGAACGCGCGCTGCTCGACAACCCGTGGCTGCAGCGGCTCCGGCAGATCCACCAGCTGCAGACCGCTTGGTGGGTCTACCCGTCGGCCGAGCACACCCGTTTCCAGCACGTGGTGGGCGCCATGCACATGGCGAGCCGCGCGGTCGGGTCGCTCTACGAGTCGCTGCACGAGGTCTGCCGCGGCGACCTGCCGAGCAAGAACGCCGTCGACTGCTTGTGCCGGGTCGCCGCCCTGCTGCACGACGTGGGCCACGGGCCGTTCGGCCACTTCTTCGACGAGCACTTCCTCAAGCCGCACTACGGCCTGAACCACGAGACCCTCGGCGCCCACATCATCCGGCACGAGCTGGGCCGCCTGATCGGGTCGGTCCGCGAGTGCCCGGCCGGCCGCATCGGCGAGAGCGAGTCGCTCGACCCGGAGCACGTGGCGATGCTGATCCAGCGCCCCAAGCACGGCGCGCCGGGCGACTGGCCGCGCTGGTTGGTGCTCTTGCGGAGCTTGTTCTGCGGGCTCTACACGGTCGACAACCTCGACTTCGTGCTCCGCGACGCGTACATGACCGGCTACAGCTCCAAGGCCTACGACCTCGAGCGGTTGCTGCGGTACAGCTTCTTCAGCGACCGCGGCCTGACGATCCACCAGAAGGGGACCGCCGCGCTGGTGAAATTCGTTCAGACCAAGAGCGAGCTGTTCCGCGCGGTCTACTTCCACCGCACCGTGCGGGCGATCGACAAGACGCTGCGCGACGTGTTCGTCGACAGCCGCGAGCTGCTCTTCCCGCACGACCCGCGCGAGCGGCTCGACGAGTACTGCGCGTTCACCGAGTGGTCGCTGCTGATCGACGTGTCCCGCTGGCGGCACTCGAGCGACCCGGCGCGACGCGCCCTCGCGCCGCGGTGGGAACGCGTCCTCGGCCGCGAGGTCGACTGGATCGCGGTCGAAGACCGCAACGTGACCTACAAGCCGGGCGAGTCGGAGGACGCGAGCGTGTTCGGCGACGTCGACGTCCTCGAGGGCGCGATCCGCAAGCGGCTCCCCGAGGGCATCCGCGACCTGCCGATGCAGATCGACCTGCCCCGCCACATCTACCGCCCCGACGCGATGGCGGCGACCACCGGGCAGAACTTCCAGTACAAGCCGTCTACCGGCAAGGTCTACCCGCTCACCGACGACATGCTCTTCGAGCAGCTGCCGATCGCCCACCGCGCGTGCCGGGTCTACCTTCAGAAGAACCACCCGCCGGAGCACGCGGCCGCCGTCGGCGAGGCGCTCGACGCGCTGGTCGGCAGCCGCAGCGAAGACGACCTCACCAACATGTGACTCCGACGACGAGAAGGCCGGTTCAAGCGGATCGAGCGGATTGCTTCCCTGCTGGGAACCCGCGGTGATCCGCCCGACCCGCGCCGATCCGCGTCCCATTCGTTGCCCGACTAGCCCATGGCCGTGAACGAGACCTACGAGAACCCCCTCATCACCCGCTACGCCTCGCGGGCGATGGCCGAGCTGTGGGGCGCGCAGAAGAAGTTTTCGACTTGGCGGCGGCTGTGGGTCGCGTTGGCGGAGGCCGAGGCCGAGCTCGGGCTGCCGATCAGCGAAGCGCAGCTCAAAGAGCTCCGCGCGCACGTCGACGAGATCGATTTCGACGCGGCCGCCGCTTACGAGAAGAAGCTCCGCCACGACGTGATGGCCCACGTCCACACGTACGGCGACCTGTGCCCCTCCGCCCGCGGCATCATCCACTTGGGGGCGACCAGCAACTTCGTCGTCGACAACGCCGACCTGCTGATCCTGCGCGAGTCGCTCGAACTCGTCGCCCGCCGCCTGGCCGCGGTGATCGACGCGCTGGGCGAGTTCTGCCAGACGCACCGCGACCTGCCGACGCTCGGCTTCACCCACCTGCAGCCCGCCCAGCCGACGACCGTCGGCAAGCGAGCCGCGCTGTGGTGCTACGACCTGGCGCTCGACCTCACGGAGGTCGAGCACCGCCTGGCCCAGCTCCGCGCCCGCAGCACGAAGGGGACCACCGGCACGCAGGCGAGCTTCCTGGAGCTATTCGGGGGCGACCACGACAAGGTCCGCCAGCTGGAGCGGCGTGTCGCCGAGAAGATGGGCTTCGACGCGTCGTACGCGGTCACGGGTCAGACGTACCCGCGGAAGATCGACGCGCAGGTGCTCGACTGCCTCAGCGAGATCGCCGCCAGCGCCCACAAGGCGACGACCGACCTGCGGATCCTGGCGATGCGCAAGGAGATCGAGGAGCCGTTCGAGCAGAGCCAGATCGGCTCTTCGGCCATGCCGTACAAGCGCAACCCGATGCGGAGCGAGCGGGTCGGCGGGCTCGCGCGGTACGTGATGAGCCTCGCCGCGAACGGCGCCGCGACCCACGCGACCCAGTGGATGGAACGCACGCTCGACGACTCGGCCAACCGCCGGCTGTCGCTTCCGCAGGCGCTGCTCGGCGTAGACGCGGTGCTGGTGATCTACGAGAACGTCGCCCGCGGCCTGGTCGTCTACCCGGAGGTGATCGCCAAGAACCTCCGCGAGGAGCTGCCGTTCATGATCACCGAGAACGTGCTCATGGAGGCGGTGAAACTCGGCGGCGACCGCCAGGAGCTGCACGAGCGGATCCGCCAGCACAGCCAAGCGGCCGCGGCCGTGGTGAAAGGGCAGGGCGGGGCGAACGACCTGCTGGAACGGCTACGCGGCGACGACGCTTTCGCCGGCGTGGACATCGACGGCGTCGCCGAGCCGCGCCAACTTGTGGGCCGCGCGCCCGAGCAGGTCGACGAGTTCCTGACCGAGGTCGTGGCGCCGATCCGTGTCCGCTACGCCGGACGGCGCGCGGAGGCCGAGGAGCTGCGCGTCTGACGAACCGTCAGCCCGCTTTCATAGCGGAGTACCCGGCCGGGGTGAGGGAGTAGGCGCCGGGGCGTCGCTCCCGCACGAGCAGTTGCTTCTCGGACAGCGACTCCAGGGCGAGGGAGTGCTGTTCCAGGGTCTGGCCCGAGAAACAAAGCATCCGGTGAGGCGTCATCAAGAAGTCGTGGAAAGCGCCCAGGGCGCGTCGCTCGGACTGGGTGAGCATCGGGTTCGCTCGTTAGAGGGGAGGCCCGCCCTGACCGGCAGGGCGCGGCTGGCGGTGGCGATCGATTAGTCCTCGTCGGCGGGAGCCTCGAGCTGTTCCTGATCCGGCGACGGGGAGCTGGCCTCTTCTTTGCGTTGCTCTCGCCGCTCGCGTTTCTCGATCGCCTTCCGCTTCTTTTCCGCCTCGCGTCGCATCTTCTCGAAGGTGTTTTGGTTTCGCGCCATAACGTTTGGTCGGGCGTGGGCGCCCGCTCCTGAGAAACGGTTTATTTCAGGTGTCCGGTCGGTCATTCCGTTCGGCCGCCCGCTCGACACGGGTGAGCTTGCGGCGGGCTTCGGTCCTCACGTGGGCGGGGGCGCCGTTCATCGAGAGGATTTTCTTAAGGTCGGCCCCGGCTTCTGCGGCGTGGCCGGTCGAGTAGAGAACGATCGCGCGGTTGTAGAGCGCCATGGCGCGTACTCGAGGCGGCGCGGCTGCCGTCTCGACGACGGCCGTGTAGTCGGCGACCGCCTCGTCGACCCGGCCGAGCTTCGCCCGCAGCATGCCGCGGCGGTACAGCCACTCGGCGTGGCCGCTGGAGGAGAACCGGCTCTTGAGCCAAGCTAGGATCGCCATCGCGCGGGAGGGTTGGCCACCTCACTCCTGGGTGCGGGTCTGGCGCCTCAGCCGCCGGTTTGTGGGGGCGCGAGCCGACGCGCTCGTCGCGGGACGCTAGGGTAATCCGGCGCGCCGGAGCGGCGGAACCGTTCTCCGCGGGCGAACCACATCGAGAGGCCGCGTTGGTTGTGGATCGGGGCTGGCTCCTCGGATTCGGCGCGCACGCCTAGCGTGCCCTGCCGGCCGGTCCTCTGCCAGCCGAGGTCTTCCATCACCATCCGGGTGAGGATGCCAACGGCCTGACGCAAGCGCTGAGCCGCCGCCGCGTCGGAGCCGGCGAGGATCCGGCGTACGCTCTCTTGAGACTCGAGCTCGCGGACCACGCCGGCGAGCGGCGCTCGGTTGTGGTGCACCTCGGATTCTTGCATCCGACGGCGGCGGTCGCCGTCGTTGAAGAAGTCCATAAGGTCCCGCAGCGGATGGTCGGGTTCGTCGAGGAGGTCGGCGAACGACTTACCCTGTCGGTCCTCGCGGAACCGATCAGCATTGATCTGGGCTGGCAAAATGGGCGCGTCTCCTGGGCAAGGGTTGGTGAGGTAGCCGTTTACGAGGACCGGGCGAGCAGCTACTTCACAGCGGCGGCTTTCCCCTTCGAGCCAGCGCCTCGCCTGCGACGCTTGCCGGAAGGCTTGGCGTCGCCGTGGGTCGAGCCGCTCGCCTGCCGCGACTGGCCGGTCGCCTTCTTTTCGCGCTGCGGCTTCGACTGCGCGGCGGGCTGACGCCGCCGATTCTCGGGCCTGCGTGGGCGGGCCCTTCGGGCGCCTCGTGATGGCTCCGCGGCTTGCGTCGGCGGGTCGGTCGGTTGGAACCCCTCGACGGTCGGCTCGACCCGCAGTCGCTGCTTGGTGAGCCGCTCGATCTGGCGGAGCTGCTCGCGTTCGTCGCTCGCACAGAACGAGACCGCGATCCCCTCCGCACCGGCACGCGCCGTGCGGCCGATCCGGTGCACGTAGGTTTCGGGCGTGTCGGGCAGGTCGAAGTTCACGACGTGCGACACGCCGGTGATGTCGAGTCCGCGCGCGGCGATGTCGGTCGCGACGAGCACCGGCGGGTTCTTGCCCTTGAAGCGGGCGAGGGCACGCTCGCGGGCGTTCTGCGACTTGTTGCCGTGGATGGCGGCCGCGTCGACGCCGTCTCGCTTCAGGTGCTTGACGATCTTGTCCGCGCCGTGCTTGGTGCGGCTGAAGACCAGGGTCCGGCCCCACGGCTCGGCGCCCAAGAAGTGGGCCAACAGATCGATCTTCCGCTTCTTGTCGACCAGGTGGACCGACTGCTCGATCCGCTCGGCCGGCGTTGAGGCCGGCACGGTGCTGACCGACTCGGGCTTGCGGAGCCATTGCTGCGCAAGGCGGCGGATCTCGTCGGGCATCGTGGCGGAGAACATCAGCGTCTGCCGCTCGCTCGGCGCCGCGGCAACGATCTTCCGCAACGCGGGCAAGAAGCCCATGTCGAGCATCTGGTCCGCTTCGTCGAACACCAGCACCTCGACCGACGAGAGCCTCACGTGGCCTTGCCCCATCAAGTCGAGCAGCCGGCCCGGCGTAGCGACGACGGTGTCTACGCCCCGGCGGAGCGACTTGACCTGGTGGAACTGCGACACCCCGCCGTAGACGACCGTGTGGCGCAGCTTGGTGTGCTTGCCGTAGCGTTCGAAGCTGGCGCCGATCTGGGAGGCCAGCTCACGCGTCGGCGACAGAACCAAAACGCGGGGCTCGCCGGGTTGCGGCGCCCCCTTTTTCTTGCTCAGCCGGTCGAGCACCGGCAGCGTAAAGGCGGCCGTCTTGCCTGTGCCGGTTTGGGCGCAGCCGATCAGGTCGGCGCCCGCCAAAACGACGGGGATAGCGGCCGCCTGAATCGGCGTCGCACGCTCGTATCCGCTCGACTTGACCGCACGCAGCAGGGGCTCGGCGAGGCCGAGTTCTTCAAAATTCATCCTTCGTATCCATCTGGTCGATTGGGCGCCGCGAGGTAAGGGACGCTCAAGAGGGCGCCGAAACTTGCGGGGACTCTTCGCCGGTCGCGCTGCGTCTGCAGGGCGACCTGCCCGGTGGGTCAGCCGCGAAGCCCGGGGTCACACAACCCGGGGCCGAGCCGCATTCGGGGCTCTTGCTAGTCCCGCCTTCTTGAGCGCAAAGGTCGCGCAGGGCGGGAGTCGCCGCGGCCGCAAGGGGCAAGAAAATCAGTCGCCGTCGAGAGCGAGTGAGGGCCGCTGAGCGTCGCTGGGGGCAGCGAAGCGGCCATCGCAGGCGTCGAAATCGAATGAACCCACCCTTGCCTAACGGCCACACAGGCCGGCTTTGGGAGGGTCTCACACCTCATTGGTCGGTCGAAGCGTAGCACGCCGCGGGCCGCCAGGCAAGCTCGGCGACCGCGGCTCATCCGCCGTGGCGCCGGACGCACACCGCCACCGCTTGCCCCTGGGGCGTCGCGTTCACGGCGAGGAACGAGTCGCCGGCGGGCACGCCCCGCTCGGCGACAACCCGGATTGGGCACTCCGGATCGGTCTGGTCGTGATTGAGCGTTCGGGGCAAAGCGCCCTCCAACGGACCGCTGGGGTCGAACGCAAGCAGGCTGCCGATCAGTTCGACGACCCCGCTGCCGGCTCCCAAATTCCCGAAATAACTCTTCAAAGCGACCACCGGCGCTTGGTCGGCTCGATTGCCCAGCACGGCCCGGAGGGCGGCGGCCTCTTGGCGATCGGGCGTCGGCGCGCCGAGGCCGTCGGCGTTCACGTGCCCCAGCTCCTCAGCAGCAAGGCCCGCGTCGGTCAACGCGGCGGCCGCCGCGCGGGCGATCGCCCGCTGGTTGTCTCCGGCGATCGACTCGCCGCGGCGCATGGCGACGGTGCTCGAGCCGAAGCCGGCCAGCTCGCCGTAGACCCTGGCGCCGCGTTGCGCGGCCGACTCGAGCGACTCCAGCACGACCATGCCGGCGCCTTCTCCGCAAACCATGCCCTGGCGCGAGGCTTCGAATGGGCGGGAGAGGGTCGCCGGGTCGTCGTCCGTGTCACCCCGTTGGACGGCCATCCCTCGCTCGGCTTCTTGCAACGCGTGGACCGCCTGCAACGGCAAGACCCTCGTGCCGGTCGCGCCGGCGATCATCAGCTCGGCGTCGCCGCGGGCGATGATCCGAGCCGCCTCGCCGACGGCGGCCAGCCCGCCCGCTTCACGGAGGGTGAGGGAATTGTTCGGCCCGCGCAGGTCGTTGTAGATCGCGATGTGGCTCGCGGGCATGTTGGGCAGGTATTTCAACATCCAGAGCGGTTGCATCTGGTCCAGCCCTTCATCTCCCCACCGCGCGTAAGCGAACTCGCCTTCGTCTAGGCACTTGCGGATCGCGTCGACGTAGTCGTCGGGCAGGGTGAGCATGTAGTCGCTACCCAGCACCACGCCGACCCGCTCCGGGTCGAGCCCCGCCGTGTCGCCCGCGTCCGCCAAGGCGTGCTGGGCCGCGGCGACCGCCATCTGGGTTTCGCGGCACATCAGCTTCAGGCCTTTGCGGATTGCCTTCTTGCGCCCGCTCTCTAGCTCCCCGAAATCGTCGATCGCGCCGGAAAAGTCCGCGGCGAACCCGCCCACGGTTGGCGCTTGATCGGTGTCGGGGCGCCGGCGCACGCCGCTGCGGCCCTCGGCGAGGGCCGCGGCGCAGGAGCCGACCGTCAGGCCCAACGGCGAGACGAGCCCCACGCCCGTGATCACGACGCGGCGCTCAGCCGCCAGGGAATTGCTGCTCATAGTGCCGATTAATTTACGCGAGGGCCGCGCCCTCGGCGAGGCGGGTTCGCCAGCTTGCGGGCAGCCGGGCCGGCCTGCGAGACTAGAGCTGCCGCGCCCTGAGGCGTTCCTCCCCCGCGTTCACCCTCCAGCCGCCCGCCATGCTCCGCCCGTTGATCGCCGCCGTGCTGCTTACCTCGTGGGCGTCGGCCCAGTCGGGCGCCGGCCTCGACGCCCCCTGGCGCCAGCTCTTCAACGGCAAGGACCTCAGCGGCTGGACCGAGGTCGGCGCCGAGCGGTGGGTCGTCGAGGACGGGGCCATCTACGGGGAAGGCGTCACCGACGAGTACGGCTATCTGGCGACCGAGGAAGAATACAGCGACTTCCACCTGTCGCTGCGGTTCAAGTGCGAGGCGTCCGGCAACAGCGGCGTGTACTTCCACACCGCGTTCGCACCCGGCACGGCGACGGTTACCGCGGGCCGCCAAGTCGAGATCGACCGCCGGATCGGCGGCCACACCGGCGGCGTGTACGGCGACGGCCGCGGCTGGCTCGCTTGGCCCGCGCCAGAGCTGGAGACCGTCATCCGTCCCGACGGCTGGAACGACCTGCTGATCAAGGTCGAGGGCCGCCGTTACGTGACCTACCTGAACGGCGTGAAGATGCTCGACTACACGAACCCTTCACAGGAGGCGACCTCCGGGGTCATCGCGCTGCAACTCCATTCCGGCGGCGAAGGCCGGATGCGGTTCCGCGATCTATGGGTTCGAGACTTGCAGCCCCGATAGCGGACGCCCGCTCGTCGGAGCGGTTCGTGACAACGAGGTCGCCGCTTGGCGCAGGAGGGTTCATGGACGACATCACCGATCACTCGATCGACGCCGAGCGGCCCTACCTGTTGCTCATCTTGGCGACAACCGGGTTCTTGGGCTGCCTATCGCTCGTTCTCGGCACGCTCATCGCCCCGTTGTTCGTGAGCGACTACGACCGGGTTGCCGACACCATCAGCGACCTGGCCGCCGGCGAGATGGAAATCCTGATGGACATCGCGCTGTACGGCTTCGCCGCCGGCCTGTTCGCGGTCGCGCTGGCGTCGGCCCACGCCCACCTGGGCGGGGTCGGGTGGTCGATCGGCGTGCTGTCACTCGCCGTGCTCGGCGCGCTCGTCGTGGTGGTCGGCGCGCGGAACGAATACGGCGATGGCGACAGCGACGGCGTCGTTATCCACATCTATCTTGTGTACGGCTTGGGAGTCTTCTTCTTGCTGGCGCCGTTGTGCATGGCCAGCGGCTTCGGACGCAGCCACGCGTGGGCCAAGTGGACGCTCCTCGCGCTCGCCGGCGTGTGGGCGGTCGCCACCCCGGCTTTCTTCATGCTGCCGACCGGCATCGACGGGGCGTTCGAGCGGTTTCTGGGGCTCGTCGCGTGCTCGTTGGTGTGCACGATGAGCTGGGTCTTTTTCAAACGCGGCCTCGACGCGGCCAAACACTAGTGCGCCCCCCCGTCGCTTCGGATCCGAGTGAGCGCGCGCCGAGACGGCGACGAACCGCCGTGCTGCGTGCGCCCGCCCAACCCGCAGCCGTTGTCGCTGGGCGACAACGGCTGTCGGCGGGCGGGGTCTCGCACGCGGCTATCGCACGGTTTCTTCGTACCGATGGTTGTACGCGTGGCGGATATACGGCCGGTCTTGCTCGTAGTCGCCCTCGTATTCGTCTCGGAGCCGGGCGTCGAGCTTGTCGTCCCACTCGCTGTGCTGACTGCCGTAGTGGTGCTTGGCCGCGTGACCGAATCGGAAGGCCTGCTCGCGGTTCTCGAACGCGTCGTCCAAGCCCATCGCTTGCTTGATGGTGTCGTCAACGTCCTGGTTCATGTCGCGGGCGCTGTCCGAACCGAAGTCGGCTTTGGTTTGTTCCCAGTCGTTGGCGAACGCGGCTTTCACGCGATCCCAAGTGGAGTCGGTCTCTTTGGTTTGCCATTCGGGTCGTTTGCCCATTGCTTTCTCCGTAGGTCCGAAAAAGAGAGGAGCTCCGCCGGGCGATCCGGCGGGATTCCGAAGCGGGTCTTCTGTCGGGAGCAAAGCAATAAGCGTGCCCGAGTCGGAGCTAACCCGGTCAGGCAGGGCGGGACGCGCGGACCAACTCGGGCGGGCTGCTACGAGTTGCTGAACCGCCAGACGCGGTTCTCGACCTCGCTCGCTTCCAGGTGGTCGATCAAGTCACGGTCGTCGTCGAAAGAAAGCCGGGTGGCCTGGCGGACCTCGACAGCCACGTCGAATTGCTGGTTCGCGAAAGGCCAGGGTTCGACCGCTAGCGCGTCGTCGTCGCGCCGCCACATCAGATAGCGCTCGCCGCGGAGGCCGTGCGTGACCTCGATCTGCCGGCCCATCGCGGGAACGTCGCCGCGGGTGAGGATCAGGCTGCAACGGTCGCACCAGCGGAGCAGCTGGTACGCGTGCTCGAGGTCCGCCTTCTTGAGGCCCATCTTCCGCAGCACGCGCCGCCGGCGGTCTCGCTCGTCGTCGAGCAGAGAGCGCATGCCGTGGGATACGTCGTCGTTGTCGCCGTACAGGTGCTCTTGGTGACGCGAGATCAGCAGCCCGACCCAGCGGTGCTTGCGGTAGCTCTCGCGGAGCCGCCGCTGGGCCTCGGCCAAGCGGTCTCGCGCACCCATCGAGACGAGCGTAAAGTCCTTCGGCGCGCCCAGCTCGGTGACGTAATGCTTGCCGTCGAAGTCTTCCTTGTAGTCGTCGTGCGAGAGGATGGCTTCGAGCGTCTCGACCCACAGCAAAGGGCGGAACTCATCGCGGAACTCGGCCGCGATCCGCCCGGCCAACAAGCCGTGCGACTTCTGGAAGACGACCTCCCAACCTTGCTCGACGCTGGTGACGATCATCTGGTTGGCTCGAGGGTTTGGCGAAGGGAGCCCAGGCATTCTAGCCGGTCCCCCGCGTTGGCCACCCGTGGCGATCGGGTCCTTCGCAGGCGACGCCTGCCCCCCGTGTCAGCTCCGGTCCGGCGGCGCCGAGTCCTCTGTTCGGAGTTGACGGCGATAGGGCGCGTCGGGAGGTCGGGGACCCGCTGCCGGGACGGCCGTTTAGACCCGCCAGAAGGGAAATGCTCGACCGCGTGTCGGGTTGGTCACCGCCACGTTGATTCCCGAGTGCCGGCGGCCGCGAACGGCTGCTGGGCTTCGGACCCGTAACGACCAATAGGCGCCTAATGAAGACCAACTCTGCCGCCCCAAACGCCCCCACCGTAGGAGCCACGCTGATCGCGCTAGCGGTGTTTGCCGCTTGCCCATGTAGCCAAGCCGCTCCTCTGAACGCCGGAGGGCTCAACTTCTTGAGCGGCGCCACCCTGGCCGCCAACCCTCAGTTTGCGCAACTCAACGTGGACGACTCGGTCCGTCCCTTTGAGATACTCGGGAACTTCGGCGAGGTGCTGCTTTCTGGAAATCTTCAAGACCGGGTAGGGCGATCGAACGACACGGGCACGCTGATCTTCGGCCCAAGGTTGAAGGACCTTCAGGGGGCGCCGTTTGCGCCCGACGTCGAAATCCGGGCGCTGTTCCTCTCCGGATACGGCGACACGTTTACGGACGTCGAGTACCGCACGGATGGTCTCGGCGACGCGGGCCCTGTCGCGGCGCTGCGGAGCTTCGACGCCGACAGCCTGCAGTTCGCCTACAGTTCGGGCAGCTTGTCGCCGCCCGACGAGAGCTACTTCATGTCGGTCTTTACCGACGCCACGGAGTTCGCACCGGTCGGGACGGCAAGGATCGTGGTGCAGAACACGGTCAGCGGCGAGTTCTTTGAAACGACGCTGACGGGCATCAACGTTCCCGTCCCCGAGCCGGCCGCCGCCACCCTGCTCGCGGTGATCGGCGTTGTCGCCGGGCTACGGTCGAGCCGAAGTTAGGGGTCGCGCCCTTGCCGAATCTCGGCGGCTGGCCGCCACCCTCGCGAGGCCGGCCCATCGCGGAGCTCCAATCGCGACCGCAGCTAACGCCAAACCGCACTGGCGCATGGGCGGCGGCTCGGATTTCTGGCTCTGAAGGGGGCGAGTCAAACGCCCCCTCAATACCGCCCGCTGAAAGACGCCGCCGGGCGCGACGCCGTGTTGACGCGGCCCGGCTCGGTCGCGGCGGGGCCGGCGGTGGGGGTGCGGGCGTCTTGCACCTGGACGAACAGCAGCGCGTCGGCCCGCGGCGGGGCCTTCATCGCCTCCGGGAGCATGCTGTTGAGCGTGCCCGAGTCGTCCGGGCCCGGCGTGGCGACCATGCCCATCGACAGCAGCAGCACCTGGTCGGCTGGCCAGCGGAACCGCTCGTGGAGGTTCGCCATCGTGAGCTGCGGCACCTCGATCTGCATCCGCTGCTGGCCCGTCGAGCCAGCAATCTGCGGCGAGGGCAGGTCGAGCGACACCCGCCGCATCCGCTCCACCTGGTTCATGCGGAGCTTGATGAGGGCCTCCGCCCGGTCGAGCCCCATCGACAACAGGGGGACGAACTCCAGCGAAGCCCCCTCCTCGAGTTGGCCCGGCTCGGGCTGGTAACCGGGCCAGGCGTTCTGCGTCGGGAGGACCCCTTTGATATACCCTCGGGGGCGCATGGTGCTGAACACGCTGGCTTGGCCGTTGGGGACGAGCTGGCCGGTAGCGGTGTAGTCGCGCACGTCGCCGCGGCGGGCGAGCTCGGACATCAGCAACGCGTAGTTCTCTTTGGCCAGCGTCCAGCCTTGCAAGCCCGGCGACTGGACCTCGATCGGCGACATCAGCCCCAACGCCCTCACACGCCAGTCGGGGTTGCGAACCGTCATGATCCGCATGCTGAACGCGTGGGCAGCCGCCCGGTGATTGACGAAGCGATCGACGATGTCCGTCACGATCGCCTGCATAGCCGGCGTGTGGTACACGGTCAGCGTGTCGGGCGAGGCGTTCAGGATGCCGAAGGTGTCGGAGTGCCAAGCCTCGTAACCGGTCTCGCGGAGCACCCAGTCGACGATCCGCTGTTGCGGCTTCTGGTCGGCGCCGGCCACGCGCTGGGTGTAGGGGCGGATGTCGTACTCGCGCCATACCTGGCCCGCGTCGTTCGGCAAGCGGCCCGCGCCCTTACTAACGCGAGCGCGTTCGACTTTCGGCGGGGCGACCGGCGAGAGCCCGGGCTGGCCGCCGGCGCGGCGGGGCTCGGCCCGAGGCCTCGGGGCGGGACTCTCGCTGTAGCTGCGGCTCAAAGGAGCCGGGCTGGTCGGCGCCGGCTGCGAAGCGCCGCGCGCCAGTTCCTGGCCGGCGGACTCGTAGCGGCTCGACCGGTCGCCGCCGGGCGTGGGCGCCGGCTGGCGCGGTGTGGCGAGGTCGGCGGGCAGCTCGAGATCGCTGGGCAACGCGGCCGGCTCACCGTAGCGGGCCGGCACGACCTGGCCGGCCGGCGGCTCGACCCACCCATCGCCGGGAGGTTGCTGGGCCGCGACGCGCCCGCCGACAGCCAAGCAGCCGGCCGAAGCGGCCAAAATGACACAGCAGCGTAGTGTGCGGGAGCGGGGCACCGGGGAGCCTCCAGCGGGGCGGCGGGCTTGCGAGAGGGGGCGGATCGTAGGCGCCGGGCCGTGGAGGGGGCAATAGGAGCAAGGTGGCAGGCGACGGGAATGCCGCGTCCCGGACCGCCGCGCCGGCCCCCTGTCGCCGGCCTCCTCTGCCGCTTGATTGGCCGATTGGCCACGTTATACTTCGAGGTCTGGTGGGTTGCGGGCCGATAAAAGGGTTCCGCCCCCCGGGGAATTCTGCTTGGCGATAGTTTCCGCTGGGCAGGAAGTTCCGCTAGGCGGAACGATGCGGCTGTAGCTCAGTTGGTAGAGCATCACGTTGCCAACGTGATTGTCGTCGGTTCGAGTCCGATCAGCCGCTCTGGTTTCCGGGCGTGAAAACGCCTTTGAGGCTTCTCCACGCCTCGCCGGTGTCGCGGCTTTGCCGCTGCCGGCTTCCGAAGCGGCGGCTTCGCCTTTGCTTCGGAGGGTCGCGGGTTCGCGGCGCTTCACTGGTTGGTGGGTCTTTCGCGGCCCCCTCTCGGCTCCCGCCGGTCGCTTTGCCAAGCGGACTGGCCGGCGCAGGGTTTGCTGCCTAGGAACCAGGGCGGTCGCGTTTTCTCCATCGCTCCGGCCTGCGGCGGACGCTCGCCCGGCGCCTTGCAAGTTGCGGGTAACTGCGACACGTTGCTATCGGGCCTGCCGATTGGCGATGCGTCGCTTGGCTGGGTATCAGAACGCCTAAACCTCAACAAGGAAACTACTTATGGCCTACGAACTGCCTGATCTCCCCTACGCGTTCGACGCGCTCGAGCCGCACATCGACGCCAAGACGATGGAGATCCACCACGACAAGCACCACGCCACGTACGTGTCGAAGCTCAACGGGGCGTTGGAGGGTTCCGGTGTCTCGGAACAGTCGGTTGAGGACCTCTGCCGCAACCTGTCGAGCGTGCCAGAGAACATCCGCACCGCGGTTCGCAACAACGGCGGCGGCCACGCGAACCATTCGTTGTTTTGGGTCACGCTAAGTGGCTCTGGTGGCGGCAAGCCGTCGGGCGACGTCGGCTCGGCCATCGACTCGGAGCTGGGCGGCTTCGACAAGTTCAAGGAAGACTTCTCCAACGCGGCCGCGACGCGCTTCGGCAGCGGCTGGGCGTGGCTCAGCGTCGGGGCAGATGGCAAACTGCAGGTCGAGAGCACACCGAACCAAGACAACCCCTACATGGAAGGCCGCACACCAATCCTCGGCGTGGACGTGTGGGAGCACGCTTACTACCTGAAGTACCAGAACCGGCGGCCGGACTACGTAGCCGCGTTTTTCAACGTGATCGACTGGTCGAAGGTGGATGAGCTGTACAAGGCGGCCAAAGGCTGAGGCCCCGGCGCGGGCCTTGGGAGCCTCGCGACAAGAGCGTCAGACCAGAGCGATCGACCCGAGCGGACGCCGGCATTGCTGGCGTCCGCTTTTTGTTGGCGGGGCCTCCTCGGCGGCCACTGCGAAAGCTGGCGTTGACGCGGCTTGGCAGCGGCTTCTACGGTCCGCCGCGCTACGGCTCTGGTCTGAGGAAACGCTCAACCGGCAACCGTTGCGCGACCGAACCAAACCGAAGACCCGCAATCCGCGTCGCCACTCCGCCCACCGGCGAGCGACGCCGAAACCGAGCCCGCCCGTCACAATGAACCAGACAGCCGCCGCTCGCCGACTCGCCGCCAGCGCGCTCGCCTTCGCGATTTGTGTCTCCCTGCCGGGGTGCCGATCGGCGAGCACTTCGCGTTGGGCGTGGAACCCGTTCTCGCGGGGTGGCGCCGACGCGGAGGCCCTGGCCGCTTCGGAGGCGCCGAAGCTACCGAGCGACGGCCAGACCCCGCTCATTGAGGGGCTCGAGCCGGAAGCCGCTCCGTCCGATGCGGTGGCCAAAGCGACCAGCGAGGCGAGCAAGACAGCTTCCGAGGCCGTGGCCGCAGTCACGCCGCAGATCGACGCCGCCGCGCCCAAGTGGACGGCCTATCCGGCTACCGACGCGGTCGCCGCGACGCCGGCGCCGACCCCCCCGCCCGCCGCGGCGGCGCCCTCGACCACCCGGCCGGCTGCGCCGGCCGCTTCGAGCCTAGCGGCGACCGGCGCTTACGATCCGAACGGCTACCGCCCGCCGGTGACCGAGACGCTAGCCGCCACGCCGGATGGCTCCGGCGCGGCGGACCGGTACGCGTCGTCAACGCTGCCGGACGACTTCGGCGATTTGCCGCCGATCGGCGGCGTGCCCAGCACGTCGAGCCCCGGCGGCGCCAACCGCTACGCCGCAACCGCCAGCACGTCGCCGGCGGCCGGGCAGGCCACGAGCCCCTTCCCGTCGACGAGCCCCTTCCCGTCGACGGGTTCCTCGCCCGCGACGGGCGCCACGCCGCCGGCTTCGAACACCGCGTCTGCCAATCCTTCGACCACCTATCCGTCGACGGGCCTGCCCTCGACAGCCCTCCCCCCGACGGGCGGAGCAACACAGCCTGGCTCGACCGGTGTCGCCGCCGCGGGAGCGTCGCCGTACCCGTCGACCGCCGGCTCGAGCACGCTGGGGTCCTTGCCGCCGGGCGCCACCCCGTCGCGGGTCCAGCAGACCGCGTCGACGGAGTCGGGTTCGGTCGTACGGATCACCAGCCGGCCGGGCGAGTATCGCCCTGGCGGCACCGGCACCTATCAGCCCGGGGTGAGCGTCGCGACGCGTCCCGACGGCTCCAGCGGCTCGACCACCGCGCCTAGCGCCGCTTACCAACTGCGCTAAAACCGGCCGCCCGGCGCGAGAGGCCGGGCGCGGAGGTCGCGGAGAAGCGGCGTCAGCGTGCGGCAGGTCGGCAGGTCGGCAGCCGTGCGGCGCACCTCGTTGGGCGCCTCGCGCGGCGGCTACCAGCCCATCACCATGTTCGACTCGATCACTTTGCGCGACTGATCGAGGTCGCAGCCGGTTTCTTGCATGTACAACCGGATCGCGTGGACCTTGTCCCCCTCGGCGCGAGACAGGCAATCGCGCGCGGTGGTGCAGGGGTCCATTTCCGACGTGATCCCGAGCGCCGCTTTAGAGATGACCCAGCTGTCGCGGGGCCGCTTGATCAGGCGAAGGATCTCTTCGCTCGGGTAGCTCTGGCTGACGGTCTGTCGGGCAGAGTCCTGATCGTCGGCCCAGAGGATCATGATGTGGCCTGGCGTCTCGACCTCATAGAGCGGCATGCGATTCGGAGCTCCGTACGCGTGTCTCGGGGAGAGGAATAGCGGGCGCCGACGCCGCCCCGGCTTGCTGGCAGCATACACTCGCCAAGCCGATCCTAAGAAAGCGCACGAGCCGGCGTCAACGCGCCGGGGCGCGCTGGCCGGGGCAGGGCGTTGACACATCTGGTTGTAGGGCCGTACTTTATGGGGCTCGCGGCGGTCGACCCGCGGCGATCGGCGCCGCGGCGGAAGCAGCCGCAGCCGGTGTGTATCGTGTCTCCCCCGCCCGAAGCGGGGTCTCTCCCCGCCTACCAGGCAGACCCGCTCCCGCCCAGCGAGCGACGATCATGGCCGTACCCAAAAGAAAGCACTCAAACCACCGCAGCGGAAAACGCCGCGCGAACGACGGCCTCAAGGCGCCCGAGCTGCAGGCGTGCCCGCGTTGCGGCACGATGAAGCGGTCGCACGTGGTCTGCTCGACCTGCGGCCACTACATGGGACGCACGGTCGTCGAGACCGAGTGATGAGCCGTTCCGCCTTCCTGTTCCCGGGCCAGGGCGCGCAGAGCGTCGGGATGGCGGCCGAGACCGCCTCGGAGGTTCCCGCGGCGAAGGCCCTCTTCGACCGCGCGAGCGAGCAGCTCGGCTACGACTTGCTGCGCCTGTGTGTCGAAGGGCCGGACGACCAGCTCGACGCGACCGTCAACAGCCAGCCCGCCCTGTACGTGGCGAGCCTAGCCGCCCTCGAGCGCCTGAAACGCGACGACCCCAACGCGGTCGACTCGTGCGTGGCGACCGCCGGGCTGAGCCTGGGCGAGTACACCGCGCTGGCGTTCGCCGGCGCGTTGTCTTTCGAGGATGGCCTGCGGGTCGTCGCCGAGCGGGGAGCGGCCATGCAGCAGGCGGCCGAGGCGTCGCCCAGCGGCATGGTCAGCGTGCTCGGCCTGGAAGTCGCCCAAGTCGAAGCCCTTTGCGAGGAGTGCCGCGGCGACGACACCCTGCGAGTGGCCAACCTGCTCTGCCCGGGCAACACGGTGGTCTCCGGCTCGACGGCCGCGTGCGAGCGGATCGCCGAGCGGGCCGAAGCGGCCGGCGCGATTAAGGTGGTCCCCCTCGCGGTGGCCGGCGCGTTCCACACGCCGCTGATGCAAGAGGCGGTCGAGCGGCTCGCCGCGGTGCTCGGCCAGGTCGAGCTCCGCGAACCGAGAGTCCCCGTCGTGTCGAACGTCGACTCGGCCCCCCACACCGACCCCGGCGTGCTCCGCGAGCTACTCGTGAAACAGGTCGTCAGCCCGGTGCGGTGGGAGGACAGCGTCCGCCTGCTGATGCGCAAAGAAGCGGAGGGCGGCCTCGGCGTGGAGAAGTTCTACGAGATCGGCCCGGGGCGAGTGCTCCGCGGTTTGCTGAAGCGGATCGACCGAAAATCGCCGTGCGAAGGAGTCGAATAGGCGCTCGTTGCGAGGCGTTAGCCCTTGCTGGACGCCTGGCCCGTTCCGACTTTCTTCCACCAACCAAGCTCCCCAGGCAATCATGGCCGACGCGCGCATCTCCGCCGACCTCACCGATCAAGTCGCCATCGTGACCGGCGCCTCGCGGGGCATCGGCAAGGCGATCGCGTTGCGCCTCGCGGAGAGCGGCGCGAAGGTCGCTTGCGTTGCCCGCAGCGCCGACAAGCTGGCGGAGACCGTGTCCGAAGTTGAGTCGGCCGGCGGGGTTGCGGCCGCGTACCCCTGCGACGTGGCCGACACCGACGCGGCGACGAAGCTCGTCGAGCAAGTCGCCGAGGAGTGGGGCCGCGTCGACGTCATGGTCAACAACGCCGGCATCACCCGCGACACGCTACTGCCGCGGATGTCCGACGAAGACTGGGACACGGTGATCGCCACCAACCTGCGGAGCGTGTTCGCTTTCAGCCGCGCGGCGGCCGGCGTGATGATGCGGGCCAAACGAGGGCGGATCATCAACATCAGCAGCACCTCCGGTCTCCGGGGAAACGAGGCCCAAGCCAACTACTCGGCCTCGAAGGCAGGCGTCATCGGGTTCACCCGGACCGTCGCCCGCGAGCTTGCCAGCAAACGGCGCGCGATCACCGTCAACGCCATCTGCCCCGGCTTCATCGCGACCGACATGACCGACGCCCTGAAGAAGGCGGCCGGTGAGGAGGCGGTGACCGAGCGGATCAAGGCCGTCGTGCCGCTGCAACGAGAGGGGCAGCCCCAAGAAATCGCCGACGCGGTGGTGTTCCTCGCCAGCGACTCGGCCGCCTACATCACGGGCCAGGTCCTCACGATCGACGGGGGGATGACTTGTTGAGGCCTCCGGTCCCAAAAGCCGGGAACAGAGCCCCCGAGGCCTGAAGCCCGAAACGCCGAGCCAACCGCGAAGCGGCCCCAACCACCTTGACCCGGTTTGCGAAACCCTTCTATTTTGTGACGCTTCTCGCCGCCGGGCGATGGCGGCGCCGGCGCCGCCAGGAACCCGCGAGTCGCGTCCCGACGGCGGAAAGCACAGCATCAACGAACCATTCGTATAGCGGTACCAAGCGGCGGCGGTGTGCCGCCAACCCGCACCAAGCGAAAACAGGCGTCTATTAAGGAGTACGGCCGTGGCCAGCACGCTGGAACGCGTTACCGAGATCGTTTCCGAACAGCTCGGCGTCGAGAAGGAAAAGATCACCCCCGAAACCTCGTTCGTGACCGACCTGGGCGCGGATTCGCTCGACACGGTCGAGCTGGTGATGGAGCTCGAGGAAGAGTTCGACATCAACATCCCGGACGACGCCGCAGAGAAGATCCAAACGGTCGGCCAGGCGGTCGAATTCATCGAGAAAGAGCAGGCGGGAGAGTAGCCGCCCTAGCCGGCGCCGCCCTGGCGTGAGGCCCCTCTAAACGCTCCGCCCGGCGTCACGCCGGTCTCTGCGAGGGGGTCGCTTCACGGAGCCTGCCGGCGCGCCCCATCCGCGACGCGGGAGAGGAGTCGCCCGAAGATGAGCCGTCGAGTCGTAGTGACCGGACTGGGAGCCGTGACGTCGCTGTCCTGCGATGTCGAGGACCTTTGGAAGCGGGTGTTGGCCGGCGAGAGCGGCGTGCACCTGTTGCGGTCGATCGACACGAGCGACCAGAAGGTGCGGATCGGGGGCGACGTCTACGACTGGACGACCGACGGCTACCTGCCCAAGAAGGAAGCCAACCGGCTGGACCGCTACGCGCAGCTCGGCGTGGTCGCCGCTGTGAACGCGGTCCGCGACAGCGGCATCGAGTTCGAGAAGGAAGACCCCTTCGCATGCGGCGTGGTCATCGGGTCGGGCGTCGGCGGCCTGTCGGAGATGGAGGCCCAGGTCGAGCGGCTGCTGCACAAGGGCCCGGACAAGGTCTCGGCGTTCACGATCCCCAAGCTGATGCTCAACGCGGCCAGCGGCCACGTGTCGATCCTGTACCGCTTGAAGGGGCCGAACTACTCGATCGCAACCGCGTGCGCCAGCGCTAGCAACTCGATCGGCAGCGCGTTCAAGCTGATCCAGCGCGGCGCGGCGGACGTGGTGATCAGCGGCGGCTGCGAGGCCGCGTGCAGCCGGATGGGCCTGTCGGCCTTCGCCAACATGAGGGCCCTCTCGGAGCGGAACGACGACCCGCCCCGCGCCAGCCGCCCGTTCGACAAAGACCGCGACGGCTTCGTGCTCTCCGAAGGGGCGGGCATCGTCGTCCTGGAAGAGTACGAGCGCGCGAAGGCCCGCGGGGCGAAGATCTACGGCGAGATGCTCGGCTACGGCGCCTCGGGCGATGGCGGCCACATCACCCAGCCCGACCCGGCCGGCAGCGGCGCGGCCCGCGCCATGAGCGAGGCCCTCAAAGACGCCGGCGCCGCCCCCGAAGACGTCGATTACATCAACGCCCACGGCACCAGCACGCCGCTTGGCGACCGCGCCGAGACCGTGGCGATCAAGTCCGTGTTCGGCCCCCACGCGTACGACCTCTGTGTGTCGAGCACCAAGAGCCACCTGGGGCACCTGCTCGGAGCCAGCGGCGGCGTCGAGGCCGTTGTCACCCTGAAGGCCCTGGGCGAGGGCGTCTGCCCCCCCACGATCAACCTCGACACGCCCGACCCCGACTGCGACCTCAACTACGCGCCGAACGAGCCGCAAGAACGCCCCGTGCGGGTGGCCCTCAGCAACAGCTTCGGCTTCGGGGGCCACAACGCCTCGCTGCTGTTCGGCCGCGTCAAGTGACGCCCACCGAAGCCGCTCGCCGGCGCGTCTGCGCGTAGGCAATCCGTACCAGGCGACCCGGGAAATCCTTTGTAACCGCCCGAGCTGGGAGGCTAGAGTGCCGCGGTCGCGGCGCCTTCGTCCCCGGTATTTGGCAGGTTCCGATGCAATTCTCCCCCCGCGTTCGTGGCCTGTTAGCGTGGCTCGCCGTGGGCTATTTGGGCCTGCCGGCCTTGGCTCAAACCCGCTCGTGGGTCGCGTCGTCCGACGGCCAATGGGACGACCCATCGCGCTGGTCCGCGGCCGATCCCCCTGACACGCTCGCCGAGTCGGCTCGGTTCGACGTGTTTGGCGCCTACGGGGTGTATTTTCCACCCGGCGCCGAGCGGCAGATCGACGACCTGACCGTGGTCCGCGGCGATCCATCGTTCCGGGCGCTCAGCCCCGGCGAAGCAACCCTACGAGTCGCGGGCGACGCCGTCCTCGGCGTCGGGCAGGGAACACCCCAGGTGAGACTCGTGCGGACGCGGTTGGAGGTGGCCGGCGAGTTGTCGCTCGCGCCGGGCTCGCGCCTGGAGGTCGATCAGAGCGGATTGGCGGCCGGCGCCACGCGGGTCGGCGGCGGCGTGCTGGCCAGCTCCACGACGCTGCGGCTGCTGGCCGCGTCGGGGGTCGCGTTGGGCGACTTGACGATCGCCGAGTCGGGCAACAACGACCGCGCGGGCGTCGTGAACCTTGAGCTCGGCACGAGCGCCGAAGTCGCCGCCCTCCGCATCGCGAGCGATGCGCCCGAGGCCGTTGGCGAGTTGTCAATCGCGGGCTCGACGCTCCGGCAGCTTGATGGCGGCGTTGCCCACATCGGCCGCGAGGGCGGCCTCGGCGTGACCGGCAACGGGTCGGTCGCGGTTTTCTCCGGCGGCGAGCTCTCGCTGTACGACGCGACGGTCTCGGCGACCGGTTCCCTGGTGAACTCGGGCGGCTCGGTCGAGGTCCGCTATCGCTTGGCGATCGTCGGCGGGCGATACGCCGAGCCGACCGCCGCCACGCTCACGCTCGGGCCCAATGCGGAGCTGGCCATCGAGGCAGGCGGCGAAGCGTCATTCGCCCAAAGCGGTCTGACGATCTCAGACAGCAGGCTCCTCACCGTGAGCGACGCCCGGTTGGCCGTCAATGGCGGGCTGGTCGGGCTGGTGGTCTCCGGCGGGGCCGTGTCGATCGCCGGCGACTCCACTCTCTCTGGGCCGGTCCATGTCCGGGGCGGGGGGCTCACGATCGCGGAATCGTCTGTCGCGCGCTTTACTGGCGACTACTCGGGCAGGCCGGCCATGGGGCCGGGCCTCGCCTTATTCGAGGCAGGCCTGACTCCCGCCGGCGTCGGCTTTGCCTTCGGGGGCGACGTCGAGCTCGCCGACGCCGCGCGGCTGGCGGTTTCCCTCCACCCCGACGGGTGGACCAACACGCTCTTGGCCGACGGCACGGTGGCGCTCGGCGGCGCCTTGGCGATCGAGCCGCTCGGCGGCGAGCACACGCCGGCCGCCGGCGACGCCTTCGAGCTGGTCCGGGCGTCGAATATCAACGGCGCTTTCGCCAGTGTCGATGCGCCTGCGCTGGCCGACGGCTTGGAGTGGCGGATCGAGCAGCGGCCCGGCTCGCTGGTGTTGCGTGTGGCCGAGGACGGCCCGCCGGGCGACTTCAACGGCGACGGCCTCGTCGACGCGGCCGACTACACGGTGTGGCGCGACACGCTCGGCAGCTCGGGGCCGCTCACGGCGGCCGACGCCGACGACGATGCGTTTGTCGGCCCCGGCGACTATTCCGCGTGGGCGGCCGCCTACGGCCAATCGCCGGTCGCCGTGCCCGAGAGCGGCGCCGGCTCACTCGCGATCGCCGCGCTCGTGCTGGCGCCCCTGGCCCGCGGTTTGCCGTTATTTGTTGCCGGCTTCCCGCTCCGCTCTTAGGCTAGGTGGCATTGAACGGCCTGGTGAGGCGCCGCCGCCGGCGGGCCGCGTTCGATCGCAGGGACAGCGAAGAAGGCAAGCGATGAAGCGATTCTTGCTCCGGGCCGCCGCGCTCGCGGTGACGGCCTCGCCCGCGGCGGCGGTGAACGTCGTTATCGACTACACGTACGACACAGGCGGCTTTTTCAGCCCGCAGTCGGCCGACGGCGCCGCGGCCCGCTCGACCGTCGAGGCGGCCGCGTCGTTCTTCTCGGAGGTGCTCGAGGACAGCCTCTCGCCCATCGAGACGCCCCCGCCGTTCCAAAGCGCTATTTTCGACGGCCAGGCCGAGTGGCGGTGGTCGGCGAGCGTCAACCATCCCAGCACCGGCGCCCTGCTCGAGCTGCCGGACCTAACGATCGCGGCCGACGAGTTTCGCATCTTTGTGGGGGCTCGTGGCATCAGCGGTTCGACGATCGGCCTCGGAGGGCCCGGCGGGTTCGGCTGGAGCTTCACGCCCAGTGGCGGCTTCACCTCCGACGAGATCGCCCTGTTGAACGCGACGAACGACGCGTTCGGCGCCGCGGTCGAGCTCCGCGGCCAACCCGTGGGCGAGTTCGCCGCTTGGGGCGGAGCGCTCACGTTCGACAACAACCCGGGCACGCCCTGGCACTTCGACCACACGACCGACCCGGGCCCGGGCAAGAACGACTTGTTCTCGGTCGCCCTGCACGAGCTGGCTCACGCGCTGGGGATAGGGCTAACCACTCCGGCGGCGCTGGTCGGGACCGAGCCCCCGACCGTCTGGGAGACGCTCACCAGCGGCTCGGCCTTCATCGGCGCCAGCGCGATAGCCGCCAACGGCGGCACGCCGCCGATGCTCAACGCGGATCGCGACCACTGGGCAGCCGGGACCGTGAGCACGGTGTACGGCGGGTTCGCTTCGCAAGAAGCGGCGCTCGATCCCGACCTGCTGGAAGGAGGCCGCAAGTTCTTCACCACGCTCGACGCGGCCGCGCTGGCGGACCTGGGCTGGGAGGTCGCCGACGGCTCGCCGTTGCCGGGCGATTACAACCTCGACCAGGTCGTCGACGCGGCCGACTACACGGTCTGGCGCGACGCACTCGGCACGCCAGCTCCGATCGGCTCCTACAGCGGCTGGGCCGCCAACTACGGCGCCAGCCGGTCCCCCGCAGCGACCACGCCCGAACCGGGATCGATCGTGTTCGGCCTTCTGGCGGCCGTCCTGCTAGGCGTGTTCCGAGGCCGCCCTGGGGTATTTTGCTGAGCCGGTCACGAAATCAAGCGGAACGCCTGCCGAGGCGGAGCCTCCGGCTCACTTGCCGCAGTAGTCGATGATCCGCGCGATCTCGCTCTTGAGGTCGGCGCGGCGGACGATGCGGTCGATGTAGCCGTGCTCGAGCAAGAACTCGCTCGTCTGGAAGCCGTCGGGCAGCTCGGTGCGGAGGGTCGCTTTGATGGTGCGTGGGCCGGCGAAGCCGATCAGGGCCTTCGGCTCGGCCAGGATCAGGTCGCCCAGCGACGCGAAGCTCGCCGCCACGCCGCCCATCGTGGGGTTCGTGAGCACCGAGATGAACAGGCCGCCGGCGTCGTCGTAGCGGGCCAGCGCGGCCGAGACCTTCGCCATCTGCATCAGCGAGAGGATCCCCTCGTGCATCCGGGCGCCGCCGCCCGACCCGCTGATGATCACCAGCGGCAGCCCCTGCTCGGTCGCACGCTCGATCAGGCGCGTGAGCTTCTCGCCTACGACCGAGCCCATCGAGCCCATGATGAACGCGGAGTCCGTCACGCCGAACGCCACGCGGCGGCCGCGGATCATCCCCGCCCCGGTCAGCGCCGCGTCGCGCAGGCCGGTCCGCTTCTGCTCCGCGACGACACGCTCCGCGTAAGGCTTCTTGTCTGCAAACCCCAGCGGGTCCGCCGGCGAGAGGTCGGCGTCCCACTCGTCGAACGTGCCGTCGTCGAGAACGTAACGCACCCGGTCGCGGGCGCTGAGGTACATGTGCCGTCCGCAGACGTTGCACACGTTCATCAGCCGCTCGACTTCCTTGCGGAAGAGCGTCTCGCCGCAGTCGTCGCAGCGCAGCCACAGGCCGCTCGGCACGCCCCGCTTCAGCCGGGGGCGGCCGGTGGGCGCAGGCGGCTCGTCGGCCCGGTCGCCGTGCGGCGTGGGGCCTGGAGTTGTGGGGCCGGTGGCTGCGGAATATTCGCCGATCGACATGTCCGGGGACGTCGGGCGGTTGGGTTAGGAGAGGGGGGGCGCGGGAACGGGCGCGTCTTGCCGCTATGGTAGCAATCCGCCGGCGTGAGAGCCATGCCGGGGTTGAAGCGAAGGGACGAGCGGTGCGGAACAAGGGGACGAGCGATGGCGAACGCCCTAGGCGGCTCGGACGGCGCCCGCGGGGGCCGCGACACGGTCTTGAAAGTCGCCGTGCCGCGTGATTTCTGGTTCCCGCGGGTGGTCTGCTCGTACGGCTACTTCCTGCTGGCGCCGAACCGGTGGTCGCCGAGCGACCAGGCGCTTTTTCGGACGTTTGACGCGGCCGAATTCGGCTTCGCAAGCGAGCCGCTCGGCGCCGTCGTCGACCAGCCCGGCGGCCGTGGCGCCCCGCTACGGGTGCGCTGCGATCGGCCGCTGTCGGCCGACGCGAAGCGGGCCGTGCGCACCGGCGTGCGACGCATGCTGCGTGTCGACAAGGACCTCGCCTCGTGGCGGCGGGCCCACCCGGCCGCTTACCGTCGGGGCTTCGGCAGGCTGTTCCGCTCGCCGACGTTGCTGGAGGACATGGTCAAGACCATCACCAGCTGCAACGTCGGCTGGCCGAGCACCGTGCGGATGAACGAGCGGCTCGTGGCGCGCGTCGGCCGCGGCGCGTTCCCGACCCCCGGCCAACTCGCCCGCCAGACGCCCGCCCGGCTGAAGCGGGACTGCCGCGTGGGCTACCGCGCCGCGCGGATCATCAAGCTCGCGCGGCGGTTCGATTCGGGCGAGCTCGACCCGGCTTGGTTCGAGTCCCCCCAACGCGCCACCGAGGAGCTCCGTGAAGCGCTGCTTTCGATCGAGGGGTTCGGCCCCTACGCGACCGCCAACGTGCTGCAGTTGTTGGGGCACGACGACGAATTGCCGATCGACACCGAGACCTACCGGCTCTATTGCCACACGCACGGCGCCCAGCGGCCCGCCAACAGCAAGCAGCTCGACGCGGCGATCCACGAGCACTACGAGCCGTACCGGCCACACCGCTTCCTCGCCTACTGGCACGAGCTGTGGCGCGACTACGAACGCCGCCGGGGCAAGGCCTGGACCTGGAACCCAGAGCGGGTTGCGACCAGCTTCACCGCGGCCCGGCTCCGCTAGCATCGGCACGGACGCTCGTGCGGACGCCCGAGACCAGAGCGGGCTATGCTTAAGGCACACGCCCGGGCCCGCCGAACCGCTAGTGACGATTATGCCGATGACGCCTCCCGCCGTGGCCGCCTGCCGCCTGAGCAGCTTTAGCGACGACCTCGCGCTGGCGACCGGCGCGTTGCTTTCGGCCGTGTGGCCGCGGCCCGACCGCGGGCCGGTCGAGCGCGCCGAGCAGCTCAAGCGGCTGGGCCGCCAGTACGACGGCCCCGACTCCACGGCGCCAATCGCTTACGTCGTTCGGCAAGACGACCGGGTGGTCGCTCACGCGCTGACCTTCCTCCGGGAGATTGAGGCCGATGGCAGAACGTGGCCGGTGATGGCCCTCGCCATGGTGGCCTCCGACCCGGCGTGCCGCGGGCGGGGCTACGGGGCGGCGGTCGTCGAGGCGGCGCTCGGGCGGGTCGTCGCCGGCGCGTTCCCGGCCAGCCTCTTCCAGACGAGCTTCGCCGTCGAGCCGTTCTACGAGCGTCTCGGCGCGGTGCGGGCCGCGAACCGGATCATCAACTCCAAGAGCGAAGAACCCGACCGCTGCCCGTTCTGGGACGACGTCGTGCTCCGCTACCCGGCCGACGCCGACTGGCCCGAGGGCGTGATCGACTTGCGCGGGAAGGGGTACTGAGGAGGGGCGGGCTGTGAGGGACGGGGGCCTCGCGAAGCGGATGGGGTGTCGCTGCGTGATTCCTCTGGTGGACGCTGTCCGAACTAGGCCTGTTAGAGGGATTGGCTGGGCGCGCCCGACGCCGTCGGCGCGATCAGCCGGCCGTTTCGAACTCGAGCCGGAAGACCTCTTGCTCGGGGTCGATCAGTGAGCGGTCCTCGCGGACGGTCACCTGCGACTCGTCGGGCAGGCCGATGACCTCGGCGTCCTTCAGCACCGCGTCGCGCTCCAGCACGTAGTGGGCGATGTTGTAAGCGGCGGCGATCAGCTGCTGAGGGTCGCCGTGGTAGGCGGGCGCCTCGAGCTCGCGGCGGCCGAGCGCCTCCATGCCGGTGGTGAAGAAGCCGAAGCTCTGCTGGTCGTCGCGTTGGTACACGCGGAAATCGACCCACAGGTGCAGCGGCAGGTCCGACCTGCTCGAGCGGAGGGCGAGGTCGGCGAACGCGGCCGGTTCGTGCACGGCGCCGGAGGCGCCCCACACGACGCCCGCGGCGGGGCTCGCCGCGGCCGCGGCGATCGCCAGCTGTGTGAGACGGAAGCTCTTGTCGAGCGCGGGGCTGTGCTCGTCGATCAGCGTGAGGAACAGGTGGTCGGTGTGCGGCTTGAGCGCGTCGGCCGCCTCCGGCCAGTACCACGCCGTGGCGCAGGGGCCTTCGAGCCGCGACCACGGGATCGGTTTGTCGACCAGTGTGACGTTGGCTGTCGCCTCGTCCGGCCAAGCGATCGTGAACGCGTTCGCTGTGCGGCTCACCAGCCTCGGCGAGGGATCCCCGGGGGCGACACGCGCCAGCTCGGCCAGAACGCTCTCCGTATCGGGCAGCACACGATCCGTCAGGGCTACCAGGGCGATCGACGGACTAGAGGGCATACGCGGCGCTCGCTCGGCGAGGGGTGGCACAGCCGGCAGCGGAAGCCGGCGGGCCCGGCAGTATGGCCCCTGCCAGCGAGCGTTTAAACCACCGGCGGGCCCACGCAGCGTGGCCCAGAGCAACCGTCAGCCCCGGCGAACAACCCCGGTGGCGCCTACGCGGCCCGCGGCGCGCGCGGCGGCTTCTTGCCCTTGAGCTGGTACACGTAGGCGAGCACCTCGGCCACCGCGGCGTAGCTCTCCGACGGCACGGGGTGGTTGATGGCGACCTCTTTGTACAGCAGCCGCGCGAGCGGCTTCCGCTCGATGATCGGCACGTGGTTCTCCAACGCCAAGCGGCGGATCCGCTGCGCGAGCACGCCCGCCCCCTTCGCGACGACGACCGGTGCGGCCATCTTGTCGGCGTCGTAACGCAGCGCGACGGCCAGCTCCGTCGGGTTGGTGACCACCACGTCGGCCTTCGGCACGGCCTGGCTCACTCGGGCGGCGGCCATCTGCCGCTGCACCTGGCGCCGTCGCGCGGCGATCTCGGGGTCGCCCTGCAGGTTCTTCATTTCCTCCTTGACCTCTTGGGCGGTCATCTTGAGGTCTTGCTCGTGTTTCCAGCGTTGGAACGCCAGGTCCGCCAGCGCGAGCACCAGCAGCGCGAGGCCCACGAAGAACACCGTGGCGAAGACCGTGTCGGTCAGCAGCACGACGAACTGCGCGGTGTCGAGGCCCGCCGCCTCGAGGACCGCGGGCACGCGCGTGGAGAGCGCCGCGCAGCTGACCGCCGCCACGACCGCCACCTTGATAAGCCCGAACCCCAGCCGCGCGGCGCCCTGCGCCGAAAAGATCCGGCCGATCCCCTTGATCGGGTTGATCCGCGCCAGGTCGGGCTGCAAGCGGCTGGGGACGAACAAGAAGCCGACCTGGCCGACGCTGCTCAGCACCGCGGCCAGTGCGAGCAGCCCGAAGATCGGCGCGAAGGCGACGCCCACTTCCGCCGACAGGCCGAGCAGCGCCGCGGTCGCGGTCGACGAGTCGGCGACCGGCTCGATCGCCTCGCCGAGCAGCCGGCGAGTCACACGGATCATCGCCTCCGAAACCCGGGCACCAAACACCCACAACAGCCCCGCGCCCACCAGCAGCAGCACGGCCGAACCGAGGTCTTGGCTGTAGGGGGTCTGGCCCTTCTCACGCGCCTGTTGCCGGCGGTGGGGTGTCGGGTCGAACGATTTTTCGCCGGACGTTTCGGCCACGCCGCGCGGATTCGGTTAGGTGGGGCGCCCCGTAGGGCGCGAGGTCACGGGACCGGCGAAAGCGAGACAATCACCTCGTCGACCCAGCCCGCCAGCGGCGCCTGGAACGCCCAAGCGGCGGCGCCGATCGACGCGGTCATCACCGCCAGCGTGAGCATCGCGTTGAGGCCAAAGCCGACGACGATCGTGTTGATTTGCGGCAGCGTGCGGCTGACGAGGCCCAACACGATCGTGGCCAGCAACAACGCCAGCAGCAGCGGCGCCGACGCACGCACGCCGACCTCGAAGCCGACGCTAACCAGGCACGCGAACGACTCC
Organism: Botrimarina sp.; assembly: GCF_040219535.1. Lineage (NCBI taxonomy): Bacteria > Pseudomonadati > Planctomycetota > Planctomycetia > Pirellulales > Lacipirellulaceae > Botrimarina > Botrimarina sp. The sequence goes on from NZ_JAVJSH010000016.1 coordinate 300,838, forward strand.
ATCAGCCCCGCGAGCGGCGCCCCGCCGCCGGGCGGGGCGACCACGAACGTGTCCATCAGGCCGCCCAACACGACCTGCATCCCCCCCGCTGCGAGGAACACCGCGCTGGCGACCAGGTAGTAGACCTCGCCGAAGATGCTGGCCGTGTCGCCGAACAGCGGGTTGGCGCCCTCGGTCAAAGCCATGCCGCTCATCTGGCCGACGATCTGCCCGGTCAGCTGCACGCCCGACAGGATGACCATCAGCCCCAGGCCCAGCGCCAAGCCGATCAGCAGTTCGCCCCCGCAGGCGACTCCCAGCTCCAGCAAGTTGTCGATGTAGCGGGGCTGCTCCGGCTCGCCGGCGATCACGGTCGGCGTGACAAGCGCGGCGAGCGTGACCGCGAACAACGCCCGCACACGCAGCGGCATCGCCGGGTCGCTGAGTATCGGCGCCGTGGTGACCGCCGCGCCGACCCGCGCGAACACCAGCGCGAACACCACGCCGAGTTCCGTCAATTCGGCTTCCAGTCCGTCGATCACGCGTCCCTCCCGGCCCTAGCACGGCGTCAGAGCGTCGCCGGGATGCCTGTCCACAGCGCCTGGCAGTAGTCGATGAGCTGCCCCAGGATCCAGGGGAGCGTGACCGCCAGCGCCAGCCCCGTTGCGAACAGCTTCGGCACAAACGCCACGGTCTGTTCTTGGATCTGAGTCAGCGCCTGCACGAGCCCGATCACGAGGCCAACCACCACCCCCGCGATCAGCACCGGCGCAGAGATGATCGACGTGATGAACAGGGCGTCGCGCGACACGTCGACCGCGGTTTCGGGGCTCATGGGGAGGGGTGAGGCTTGAGGGGTGAGGGGTGAGGAGTGAGGAGTGAGGGAGTGGGGGCGTTCGGCCGGGTCGCTCGTGCTCGCGGCTCAGGCCTCGATCCTCGCGCCACTTTCACGCGAAGCTCTCTAGCAGCATGCCGATCACCAGGCGCCAGCCGTCGACTAGCACGAACAGCAGCAGCTTGAACGGGAGCGACACCAGCACCGGCGGCAGCATCAGCATGCCCATCGAGATCGTGACGCTCGCCACGACGATGTCGAGGATCACGAACGGCAGGTAGATCTGGAAGCCGATCAGGAAGGCCGTCTTGAGCTCGCTGAGCATGTACGCGGGCAGCACGGCGGCGAGCGGCACGTACTGCTCGTCGGGATTCGGCTCGTACAACGCGTAGTTGTCATGGATCGCGCCGGTGTCGGGGTCGATCGCGTCCGGGAGCCGCTCGAGGAACAGGACCACGTCCCCCTCGCTGTCGGTCCGCTTGATCTGCCGGCCCATGAAGTCGCGGAGCGGCGCGGCGGCGCGCTGGAACGCTTCCTCCAGCGTGAGCTCGCCATCGGTGTACGGCTTCACGCCCTCGGTGTAGCTCTCGTTCCAGACGGGCGTCATGATCAGGAGCGTGACGAACAGCGCGATCGAGGTCAGCACCTGGCCCGGGGGCGCCTGCTGAGTGCCGAGCGCCTGACGCAGCAGGCCGAGCACGACGATGATCCGCACGAAGCTGGTGGTCATCAGCAGCGCCGCGGGGGCGAGGCTGATCACGGTCAGCAAGAGCATGACCTGCAGCGACGAGCTCAGCCGCTCGGGCTTGGTCCACTCGTCGGGGCCGCCGAGGCCCAGCAGGGCGACCGGCTCGTTGTCTGCTTTCTGATCGACCCGCGCGACCCCGGGCGTGTCGATGAACTCCGCTTCCGGGTCGAGCACCACCGGCGGCTGCGCCGCGACCGGCGCGGCGATGAGGGTCGCCAGCAGCACAGCGAGAAGCAGCCTAACCATCGCCCCGGCCCCCCGGCGTGTTGGCGTACGCGGCCGCGAGCGACCGCGGGTCGAACGCGCCGTCGGCGAACCCGCGGGGCCCGTCGCGGTGGTCGTGGGGGTCGTGGTCCGCGTAGCCGCCGAGGAAGCCGTCGTCGGCTCTGGTGAGCGACATCTGCTGCAACAGGCTGTCGAACTCCGCTTCGGCGCCGGCGCCGCGGCTGTGCTCGCACGCGGCCACGAGCCGGGCCACCTCGGCCGGGTCGGTGATCTCAGTGAGCGTTTCTACCCCCTCCGGCGTGATAGCGACGAGAACCAACTTCGGCCCCACACGCACCAGCTGGGTCATCTGCTTGCCGCCAAGCGGCGCGCGGCCGAGGACTTCGACCACGTCGCGCGGCAGCACGCGCGCCGACTGCGGCGTGCAGCAGCGGATCAGCCACACGACCGAGATCAGCATGCCGACCGCGACCAGCCCGGCGCCCACCGTGGCGGCGAGCTGCTGGCTGGATGGCCGCCATTGGAGCAACGATTCCAGCGGGTTCGGGAAGCTGGGCGCGGGCTCGCGGCGGCGGGCGAGCAGCCGCTGGGCTGCGCTGGGCGAGACCAAACGGTTGTCGGGCTCACCGGCTGACGGCCCTGCGGCGGATCGCCCGTCGACGCCCTCGGCGGCCGCTTCGGGCCGCCCTGCGGGCGGCTCCGCGTCGAGCGACGGTGGCTGGGCCGGCGGTTCGCTTTGCTCGGCGATCTCTTCTACGGTCAGCGGGGTGAGCGGCTTCGCGGCGTGCGCGTGGAACGTCGCCGGCGCCACCTCGTGATCGACCCGTCGCGCGAGGCCGACGGGGCCGGCGGACGTCATGCCCGGCCGGCTCTGGCTGAAACGCTCCGGCGTGAGGTCGTCGCCCGCCGCCGCCGACAACGGCAGCAGCCAGAGGGCGAGCGTCGCTAGCACGGGCGTCGGGCGGTGCGTCGGCATAAGGCGGGGCGCTGCTTGAACCATTCCGCCGAGAATCGGGCGGAAGGTCGGCTTATAGGCGCCGCCGCGGGAGGGAGGAAGAGCAATGGCGGACGGACGGGGGGCGAGCGACGCTACGAAAGAAGCGTTCCCAGTCGCCCGTCACCAGAGTGAAGCCATCCGCCGCCCGCCACACCCTCAAGCGACCGCCGAGTCGCCCACGATCAGCTCGGTGACTCGCACGCAGAAGTTGTCGCTCAAGACGAGCACCTCGCCGCGGGCGATCAGCCGGCCGTTGACGTACACGTCGACCGGGTCGCCCGCCAGCTTGTCGAGCGTGACGACGGCCTCCTTGCGGAGGCGCAACACGTCTTCGATCGGCATGCGGGTGCGGCCGAGCTCGATCTTCAGATCGAGCTGCACGTCGCGCACCAGCTCGAGGGTAGCCGAGTCGGTGTTGGCCGGCGTGCCGCCGAACGACTCGAGGCGAAACGGCTGCACGCCTTCGGGCAGGTCGTCGTGCGGCTCGTCGAGCGACGCGATCGCCTGCTGGGCGCGGCTGAGCAGCAGCTCGACGTCGTTCCCCGACGCGCTGTAGGCCTCGCCAGCTAGGGGGGCCTCCTCTTGCGCGTCGTAGGGGCTGGGGCCCGCCATGAGGGCTTCGATCTCGTCCTGGCCGAGGGTTGGCTGGTCGCCATCGGCTGGCCCTTCGTCGGACCGCCCGGCGGGTCCCGAGGGACCGGGCGAAGCGCCGGCGAGCAGGGCCTCGATGTCGTCTTGGTTGAGAGACTCGTCGGCCATGGGCGCCCCTCCTTGGGCACGCTGAGTCGCCGGGGCCGTGCTAGCGTTGCACGAAGTTCAAGCGAGCGAAAACGACCTCGCGGACCATCGGCCTGCCGATGGTTCGGTTCGTCTTCTCAAGTATCTGCCGCTTGATCAAGCCCAGCCCGGCCCCGACCAGGTCGCCCGCGTCGGCGCCGATCAGCGTGAGGTTGATCTGTTCCTTGATCCGGTTGGCGTGCGCGGCGTAGTGCGTGTCGAACTCCACTTGCTCGCTCGTGAGGATGACCCCGTACACCGACACCTGCAGGTTGAGCGTGGTGTCCGATTCGGGGCTGTAGCGGCTCACGTTGTCGGTGTAGAGCTCCACCTCGACGGTCTCGTCGGCCGGGGACAGCGGCGACGGGTCCGCGTCGGCGACCGGCGCCTCCTCGCCCTTGGCCGCGTGGGCCAGTTCGCGGGCGAGCTGCTCGGTCTCCTTGGCCGAGGGCACGATCATCGCGGCGGCCACCATCTCGACGACCACCAGCGCGGCGACCACCCCTCCCGCTTTGGCTAGGCGGAGGATCGCTCCGCCCCGTTTCTGGCCTTGTTCGGTTTCGTTGCTCATCGCACGGCAGAGGTTTCTAGGGAAGCGTTCACAGGGGGGCGGCGGGCGTCTCGTCCCACATCAGGACCTCGACGCGGGCGTTCTTGCGGCGGCTCTCGACGTCGGTCCGCTCGTCGAGCGGTTCGTGGGAGCCGGCCGAGCCGAGGCGGATACGCTCGGCCTCCACGCCCTGCTCGAGGAGGAAATCCATCACGTTGCGGCCGCGTTGGTGGGCGAGGCCCCAGTGGTCCCAGCCCTCGACCGGCAGCCGCGACGCGTGGCCGCGGACCTCGATCTTCTGGGGCTTGCCGAGGATCTGCGCGGCGATCTTGCGGAGGGCCCCTTTGGACTCGTCGGTCAGCTCGACCGACTCCTCGTCGAAGTACACGACGCCCCCGACCGTCGTGTCGCGGCCCGGCCGAACGGTCCGCACGAGGCTGTCTTCGCCGGTGACGCTCTTGACCGGGTTGCCGCCGCGCATGATGTCTTGCCGCTTTGCGCGGCCCGCCGCGGAGATCGACGGCAGCGACGAGTTCGTCGGCGGCAAGCGGCCGGGGAGCAGCGTGGCGATCGACGCGTCGGGCCCGAACTGCCGGCGCATCGACTCGAGCATCATCTGGAACTTCTCTTGCTCTTTGATCTCGCTCATCGACACGAGCATGATGAAGAACGTGAGCAGCAGCGACATCATGTCGCCGAACGTCACGATCCACTCGGGGATGTCGCCGGCGCCGTCGTCGTCGTCCATTGGTGGGGCTTCGGGCTACGGGCTACTGGCTTCGGGCGGCGGGCTTCGGGCTTCGGGCAGACGCCGGCGGATTGTGTTGGTCGGTTGGCCGGAACCCCGAAGCCTGAAGCCCGAGGCCCGAAGCCCCCGCTAGGGGGCCGCTTCCTCTGCCTGCTTTGCGCGGAGCTTGGGGGGGATAAACGTGTTGAGCTTCTGCTCGATGACCCGCGGGTTCTCGCCGGCCTGGATCGCCATCACGCCCCGCACGACGATGTCCATCGCGAGCAGCTCTTGCTTGTTCGTGTAGCCCAGCTTCTCGGCGAAGGGCAGGAAAACCACGTTCGACGCGACCGCGCCGTACAGCGTCGTCAGCAAGGCGACGGCCATGCCGGCGCCGATCTTCGACGGGTCGCTCATGTCGCCGAGCATGATGATCAGGCCCATCAGCGTGCCGATCATGCCGAAGGCCGGCGCGAAGCGGCCCATGCAGTCGAGCAGCGCCTTGCCGTCGCGGTGCCGCGTGGCGACCGCGTCGATCTCCGTGCGGAGGATGTCTTCCATCACCTCGGGCCGCGTGCCGTCGACCGCCATCTGCACGCCGAGCTTGACGAAGTCGTTCTCGATCTCGCCCAGGCGGCCTTCCAGCGCGAGCAGGCCTTCCTTGCGGGCGGTCTCGGCCAGAGCGACGAGCTGCTCGATCAGCGCCGCCGGCTTCTCGACCTTCCACATCAGCACCTTCATCGACACGCCGAAGACGCTCAGGAAGTTCTGCAGCGGGAAGCTGATCAGCGTGGCGGCGATCGCGCCCCCCACGACCACCATCACCGAGGCCGGATCGAGGAACGCCATCAGGTTGCCGCCGCCCAACACGATCGAGGCGAGGATCAACACGATCGCTATGACGACGCCGGCGGCGGTGGCGATGTCCATGCTGTGATAGCGGGGGCGATTAAACCACGGGTAACTCGGACAAGCAGCACGGGGGGCGCCGCGCGGGGCGACGCGCCGACTCAGCCCGAGGTGTCCGTGTTATCCGAGGTCCGTCGGGGGGTGGGCCGGGGCAGCAGGTTCTTCGACTGGTGGTACTCGAGCGTGCGGCGGAGCACGTCGTCGGGGGGTTCGGCGACCGCGATCCGGTCGCCCGTCGTGAGGGTGATGAACGTGTCCGGCCGCGACTCCACGTACTTGATCAGCTCTGCGTTGAGCAGGAACGATTCGCCGTCGAGTCGGGTCAGCCGGATCATCGGTACAAGCGTTTCAGCCCTTGCGACGTGGCTCGCGGCGCACCGCGTGCCGCCGAACCGTAGCTCACCCGCGGGCGCCGTGCGGCGTGCGATCACCTCTGCAGCGCGAGCAGCTCGTCCAGCAGCTCCTGGGCCGTCGAGATCACCCGCGAGCCCGCTTGGTACTGGGTCTGCGCGAGGATCATCTCGATCAGGTCCTGCCCGATGTCGGTGTTCGACAGCTCGACCGCGCCGGCCGTGATCGCCCCCAGGCCGTCCTCGCCCGGCGTGCCGCGGAACGGCTCGCCAGAATTGACGCTGGGGGCGTACAGGCCGTCGCCCAGTTGGCGGAGGCCCTGCGGGTTGGCGAACCGCGCCATCAGCACCTGGCCGAGCGTGCGCTGCGTGCCGTTGGAGAACTGGCCCTGGATGAGGCCGCTCTCGGTGATGATGAAGTCCGTGAGCACGCCCGGCGGGAAGCCGTCTTGGCGGATCATGTTCAGGCTGCTGACGGCGTCGCCCGAGGAGTTGGTCTCCGCGAGCGAGGTGATCTCGCTGAGGTTCAGGTCGATCTCCAGCGGCGACTCGCTGGCGGTGATCTCCCGCGAAATGCTGATCCGCGCGCTGGGCGCGCTGACCAGGTTGCCCCGGCTGTCGAAGACCATCACGCCGTTGCCGACGGATGTCGTGAGCTCCGGCGGGGTCGGGTTGCTGTCGCCGGAGCTCGCGTACCAGCGGTAGGTCGTGCTGTTGCTGTCGGCCGCTTCCAGCACGGTCGTCATCCGCACCGTGAGCGGCGACCCGAGCGAGTCGTAGACCAGGAACTCCGTGGTCGTGCCGGGGCCGTTGGGCTCCTGGGTCTCCGAGAAGTTGATCGGCACGGTCTGCGAGACCGAAGCGCCGGTCGGCGTGAGGCGGAACGCGGTCAGGGGGATCGACACCGCGTTCTCTTCGCCGTAGTTGCTGGTGACGGTCAGCACGCCGTCGGAGATCGAGACCGACCCGCCGCCGATGGGCAGCGGCACGTCGTTGACGTTCGACTGCGTCTGCAGGCCGACGGCGTCGTGGATGAAGTCCATCAGGTCCTGAACGGTCGTCGTCGAGGTGACCTGCAGCTCTTGGGTCGCGAGCGACGACCCGCCCAGCTCGCCGGTGAACGCGAGCGTCCCCTCCTCGAACACGTTCACGTAGCTCGCCCCGTCGCGCTGCGTCACGTCGAGCAACGCGGTGCCGCTCCCCGCGCGGGCGACGCCGCGGCCGTCGAAGTCGAGCGTGGTCGCCGACAGGTCGGCGCTGCGGGTCTTGTCGATGTAGCTGTCGACGTAGCCCCCCTGGCCCCGCGCGTCGACCGTGTCGACCAGGCGGTAACTCGAGGAGTCGCCGGACGCGTTGCGGTAGATCCGGATCTTGTTGTAGCTGGGGTCGTTCGGCGCGGCCAAATCGCCGAGGTCGATGCGGATCGAGCTGAAGTTGTCGTTGACCGCGTACGTGCCGAACAGCTCGGAGGGCCGGGTCTCGTCGCCGTTGGCCGAGTTGTAGTACGTGAAGTAGTAGCTGTAGGAGCCGTTGTCCAGCGCGCCGGTGTCGAGCGCCGGGGCGGTGGCGAGCGTCGCGTCGTCGAGCGTGTCGGTGTAGGTCGACGCCGCGATCGGCTGGGTCGCCACCCGATAGAAGTCGGAGCCGCCGGCCTCGGTGCGGTAGATCCGCATCTGCGCGTACTGGCCGCTCGTGTCGGTCGGCAGCGACGACAGGTCGATCTGGTCGTTGACGCCCGCCGTCACGCTGAACTCGGTCGAAGCGGAGGTCTCGGCGCCGTTCACGTCGAGGAAGGTGACGCGGTACGTGTATTCGCCGGGGGTAAGGCCCGTCGGGCTGCCGGTGTCGGTCACGCCGGCCACGCCCGGCCCCGGCGCGGTGCGGATAGCCAGGTCGCCGCTGGTGAAGCCGGCGTCGTCGGGTCGCTCGACCGCGTCGTTGGTGAAGACCTCCGACTGGATCTCGGCCGGCACGGTGCCCGACTGGACGGTCGGGTTCAGCACGCCCTGGAAAACCGCCTCGCTGGTCGCCTGAGCGACCCGCTCGCCGCCCAGGGGGATCTCGATCGGCACGGGCCGGGCGGTCTGCAGCTCGTAGCGGTCGTTCACGCCGTAGCCGAGCAGCTTGTTGCCGGTCGACGTGACAACCTGGTTCTGCGAGTTGAGGTTGAGCTGGCCGTTGCGCGTGAACAGCTCCTCGCCCTGGCCCCCCTGCACCAGCAAGAAGCCGTCGCCCTGGATCGCCAGGTCGAGCGGGTTGGCGCTGATCTCGATGGTGCCCTGGTTGAAGTTGGGGGAGATCGAGGCCACCTTCACGCCGAGGCCGATCTGCCGCGGGTTGGTGCCGCCGTTGGTGTCGCTCGGCGCGGAGCCGATCGACTGCGTCTGGAGGAACTGCGTGGCGAACACCACCTCGGAGGCCTTGAAGCCCACGGTGTTCGAGTTGGCGATGTTGTTGCCGATCACGTCGATCGACGCCTCGGACGCCTGCATGCCCGTGAGGGCGGTCGTCATCGCGGATTGAAGTCCCATTTTCGCTCGACTCCGTTCGGGTCGTTCTCGCTAGTGTTCCTCGCCCGCGGCGCCGTCCGCGGCGCCGCGTCCCCCCGCTCTTGTCGGTGTGCTACAGCGTCTGCACGTTGCGCACGTTGTTCAGCTTGATCGTCACCGAATCCGCGAAGCGGATCACCTGCCGAGAGCCGGTGAGCAACTCTTTGCCCAGGCCGGCGTCGCCGACCGTGTCGGTGAACGCGACGCCGCCGCGGCCGGCCGGCAGCGAGCCGATCAGGTGCAGGTCGCCCGAGCCCGTGCGGTCGGTGCGGTAGACCTTCTTCGGCGTGTCGGTCTGCGGCAGGTTCTCTAGGCGGATCGAGCCGGCGAACTCGTCGCCCAGCTCGCTCGTGCTCGCCGGGACCTGCACGCTGAAGCGGGTCCCCTCGGACTCCCAAACGACCTCGTAGTTGTAATCGCCCTCGGCGACCTCGCCCTCGCGCTCGCCGGCGCTCGTTTTGGACTCGACGGCGATGTCCAGCGCCGGCTGCCCGTCGTTGATCGCAACGCGTTGCACCAGTCCGGAGACCGGTTGCCCCCCGTCGGTGACACCCTCCACCTCGGTCCCGATCAGGCTGGTGGCCGTGGCGACGTTCTGGCCGAGCAGGACCGAGTCGAGCGTCTCGCTGAGCCGGTCGTTCGCGCTGATCTCTCGGATCTGTGAGATCGTGTTGAGCAGCTCGGCGTTGTCGGTCGGGTCGAGCGGGTCTTGGTTCTGCAGCTCCGCCAGCATCAGCTCGAGGAACACGTCGAGGTCGAGCTCCTTGATCGAGTTGCCTACCGGCTGGGGGGCCGGCGTGTTCGACGCGAGTGAGCTGATGCTGGACATGACGGGGATTGCCTGTTGGCGGTGGGCGGGGGGGGGCGTCGGACCGGGCGGTCAGGCGACGAGGTTGATCTGTTCGTCGCCGAAGTAAATGGTTTCAACCGCTAGCGGTTGGCGGGCCCCGCCGGTCTCGTTCGGCTTGGGAGCGCCGCCCGCTTTGTGGGCGGTCCGGCCGTCGGGCGAGTCGTCGTGGCGGTGGTCGTGGTGTTCGCCGCCGCCGTGGCGCTCGGCTTGGTCTTGGTTCCCCGAGTCGTCGCGAACGTCGACGTCGAACTTCTCGATGCGGATCTGCTGCTGCTCCAGGCGGTCGCGTAGCTGGGGCAGGTTGTCGAGCAACGCGTTCCGCGCGGCCGGCGACTCGGTTTCGAGGGTGGCCGTGAGCACGCCGTCCTTGACTTCGATCTGCACACGCAGCGTCCCCAACTCGGGCGGGCTGAGCCGCAACTCGATCGGGCCACCGCCGCGGTCCTGCGCCAGCTCGAACGCCCGGGTCACACGCCCCACGAACCGGGCCGGGTCGACCGACACCGTCGGGCCGGGCGCCGCGCCAGGCGGCGCGGCGATGGGGCGGCCGCCCGGCCGTTCGGCGCCGTCCGCTTTGCCGGTCGCGGGCGGGGGGGCTTCTGCTTCGCTGGGTACAGGTTCCGCGTCGCCCGCTTCGCTGGGTTTCGCCGCGGGGGCGGGGGGCTGTCGCGGCGTCGATTGGAGGGGCTCTGCGTCAGCTTCGGCGGACGCCGAGTCGGGTTCGCCGACGGCGGCGACCGCCGGCTGTTCGGGCGGATCGGCTGGCGGAGAGTCTGCGGCTTCGGATCCGAAGGCTGAAGCCGCTCCAAGCGACGCCGCCGGTTGCGGCTCGACGGGCGTCGCGGTTTCGGCCGTCGGGCCGGCGCCGCCGGAGCGGGCCGCCTCGACCGGGGTCCTTGTGACCGCTGCGCCAGCCGGTCCGGCCGCGACGGCTGTCGACGCGTCTGCGGGCTGCGGCGCTGTCTCGTTGCTTGACGGATTGACCTCGGCCGTCGGCGCCGATCCGCTCGCGAGCTGAGCGGCGCCCTCGGTCGGCGGCGAGTCGAGCGGGGCTCCGGAGGTCGGCGTGGCTTGCGCCGCAGGCTCGACGGCCGGCCTGGCGGCGACCTCCGGTTTCGCCGGAGCGACCGCCCCGGATGCTTGGCCTGTCTCTTGGACCACGCCTGTCTCTTGGACCACCGTTCCCACCGGCGGCGCGCCCAGCGGTGCGGACGTCGGGCTGGCTTGGGCGCCGGCGGGCGTCGGATCAGCCGGATCGACAGCCGGGCCTTCGCCGCTCTGGGCGGCTCCGGGGGTTTCGGCTTCGGGTTGCGTCGCCTCGTCGCGTTCGGCCCTGTCGTTCTCGGCCCTGTCGGATGGCGGCGTCGTTGGTTCCTCGCTCCGCTGCTTCTTGTCGGCGTGGGCCTTCGGCGTGCCGGGCGAGGGGGCGTTTTGCCGCCGGGCGGGCCGCGCGGCGTCGGCGAGGTCGTCCGCGAACTGCCGCGCGTCGTCGGCGGCCTCTCTCGCGCGCGGCGGCGGCGCTGTGATCGACAACAGCGTTGGTGATTGCGATGTCTTTGGGATAGCCGCCATCGTGGTTTCCCTGGTTAGGCCCCGCCCCGGCCGAGCATGTCGAGCGCTTCGGTGAGCACGCGTTGCTTCGGCCCCCCCTCGAGCTGCAACAGCTCGAGTTCGTGCAGCTGGGCTAGCTCCTGCTCGCCCTCGAATTTCTTCAGGATGGCCTGCCACGTGTCGGTCGACATCCGCTCGATCACCCGCACCACGTCTTCCTTGGCGCGTTGTTTTTCTTCCGGCGTGACGCCGCGGTCGAACATCTTCAGCAGGAGCTCCTTGGCCATGTCGGGCTTGGCGAGCGTCAGGTCGCGGACGACCGCCTCGACGCCCTCGTCGACCGCCTCCTCGGCTTCTTGGTTCAGGCGCTTCTCGAGTTCGCGGGCCATCTCGTCGAAACGGTCGCGCTCGCGCATCAGCTGGCTGAGGCTGTGTTGGAATTCCTTTTGCCCGCGTTCGAGCGTGACCATCTGCACCTCGGCGCCGCGGAGGGCGATCTGGCGGACGCGTTCTTGCTCGGCGAGCGAGGGCTCTTCGGGCGGGATCTCGCGTCGCTCGGGTTCTTTCTGTTCCGCCGCTTTGTCGAGGTTCACGCCGTGCACGATCGCGACGATGCGGAACAGCCGCTCGTCGGTCAGCCGCTCGGTCTGCCACAGGTAGCCCACCCCGAGCGCGACCGACACGACGGTCGCGACGGCGGCGTAGCCGATGGCGGCGAGCAAGAATCGCATAGGGCTGGGCCGTGCGGCCTAAGCTGTTTACGGGGTTGAGAACGGGGCTTCGGCTGAGGCCCGGCGCGCGGCCGAGAACTCGTCCAGCAGGCGGCCTTCGCGCTTCGCGGCCGCGCGGCGTTCGCGCGCCACGTGGCGGTCGCGGAGCACCTCCAAGGCGCGGACCTCGCGCTCGGCGTCGGCCAACGCGCCGCGGCGCCGCTCGATCTCGGCCTCGATCGCGTCGAGGTTCTTGCGGAGCAACCGCTGGTCGCCGCGGAGCACCAGGTCGTACCGCCCCGCGTTGAGCAGCCACGACGCGTCGGCCGTTCCGGCGGCGGTCGCCTCGCGGCGCTGCTCGGCCAGCACCGCTTGCTGCCGGGTCGCCTCGGCGAGCCGCGATTCGAGCGTCTCGGCCGCGCGCAGCGCCTCGCCCAGGTGCGCGCGGGCCGCGTCGCGGCGGGCCTCGCGCAGGCGGGCGAGCGTTCGGAAGGGGAAGGGCTTGGGCATTGGGCTCGCCTGGTTGCGGCGGTTCTCAGTTGGCGGGGCGCAGCGGCTGCGCCGCCGCTACGCCGGCCGGGCGGGGGCGGCCGGCCGCGGCGGCTTTCTGGGCGATCTGTGCGAGCCGCGACGCCGCTTCGGCCGGGTCGGACGGCTCGTCGACACGCTGGCGGAGGAAGTCGTCGATCTCCGACCGCAGGTCCAGCGCCGCGTCGACCTCGGCGTTCGCCCCGCGGCGGTAGGCGCCGATCGAGATCAGGTCTTCGTTCTCGGCCAGCGCGGCGAGCATGCCGCGCAGCCGCGCGGCGGCCTGCTGCTGCTCCGGCGGCGTGATCTGCGGCGCGAGCCGGCTGATGCTTTGGGTCACGTCGATCGACGGGAAGTGCCCCTTGCCCGCCAGGCGCCGGCTCAGCCACACGTGCCCGTCGAGCAGCCCTCGCAGGCAGTCGGCGATCGGGTCGTCCGGGTCGTCCCCCTCGACGAGGACCGAGTAAAAGGCGGTGATGCTCCCCGCCCTGGTCGCGCCGGCCCGCTCGACGATCTTGGGCAACAGCGCGAAAGTCGAGGGCGGGTAGCCGCGCGTGGTCGGCGGCTCGCCGGCGGCCAACCCCGACTCCCGGCTGGCGAGCGCGGTGCGGGTGAGCGAGTCGACCAACAGCAGCACGTGCTTGCCCGTGTCGCGGAAGTGCTCGGCGATCGCGCTAGCGGTCGAGGCCGCGCGCACGCGCATCACGGCCGGCTCGTCGCTCGTGGCGACCACCACCACGCTCTTCCGCCGGCCGTCCGGCCCCAGGTCGTTCTCGAGGAACTCGTTCACTTCGCGGCCACGCTCGCCCACCAACGCGGTCACGACCACATCGGCCGACGTGTAGCGCGTCATCATGCCCAAGAGCGTGCTCTTCCCCACGCCCGACCCGGCGAACACGCCGAGTCGCTGGCCGCGTCCGCAGGTGAGCAACGCGTCGATCGCGCGCACGCCGGTGGCGAGCGGCGCGCGGATCGGCGGCCGGTCGAGCGCGCGGGTCGGCGGGGCGTCGATCGGCGTCCGGTGCGACAGCGCGGGGCGGGGGAGGCCGTCGATCGGCGCGCCGCTCGCGTCGACGACGCGTCCCAGCAGCCCATCGCCCACGGCGATCCTCCGCTTGGTGTGCTTCAGCCGCACCGGTTGGCCGCGACGCACGCCCGCCAGCGGCCCCAGCGGCGAGACCATCGTCAGCCGCCCGCGGAACCCGACCACCTCGGCCTCGACCCCCGCCCCGCCCGCCGCGCCGATCTGCACCACGGCGCCGACCGGCGCAGGCAGGTCCGCGACCGTGGCCAGCAGGCCGGTCGTTTCGACGACCGACCCGGTCAGGCCGGTTGGCTGCGCGTCGGCGAGTAGCTCGAGGATCGACAAAGGCCGGTTCGTAGTGGGTTGGACGGGCGCGGACGGTTTTCAGGCGAGCAGCTCTTCTTCCAGGCGCGCGAGCTGCGTGGCGAGCTGTTGATCGATCTGGCCGTGGCGGGTCTCGACGCGGCAACCGCCCGGCGCGACGGCCTCGTCCGCCACGAATCGCGCGTCGGCCAGACCGGCGGTCGCTTCGGCCAGCCGCTCGCCGTGGCCGCGCAGGTGATCGAAGTCGCTCGGCGCCAGCCGGACGGTGATCTCGCTCGCGCCGGCCGCGTAGCGGAGGGCCTCTTCCAGCCAGCTCTGGCTGATCGTGACGTCCGACCGCAGCTCGCGGCGCACGACACGCTCGGCGATCGCGACGGCCAGCCCGACCGCCGAGGCGCGCCAGTGTTCGAGCCATTCCCCGCGGGCGGCGCCCAGCTGCTCGACCGCCGAGTCGAGCGCCGGCCGGAGCGTCGACAGCTCGCGGGCGATCTGCTCGGTGAGCCGCTGGCCGATCTCGCTCTCGGCCTCGGCGAGGCCGTCGGCGCGGGCCTGCGCGCGGATCGCGTCGGCTTCGGCGCGGGCCTCTTCGACGACTCGCGCGGCCTGGCCCCGCACGTCGGCCACGTACCGCTCGCCCCGAGCGGCCATGTCGCTCAGGCGGAACTCGACCGGCTGGGGCGAAGGGTCGCTCGCCGCCGATTCGGCTCGGTTGCGTCGGATGATGGTCGCCATCGGTTCATGCCTCCGTTGGGCCGGCGGCCCGCGTGCGGTGGCGGCGGGCGACGACCCGTGCGGCCGCGCCGGCCAGCGCGAGCTGCGCGCGGTCGATCTCTGCTAGCGTGGTCGGGCCCACCCGGTGCACGCGGCGCCGCAGCTCGGCCGCCGCTTTGCGCGTCATGCCGTTGGTCAGTCGCGCGAACAACGCGTCGCTGGCGCCGGCCAGCGCGAGCAACGCGGTGCGGCCGTCGAGCTGACCGGCGGCTTCCGCCAAGGCGCGGGCGTCGAGGCGGTGGAGCTCGTCGAAGGCTATCGGCGGCGGGGCCGGCTGCGCGGCTCTGGGAGGGGTTGGTTTCTTCAGCGGTTGCGTCGGCGCCGGCGTGGCGGGCTCGCTGTCAGCCTCGGACAGCTCCGCGGCCGCTTCCGGGTCGGTGACCGCCAGCCCATCGAGCAGCGCCCGACGGTCCCGTTCGGGTGTGGCCGCGAGGATCCGGCGGATCGACTCGAGCCGGTCGCTCCGGCGGCGCCGTTCTGCCTCTTTGGTTTGCACCCAATCCGCCAAACCGCTGGCGATGACGCGCAGGCTGTCGGGGTCGGCTTCGCCGGCGGAGGCCAGCTGCGCGACGACCCGTCCGCGCTCGGCGGTCGGCAACTCGGCGAGCACCGCGGCGGAGAGCCCCGGCTCGAGGTAGCCGAGCACCACCGCGATCGCCCGCGGCTGCTCGCGCGACAAGAACTCGGCGATCGCGCGGGGGTCGGCGTCGCGCAACGAGCGGAGCCACTCGGCGCCGTCGGGCGGGTTGGCGGCGACCGGGATCGTGGTGGCCGGGCTCGTGGTGGCCGGGGCAGGGGGGGGAGCGGCCGCCGCGGCCGTGCTCAGGTGCAGCTCGACCCCGCCCGCGTCGGACCGATCGGCCGGCTGGGCGGCGGCGTCGAGCTGGGCGATCGCCGCACGCAGCGACGACGCCTCGCCGGGCGTGAGCCGTGCGAGCATCGCCTCGGCCGCCTGCGCGTCCAGGTTCTGGATGAACCGGGCGGCGCGGCGGATCGGCGGTTCGGATTGAGCGGGGGTCGCCATCCTGGCGGGCTCTCGGGGCGGCGTCATGCCGCGGCGTTATCGGAGTTGTTGATCCACGATCGGAGGATCGCGGCGGCCGCGTCCGGGTCGGTCGCGACCATGTCGGTCAGGTCGTCCTTCAGCGTGTCGGGCTTCTTGAGCTTGAGCTTTGGCCGGTCCGGCTCGTCGTCGTCGCCCTCGGCTCGGTCTTGCTCGTCCGCGGCCAACTGCAGCGACGGCAAGCCGGCGGGCGGCGGCGTCTTGCCGCCGGACACGACCGACCGCAGCATCACCAGGCTGAAGACAGCCAGGCCGAGCATCGCGACCCCGCCGCCGTACTCCTGCGCAATCGCCATCGCGCCGGAGGCCATCGACGGCGTCGGGATCGGCGGCTTGGGCAGGTCGCGGAGGAAGTTCACGTTGACCTGCGCGTACTCGTCCTGGCCCAAGGCGAGCTTCGGCAGGATCGGCTTGACGATGTCCTTGACCTTCTCCTTGATCGATTCGCGGGTCTGCTCGAGCACCGCGCGGTCGATCGCCGCGGGCGGGGCGCCGTTGGCGTCGGCGTTGTCTTGGCGGTAGACGAACTCGACGTACGACTCGGGGATCACCACCGTGGCCTCGGCCTCCTCGAGCTTGAAGCCCGCCATCGTGCGGACCTCGGTCGAGGAGCCGACCACGTTCTGTTGGTCGCTCACCTCGTTCGTCCGCTCCGTCCGGTCCGCGGCCGCGAGGCCCTCGCCCGGCGCGGGGGTGGGGCCGTTTTGCTCGAGGCCGACGCGTTCGGCCGGCCCCGCGTCGATGCGGGTCTCCGACTCGTCGATCGAACTCCGCGCGACGGTCACCGGGTCGGGCTCTGGCTTGACCGACCGGATCTGCATCTGGGCCACGTTGTCGATCCGCGCGTTGACCTGCACCCGCACGCCGGGGATGTCGGCCAGGGCTTGCAGGATCGAATCCTTGATCCGCCGCTCTTGGATCGCGATGTTGCGGAAGTAGGGGTGGTCGATCTCTTCGGGCGACACGCCCTCGCCGGTGTCGGCGATGCGGTCGGGCCCCAGGCTGGTGACCTCGATCTCTTCCACCGGCACGTCGAGGGCCTTGGACACGAAGTCCTTGATCGTCGCGACCCGCGTTGGCGTGAGCGACTGGCCCACGACCGGCTCGACGCTCACGGCGGCCGTCGCGTGGCGGCCCCGCTGGAGGCCTTGGGTCTGGCGCACGTGGTGCATCACGAACGCCTGATCGACGAACGACAGCTTGCTGAGGATGATCGACGCGCGGTGCTCGTTCGCCGCCCGCACGCGCTGCTCCTTCGTGCCGCGGAAGTCGAGCACGCTGCCGCCGTTGACCGCCTCCTCCATCAAGCTGTGGAAGGAGGGGGGCAGCTCGCGCGCCTCGGCTACCGCGGCGATGGCGTCGTTCCTGTCGCGGCGCGCGACTTTGATCCGCTCGCCCTCGATGGTGTAGTCGATCCCCGCCCCCGCGATCGCCGCCTCGACACGCGCCAGCCGCTCGCGGCCGATCGGCGTGCCGCCGAACAAGTACTCGTCCGGCCCGGTGGCCGCCTGCTGGAACAAGAACCCCAGGCTCACCACCACCACCGCCAACAACAGCCCCGCGGTCACCCGCGCGCCGGGCGTCATCGACGCGAACAGCTCGCGGACCTGGGCGATGAGCGGGTTGATGAAGTCCATCGGGTAGGCTGTCGGCTATCGGCTATTGGCTTTCGGCGAGTTGATTGAAGGCCGACGGCCGAGAGCCGACAGCCGACAGCCGCCTGCTAAATCCGCACTTCTTGGATCTCGCGGTACACGTCCATCAGCTTGTTGCGCACCTGCATCGTCAGGCGGAAGGCCATGTCGGCCTTCTGCACGGCGGTGAGCACCTCCGCCGGGTTGACGTCGCCGCCGGTGAACAGGGCCTCGACGGCCTGGTCCGCTTCGGTTTGCATGCCGTTCACGTGCTCGATCGATTCGAGCAACAGGTTCTTGAAAGAGCCGCCCTCGGCGGCGGCCGGGTCGCGCCCGATCGCCAGGTCGCCGCCGACGATCGGCGCGGCGCCCAGCTTCGGCGCGCCCGGCTGCGGGGCGAAAGCGGTTTGCGGGTTGATCGCGTTCATCGATCGGTTCCTTGTTCAGCCGACGCGTCAGGCGAGGATCTGCAGCGTTCGCTCGCCCAGGTCCGCGGTGATCTCCATCACGCCGATGTTGGCCTCGTACGCGCGGGTCGCCTCGAGCGCGTCGACAAACTCCGTGGTCATGTTCACGTTGGGCATCGCCACGTAGCCGCGTGAGTCGCTGTCCGGGTGGTTCGGCGCGTAGCGCATGATCGGTTCGGCGGTCGACGTCTGCACGCCCGACACCCGCACGCCGATCCCGCCGGCCGAAGTCGTCTTCGACGCGTCGGCCGCGAAGGTCACGTACCGCGGGCGGTAGGGGCCGGCGCCGTCCTCGCCGCGGGTGGTGGACACGTTCGCCAGGTTCGAAGCGATCGCGTCGAGCCGCGCGCGCTGCGCCATCAGTCCCGACGTGCTGATGTCGTAACTGCTGAACATGTCGCTCCGCTCCGCTGATCGGGTTAAACAACCGACTCGCTGATCGCCGCTTGGAGCTGGCGGAACTGCGAGGTCATGAGGGCGATCGCTAGGTTGTGCAGGCTCTTGTTCTTGTTGATCTGGGTGATCTGTTCTTCGAGGCTCACGTCGCGACCGTCGTGGTAGACCAGCCGGTGGGCGGCTTCGTCGGCCTCCGCGAAGCGGTCCACGCCCAGCGGCCGCCGGCCGCCGGCGCCGAGCGACACCAGGCCGGTCGGCTCCTCGGCGAGGGGCCCGATCACGTAACCGGGGCTCTCGACCGGCCGCTCCGCGCGGATCGCTCGGGCGAGGCTCTGCTGGAACGCCTCGACCGACAGGTCGCGGGTCTTGTAGTCGGGCGTGTTGATGTTCGCAATATTGCCCGCGAGCACGCCATGCCGTGCTTGCGTGAACGCGAGCACCCGCTCGAGGACCGGCAGCGTCGAGTTGGCGAGCGGGTCGAGTGGCATCGATTGGTTTTCCCTGAGCGCAGGACGCCGCGCCGGAGTGCACTCCGCGTGCCGCGGAGCGCACGGGGCGTGATCCCCGGTGTTCGGCCGCGTGGCGCGGCTGCCCCGCGCGGTGTGTCGGCGGGCCCTGCCGGACCGGCCGGCGGATCTTGCCGAAAGCGGCGCCGTCAGGCCGCGCGCGGCGCGACGCCCTTCTCGCCCGGCGGCACGCCGTACGCGCGGAGCTTGCCGCTGAGCGTGCGCACGCCGATGCCCAGCGCGTCGGCGGTCCTCTGCCGGTGCCCGTCGAAGCGCGACAGCGTGGCCAGGATCAACTGCCGCTCCACGTCGGCCAGGCTCGTCCCGATCGGCAGCGTGGTCGCCGGCGCGTCGGCCGCGGCCGGCTCGCTCGGCGAGCGGTCGCGCCGCAGCCACGGCCGCACGAGGTCGGCCCCGATGGTCGCGCCGTCGGCCAGCACGCAAGCGCGGGTCACCACGTTGTGCAGCTCGCGCACGTTGCCGGGCCAGCCGTGCGAGAGAAACAGCTCCCGCGCGCCGGCGTCGAGCGTCAGCCGCTCGCGGCCCAGCCGCGCGCTCGCTTGGTCGAGGAAGTGCTCGGCGAGCTCGACGACGTCCGCGTCTCGCTCGCGGAGCGGCGGCACCGCGATCGGCACGACGGCCAGGCGGTAGTAGAGGTCCTCGCGGAACCGGCCGGCCGCGATCTCGTCGGCCAGGTCGCGGTTGGTCGTGGCCAAGACCCGCACGTCGACCTGGCGCGACTGGCTCGACCCGACGCGTTCGAACGTGCGCTCCTGCAGCACGCGCAACAGCTTGGCCTGCAGCGCCAGGTTGATCTCGGTCACCTCGTCCAGCAGCAGCGAGCCGCCGTCGGCCAGCTCGAAGCGGCCCACCCGGTCCGCGTCGGCGCCGGTGAACGCGCCGCGGCAGTGGCCGAACAGCTCGCTCTCGGTGAGCTGCTCCGACAGCACCGGGCAGTTCAGGCTGACCATCGGGCCGTCGCGGCGGGAGCTCTCGGCGTGCAGCGTCTGGGCGACCAGCTCTTTGCCGACGCCGCTCTCGCCGTGGATGAGCACGGTCTCGTCGGTCGCGGCGACCCGCGCGAGCCGCTCGCGCAGCCGGCGCATGGCGTCGCTCGAGCCGATCATCGTCGGCGCCGAGGAGGGGTCGCCGCCGGCCGGCGGCGGCGACGCGGCCTGCAAGCGGCCCCGCTCCAGCGCGCGGCCGACGCTCGACTCGAGGCGGTCGATGTCGTAGGGCTTTTCGAGGTAGTCGAACGCGCCGTGCCGCATCGCCTCGACCGCCGTGTCGACGCTCGCGTGCGCCGTGACCATCAGCACCTGGACGCCGAACCGGCGGCGCTCGATCTCGCGGATCAACTCCAGCCCGCTCATGCCGGGCATCTGCAGGTCGGTCACCACCACGTCGAACTGGCCGCCCCGCAGAGCGGCGAGCGCCTCGGCGCCGCTGGAGCAGGCGGTCGCTTGGTGGCCGACGCACCGCAGCACGTCGGCGACCGACTCCCGCGCGCTCGCGTGGTCGTCGACCACGAGCACGCGGCCGCTGGCGGGCGTGGGCTGGGGGCGTTGCTTTCTCACGCGGCTGCCTCGTGGGCGATCGGTTTGGGCAAGCGGATGGTGAACGCGGCGCCCCCTTCCGGGCAGTTGTCTGCGAGCACCGAGCCGCCGTGGGCTTCGGCCATGTGGGCGACCACCGACAGGCCCAGGCCGGTGCCGGATTCCTTGGTGCTGAAGAACGGCTCGAACAAGCGGCTCCGCTGCGTGTCGTCGAAGCCGGGGCCGTTGTCGGCGACCTCCAGCTCGTACCAACCGTCGAGTTCGCAGCCGGTGACGACGATCTCCCCGCCGCCGGGCATCGCGTCCATCGCGTTGAGCAGCAGGTTCAGCACGGCCCGGCGGAGCATCTCGCGGTCGGCCCACAGCGGCGTGCCGGGCGGCACGTCGATCTCGGTGTCCACGCCCTGCGCCTCGAGCTGCGGCGCGAGCGACTGGACGACCTCTTCGATCATCGGCGCGAGCAAGAAGCCCGACGCCTGGGGCTGGCGTTTTGCGCTGAAAGCGAGCAGGTCGTTCACGGTGGCCTCCAGGGCGGTGAAGCCGGCCTCGGCCTTCGACAACGCCGACAGGGCGGTCGACCCCGGCGCGAGGCCCCTTCGGACGAGGCTCAGGTAGAGCGTGATCGGCGTGAGGCTGTTGCGCACCTCGTGGGCGACGTGCGACGCCATCTCGCCGAGGTCCGCCAGGCGGTTCTTGCGGGCCAGCTCGCGGTTCTTGACCTCCAGCTCGGCGGTGAGCCGCGCGACCTCGTCGCGGAGCTGCGCGTGCGTGCGCTCAAGCCGCGACGTGGCCGAGCGCCACGCGTCGAGCAGGTCGACCAGCTCCGGCGGAGCGTCCGACGCCGGCGGAGCGTCCGGCGCCGGCGCGGCGTCGGCCGTTTCTTCGCCGCGGTACAAAGACAGGCCGGGGGTCGGCTCCGGCTGGTCGGGTGTCGGGTTCGGGACGGGGCGTTTCATAACGGCGGGCCGTCGGGGGCTGTGGGCTGGGGTCAGTCGCTGGTCGACACGTCGAGGCACGCACTGAGCGGCTGCGCCGGCGCGGCGGCCGCAGCCGGCGGCGCCGGCCGGCGCGGGGCCAGGTGGGGCTTGTAGGCGGTCGACGCCGCGTGCGCCGATTGGGCTTGCCGCAACCGCCCGGCCAGGTCGTCGCGGCGGCGGCTGAGGAGCTCCTCGTGCCGCTTCTCCGATTCCAGCGCCTGCCGCAGCAACTCGTTGCACGCCTGGGCGTCGGCTTGGCACCGCTGGCGCTCGGCCGCCGTGGGCCACGGGCGGTCGTCGGGGTCGTCGCCGCGGAACGCGTCGAGCCCCTGCTCGACCACGCCGAGCCCGGTGATCAGGTGCTGCTTGCCCGAGAGCAACTCGAGCAACGCGCCGATCTCGCCCTCTTCAACGAGCTGCTCTTGGCGACGCGACAACGCGACCAGCTGCTCTAGCAGGCGGCGTTTCTGCTGGACCAAGCGCGCAAGGGCGGCGGTCGACCGGTTCGGTTGCGGGACGCTTTGCATAGCGGCTCCTATCGCAGGCCGCGGCGATCAGAACAAGGCGAGCTGCCCGAGCAGCCGGTCCCACTCGCGGCGGCTGCGGCTGGTCGCCTCGACGAACTCCGCGTCGGCCGGCAGCCGCTCGAGCAGCAGCCGCGCCTGCTGGATCACGCCCAGCGCCTTGGGCCGGTCGCCCAGCCGGCGCCAGCAGTGGTAGATCTGCACGAAGGCCGGGAGCATCATCGGCTCGTTCTGGTGGAGCGTCGAGACGCTCGCGAACGACTGGATGGCCTCGTCGTAGCGGCCCAGCTCGAAGAGCACGTCGCCGGCGAGCACGTAGCAGTTGCGGAGGGTCGCCCGGTCGAGCTCGTCGGAGGACTCGGCGAGCGTGAGCTTCCTTCGGACCCGATTGAACATGTCGAGCGACGCCTCGAGGTGCTCGTGGGCGAGCCCGCGGGCCCGCTCGCGTTCGCGGACGGTCTCCGCCGCGGCCAGTTCGGCCAGCGGCTCGGCGGCGGCCGCGCGGTGCGACATCGCGATGCGGTACTGCGCTTGGAGCACGCGATGGTCGTCGGGGTGGTAAAGCTCGGCCCGCTCGATCGCCTCCTCGAGCTCGCGGATCGCCTCGTCGTGGCGGCCGGCCTCGGCCAGCAGCCGCCCCAGTTCGAACTGCGAAGCCCTCCACTCCGGGCTGCGGGTCGTCAGCGCGGTCTGCGTCAGGTTGTAGCGGAGCAACCGCTCGGCCTCGTCGTACTCGCCGAGCGTGCGGTGCGCCCCCGCGCACTCCAGCCGCGCCTGGTACGACGCGGCGTCCGTCGGGTGGAACTCGAGGCAGCGGCGGAACGCCTCGATCGCTTGAGTGTCTTCCCCCCGAGCCAGGTGCGCCTGGCCGAGCCGCAGCAGGACGATCGCGTTGCCGTCCTCGGGCTCGTGCCGCACGTAGCGGTTGAGCACGCGGATCGCGTCGTCGTAGGCCTGGCCGTCGCTGTAGGCTTCGGCGGCGGTGAGCAAGTCGGCGGTGAACTGCCGCGACGCGAACCGCGACTCGGCGAGCTGCTCGTAGGCCAGCCCCGCCTCGCGGAGCCGACGGCGGCCCACACGCACGGAGGGCCGGCCCGGAGCCCCTTTGGCGAGCCCACGGGCGACGGTCGCGTCGCCCCAGCGGCGGAGGGTCTCGGCCCGCATCGCCAGGTGCTCGGTCCGTCCCAGGAGCTGGCCGAGTTGCTCGGTCAGCCGCAGCGCCGGCGAGAAGTTCTCGCTCGCCAGGTAGTCGGCGTGCGCGTTCCGCAAGCGGCGCTCGACCTCCCGCATCGGCATCAGGCCGTTGCGGTAGGGGCCGCTCGTTTGCAGGGCCTCGATCGCCCGGCGGTAGGAGTCGAGGGCTTGCTCCGGTTCGCCCTCCTCCTGCAACAGGCGTCCCTCGGCGACGGCCCCCGCGATGCCGACCGGCGAGGTTCCCTGCGTCCGCCGCAGCTCGCCGTAGCCGGCGATGGCTTGCTCTCGCAGGCCGGCCAGCTCGGCGACCTGAGCACGCAGGTAGTCGCTCTCCCGGCTGACCGACGTGGCCAGGTTGTCGGCCCGCTTGGCCCGCGTCAGAGCGGCCTGCGCCTTGCTGATGAGCAGCGGGGTAACGGGGCCCGGCGCGTGAGCGACCTGGGCCACGAGGGCCTTGGCTTCGACCAGCGCGCGGCGGGCCGGGTCGACCGTGCCGCCGGCTTGCTGGCAAGCCCGGAGCGCCTCGTCGCCGCGGCCCAGCGCCGCGAGGGCTTCGCTCTTGAGCAGCAGCGCCTGCGAGCGTTGCTCGGGGGTTGCGTTGGGCGCCTCGGCGGCGAGATCGGCCTCGTTGATGGTGCGTTGGTAATCGGGCGCCGGGGCGAAGAAGTGCGCGTCGGCCAGCAGCAGGTGGGCCGCGGCGTCGTCCTCGACGCCCGCCCGCAACGCGGCCTCGAGCACCGCGACGCCGTCCTCCAGTTGCCGGCTCTCGATCAGCGACTTGCCGAGCAGGAACAAGCCGGAGGCCTCCCGCTTGCCCGGGAAGCCGATGGCCCGCGCCTCGGAGAGGTACTTCGAAGCGACGAAGTAATCGGTGCGGCTCCGCTCCGGGGCCCACTGCCGTTGGGCGTCGCGGACCTTCAGCACCCCCAGCGCGTACATCGCGGCGCCGTACTCGAGGCCCGACAGCTGGTCCTCGTCGAGGCCCGCGATGAGGGACCTGGCGCGCTCGTCGTCGCCGTTGTCGAGGGCCGCCAGCGCGTGGGCGACCGACGGGCCGTCGTCCGCCACGGCCAGCTCGGCGACCGTCAGCCACGACACGACGGTAGCCAGCACCGCCGCCGCGAGGCCGGCGCCGACGATCCGGTTCCGCCGGCTGCTGCCGGCGGTCCATTCGCGGAGCCGCTCGACGAGCCGCTGAGGGGCTCGAGCCAGCGACTCGGTGTTGCGGTCGGGTTCGGCCACGGGGGAGTGCGTCTCGGCAAGACCGCGACGCGTCGGGGCGCCGCTTCCAGACGCCGCGGCTTGTAGCGGCCGGCCTCGCTCCGTGTCAACGGACGCCCAACGGCCGTCGTTCCTAGCGGCCGCTAGGCCCGCGTCGCGGCGCCGCAGACGATCTCCATCGCCCAGCGGTTGAGGTCCGCCAGCATGGCCGTCGTGAGGTCATCCGCTCCCGGGTACTGACGCACCCCGACGCGGCACCCGGCCGAGTGCAAGAGCGCCAGGTCGCTGCCGACGCGGCGCTCGGGGTAGGCCGGGCTGTCGCGGCACGCGGAGAGCAATAGCGGCAACCGCCGCGACTCGTTGACCCGGCACAGCAGCCGCCCGTGGCGAGGGAGCGGGCCGTCGAGCGTGGCGGCGCCGCCGAACCAGCCCGGCTGCCGCAACGCGACCCGCATCGCCATCGTGCCGCCGACGCCCACGCCGGCCAGAAAGACGCGTTTGGGGTGCAGGCAGAACCGGGAGCGGGCCGCTTCGATCGCGTCGGCGACCACTTCCTCGGCCGCGTCGATCGCCTCGTCGGTTTGCTCCCAGCAGTCGGTCTCCACGGCGCCGGCCGACAGGTTAAACCGGCCGCAGGGGGCCACCGCGATGAAGTTCCGCAGGCTCACGTGCCGCATGACCTCCGGCAGCGAGCTCTCGTCGGCGCCCGCGCCGTGCAGCCACACGATCAGCGGGTAAGCGTACTCACGCTCGAAACCCATCGGTGTGAAGGTGGCCGTTCGTTCTGGCGCCGGGGCGACCTCGCAGCCGGCCCGCCAAGCCCAGTCGGCCGGCATGCCGGAGCGCGCCTCGGCGTGCGGCACGGGGTTGCTCGGAACGAGCGACTCCAGTGCGCCGGACGCGAATTTCGGAGGAGCCGACGAGGGGTGAGGCAGGACGGACGGCACTCGTTGCATCGTGGGGGCCTGGCTCCGGCGAGTGGTGCGGGGGGCTCACATTGGCGGCCGCGCGGCCCGGTAGGGGGTCGCTCGCGGCCAAAGTGGGGCGGAATCTATGTCAGCGGTTCGAGGGGCGTCAACGCGAAGAAATTTGCGTCAGTAGCGGCGCCGCCAACGCTAGCGCCGCGCGCCGCTCGTCGGCCCGGCGGCCGACCACGCCCCGTGGCGAGTCAAACAAGACTCGCCATCGCGCCGACGAGTTCCTTGACCGCGTCGACGCTCTTCTGGAAGGCGGCTTTCTCGTCGTCGGTGAGCTCCAGCTCGACGATCTTCTCGACGCCGCCCGTGCCCAGGATGACCGGCACGCCCACGTAGTAGCCGCCCACGCCGTACTCCTTGTCGCAGTAGGCCGCGACCGGGATCAGCCGCTTCTTGTCGCGCACGACGGCCTCGACCATCTGGGCCGTCGCGCCGGCCGGCGCGTAGTACGCGCTGCCGGTCTTCAGCAGGCCGACGATCTCGGCGCCCCCCTTGCGCGTGCGGTCGATGATCTCGTCCAGGCGGTCCTGCTTGATGAGCTGCGTGACCGGGATGCCGCCGACCGACGTGCAGCTAGCAAGCGGCACCATCGTGTCGCCGTGGCCGCCCATCAGCAGCGCCGACACGTCCTCCACGCTCACGCCCAGTTCCATCGCCAAGAACGTGCGGTAGCGGGCCGTGTCGAGCACGCCCGCCTGGCCGATCACGCGCTCCGGCGGGAAGCCGGTCACCTTCTGCGCCTGCTGGACCATCGCGTCGAGCGGGTTGCTGACGACGATCACCACCGCGTCGGGGCTGGTCGACTTCACCTCGTTGCACACGCTGGTCATGATCTTGGCGTTGGTCGCCAGGAGATCGTCGCGGCTCATGCCCGGCTTGCGGGGGATGCCCGCCGTGATGACCACCACGTCCGACCCGGCGGTGTCCGCGTAGTCGTTCGTGCCCACCACGTTCGAGTCGAACCCGAAAATCGGCGACGCCTGCCGCAGGTCGAGCGCCTTGCCCCGCGGCATGTCGGCCATGTCGCCGGGGATATCCAGCAGCACGATGTCGCCGAGCTCGGCGGCTGCGCACCAATGCGCACAGGTCGCTCCGACGTTGCCGGCTCCGATGACGGTGATCTTGGCGCGTCGCACTTGGGGGGCCTCCTGGCGGGTGGGCTGGGCGGTCGTTGTTGTGTGTCGCGGTGAGTATCCCGCCGCGCGACGGCGCGAACAAGGGCCGCGACGCCCTGGCGCAATTGGCCGCTTCTGGCGGCAGACCGCCGAGGACGTTTCGCAACAAACGCGACACTCAGAAAAAACGGCGCGTAACGCTTCAACTGTCACTTAACGCCGTCAAACCGTTGGCCCGCAACGGGTTCCGTAAGCGTTACACGCCGCACGCCTTGCGGCCGGCCGCGTGCGTTAGGCGCGCCGCAGTCCCCCGCGGCCCGCCCATTCTCGCACGTGCGGCGCCAGCGGGCGGCCCGAATGGCCACCGCATGCACGCCCCGCGCGCCTCGGCACGACACGCAACGGCTAGCACGCCTTGCGTGGGGCAGGCGGCGTGCCGGACGCCCGGATTGTTCGCCCCTGCCCGGCCTTTCCCATCGCGGGGGAGGGTGTTCGCTCCGTCTCCCCGCCGTCGGGCGTCCCGCGGTCGCCCAGCCGCGGTAGGGTCGAAGAACCACAGGCCCCCGGCCCGCCGCGTATCCCGTCTTCCGGTTTCTCGGCAGTTTTCCTAACGTCCCGCCCGCTCGCGGCCGCGGCTCATCGCGGCGGCGGCTTGATGGCCCGCGCCAAGGAAGGCGCGGCCGCAGAGGTTGAGGGAACGCATGGCGCGTGGGACAGACGACATTTCGCAGAGCGGCCCGTGGGGCCGTGTGGGCGACCTGATCTTGCCGGTGGCGATGATCGCCAGCGTGCTGGTGATCATGGCGCCGCTGCCGGCCGCGTTGCTCGACGTGCTGCTGGCCGCCAACATCACCATCAGCGTGATCGTGCTGCTGACGACGATCTACGTGCGCACGCCGCTGGAGTTCAGCGTGTTCCCGTCGCTGCTGCTGGCGACCACGCTCGCGCGGCTGGTGCTCAACGTGGCCACCACCCGGCTGATCCTCACCCAAGCGCCCTCGGAGGGGATGAACGCGGCCGGCGGGGTGATCACCGCGTTCAGCGAGGTGGTCTCCGGCGACCGGATCGTCGTCGGCTTGATCCTGTTCGTGATCATCATCGTGATCCAGTTCGTCGTGATCACCAAGGGCGCGACGCGTATCAGCGAGGTCGCCGCGCGGTTCGCGCTGGACGGCATGCCCGGCAAGCAGATGGCGATCGACGCCGACCTGAACGCCGGCATCATCGACGAGCGCGAGGCCCAGGCCCGCCGCGCGGAGATCACGCAGCAGGCCGACTTCTTCGGCGCCATGGACGGCGCCAGCAAGTTCGTGCGCGGCGACGCGATCGCCGGCATCCTGATCACGGTGATCAACATCATCGGCGGGCTGATCATCGGCGTCGGCCAAGAGGGGATGAACTTCACCGACGCGGCCGCCCTGTTCACCCGCCTGACGATCGGCGACGGCCTGGTGAGCCAGGTGCCCGCGTTCCTGATCTCGCTGGCGGCCGGTTTGCTCGTCACGCGGAGCAGCCGCAGGTCGAACATGCCCGCGCAGTTCCTCGAGCAGATGTTCAGCCGGCCCCAAGCGCTGGCGGTGGCCGGCTGCTTCCTCGGCGTGCTGATCTTCACGAGCCTGCCCAGGCTGCCGCTGCTGGCGCTCGGCGCGGCGTGCTTGACGATGGCGCGCGTCGCGCAGAAGCGCCCCGAAACGCGCGACCCGGCCGACGAACAGGCCGAGGCCGAGGCGCCCCCCGAGAAGCGGATCGAGGACTACCTGGCGGTCGACCCGATGGAGGTCGAGCTCGGCGTGGGGCTGATCCGCGTGGCCGACCCCAACCGCGGTGGCGACCTGCTCGACCGCGTCCAGAAGGTGCGCCAGGGCGTGGCGAGCGAGGTCGGCCTCGTGATGCCAAAGGTCCGCATCCGCGACAACATGCGGCTAGAACAGAACCACTACCGGATCAAGATCGCCGACATGCCGGTCGCCGACGGCGCGCTCGAGCCCGGCATGCTGCTGGCGATCGACTCGGGCGTGACGAGCGGCGCGGTCGACGGCATCCCGACCAAGGACCCCGCGTTCGGCGCCGCCGCGTTGTGGATCGACCACGCCCGGCAAGACGAGGCCGAGATGCTCGGCTACACGGTCGTCGAGCCCGCCGCGGTGTTGGCCACCCACCTGACCGAGGTGTGCCGCCGCCACGCCGACGAGATCCTCACCCGCGACGCGTGCAAGCACCTGATCGAGGAGCTCAAGGCCAAGTCGCCGACGGTCGTCGGCGAGCTGATCCCCGACGTGATGAGCCTGGCCGAGGTCCAAGCCGTGCTGCAGAACCTGCTGCGCGAGCAGGTGTCGATCCGGCAGCTGGCGACCATCCTCGAGGCGCTGGGCGACAACGCGCCGAAGTCGAAGGACCCGGTCCTGCTGACCGAGTACGTGCGCCACCGCTTGGCGCGGCAGCTCTGCACCCGCTACCGCGACGCCGAAGGCCGCCTGCACGTGGTGGCGCTCGACCCGTCGCTCGAGGACAAGGTCCGCGCGGGGTTCGAGCACTCCGACCGCGGCCTGTTCGTGCGGCTGCCGCCGGCGCAGGTCGAGTCGATCAGCCGGGCGATCAACGCCGAGGTCGAGAAGCTCTCGCTCGAGGGACACAGCCCCGTGCTGCTGGTCAGCCCCCAGGTCCGCGCGGCCGTCAAACAGATGACCGAAACCACGCTGCCGCAACTGGTGGTGATGAGCTTCAACGAGGTCACCCGCGACACGACGCTCGTCACCCACGGGGTGGTGGGGGAGGGGTGAGGGATGAGGGATGAGGGATGAGGGATGAGGGATGAGGGATGAGGGGACTTGTGGCTTCGCTACGCACTGACCACTGACCACTGACCACTGACCACCAGCCCCTCACCATGCACATCAAGACTTTCCGGGCCCGATCGATGCGCGACGCGTTGGCGATGGTCCGGGCGGAGTTTGGGCCGGGGGCGTCGATCTTGCACACGCGCGAGGTTGCGCCGGGGGGGATCGCTCGGGTATGGCGGGCGCCGATGGTCGAGGTCGCGGCGACGCCGGACCGGGCGCCGCTGGCGGAGCAAGCGAGCCGGGCCGCGCGGGCGGTCGCCGCGCCGGTGGCGGCCCGTGGCGGCGCCGCCCGCAAGAGCGAAGCACCGCGCCCCGCGCGGACAGCGGACTCGGCAGCGGCGGGCGCCGCTTCGATCTACGCGAAGCTGATCGCCGCGGACTTCTCGGGCGAGTTCGCCCGTGGGGTGGTCCGTGGCCTGCCGGCAGCCGGCGCCGGCGAGGCCGCGCTGTGCGACGCGATCGGCCAGCTGCTGCCGGTCGCCGGGCCGATCGGGCTGCAGCGCGGCGGGCGCCGGGTGGCCGCGTTGATCGGGCCAACCGGAGTGGGAAAGACAACGACCCTCGCCAAACTGGCCGCGAACTTCC
The DNA here is from genome assembly GCF_040219535.1 of Botrimarina sp. Taxonomy (NCBI): domain Bacteria; kingdom Pseudomonadati; phylum Planctomycetota; class Planctomycetia; order Pirellulales; family Lacipirellulaceae; genus Botrimarina; species Botrimarina sp. Next base: position 330,297 of record NZ_JAVJSH010000016.1, read on the forward strand.
GCGTGCGGGAAGGCCGGCGGGTCGGCTTGGTCACGGTTGACACGTACCGAGTCGCCGCGGTCGAGCAGCTGCGGACCTACGCGCAGATCGTCGACCTGCCGATGGAGGTGGTCGCCGACGCCGCGCAGATGCGCGCGGCGCTGGAGCGCTTGTCCGGCGTCGAACTCGTGCTGATCGACACGGCCGGACGCAGCCCGCGCGACTCCGCGCAGATCGACGAGCTCCGCCGCTTGTTGGCCGCGGCCGAGCCCGACGAGACCCACCTGGTGGCGAGCGTGACCGCCGGGCCGCACGCGCTGCGCGACACGCTGGCGCGGTTCGCCGCGGTCGGGCCGACGCGGGTGCTGCTGACCAAATTCGACGAGGCGCCCACCACCGGCCACATCGCCGCGCCGCTCGCCGAGTGCGGGCTGCCGGTCAGCTACCTGACCGACGGGCAGAACGTGCCGGAGGACATCGCCGTCGCGGAGCCCACGGGCTTGGCCCGGCGCCTGCTCGGAGGCGCCCCCCGATGAGCGAACCGACCGACGCGTCGCGCGGAGCGCAAGCCGAGCACCTGCGGCGGGTGGTGACCAGCCTGTCGGCCGCGGACGGCCCGGCTGTCTTCGAACAGGTGGCCGTGGTCCTCGGCGCCAAGGGAGGCGTCGGCGCGTCGGCGGCGACGCTGGCCATCGCGCGCGAACTAGCCGCCGCCGCTCCGGCGGGCGAGGGGATCGCCGTGCTGGCGGTCGACGCGCACCCGGGGCGTAGCGACCTGGCTTACCTGACCCGCGCGTCGGGGCTCCCCTCGCCGCGGGTCGCGTTGTCGACCTCGGTCAAGCTCGGCGTGCACCCGCCCGCGGGCCAGGGCCCGGCGGCGATCGAGATCGCGAAGAAGCTGCTGCGGAGCGCGCGGCGTTGGATCGACGGCGCCGAGGCTTGGGCCGTGATCGACGCGGGCGTGGCCGACAGCCGCTGGGGGCGGGAGCTGGCGTCGCGGGCCGCGCGGCCGCTGCTGGTCACCACGCCCGACGGCTTGTCTCTTGTCAACACGCTGGCGGCCCTGAAGCGGCTCGGCGCGCCGGCGGCTTCGCGGGTCGGTTTGCTCGTCAACCACTGCCCGGACGCCCGGGCCGCCGAGGCGGCCCGCGACGCGGTCGGGCGGGCGTGCCGGGCGTCGCTGGGGTGCGAGCCGACGCTCGCCGGGTGGCTGCCGACGCTCGTGGGCGAAGCGACTGAAGCGGAAGTCCGCGCGGTGGCTTGAATGATCCGGTCGGCTGCTCGCCAATCCATGCGAATTGACAAATCGACTCAACCGGAGGCCGCCCGGGCGCCGAAACCATTTCAGTGCGACCCGTCGCGCCGCCGTGCGGCAAGATGGGTGGACTGCTCAGGTTTTGCGGCCACGCGAAAGGACTCGTCATGGGCAGAGCGTACGCCGGCGTGCTCGGCTCGCTCGGGATGGGGGTCGCCTTCGCACGGGGAGCGATCCTGGGCGGCGGGATCGAGGCGACCGCCACGACGGCGGTTGTCGCGATGCTTGCTCTTGCGTTGGTGGGACTCGTCGTGGGACAGATCGCCGAGGCGACCGTCGACGAAGCGGTCCGACAACGGCTGCAGAACAAGATCGAAGAACACGAGGCGAGGGAGGCTTGAGGTTTCAGGCGTGAGGCTCGAGGGAAGGTTCCTCCACGCCTGCTGATGCTTACGACCTCGACCCTTCCGGTGCGGGACGGACCCCGCTTCCGCGGCGGCGCCTCGGCGGCGACGCCCTAGCGATTCACGGAGGAATGCATGCCAGCGACGACGATCGCTACCCGCGTTTTGCGTCCCCAGATCGGCGCGGCCGAGAAGGACCCCAAAAAGGAAGCCGCCAAAGAGGCCCGCGCCAAGGAAATGGCCGAGGTCTGGCGCAAATATAAAGCGGACCCGACCAACAAGGCGCTGCGCAACCGCCTGGTCGAGGAGTACCTGCCGCTGGTGAAGTACAACGGCGAGCGGATCTGGAGCCGCCTGCCGGACGGCGTCGAGCTGGACGACCTGATCTCGGCCGGCGTGTTCGGCCTGATGGACGCGATCAACGCGTACGACATGGACCGGGGCGTGAAGTTCGAGACCTACTGCGTGCCGCGTATCCGCGGCGCGATGCTCGACGAGCTCCGCAGCATGGACTGGGTGCCGCGGCTGGTCCGTTCGAAGGCCTCGAAGCTCAACGAGGGGATCAAGCAGCTCGAGACCAAGCACGGCCGCTCGCCGAGCGAGATCGAGCTCGCCGAGCACATGGGCATGAGCGTGCCGGAGCTCGAAAAGATGATGCAAGAGGCCAACGCGGTGGGCCTCATCAGCCTCAACAAGAAGTGGTACGAGACCGACAGCTACAAAGACGTCCGCGAGATCGACATCCTCGAGGACAAGAAGTCGGACGACCCCACCCGCCGGGTCCAGAAGTCGGACCTGATGCGGCTCGTGACCAAGGGCCTGAACCGCAACGAGCGCCTGATCATCATCCTCTACTACTACGAGGAGCTGACGATGAAGGAGATCGGCGCGACGCTCGACCTGTCCGAGAGCCGCGTGAGCCAGATGCACTCGGCCATCGTCAACCGCTTGCAGGGCCAACTCGGACGGCGGCGGCCGGAGTTCGGCGTGGCCTGAGGTGAGCGGGCAGAGGGCAGTATGCAGTGAGACAATAAGCCGCCGGCGGGAGCCGGCGGCTTTTTTTGCGCGCGTGGCTTCCGGGGCTAGAGGACACGTCCCCCAGCGGCTGGCCGCATGGGAAATGGCGTAGTCCGGCGACTGCGGTTATGGCTATTCTCCGCGGCGCAACGCGCGGCGTGGGCCGCGCGACGGCCCCGCCTCGAGCCGCGACCCACCTGTGAAGATTTCGCCACGAGTCATCGCCTGGCCGATCGCGGCCGTCGTGATGCTGATGCGTTGGACCTGCCGGCTGCGTGTGCACGGCGACCCGAGGCCCGCGCTGCGAGCGGCGGGGCGGCCGTACGTGTACTCGATCTTGCACGCGAACCAGATCGCGGCGGCGATCAACACCGAGCCGAACACCGCGGCGATGGTCTCGCAGTCCGGCGACGGCGAGCTGCTCGTGCAAGCGTTCCGCGCCTTGGGGGTGACGGCGATACGGGGGTCGAGCCAGCACGCCGGAACCTCCCGCGGGGGCGCCGCCGCGGTCGACACGCTGGTCGAGCACGTGCGGAACGTGGGGCCGGCCATCATCGCGGTCGACGGCCCCCGGGGCCCCCGGGGGCACGTCAGGAAAGGGATCGCTTCGTTGGCGATACGATCCGACGCCGCGGTGTTGAACGTGGTGCTGGTCCCTCGTTGGAAACTCACGATCGCCGGCGCCTGGGATCGATTCCAGGTCCCGCTGCCGCTGAGCCGCGTCGACGCCTACTTCGCCGAGCCGATCTTGCCCAACGGGGGCGAGGGCGTCGAGGAGCTCCGCAAGCGGATCGAGGCCTCGCTGCTCGAGCTGGAGCAACGCTGCGACCCGCGCCAAGCGTCGCCGCCGCAACTCAGAACGCCGGCGCCCGCCAATCCGGAAGGCCCCCCTCTCGTTGCTGCCGGCGATACGCCTCGTGGAAAGGCCGCGTGGGCGACATCGGCGCCCGCTCATTGACCATCAGCGGGCGCGTGCCGCGCCACCACCGGTCGTACGCGGCGAGCATCGACCGAACGACCTCGGGGCGCTGGTCGGCCAGGTTGGTCGTCTGGCCCGGGTCGGTGGTCATGTCGTAGAGCTCGTCGCGGCCGACGAGGCGGTGCTGCTGGTCGCGCACGGCGAAGTGCTCCCACTGGTGATCGTTCGGCTCGGCGCCGACGGGCCAGCGGCCCCGGTGGGTGAACAGGTATCGCGGCGGCCAGTGGCCCGCGTCGCCGGCGACGAGCGGCAGCAGGCTGCGGCCCTCGACCTGCTGGGGTGGCAGCTCGGCGCCGGCGAGCGCGGCGATCGTCGGCGCGAAGTCGACGTGGGCGGCGAGCGTGTCGACGTCGCGCCCGGCCTCGACCCGGCCGTCCCACCGAACGAACAACGGAACCCGCACCCCGCCCTCGTCGACCGAGCCCTTCATCCCCGCCATCCCGGCGTTGTACGCGCGGAGGGGCTGGCCCTCGGGCGTGCGGCCGATTTGCTCGCCCTCTTCGCCCGCGCCGGCGGCGACCGTGCCGTTGTCGGACATAAAGACCACGACGGTCGACTCCGTCAGGTCCCACTCGGCGAGGCGGTCGAGCAGCCGGCCGACGTTCTCGTCGATGTTCTCGACCATGCCGTAGAAGCCGGCCTTGTTCTCGTCGAAGCCGAGCCGCTCGAACTTCTGTCGATTCGCTTCGGGCGCGTGGAACGGGTCGTGCGGCGCGTTGGTCGCGATGTAAGCGAAGAACGGCTGGTCGCCGGCGCGTTGCGCGTCGATCCACCCCAGCGCCGCTGAGAAGAACACGTCGGTGCAGAAGCCCTTGGTCTGCACGAAACGGCCGTTGTGGCGGATGACGGGGTCGAAGTACGAGTTGCCCGGCGCGTCGGCGCAGCTGCAGTTGTACGCCTGGCCGATGCCGCCGGCGCCGTGGACGAAGGCCTCGTCGAAGCCGCGGTTCTGCGGCTGGTACGGGTCCTCATCGCCCAGGTGCCACTTGCCGAAGATGGCCGTCGTGTAGCCCACGCGGCCCAGCGCCTGGGGCAGGGTGACCGCGTCGAGCGTCAGGCGTTCGCGTTCGAAGATCGTGTGGGTCACCCCGTTGCGCATCGGGTGGCGACCGGTCATCAGGGCCGAGCGGGTCGGCGCGCAGGTGGGGCTGACGAGGAAGCGGGTGAAGCGCGTGCTGGCGTCGTACAGCCGGTCGAGGTTCGGGGTCTCGATCCACGGGTGGCCGTGCCGCCCGAGCACCCCGTAGCCCTGGTCGTCGGTGATCACGACCACCACATTGGGGCGCGAGCCGGCCAGCGGCTCGGTCGCGAGCGCGGCGGGCGCCAGCAGGAGAACGGCGAAGAGAGAGGGTCTGCCGAAGAGCATCGATCGCCCCGGGGTTCTTGCGAAGAGTCGGCGGACAGCGCCGCGGCCTAGTACAACAGCTCGCGGCGGCGATTTCTAGTTTTCTTGAACCCCCGCGCGGGGCCCGCGGCACTGTGGGGGCATGACCGTCGTGAGCAAGCCCACGCCAGCCGCCGACGCCGACCCGCCCGCGCCCCCCGGGCCGTGCGAACGCAGGCCGACCCACGAGCAACACGACCCCGCCCACGGCGCCGCCCCGCCCGGCGAAGTGCTCGCTCGGTTGGTGCGGGACCACCAGGCCGAGGTCTGGCGCTACCTGCGGTTCCTCGGCGCCGAGCCGCACGAGGCGGACGACCTCACCCAAGAGACGTTCCTCGCCGTCGCGCGGGCGGCGTTCGCAGAGACGTCGGACGCGCAAACACGCGCCTACCTGCGGACCGTCGCGCGGCGAGGGCTGTTGATGCTCCGGCGGAAAGAGAGCCGTCGGGTGCGCGAGGTCGACCTCGAAGCGGCCGAGGCCGTCTGGGGCGAGGCGCTCGGCCGTTCCGCCGGCGATTGGGGCGACCACCTCGACGCGGCCCGCGGCTGTGTGGAGCGGCTCGAAGGCCGCGCGGCCCAGGCGATCGACCTCCAATACAAGCAGTCCGAATCGCGCGACGCGATCGCCGCGCGGCTCGGCATGACCACCGACGGCGTGAAGACCCTGCTGCGGCGGACCCGCGCGAAGCTGCGCGTGTGTATCGAGCAAACGCTGGCGCGGCAAAGCGTCGTCGAGTGAACCGGCGCAGGCCGGCGGCCGCGGGTAGCGATACGCACGGCCGCGAGCCGGCCACGTCAGTGGTCGGTGGAATCACCAGACAAGACACCCTAATCGGCGTTCCCACCGACGACTAACGTCGCCGGCTCGCCTACGAGCGAACCGTTATGAATGACTCCCAAACCAGTAACCAAGACCCGCGCGACGACGCACGCGACCGCTTCGTCGACCGCGTGCTAGCCGAGGCAATCGGCGGCGAGCGGCCGCCGGACCTCTCGGCGCGGATCGCCGACCGTAGGGAGGAACAGAAAGTGGCTGCCCACCCATCGGAACCCGCCGCCGGTCGCGGCGCGAGGGGCCGCGGGCCGCTCGTCCGCTTCGCTATCGCGGCGACGGTACTCGTCGGCGTTTCGTTGCTGCTGGTCAACTCGGCGCCGACCGTGCGGGACACGGCACGGCGGATGAACTCCGGCGCTGAATCGCATGTCGAACTACGCCCGAAATCAGCACTGCCGGAACAGCGCGAAGCCAACGAACCGCGGCCGCAAGCGGCGTCGGATTCGCCGGCAGGGATTGAGTTGTCGCAACCATCGCCGGCGACGCGACCGGCGCGCCCGTCGTCGGTCGACCGCGGCGCCGCGGTGGTCACAGACGGACCCGAGCCGCCCGAGCCGTCATCGAATGACGCCGAATCGGCTGGTGTGCTGCTGGCGAAGAGCGACCGGAGCGCGTCGCAGGGCGTGTCGCCCGCGGCATTGCAGCGGCGGCTCGGCGACGAGCCGTTATTTGAAGCGGCGCCGAGCTCTGCGCTGCCGGCGGCGGGCGGATACGGCGGCGAGTTCGGCATCGCGGCGGGCGGCAGGGCAGCGCCGGCGACGCCCGGCGACGATATCCAGTTGCGCTTCGCCCAACCCGACACATCGTCCGCGGCCGCTAGAGCGAGGCACGAAGAGTCTTACAGCAGGCTCAGGAGCCAAAGTCTGTTCACCAGTCCTCAGTCGCCGACATCGCTTCCGCCTGCCTTTCGGCAAGCTGATTCGGAGCACCGCGGCTGGCAATTCCGGGAGCCCCCGTCGCGCGACCGCTACGCCGACATCCAAGAGAACCACTTCGTCAAGCCCGACGGGCAGGACGCGCTGAGCACGTTCAGCGTCGACGTCGATACGGCTAGCTACACCAACGTGCGGCAGTACCTGCTCGACGCTCACAAGATGCCGCCGGCCGCGGCCGTGCGGATCGAGGAGCTGGTCAACTACTTCGACTACGACTACCCGGCCCCGGCCGCCGACAGCGAAGACCCGTTCGCCGCGTCGATGGAGGTCGGCCGGGCCCCGTGGAAGCCGGAGCACCTGCTGGTGCGGATCGGCATCCAAGGGAAGAAGATCGATGTCGACAAGCGGCCGCTCACGAACCTGGTGTTCCTGGTCGACGTGTCCGGGTCGATGAACCAGCCGAACAAGCTCCCCTTGGTGGTCGCCGGCCTCCAAGCGCTGGTCGACCGGCTCGGGGAGAACGACCGCGTGGCGATCGTCGTGTACGCGGGCAACGAGGGGGTGGTGCTGCCGAGCACGTCGGGCATGGAGAAAGACGAGATCCGCTCGGCCCTCGGCCGGCTCACAGCGGTGGGCTCGACCGCCGGCGGCGCCGGGCTGCGGCTGGCTTACGAGATCGCCGAGCGGAACAAGATCACGGGCGGTGTGAACCGGGTCGTTCTCTGCACCGACGGCGACTTCAACGTGGGGGTCACCGGCACGGAGGAGCTGGCCACGATGGCCCAGACCCGCGCGAAGGAGACCGGCGTGTTCCTCACGGTGCTCGGCTTCGGCCGCGGCAACCTCAACGACGAGATGCTCGAGGCGATCTCCGGCCGCGGCGACGGGCACTACGCGTACATCGACTCCGAGCGCGAGGCGCGCCGAGTGCTGTCGACCGACCTGGCCGGAACGCTCGTGACCATCGCGAAGGACGTGAAGCTACAGGTCGAATTCAACCCGCAGAAGGTGGCTGCTTACCGCTTGATCGGCTACGAGAACCGCTTGCTAGCCGCCGAGGACTTCAACGACGACACGAAGGACGCCGGCGAGATCGGCGCGGGCCACACCGTGACCGCGCTGTACGAAGTGGTCCCCGTGGGCGCCGAGCCCCCGGAGGGGGCGGTCGACGACCTGAAGTACCAGCAGGCAGAGGGCAGAGGGCAGCAGGCAGACAGCAGTAGGCAGAGGGCAGACAGCAGCAGGCAGAGGGCAGAGGGCGGTAGGCAGACGGCAGACGGCAGCGGTCGGACCGCGGAGGACGACGCCGCGACCAGCGGCGCCGAACCGGAGCCGAGGGCATCAGCCCTCGGAGCCGAGCCGATAACCGACAGCCGACAGCCGACAGCCAACGAGCTGCTTACCCTCAAGATCCGCTACAAGCAGCCCGAAGGGGGCGCGAGCAAGAAGCTCGAGTTCCCGCTCGAGGACCCGGGCGACGAGCCGCGGCAGCCGACGATCGACCACGCGTTCGCGTCGGCGGTCGCACAGTTCGGCATGCTGCTGCGAGACTCCAAGCACGCGGGCGACGGGTCGTACGATCAGGTGCTCGACCTCGCCCGCGACGCGCTGGGCGACGACCCGCACGGCCGCCGCGCGGAGTTCTTGGACCTGGTGCGCCGCGCGCGGGAGTTGGCGGACTAGTGGCTGGTGGCCCGTGGCTGGTGGCCCGTGGCCAGTGGCCAGTGGCCAGTGGCAGAGCGCGGCCTGCGAAGGAAGCGAAGGGTGGCCTTTCATTCGCGACCCTTCGCGCTATTCGTGGGCGGGTCTGCCGATCGGACGGGCGCCGGGCCGCTCGTTACGACGCGACGCGGAGCGCCTCGGCCAGGTCGATCGAGCCCTCGTAGAGCGCGCGGCCGATGATCGCGGCGGCGAGGCCGGCTTCTTTCAGGTGGCGGATGTCGTCGAGCGTGGTGACGCCGCCGGAGGCCACGACCGGCAGGTCGCCCATGGCGTGTTGCATCTGGGCCATCGCGTCGACGTTCGGGCCCTGCATCATGCCGTCGGTCGCGATGTCGGTGTACACGATCGCCGAGAGCGGCTTGTCGGCGAAGCGGCTGGCCAGCTCGACCGCGTCGGTCTGGCTGGTTTCGAGCCAGCCGTCGGTCGCTACGAGGCCGTCGCGCGCGTCGATGCCGAGCACGAGCTTGTTGGGGAAGCGGTCGACGATCCCCTCGAACCAGTCGGTGTGCTTGATCGCCGACGTGCCAACGACCAGTCGAGTCAGCCCGAAGTCGAGCAGCTCGGCGATCGATTGCTCGTCGCGGATGCCCCCGCCCAGCTCGATGTGGAACGGCCCCGCGTACGCGCCGAGGGCCTCGAGGATCTCCTCGACCGCCGGCAGGTTGACCGGCGCTCCCTCGCGTGCGCCGTCCAGGTCGACCACGTGCAAGCGCGTCGCGCCGGCCTCGGCGAATTGCCGGGCCACGTCGGCCGGCTCGTCGTTGAAGACGGTCTCTTGGGCGTAATCGCCCTGGCGTAGCCGGACGCACTTGCCGCCGCGGAGGTCGATGGCGGGCCAGATTTCCATAGGGGCGCGGAGAGGGATCGGTCGCTGTGGGGCCGCCGTAGCGGGTATGCTCCCTGAGTTTCGCAGACCCAGCCCGGAGCGGCTACCCACGCCGCTTCCCGAGCGCCGACGCCCCACGGGCCGATGCCGACCGAAGCCTTGCCGATCGAGCTGCTCGCACAGATCGATTCGGCGTGCGACCGCTTCGAGCAGGCGTGGGTCGCTGCCGGCCCGCACGGAGTGGGGCCGCGGTGCGAGCAAGCGGCCGAGGGTCTGCCCGAGCCGGCCCGCCATCGTGGGCTGCTGGAGCTGTTCGCGATCGAGCGGCAGTACCGCGCGGACCGGGGCGAGTCGGAGGCCGACTGGTTCGCCGGCCGGCCGGAGCTGGCGGCGCTCGCGGCGGCCAGCCGCGACGACCTGGCGACCCTGCCGGCGCCGTCGGGCATGGCCTCGGGCTCGTTCAGCGGCGGCCTCCGCTTGCGGTGCCCGCAGTGCCACGGGGGGGTCGACCTGTCGGCCGACGCGCCGCTGGAAGACATTACCTGCACCAGCTGCGGGAGCACGTTCGGCCTCCTGGGCGGCGGCGACCGGCCGCTGGCCGAGCCGGTGCGGGTCGGGCGGTTCTTGCTGCGCGAGCGGCTCGGTGTGGGGGGCTTCGGCGCGGTGTGGCGCGCGCGGGACCCGGAGCTCGACCGCGACGTGGCCCTCAAGCTGCCCCGCCGCGGCGGCCTCACGCCGCGCGAGGCAGAGATGTTCTTCCGGGAGGCCCGCGCCGCGGCCCAACTCGCGCACCCGGGGATCGTGGGCGTTTACGAGGTCGGCCGCGACCTGGAGGGCGCCGGCTCGATCTATATCGTCAGCGAGCTGGTCGACGGCGAGCCGCTCTCCGACCGGCTCAAGCACTGGCGCCCCACGCCGCGGCAGGCGGCGGCGATCGTGGCCGACTTGGCCGACGCGCTGGAGTACGCGCACCTGCGGGGCGTGATCCATCGGGACCTGAAGCCCTCGAACGTGATGCTCGACGCGGCCTCGGCGGCTAGCGACGCGTCGCTCGCCGAGGCCGGCGTGGGGCGCCCGCGGCTGATGGACTTCGGCCTGGCGAAGCGCGAAGCCGGCGAGGCGACGATGACCGTCGAGGGCCAGGTGCTCGGCACGCCGGCCTACATGTCGCCCGAGCAGGCGAGCGGGCAGGTGCGGTGGGTCGACAAGCGGACCGACATCTACGCGCTGGGCGTGGTGCTCTTCCGCTTGTTGACCGGCGAGCTCCCCTTCCGCGGCACGGCGACCAGCCAGATCCAGCAACGCCTGACCGACGACCCGCCCAGCCCGCGCCGGCTGGACGACAGCGTGCCGCAAGACCTGGCGACCGTGTGCCTGAAGTGCCTGGAGCGCGACCCGGGCCGGCGCTACGACTCGGCCGCCGACCTGCGCGACGAGATGCGGCGGTACCTGCGCGGCGAGCCGGTGCACGCGCGGCCGCTCTCGCCGTGGGGCAGGGCGGGGCGGTGGGCGCGGCGGCGGCCGGCTTCGGCGACCGCGCTAGGGCTGACCGCGTTGCTCGCGGTGGCGGGCCCGGTCGCCGCGTGGGTGATGTGGCGGCAGAACCAAGAGATCGTCCGTCGTATCGGCTCGGAACGCTTCCAGAACCAGCAGCTCAACGCCGAGATCGACCGCCTCAAACGCCCCGGCTACAACGCGACCCGCGCCCCCGGCGATCGCGGCGCCGGTGCCGGGGGCGACAGGATGGCGGGATGGCGCCGCCAATGGGCCAGCGACCTTGTCACAGCGCGCGGTGAAGGACTGCTCGAAGCGATCCAGGCCGAGTCCGATCCGCTCCGCGCGGCCCGCAGCCGGGTCGGCCTTGCAAAGCTGCTCGCGGCCGCCGACCGGCCCGACGAAGCGATTACGCAACTCCGCGCCGCCGAGCCGACGCTCCGCACGGCGTCGGCCGTACCCGACGCAACCGTCGAGACACGCGCCCTCTACGCCGAGGCCTCCGAGTGGCTCGCGAAGCTGCTGGCCGCGGCAGGCGAACCCGAGCAAGCCGCGCAGGCGTTGGAGCAGGCCTACGCGGAATGGGACGCGCTCGCAGAGCAAGAGGGCGCCGACCTGCGGACCGCCGTCCGGCGCCGCGCTTTGCTCGCCGAGCGTGGGAGGATCGGCGTCGCGGGCGAGCGGCCGCGCGTCGGCGTGGCGGCCCTCTCGGACCTAGAGCGGTTGGTCGACCCGGTCGACCTGACGGTAGAGCGGCTGTACGAACAAGCGACCGCAATCGTTGGCGATTCGCCGTGACCCGAACGCGGGGGACGGCGTCAAGCCGCGCGTTGTCGCCGCACGTACGCATCGCGACTCGAACCGGTCCTTCTGGCCGAACTCAGACCTTGCCGACGACGACGCTTTATTTGGAGCGAACGTACGGCCGATCACCGGCCGGGCCGGCGCCGAGCCGCGCTCGACCGAAAGAGATCATACCGCCGGCCCGGTCCGGTGCATTGGCGGGTTAGTTCGCTTGCCGTTCGAGGCTCGATAGCTCCGACTCATCGTAAAGGGCGTCCCACGTCTTCCGGTAGAAGCGGCGCAACTCAACGCCACACCACGGGCAGTACTTGATCGGAGCCCACGTCTGAAGCGTTTGCGCGACGTACTCACCCGCTAGTGGCGACTGGACCTTGCGGACCACCTCATCGTCGATCGAGCGGAGCGACAGTTGGAAGCGTGGTTCGGGGTGCAGCTCATTTGGCGGCACCGCGACAACGGCGATGCCGCGCTTCTTGCGGGCCTCGAACTGCTGTTGAATAGCGTTGCAGCACCAGCGCATGGGCGTCTTCGAGCGAACGGCCGCCGTAACCGAGCGGCGACGAAAGACTTTCCACTTCAAAACCGCCCAACTTCGCCGCTTCGGTCCACGGCTTTGTTCGTCGGCATTTTCCGTTTCGACATCGCGTCAAGCTTCAACTTGATTGTACCAATGTCAGTCGCGAATTGTGTCGCAGTTTTCGTTGTTGCAGTTCAGAATTTCACGAAGTGCTTTCAAGTATGCAAGTCGAGCATCGCAGTTAGGACAGTATTTATCGCGCGTGACTCGCGGCGAAAAATCTTGCCGTACCAACGCGAGATCAGTAGTTTTAATACGATGTCCGCGACCGAGTCCCCAATGTTCGCCGTCGATTGATTCCATGTCCAGGAAGCAAATCTCGCACAGTTCCATCTCCGTTCCGTTCGGGAAACGGTAAACACCGTATGTATGACGTTTCTGATCCAAGTGCTCCAGTTCACTGGGCAGGCCGCCGCACATGTAGCATGGTGCGACATCGCGCGTCTCCAAGTCGGCGTAGCAAATGGGGCATTGTTGCATGTGGTTTCCGCCGACGGTTTTGCCGACGAACTTGCTATTGGACAGGGTTTCCCGACGTAAGCAGCACTTATTCAGCAAAGCCCTGTTTAAGCCCCTGGGGTTGGGCGGTCTAGTGAAGCCCGTAGGGTGCGATCCAGCGAACGTAGAGGTTCCACGCCACGATGGCGGTGCGATCCCGCTTTGCGGGACAGCATCCTACCGGTTTCTAAGCCGGCAGCCGAGCCAAGCCGTCAGGAAGCGACCGAACAGCTCGCAAGCGTAGTTGGTCGCTTCCTGACGGGCGCGGCTCGGTGATGTATCGCATGAGTGACTTTTGGGCGCCTCGTGTCGCATGCACTACAATCGCTCCTCGAGCGTTTCTTCGCCCGCGCGGGTCGCGAGCGCAAAGAACAGGCCGATCTCGAGGTCGTCCGGCAGAAAATGCACGCTGCCGTCGGCCATTGCGAAGTGGGCGCCGCCGGGGTGGTGGCTGCCGAAGTAGAAGTCGTTCATCAGCAGCGTGGCGGGGGCGCCGGCGGGGCGGTTTTCGTCGAGCAGGTGGTAGCCGAACTGGGCGGGGTCGGCGTTGATGGGCGAGCGCACGTTTTTAGTGCTGATGGTGCGGATGCGCTTGAAGTACGGGCTGCCGTTCCAGCGCCCGCCGAGCACCCACTGGCCGAGGCTCAGCATGTAGGCCCGCTCGCCGATTGCGAGCGTGTGCGAGGCGCCGTCGGTGATGTGGCCGAAGCGGGTTTGGCTGTCGGCGTAGTAGACGCCGTCGACGAACACGCCGCCGAAGGGGGTCTCGGAAACGGTGAGCAGCCGCCCCTCGTCGGTCGTGCCAGAGCCGGCCACGCCGTCGTAGTTGGACCAGTGCTCCGCCGGTGACTGCAGCGGCAGGTCGGGGTCGCTCGGGCAAGCCATCACGTCGGGCACGCCGGACGCGGGGTTCTTGTCGGCCATCGAGCCGCGTTGGTCGACGCCGATCTGGTCGAACAGGGCCTGCTCTTCCGCGTGCGGCAGGATCCACACGCGCCACGACACGCCCTCGGTGTTGTCGTCCGGCGGCAGCGTCGCGCCGGGCGGCAGGACGCGTTCGGCCGATTCGTAGTTGTGGGTCGCCAGCGAGAGCTGCTTGAGGTTGCTGGTGCAGATCGACCGCCGCGCGGCCTCGCGCGCCGCCTGCACGGCCGGCAGCAAGAGGCCGATCAGCACCGCGATGATCGCGATCACGACCAGCAGCTCTACGAGCGTGAAGCCGCGCAGCGGGTCGGCCGGGCGGGGAATCATCGCGCCGCCCTCCCGCGCCCGAGGGCCAGCGCGAGGGCCGCGGCCGCCGCGAGCGTGGCGCCGCCGGGCTCGGGCACGCCGGCCAGGGCGAAGGCCAGGGCCGCCTCGGCGCCGCCCACGTGGGGCGCGACCAGCTCGAGGAACCAGGGGATGTCGTCGTAGTCGAACACCCCGTCCGGGCTGCCACGGTCGCCGGGGGAAACGCCGCCCCAGGCGTCCTCGTAGGCGAGCTCGTCGAGCAGGCCGAGGGCGAACTCGTCGATGTCTCTCTCGTCGATGAGGCCGTCGATGTACATGTCGCCGAGGATCGGGTCGCCCGCTAGAGCAGAGACCTCGACGTTGTCGACCGCCCAGTACGCGTCCTCGCCGGCGCCCTCGACGCCGAACTCGAGCACGATCGATCCGGCCGAGGCCGCAGCGGCGGGCGCCGCGCCGCCGTCGGAAGCGGCCAGCAGCGGGCCGTTGACGAGGTCGGTGAGATCGATGAACAGGCGGTCGCTCGCGACGAGCGACTGGAACCGCGGGTTGCGCCGGTTGGCGACGCCCTGGTCGTCGACCGGGTCGCGCGTGGGCCGCCCTTCGCGGTCGAAGTAGGGCGCCGACTCCCAGCGGAGCAGCTCGACCGGCGTGGAGTCCGGCCCGAAGCGTGCCCGGACCACCGCAGCGACGTTGCCCGGCGATTCGCTCGAGCCCCCTTCGCCGCAGCAACCGCCTTGCCAGCTCGTGTCGAACCCGAGCGTCAGGCGGCGGGTGTCGGCGTGCAGGTCCGAGAGGTCGATGACCGGCGTGCGGAGCAGCGTTTGGTAGCTGAAGGGCTCGGCGCCCGGCTGGAGCTGGTCGTTCCAAAGGTCCGGGTCCGCGACGGCCACCACGCCACGGCCGCGGTCGAAGAACGGCCGCAGGCCGCCGCCGACCTGCTCCCAGAGCCCGTCTCGCCAGAAGGTCCAGCCGGCGAACTCGGGCGTGCCGCCGGTTGGCTCGACGATCTGGAAGCTCTGCCAGCCGCCGGGCGGGTCGGGCGACCAGGCGTTGGGCAACTGGTAAGTGGGCGAGCCGATCAGCGGGACCGCGTCGAAGTCTTCGGTAAATACCCGTTCGAACAGCCCTATCTGCGCGCAAGCCGCTCCGCCGAGAAGGTGCAAAGCACCGGCGATCGTAGCGAAGCGCAACAAGGGTGCGCCGGCCCGTCGGCGAGCGACGGCGCCACGGTTTTCGGATCTCTGCGGGGGCCGTTTCATTTCACGCTCAGCATAGCGAGTGGCGGGCGCGTAAAGCCAATGGTTGCGAAGGGTCTCAAATCGCTTGGTTGGGAGGTCCCGGCAGGGGTATTCTGAACGGAGCGTGAACTTCTCTCGTTTTCGGACCCATGATGTCGTTTGCCTCCAGCGCCGAGAGTCTCCGCGTTGCGGCGGCGTGTCTGGTCGCGTCGGCCGTGCTCGGGCCGGGGCTTGGTGAACGGGCCGCGGCGGCCGAGTTCTGGCTGTCGCTGTCGGACGTGGTGTCGCCGGGGCCGGAGGCGCCGAGCATCGCGCCGAAAGAGGGCGTGGTGACGACGTTCCGTGTGTGGGGCCGCCCCACGGCGGGGCGGCAGTTCACGGCGGTCTCGCTCGACGTGGTGGCGAGCGCGACCGGCGTGGAGTTCGTCGACGGGACGTACACCTTCTTCAACGACGCCGAGCCCGGAACGCAGCGCTTCGAGTTCACGCGCGACTCGGCCTCCACGCCGCCGCTGTTGTCGGACGTGCCGCCGCCGGTGGTCGCGATCGGCGCGGTCGACGCGCTGCGTGGCGTGAACGCGTTCACGCTCGAGCCGGCGCCCGGCGTCCGCGGGCCGGGCCCCTACTGCGCCGCCACCGAGACCGGCTGTGTGGCGGCGGGCGATGGCCAGCCGGCTTGGCTGTTGGCCGAATTCGACCTGGCCGCCCTGGCGGCCGGGGCGATGGTCGACCTGCACCTGCAACTGGGCGACCGGGGCGTGGTCGAGCGCACCCTCGCGCCGGGCGACTACGCGATGGAAGGCGCGGTCGACTCGGCGGACTACGTGGTGTGGGCGTCGGCGTACGGCGATGTCTTTGCGCCGGCCGACGGCAACGCCGACGGCCTGGTGGACGGGGCCGACTACACGGTCTGGCGGGATCATCTGGGCGAGGTGGCGGTCGAGGGCGTGTTGGCCGACACCGACGTGCGCTTCGGCGTCGACGCTGGGGCGGGCAGCGAGCCCCTCTACGACGCCGAGGACCCGCTCGACCGCGGCGTCACGCTGCCCGGCGACGACCCCGACGCACAGGTGGTCGTCGCCGCGCCGGCTGTGGCGGTTCCCGAGCCGGCGTCGGTCGCAGGCGCCGTAGGGCTGGTGTGTGTGGGGCTCATCAGCAACGGCCGACGCGGGCCGACACGACACAGAGAGTTTTTGCGAATGACCAATGACCAACGGTGGTCGGTGGTCGGTGGCTAGCGGCTCATGGCTAGGGTCTTCGGGTAGCCGGGTCAGCCCGACGCACTTGATCGTTGGGGCTTGATCGTTGGGCATTCCCCCCAAAAGCCGAACCGGCGCCCAGCATCGGCTACGCAGGCGGCGCGTCGGCGGCGGGGGCCCAGCTTGCGCGGATCAGCGCCAGCTTCCGCTCGACCGTCCGCTCGACCACGCCCAGCTCGGTGGCGATCTCGGCGCTGCTGTAGCCCTCGAGCTTCCTGCCGGCGACCAGGCGGAGCGTGTCGTCGGGCAGCAGGGCGAGCAGGCGGCGCATCTCGTCTTGCATGGCGACGACGAACTCGGGCCCCAGCTCGTCGTCCGACGGGTCGCAGCCGGGGGTCCCTTCGTCGTCGGCCGTGGGGCCGATCCGCACCCTCGGCTGGCCGCCGCCGCGCTTCAGCGCGGTCTGCTTGTAGCGCTCGTTGATCGCCTTGCGGGCGGTGATCTTGGCGAGCAGCGACCAGAGGTTGTCGCGGTCTTGCAGGTCGGGGAAGCGGTCGCCGGCAAACCCGTGGAAAAGGCTCTGCATGGCGCTGATGGCCACGTCCTCTTCGTCGCTCGCCGCGCGAGGCAGGGCGCCAAGCTTGGTCCTCGCCAGGGCCACGATCCGGCGGAAGTAGCGGTCCCAGAGCTCGCGCTGGGCGACCGAGTCGTCCCCCTCCCGGAGATCGGCGATCCACCGGGTGACCGAGCCGCGTGACGTTTCTTCGTCGTGCATCGGACCGGCTTGCTGGGGGCTCACGGCGCTTCGGTGCGGCGCCGTGTCGCTTCAGTCTGCCTCGTGGGGTCGGCGCCGGCAAGCAGAGCCGGTCGCGGCTGCCGGTGTCGGGCGGCGGGGCGGGCCGCTGATAACCACCTTGCCGCCCGGCGGACCGCCCTCGGCGGGCGGTTGCCAGCTCGATCGAGCGGAGCACGCAGTCCGGCGGAGGTCTCTGATGAAGACCCGCAAGCGGTGTTGGGTTGCCGCAGCAGCGCTGGCGACCGCGGGCATCGCGCCGGCGACGACCCCTCCCACGCCGATCACGCCCGGCGGCCTCGGCGCGGGGCCCGCGGTCGTCGCGCCGGAGAACGTGTTCGGCGGCGCGTCGTCGGTCGGCGCCTCGGCGCCGGGTCCGGCCGGGCTCGCGCTGCTCGGCGCCGGCATGGGCCTGCTCGTCGCGATGCGGCGCCGCTTGGGATGAGCGGGTCGCTTGGCCCGCCGAGAAACTCCGCCGGGTCGGCCGAGAGTTCGGTCGGTCCGGACTTTTTTTTGCCGCGCGGTGTCGGGCGCGGGGCGGCGTTGCTGATCGGCAGCGGAGGGGCGCGCGCCGTCGGACGCCGGCGCCCTCGCCCTCCGCCGCACGCGCGGCGTGTGCGGTCCCTCCCCGCCACGGCGGACCTTTCTCTCCCCAGACCAAGCGAGGCATGCCATGTCAGTCACGAAGCAGCGGTTCCTGTCGGCCCTTGCGGCGGCGCTCGGCGCCGGCGCGGCGTCGGCCGCGATCCCGTACTCGCCCGTGCCGGTGCACGGCCCGCCGGTGGTGGGCCCGGGGGTGATCGCGCCGGACTATGTCTACGGCAAGGAGTACTCGCACGACCGCGACTTCTCGACGATCGGCCCCACGCCCGACCCGCAGCAGGTCATCGCGTGGGACGGCGGCGGGGGGACGGCCGACGCGATGGATTACTCGGGGACGCGGCCCGCTTGGGAGCCGGACCAGCAGGTCGACGCGATCGCCAACACGCGCGACGCGATGTTCGACCTGCTGCTCCGCGACGCGGCCCACCTGACCTTCTCGCACGACGACCTCATCAGCGGCTACGGGCCGATGTTCGGCGGCGGGCCGGGGCTGCTCACCGTGCCGAGCGTGGGGCCGGTCTTCCTCTCCGGCGGCGCGAAGATCGGCGGCGCCGGCGAGATCAGCGTCGAGCACGGCGGCGCGTGGGGCGCGCCGGCGCCGATGGACCTGTGGGCCTCGGCGGGTGAGGTCAACGGGATGCCCACGCCGGTCGACGTCGACGGCACGGAGCTGTGGGGCCGCGAGCCTCGACCGAGCGAAGAGCCCGACGCGCCGGTCTTTGGCGACGCTGACAAGTACTCGCTCGACACCGACTTCCCGAGCGGGGTCTCGGTGTGGAACGCGTCGGGCGACCCGTACGTGTCGCACGCGACGATCGTCGACGCGGTCACCACGCTGCTCGGGCCGATCCCGGCCTCGGCGTTCTCGCTCCGCGACGAGAGCCAAGGCAGGCAAGCGATCAACCTCGACGCGCTGCTGGTCAGCGACACGATCGAAGAGGGCGGCTTCTGGCACGAAGACGTCGGCCAGCGCAACGGCGCGCCGCTCCGCGACCAGAACGGCCAGCCTTTCGACCCGGTCGGGCCCAATGGCGACGAGCGGGGCGACACGCTTGTGTTCAGCATCCGCCAGATCCTCGATCCGGCCGACGCCGACGGCTATTACTCGACCGGCAGCGAGCTGTTCGTGCTCGACTCGCTCGGCGGGGTGGGCTTCCTCAAGCACGGCGGCCACCTGTGGGACCACGGCTTCACGCTGAGCGAGCTGGCGTACCTCGGCAGCGAAGAGCAGCCCTTCGAGGGCCGCGCGGTGATCGACATCAACGCCCTCGAGATCATCGGCGAAGACCAAGCCACGCCCTGCCGGCCTGGCGACTTCAACTGCGACGGCGCGGTCGACGCGGCGGACTACACGGTGTGGCGCGACTCGCTCGGCTCGACAGGCTTCGGCCTGCCGGCCGATGGCGACGGCGACGGCGACATCGACGCCGACGACTACGGCGTGTGGAAGTCCAACTACGGCGCCGGCGGCGGCGCGCCGGCGTCGGCCGTCCCAGAAGGGTCGACCGCGGCCCTGGCGTTGGGGGCCCTGGCGGCCGCGGCGATGCGCCGTCGTTGAATAGGGGGGATGGCGAACGATCCGAGTGCGGCGCAGGCGGGTCGGCCCGAACGCGGGGGCCGGCCCGCCCTGTTGCTTGGCCCGCGCCGCGTGCCGATCACGGGCGACAAACCCGCCGCGACGCGGTAAGATCGGCGGCTCGTGAGAGTCCGGCCGGTTCGTCTGTGTCAAGCGCGGTAGCGATGAGCGTCGCCCTTTCGGTCCGCGACCTGATGAAGTCTTACGGCGAGCGGGTCGCGTTGCGCGGCGTGAGCTTCGAAGCGAACACGGGCGAGCTGCTAGCGTTGCTTGGCCCGAACGGCGCCGGCAAGACGACCCTCATCCGCTGCTTGTCGGGACGCGTGCGGCCCGACGCGGGGCGGATCAGCCTGCTCGGAAAGCCGTTGCCCCGGCAAGGCGGCCGCGAAGCGCTGGGCTTCGTGCCGCAAGAGCTCGGCATCTACCCGGACCTCACCACGCGCGAGAACCTGCACGCTTTCGGGGTGTTCAACGGCCTGTACGGCCGCGGGCTGCGGGAGCGGATCGGCTGGGCGCTGGAATGGACCGGCTTGGCGGACCGCGCCGACGAGCTGCCGCGCGACTTCTCTGGCGGCATGAAGCGACGCGTCAACATCGCGTGCGGCGTGCTGCACGAGCCGAAGGTCCTGCTGCTCGACGAGCCGACCGTCGGCGTCGACCCCCAGAGCCGCGAGCGGATCTTCGCGATGATCCAAGCGCTACGCGCGAGCGGCACGACGGTCGTGCTCACCACGCACCACCTAGAAGAGGCCGAGCAACGGGCCGACCGGATCGTCGTGGTCGACCACGGCGAGGTCATCGCGCAGGGCACGCTGGCCGAGTTGATCGACCAAACCGTCGGCGCCGACCGACAAGCGACGGTGCGGCTTGCCGAACCGCTCGCCGACTACGCACGCCAGACGCTCGCCCAGCGTTGGGCGCCGCCGGCCGGCGCCAGCGGCGCCCAGGCGACGCCGCTCGACGCCCGCGTGCTCCGCACGCAGGTCGCTAGCGTGGCGGAGGACCTGCCGCGGCTGCTCGAGTCGATATCGCACCTGGGCGGCGAGGTCCGCGACGTGGAAGTCCACGCGCCGAACCTGCAAGCGGTGTTCTTGCACCTGACCGGCCGCGAGTTGAGGGAGTGAAACCCGGCCCGGAGCGTCGATAAGCTCTCTCGAGGGGGAATGCCCCTGTGTCGCCCCCGCTCTCGCTCGTTTCGAGGCTGCTAGCTGTGCCGCGTTTGGTCTGGGAAGTGACGCTCGTCGGGCTCCGCCGCCTGTGGCACGGCAAGCTCGAGCTGGTGCTGGTGTTCGTGGTGCCGGTGGTATTCTTCACGATCTTCGCGTTGATCTTCACCGGAGGGGTCGGGTCCGGGAAAACCAAGCGGATCAAGGCGGCCGTCGAGAACCTCGACGCGGACCCGCTGGCCGCGATGCTGATCGACCGGCTCGTGGGCGACCCGAGCATCCGCATCGTGAACGCGAGGTCGGACCAGGCCACACGGGACCCTTACGACCGAGCGCGGGACGCGATCCTCGACGGGTCGGCCGCGGTTTCCTTGGTGGTGCCGGAGGGCTGGGCCGAGTCGCAGCCGACCAGCGCGCCGGCCAAGCTCTTCCTGCTGTACGACGCGTCGGACCAGGTGGCGCCGCGGCTGATGGCCTCGCTCGTGGGGCGCGCGGCCGGCGAGGCGCTGGCCGTTCGCGCAAGGGCGCGGCGTGTCGAGGCCCGCAAGACCGCGTCGGACGGCACGCGCGCGGCCCCCGCGCCGCCGCTCGTCGCCGCGCCGCCGGCGGTCGAGTCGATCGACGTGCTGGCCGACGGCAAGTCGAACCCCGTGGTCGCCATG
This sequence comes from Botrimarina sp., assembly GCF_040219535.1. Classification (NCBI taxonomy): domain Bacteria; kingdom Pseudomonadati; phylum Planctomycetota; class Planctomycetia; order Pirellulales; family Lacipirellulaceae; genus Botrimarina; species Botrimarina sp. The sequence goes on from NZ_JAVJSH010000016.1 coordinate 351,413, forward strand.
TACGCGGCGGGGATCGCCGTGATGTTCCTCTTGTTCAGCGCCACGGGGTCGGCCGGGTCGCTGCTCGAAGAGGAAGAAACCCAGACCCTCGAGCGGCTGCTCGCCTCGCGGGTCGGCATGTCGCACATCCTCGTGGGCAAGTGGCTGCAGCTGTCGATCGTCGGCGGGCTGCAGATCGTCGTGATGTTCGCTTGGGCGCAGTTGGTGTTTGGGCTCGACGTGTTGGGCCGCCTGGGCGGCTTCCTGATGATGACCGTGGTCACCGTGGCCGCGGCCGGCGCGCTGGCCCTGATGCTCGCGGCCGCTTGCCGCAGCCGCGCGCAGCTCAACGCCGTGTCGGTGATCCTCGTGCTCACGATGTCCGCGCTGGGGGGCAGCATGGTCCCGCGCTACCTGATGAGCGAGTCGATGCAAGAGGTCGGACGCGTCACGTTCAACGCGTGGGCGATCGACGGCTACACGAAGGTCTTTTGGCGCGACCTGCCGATCGGGTCGCTGTGGCCCGAGCTGTCGGTGCTCGCCGTGTCCGCGGCCGCGATGCTGCTGGGCGCGCGGGTGCTGGCGACCCGTTGGGAAGCGGTCTAGCCCGCGAGGCCCGCGCGGCGGTCACCGCCACCACGCGACCAGCGCGCCCGCCACGGCCAAGCCGATGATCCACCAACCGACGCGGAGCACGCGGCCGGTGGCCGAGCCGGCCCGCCAGGCCTCGGCGCGGTCCGCCTCGGTGATCCAGTAGCCGCAATCGGGGCAGGCCTCCGAGTCGGCGTCGATCGCGGCGCCGCAGTCCGGGCAAGGGAGGAGGTCCGCGTCGGGGTCGCCGTCGGGGTCTTCATCGAAGGCGTCGCCCCAAGAGTCGTCGCCGTTCATGAGGTCGTCGCGGCGGGGCGTCCGCGCCACTCGGCGGGCTTGCCGACGAGGTCGCGCAGGAGTGCCTCCCACTGGATGACCAGCAGCAGCACGACCGCGATCGGGTGCGCGGCGGCGCCGTCCAGCGGCTGGCGGAACCGCAGAGCGGCGTCGAGCCGCTGCGCGTAGCCCAGCGCCAGCGCGAGCCCCGCCATCCAAGCCGCGCCCCACTCGCCGGCCGCGCACGCGAGCGGCGTGAGCAGCCACGGCGCGGTTTGACCGGCCAGCAGCATCGCGGTGACGACCACCAGCAGGCCCGGCTTGGCGAAGCCTTCGGTCGCGTTCTTCGTGAGGCCGTTCCACACGGCCGGTCCGCTGTGGTACATGCGGCAGGAGGCCAGGTCGGTCGCGTCGACCAGGTCGGTGCGCAGCCCCGCGTGCCGGTACGCACGCGGCAGGGTGACCCCGTCGTGCCGCGACGAGCGGATCGCCGCGTGCCCCCCCGCGAGGCGGTACGCGGCCTTGTCGGTTAAGAACAACTGCCCGCACCCGGCGGCGAGGCTCGGCCGGCAGTGTTTCCGCATGCCGCGGAGCGACAGGAAGCCGAGCAGCAAGAAGTGGATCAGCGGCAGCAGCCACCGCTCGAGCGTGGTGACGGTCACTTGGCGCGGGAAGCCGCTGAGCAGGTCGGCGCCGCACGCGCGGCGGTGCGCGACCAGGCGCGCGAGGCTCGCCGGCTCGAGGCGCACGTCGGCGTCGATCCACAGGAGCGTGTCGTGCCGCGCGGCCTCGGCCAGCCGCCAGCACGCGTGCTGCTTGCCGTTCCAACCGTCGGGCGGCCCCGCGCCACGCACGAGCCGCACGCGAGGGTCGGCGGTGGCCAGTCGCTGCACGATCGCCGGCGTGTCGTCGTCGGACGCGTCGTCGTACACAACGACCTCCACCCGCACGCCAGCCGACGCGGCCAGCACTGACCCGACGCAGCCGGCGATGTTCGCCCCCTCGTCGCGCGCGGGGATCAGGACCGACAACGCCGGCTCGGGGTCGCCCTGGGGCGCTGGCGGCGCGGTGGGGAACGCCGTCCGGTTGCGGAAATAAAAGTACGCCGGCACGAGCGCCATCGCGAGCGACACGGCGCAGAGTGTTGTCAGCGGATCGAGCATCGGCGGCATTATGGCTTGTCGGTCGCCGTGGGGCGAGTCGGGTCAGTTGGTGGTGGTCGGGCCGCGGGACAGTTTCTCGCCGTGGGCGGCGCGGTACGAGCGGCCGGTCAGCTTGGCTTTCAGCCAGCGGACCGACTCGTAGACCCCGCCAACCCCCTCGGCCCCGCCGAGCACAACCCGCCATTCGCTCGGGTTGCGGCGTAGCGATCGCGCTTCGAGGGCGCGTTGCGTGTCACGCAGGCGGTCGGCCAGCAGCGTGTTCCAGCCGGCTTTGCCGAGGCCCTCGAACGACGACACGGCGATCGGTTCGCCGAATTGGCAGAGGGCCTCGGGCAGGCGTTCTTCCCAGAACGGGTACTCGATCGCTAGCGGCCAGAGCCACGCGTCGCGGCCCTCGGCGGCGAGCCGGTCCGCCAGGTGCGCCAGACCCGGCTCGAGCCGCGCCGCCCGGTCCCGCGGGTCGACGAAGCCTCCCTCGGGCGTGACCCAGAGGCTCGCGCGGGGTTCTTCGAGCACTTCGCGTGCGACCGACAGGAACTGGGCCGCGCCGCGGCGGGTGCCTTGCTGGACGGGGAAGAAGCCGAGCTTCTCGAAGACCGGGTACCGCTGGAGCGCCTCGGCGTCGAAGGGGGCGTAGAGCGTGCGGTCGGGGGCGACGACCTCCGCCAGACGCATCGCGACCAGCGGGTCCCACCACGACGCGTGGTTCAGGTACACCACCAGCGGCCCGTCGCGGGGCGGTTCGGGGCCCGGCCGAGCGATCGCCACGGAGTGGAACGCGCGGCGCAAGTATCGCCGTGTGTACCAGCGGAAGCACGCGAGCACGCGGCGCGAGACGCGTGGCTTCGGTGCGGCGTGAGGCGGTCGGGGCATGGGCCGGGCGGCGGCTCAGGCGGGGGCGAGCCGGCGCTCGCCGACGCCGGCGTTGTCGGCGTCGAGCGAGTCGGCGGCGATCCAGCCGCTCATCAGCACCATGGGCATGCCGGGGCCCGGGTGCGCGGCGCCGCCGGCGAGGTAGAGGTTCTTCACGTCGCGGCTGCGGTTGGCGGGCTTGAACGCGCCCAAGAAACGCCCGTGGCTGGCGAGGCCGTAGATCGCCCCGCGGAGCACGTTGTAGCGGCTCTCGATGTCGGCCGGGGTGAGGGTCTCTTCGGTGACGATCGCGTCGCGGAGGCCCTCCATGCCGGCGGTTCGCTCGAGCTTATCGAGGATCACCTCGCGGTACGCAGGCAGCATGCGACTCCAGTCTTGCCCGTCCCGGCGGTACGGCGTGTGGACCAGGATGTAGAGCGCCTCGCCGCCGTCGGGCGCGACGCCCGGCTCGGTCACGGCGGGCGCGCAGAGGTAGGCCGTCGGGTCGGGCGCGGGGACGCCGCGGTTGTAGATCGCTTCGAACTCTTCGTGCGGGTCTTCGGAGAAGACGAAGTTGTGGTGCAGCAGCTGCTCGTAGCGGCGGTTGAGGCCCAGGTAGAGCACCACGCCGGAGCAGGCCGGCTCGTACTTGCGGCGCTTGAGGAACGGCGACCTGGGCCCCTCGCCGAGCAGCTCGCGGTGCGTGAGCACGCTGTCGCAGTTGCTGACGACCGCGTCGGCGTCGTGGCGGTCGCCCGACTCGGTTTCGATCCCGACGGCGCGGCCCTTCTCGGTGAGGATGCGGCGGACGGGGGTCTCGGTGTGGACCTCGACGCCCAGCTCCTCCGCCAGCCGCGCGAGGGCCTCCGGCACCGCCCGCGTGCCCCCCATCGGGTACCACACGCCCTCTTGGGTCTGCATGTGGGCGATCCCGCAGAGCACCGCGGGCGAGGCTTCGGGGCTGGAGCCGACGTACTGCGTGAAGTGGTCGATCATCTGCGCGACCCGCTGGTCGGGCACGTGCGAACGCACCGTGCCGGCGACCGTGCGTCCCATGCGTAGGGCCAGCAGGTCGGCGAGGACCTTCGCGTCAAAGGTGGTCGAAAAGTCGATCGTGTCGCCGATCCCGCCCACGCTCTTCCAGAAGAAGAACCGGTCGGAGATCTCGTGGAGCCGCTTGCTCGTGTCGATGAACTTCTCGTAGCCGGCGGCGACCTCCGGCCGCCCGGCGAACTCGCTGAGCGTTTGCTTCATCCGCGGCACGTCGGCGGTGAGGTCGAGCACCGACTTGTCCTCGAAGAAGCAGCGCCACTGCGGGTCGAGCCGCACGAGGTCGAGCCTTTGGTCGACGTCGTGCCCCGCTTCGGCGAAGATGCGCCGCAACACGCTGGGCAGCGTCAGGATCGTGGGGCCCATGTCGAAGCGGTAGCCCTGCCGGCGGAGCTGCACCGCCTTGCCGCCGACCGTGGCGTTGCGCTCGAAAAGCGCGACGCGGTAGCCGCGGGCTGCGAGCGTGCAAGCGGCCGCGAGGCCGCCCAGACCCCCGCCCACGACGGCGACACGCTTTCCGGACTCGGCTTGTGCGATCATCGCGGCTTGTTCTTCGTGTGGTTAAGGGCTCTGTGCCGCTTGGCGGCTCTCAAGAATCCGACGAGTCCGGCGCCGCGGGCGGACCAACCCCCGGCGTGTTGCGATTGGATCAGGCCGACGACGATGTCGTCTAGCGCCGGCGTGGGCGGGTCGGCGTGCAGCAGCAGCCGCCCCCGCCGGCGGGCGATCGCTTGGGGCCGGGTCATCGCCAGCAGGCCCTCCGCCCCGCGGGTGACGCCGTAGCCGCTCTCGCCGGCGCCGCCGAACGGCGCGTCGGGGTCGGCCGTGGGAGCGATCAGGTCGTTCACCGTGACCGAGCCGGCCCGCAACCGCCGCGCGACCCGCTCCGCCTCGCGAGCGGGCCCAAAGACCGACGCCCCCAGTGCATACCGCGAAGCGTTGGCGAGCGTCACCGCGTGGTCGGCGTCGCGGGCGATGTCGAGCGTGAGCACCGGCGCGAACAGGTCGGCTTGGCCGACCGCCGTCGGCTCCAGCGCCGGCGTCAGGACGATCGGCGGCAGGCGGCGGGCGTCGCACGCGGCGTCGAGCGCCGCGCGGTCGAAGCCCTCCGGCCAAGCGATCCGCGCGCCGGCGTCGATCTCCGTGCCGACCGTCCGGCGGACCGACTCGGCGACCGCCTCGGGAACGTCGAAGCAAGCGGCCTTCGGCAACCGATCGATCACCCGGTCGCCGTGTTCCCCGATCGCGACCGCGATCAACCGGCGGGGGCCGATACAGGTGGCGCCCGCGTTGAGCGTGAGGCCCCAGGCGACGCACCTGGCGACCCGCTCCGGGTCGGCGCCGGGAAGGACGACGACCGCGTCGCTCCCAGAGCACTCGAGCGTGCAGGGCGTGAGCTTGTCGGCGGCCGAGCGCGCGACCGCGCGGCCTGTGGCGGAGGAGCCTGTGGCAACAACGTGGTCGACGCCTGCGTCGATAGCGTCCTGCGCCGCCTCGGCCGTCTCGCCGAGCACCGGGGCGAGCGCGGGATCGAGGCCGCCGGCGACTAGCGATGCGTGCAGTCGGCGCGCGAGGGCTTCGCACCCCGGCGGTGGCTTGAGCAGCGCGGCGTTGCCCGCCGCGAGCGCCTGAAGCGCCGGCACGGCGAGCAGGAAGAGCGGGTAGTTGCCCGCGCCGATCACGAGGACCACGCCGTGCGGCTTCCGCACCACACGGAGCGACACGCCCTGCAGCCAGCCGCCGGAGCGGCGCGTGCGGAGCAGCCGCGCGGCGTGCCTCTGCAGCCACCGGGACGCGTCGGCGGTGGGGAGGCACTCGGCGGCGAGGCTCTCGGCCGGTGTTCGGTCGTAGGGGGTTTGGATCTCGTCGGCCCACGCCCGCGGGTCGGCGCCGAGCGCGCGGCGCACCGCGGCGATCGGCCGCAGACGCTCCGAGATCGGCGTGTGCTCCCAGTCTCCCTGCGCGGCTCGGGCGGCGGCGACCGCCTCGGCGCTCACGGCGAGGCTCCTGTGATGGCGAGCGTCTCGGCGACTTTCTGAGCGACGACTTCGCGGGAGACCTTCACGCCCGCGCCCGACTCGATCACGTCGAGCGTCGCTTCGGCGAGGGTGCGGGGCAGGGTGGCGAACGCGACCACGCCGGGGTCGGCGCCGGCGGCGGCCAGGTTGTCGGCGTAGCGCTCGGCCGCGACGAGGTCGTCGCGCGCCGCGTCGAACACCCGCTGCCGATCGACGCCGGCGGGCAGGTACACGCGGCCGTGCCGCGCGTCGTCGGGGGCGTCTTTGAGGATGTTGACCAGTTGCAGCCCCTCGCCGAACGGCGCGGCGTCGGCGGCCAGCGCGTCGCGCTCCGCGGAGGGGGCCAGGCGCAGGACGAACAGTTCGGTGAGCATCTCGCCGACGATCCCCGCGACGAAGTAGCAGTACCGACGCAACGCGTCGAAGTCCGGCAGCCGCAGCGCGCCGCGCGCGTCGGCGCCGCGTAGCGTGTCGGCCATGCCGAGCGCCGAACGGATGACGTTCCGCTTGAGGGATCCCCCGGCGGCAGACTCGAGGCCGTTCAAGCGGCCGATCACGGCGGGCGCCTCGGCGAGCAGCCGGTTGTATTCCGGGTCGGCCGAAGGGGGCGTGCGAGACCACGCGGCGGCGGCCTGCCGGGCGTTGGCCTCGGTCGGCTCGCCTAGCAGCTCGATGAAGCGGCCGAGCTCTCGGATCCGCTCGTCGCGCGAGAGGAGCTCGGCGTCTTCGAGGGTGTCGGCGATCCGGAACAGCAGGTAGGCCAGGCCGACCTCGCGGCGCAGCGGCTCGGGCAGCAGCGGGATCGCCAGCGCGAACGTGCGGCTCGTGGCCTGCAGCAAGTCGTCGATGAGCGCGTCGGGGGGGGGCGTCATGTGTGGGGCGGCTCAAGCGGCGGCGCGCTTGCCGAGGTCTTCCAGCAACGCGTCGGTCGCGATCCGGGCCGAGCTGTAAATGGTGGGCAAGCCGCTGCCGGGGTGCGTGCCGCCGCCGACGAGGTACACGCCGCCGAGGTCCTCGAAGCGGTTGTGGGGTCGCCAGTAGAGCATCTGGTCGAGGCTGTGCGCCAGGTTGAACGTTGCGCCGCGGTAGATGTGGTGGGTGTGGCGCCAGTCGAGCGGCGTGACCGTTCGCTCCACGCGGATCCGCTCTTCGGGCCGCTCCACGCCGAGCCGCTCGAGCTGCCGCATCACGACCCCCCTCAGGCGCTGGGGCTCCTCGTTCCAGTCGATCCGCCCCTCGCTCGCGCCGAGGTTGGCGGTCGGGACCAACACGTACAGCGTGCTGCACCCGGCCGGGGCGAGCGAGGGGTCGGTTTGCGTGGCGGCCTGCACGTACACGCTGCAGTCCTCGTCGAGCGGGCGGCCGTGCTCGATGTCGGCGAGGTTCTTCTCGTACTCGGGGGCGAGGTAGACGGTGTGGTGCGCCAGTCCGGGCAGGTCGCCCTCGAGCCCCAGGTACATCATGAACGTGCTGCAGCTGTACTTCATCTTCGCGAGCTTCTTGTCCTTCCACCGCCGACGCAGGTGGTCGGGCGCGAGCTCGGTCATCGTCTGCGCGAAGTCGGAGTTGATCACCAACGCGTCGACCGCGTGCTCGCCCGAGCGGGTCGTCACAGCCGACACGCGGCGCCCCGAGAAGCCGAGCGACTCGATCGGCTCGTCCAGGCGGACCTCGCCGCCGAGTTCCTCGACGATCTCGGCCATGCGTTGGGAGACCTGCCCGCAGCCGCCGATCGGGTGGTGGACGCCGTGCTCGTACTCGAGGAACGCGAGGATCGAGAACAAGCTGGGGCACTGGAAGGGCGACATGCCCAGGTACTTGCCCTGGAATGTGAAGGCCAGCTGCAGCCGCGGGTCCTTGAAGAAGCGTCCCACCTCGCGGTGGAGCGTCCGCCACGGCCGCACCAGGTGCGCCGAGCGGAGGACCTCGGGCCGGAGCAATGCGGAGAGAGAGTCGAAGGGGCTCTCGAGGATCGGAGTGAAGGCCTCGAGCTTGCTGCGATTCTCGCGGAGGAACCGCGTGAAGCCGCCCCGGTCGCCGGGCGACAGCGCGGCGATCTGCTGCTCCATCCGCTCCACGTCGGGCGTGCAGTCGAGCCGCCCCGGCTTCTGCCGCGGCCCCTCGCCGAAGACGAGCCGGTACTGAGGGTCGAGCCGCTCCATCGGGACTTCGGCGGCCAGGTCGTAGCCGCACTGGGCGAAGATCTCGCCGAGCACCCGCGGGTACAGGAAGAAGGTGGGACCCAGGTCGAAGCGGAAGCCCTCGGCCGCGAAGCTGGAGGTCCTCCCGCCCGGCACGCCGTGCCGCTCGAACACGCGGACGCGGCAGCCCGCTTTGGCCAGCAGCATCGCGGCCGCCAGCCCGCCGGGGCCCGCCCCGACGATGGCGACCTCGGGCCGTGGTTTGGTTGGCACTGCGGACAGCTCCTGAGGCGGCGGGGTTGCGGGGCGGTCCGCCGGCGGCATGCCGCGGTTCGGCCCTCGTGTTTGTAGAACGTAGCGTCTGTCAGCCAAGCTCTTAAGCCGAGTCTCCCGAGCCGGGGCGGCAAAATCGCCGTAAGACCGGGGGTCTGGGCGGAGTTTGCTTGGGTCCCTCCTCTTGCCCGCGCCCGGCCCCGGGGCCCGCGGGCCTCGCACTCCTGCTTGCTCCCGGCGTTCGTTTTGCTTCGCTTGACCCTCCCTCCTATTGGAGATGGCTCTCCGAAGGCGCGGCGATGGTCCCGCAACTCCGGGAGTCGACCTCCGAGGGCAAGACGAGCCGCACCGGCGGCGGGCGACTTCCTCGGCATGCTCTACCGCTTCCGCATCGACGACCGCGTGCTCGGGAAGCGGCTCGGGCTCCGCGGCGCACGAGCCGGCTGGCGCCGTGCTCGCGGAGGCCGTGTTGTGCGGCTCGGCCCATCCTTCCAACGGGGCCCCTGACGGGCTACGCTCACCTGCAATCGCCAGGCGCCCACGGCCAGTCTACGGCCAAGTCAGGATCGGAGTAGAACCGCCATGCCGCTCAAACAGCTCCCGGGGCTGACGCTCTCCAACAGCGCGATGTCGATTCTCGAAGCCGCCGAAGCCGCGGGGCGGCTGCACTTGGCTGGCTCGGTCGACGACCTCGTTAAACTAGCGATCCCTTCGCCGGAGCTCGGCTTGGGCGAGGTCTCGCCCGACGGGCATTACACGGTCGGCTACGACGTGCCGGGGCGCGGCCGCGTCGACGAGGTGCGTGTGTGCAAGGTCCGCAACGGCGTCGCGGCGAACTACGTGGAAGCCTACATGCGGCGCCGCGACCCGGACTGCATGGTCGTCGGCGACAGCCGCGCGACCGACAAGCCGACCTTCGAGAAGCGATTTGGAAAGCCGTTCGACGGACTCCGCGAAGAGACCATCGAGTGGCTCAAGACCCAGCCCATCGCGTGCTTCTTTTTCCGCACCGGCTTGCCCGACGAGCCGCTCGACGCGGTGGCGATCGCCCCGGCCAACGCGGGCTTCTTCGCTCTGGGCCTCGCGATGCTGCAGGGCATCGTGCCGCTCGAGGAGATCCGCCTGGACGGGCCGGACTACCACCACGGCGCGGTCGTGTACGTGGCGCCGCCGTTCCGGCACACGCACTTCGACGGCCGGCAGGTGGTGGTTCACAACCGGCGGTTCGAAGAGAGCGTCGGCCTCCACGAGCTGTTCAGCTACAACCTCTACCCCGGCCCGTCGGCCAAGAAGGGCGTGTACGGCATGCTGCTGACGCTCGGCGAGCGGCACGCTCAGCCGTGGACCACCGCCCACTGCTCCACGGTGGAGGTCGTCACGCCCTACGAGAACGCCACCGTGATGATGCACGAGGGCGCTTCGGGCGGTGGCAAGAGCGAGATGCTCGAGCAGATGCACCGCCAGGCCGACGGCTCGCTGCTGCTCGGCGTGAACACCGTGACCGGCGACCACCGCACGCTGACTCTCCCTCGTGGCTGCGAGCTGCATCCGGTGACCGACGACATGGCGCTGTGCCACCCGTCGCTGCAGAGCAAGGCCGCGCGGAAGCTGTCGCTGATCGACGCGGAGAACGCGTGGTTCCTGCGCGTGAACCATATCGCCGATTACGGGACCGACCCGCACATCGAGCGGATGACCGTCTCGCCCCCGGGCCCTCTCTTGTTCCTCAACATCGACGCGAAGCCGGGCGCGACCGCGCTGATCTGGGAGCACACCGAGGACGAACCGGGCAAGCCGTGCCCGAACCCCCGTGTCGTGGTGCCGCGCAACTACGTGCCCGACGTGGTCAGCGGCCCGGTCACGGTTGACATCCGCAGCTTCGGCGTGCGGTGCCCGCCGTGCACGGCCGAGAAGCCGACCTACGGGATCTTCGGCTTGTTCCACGTGCTGCCGCCCTCGCTCGCCTGGCTCTGGCGCTTGGTCGCGCCGCGCGGCCACGGCAACCCGTCGATCGTCGACCAGGGGGGCATGCAGTCCGAGGGGGTGGGCTCGTTCTGGCCCTTCGCCACGGGCCGCAAGGTCGATCAGGCGAATATCCTGCTCGACCAGATCATGCAAACCGACGACTGCCAGTTTGTGCTCATCCCCAACCAGCACATTGGCTGCTGGCGTGTCGGCTTCGCGCCGCAGTGGGTCGCCCGCGAGTACCTCGCGCGGCGCGGTTCGGCGAAGTTTAAGCCGGGCGACCTCGTGCCGGCGCGGTGCCCGCTGCTCGGCTTCCACAAAGAGAAGATCCAGGTCGAGGGGCAGACCATCGGCAAGTGGTTCATGGACGTGTCGCAGCAGCCGGAGGTGGGCGAGCACGCGTACGACGCCGGCGCGACGATGCTCACGGAGTTCTTCCACAAGCAGCTGCGCGAGTTCATGGTCGACGACTTGCAACCGCTGGGCCGGCGGATGATCGAGGCCTGCCTCGACGGCGCAACGCCGCAGGACTACGTGGAGATGACGAGCTAGCTCCAGCGGGGGGCTAGTGAAGAAGCGAAACAGCGCAGCGTGGCCGCGTTTTTCGAAATCGCGGCGCGCGTCTCTGTGCGGCGAGGCCCGGCTCGATTCCGGCGGCCTTGGACCTTGCGCAAAGAATTCGCTTGTTTGCGTGCGCCAACCCGCGATACTCGGGGGGCTTCGGCGAAGAGGCAGTCGGCGGCCCGCGCGGCAAGCGTGGCGCCGGCCACCGACCCGACTTCCGAGACCGGAACAGAGAAGACGCATGCAGCGACTGTCTTTGGCGGTTCTAGCCGCGTTCGTTGCGCTACCGCCCCCGCCGAGCCAGGCCCAGCCAACGGAGGCCGCGGCGCCGGCCGAAACCGCGGCGCCTGACAAAGCCCTCCGCTACCACAAAGCGCTGCTGGGCCGCCCCGCGCCGGGGTATCTGTTCGACCGGTTCTTCGATGCTTGGGTCGACGAGGCGTCGGTCGAGTCGCTCGGCGACTTCCTCAAGAGCCGCGCCGACGAGTCGCCCGCCGACGGCCTGCTCGCTGCGTTCTTTTACGCTAAGCAGGGAGACGACCTGCAGGCGCTCGAGCAGTTCCGCGAGACGCTCGCCGCCGCGCCCGGCTCGGCGGACGCGTGGTATCAGAAGGCCCTCATCGAAGCGCGTTCGCTCAACTTCGAGAACGCCCTGTCGGACCTGGCGAAAGCGGCCGACGCGGCGGCCGACGACGAGACGGCCTCGCGGATCTCGAAGCTCCGCGGCCGCTTGCTTGTGCGTTCAGGCAGGCGCGAGGAGGCCATCACCGAGCTCTGCGGCCTGGTCGAACGCCGCCCCGACGACGAGCAACTCGCCGAGGACGTCGTCGAGCTGCTCGTCGACGAGGGCCTCTACGACGACGCCGCGGGCCTCGCCGAGCGGCTCGTCGCCCGCACCGACGACGCCTACCGCAAGGTGCTCCGCCGGCTCCGCCTGGGCGACATCCGCCAGCAGTCGGGCGACCGGGCCGCCGCGGTGACGATCTACTCCGACGTGCTCGAAGAGGTCGGCGCCGACACATGGCTCGAGCGGGAGGTCCTCGCCCAAGTGGAGCGTGCGTTCCGCCGTGAGGAAGACACCGGCGGTCTCAAGAAGCACTACGAGAAGCTGGTCGAGCGCTACCCGCAACGCGTTGCGGTGCTGCGGGGCCACGCGCGGGTGCTCGCCGACTCGGGCGACAGCAAAGGAGCGATCGAGCGGTTCCGCGCGATCCTGGCCGTGACCCCCGGCGACCGCGAGAACCAGCAGGAGTTTGTGCAGCTGCACCTGCGGCTGGGCGACTTCGCGGGCGCTCGGGAGCAACTGGAGCGACTCGTGGAGCTCCACCCCGACGACGCGGAGCTGAGGGTCGAACTGGCGGAGGTCGCCGCAAAGCTTAAGGACGAGGGGGCCGTTGTCGCGGCGGTCGACAAGTACCTGGAGCTCTCCGACAAGAGCGAGTACGCCCACCTGCGCGCGGCCCGGCTGCTCGAACGGCTCGAGCTGCCGGACCAGGCGCGGGCCAAGTACGCGCTGTTGACCGAAGCGTTCCCCGAGTCGCGGTCGGCCAAGGAGTCGCGCGCGGCGTTCCTCTACAAGTCGGGGGACAAGCCCTCGGCGATCGACTTGTGGCGCGCGGCCGCCGAGGGGGGCGACTCGCTGCAATACGTGCGTGTCGCCAAGGCGCTCGCCGCGCGGCAAGAGCACCAAGCGGCGTACGAGCTCTTGCAGTCCCAAGCGGAGAACCTAGCGGACGATCCCCTCTACCTGGCGCAAACGATCGACACGGCCCTCGCCGTGGATAAGCCGGACGAGGCCGTGCCGCTGGCCCGGCGGCGGGTGCGACTGGCCGACGACCCGGCCGAGCTGCAAGACGCCATCGCCCAAGCCGCCCGGGTGATCGACCGCGCGGAAGCGACGGTGCGGGTGCTCGGAGAATTGGAGTCCGCCGAGCGGCTCCTCCCCCAACAAGTGTGCCTGAAGGCGGAGCTTCACGACCGGGCGGGCGACCCGCAGCGGGCCGACGACACGCTGCGTCCGTTGGTCGAGGGCGGCGACCTGATGGCGGTGTCGCAGCAAGTGCGCTTGGCCCGTTCGCGACGCGACTGGGACGCCGCGGCCGACGCGGCCGAGCGGCTGCTGGACCTGCCCGACGGGCGGAACAGCCGGAACCTGCGGCAGCTGATCGAGCTGCTCGAGCGGGCCTACCGCGTGGAGGAGGCCCTCGCCCGCGCGCCCGAGTGGAAGCGGCTCTCGCCCGGCAGCAGCGGGCCGTGGCTGACCGAGGCCCGGCTGGTCGAGGCCCAGGGCAAGCAGTCCGAAGCGATCGAGATCCTCCGCCGCGCCGCGCGGCAGCTCGACGACGCACGCGACGTGCGCTCCCGCCTGGCGCAGCTCTACACCGAAGCGGGCCAGCTCGCCGACGCCGAGCGGATCTACTGGCGAGACTACGAAGAGAGCGAGGACGTCGTCGAGAAGGTCCGCGCCGTGGAACAGATCGCCCGGGTCGCGGAGCAGCAAGGCAAGGCCGCCGCTTTGGTCGACGACTTCCAAGAGCGGCGCCGCGCGAACCGCGACTCGATCGAGCCGCTGCTCGCCCTGGCCGCGATCCATCGGGTGACCGGCGACTACGCGAAGCGGGTGCAGGCGCTCGGCGAGGCGGCGAAACTCCGCCCGGACGACATGCAGCTGCTCGCCCAGATCGCCCGCGAGCAGGAACGCGAGGGAGACTGGGAAGCGGCCCGCGACACGCTCCGCCGCGCCGCGGAGGCGGACCCGACCCAGCGGTCGAAACAGAACCTCGCGCGGCTGTTGATCCGCTGGGGCGAGACCGATCAGGGCTACGCGCTGCTCCGCGAGATGGTCACCGACACGACCGACGATCCCCGCGAGCTGGAGAAGGTCGCCGACGCGATGGCGGGCGCGGGCGACTGGCGCTACGCGATCGACTTCCTCCGGCCGTTGGTCGACCGGTACCCGGACGATTACCGGCTGCGGTACTTGCTCGGCGTGGCGCTCGAGGAGGACGATCAACTCGACGCCGCGGCCGACGCTTTCTTGGCGGTGCTGCGGTGCGACGAGCAGGCCGGCGCAGGGCCGGCGAACGCGGCGACGAACTGGTACCAAGGCGAACTCCACTCGATCGCCCCGCCCGGGTTGTCGGACCTCATCAACGCCACTCAGCGGACCTACCAGGCCTACACGCACCTGCAGAACCGGGGCGGCATGGTCGCTTACCAGGGTTCCGGCCTGAACGTGCGGAGCACCGTGTCGATGCCGAGCGACGCCGACACGGCGCACGGCTATGCGCTGGCGCACCTGAGCCAAATCGGCTCGCTGCTCGAAGACGAGAAGGCCGCCGCCATACGCGAGGCGGCCGCGGCCACGGGCGTCGCCGACGCAGAGGCGGCCCTCGCCCTGGGCGGCACGAATTCGCCGACCGGCGCCAGGCAGGTCGACTTCGAGGCCCTTGGAGACCTCGTCGATCGGCCCGCGGTCATGGCCTATCTGGTGCTGACCGGGGCCGACGCGGCGTCCGTCCCGCCCGAGTACTACCTCAAAGCCGTCACGGCACTCTCAGAAGGCTATCCCCAGGTGGCGCTCATCGCCGCGCTGCACGGCATCAAGCGCTCCGATCTTCCTGTGGACGCCGAGCACCCGCTCGTTCGCCGGGCGATCGAACTGATCGGCCGCATCGACGAGCCGGCCACCGTCACGCTCATGCAAGCGTGCCAGTGGCGGAATCAATCGCACACGGCCGTCGCCGCGCAGGCGCCGGAGGCCTTGCGTGAGGAGCTCGGCAAATGGGTCGTCGAGGGGTACCGCCGCGCGTCGACGCCACAGAATTACGGCGCCTACTTGTTCCTGCAGATCGCCGGCATGCTCCGCGAGAACGGCGACCCGGCGACCTACGTGAGCTTCATCGAACAAGAAGCAAAAAAGCACGACGCTTCGTCGAAGGCGTCGGCCCCGATACCCTTCATTCGTCAGCAAGAAGCCCTCGTCGCGCCGCCGGCGTTCCCGCCGGCGAGCCTGCGGAGTGTGCCGGGCTCGGTGTTGGCGCTGCTGCAGATGACCAGCCGCCAGCCGAACGTGAGCGTCCATATCGGCGGGGTCGAGCGCGAAGCGACTTGGTCGGACGAGGCTTTCGCGGAGGCGGTCGCGTCGGTCGACGACGACACGCTCCGCGTGTTGCTCGCCGCGTCGATCGAAGACAGCCAAGAGATCATCGACCGGACGATCGCCGACCTGCTGGACGCCGCCAAGCCGTCGCTCGACGCCTACCTGCTGGGCGCCGGTTGGAGCGTCAAGAATGAAGAGCCGACCGAGGCGATCTCGCTCTTGAGCAAGGCCCGGTTCTTGCCGATGAACGCCGACGAGCGGCGCTCTATCGACGGCTCGCTGGTCGCGTTGGTGCAGCGGCTCACCCAGGGCGACGAGCCGCCCAGCGAAGACCTCCTGCAGCTCGGCCGCGACGCCGCGCTCCGGCTGCGACACGGCAAACTCGACCCCAACGCCCGCGCCGAACTGGCCACCGCGATGGCGGAGCTCGGCCTCGAGAAGGAAGCGGACCGGCTCGAAAAAATCGGCGGCAGCGCCGCGACGAGGGTCGTCTCGCAGGTCGCGCGCCCTCAGCCGGCGGCCTCACGGGACCAGATCCAGCGGATGATCGAAGCCGGCCGGACCGACTCGGCCGTGCGGCGCCTGGCGCAGGAGCTGCGCGGCGCCATGCAGCAGATCGCCCAGAACCCGTGGAACCGGGGCCACTACGCCCGCCAGCTGCGCGAGAAGTTCGAGGGCTACGCCCTCATCGACGAGACGCTCGCCGAGCTCGACCCGGGCGACTCGGCAGCGCACCGCAAGCACGCCGAGTACGCCGAGGCGTTGCTCGTTTTCGACAAGCACGACCGCGCTGTCGAGGCCCTCCGCCGCGCGGCCGAGCTCCGCCCGCGCGACGACGGCTACCGGGTGAGCCTGATGCTCGCGTTGGTGGCCGCGGGCCGGCCGGACGAGGCCGAGGAGTTGGCCGGCGGACTGGGCCGCGACGGCGCCGCGCTGCTGGCGGCCGAAGTGGCCTCCAAGTTCCACGACTACGAGCATCCGATCGACCAGCGGCTCGCGCAGATCGCGCTGGCGGTCGCCGCGTTCGAGCATTCGCTCGACACGCCGCGTGTGGATGTGTCCTGGGCGCCCCGCTTCCGGCAGGCCGTGGCGAACCCCCACCACACGCGCCAGCACGACGACCGACTCGAGCTGCTCTACTCCAAAGACGCGGACCAAGACACCGAGCCGCGCAAGCGCCGGCGGACGCTGCACGACCGCTTCTGTCGGGCCATGCTGCGGCAAGACCAGACCGCGTGCGACGGCCTGGCGGGCCTCTGGGCGGCCGCCGAAGCAAACGAGGGGGTCCACGACGATCACCGGTTAGAGCTGCTCGATTGGGGCGCCGACGCTCTCCGGCGGCACGAGCCGATCCGTGTCACGAGCCAGGCGTTCAACCGCGTGCCGATGAGCGCTTCGAACCAGCCCGGCGCCGTGCGACTGCGATCGCCGGCCGAGCTGCTCGTTCGCCACGCCGCCGAAGCCGATGAATGGTCAACGGTCGACAAGCTGCAATCCGACCTGGACTCGGGCGGCGACCCGGCCGCGCGCCGCGCCGTGCGGGAGCTGCGGGAGCTGTACCAATGCTCGGAGGAGGAGTTCCTCGACCGAGCCGAGTCGCTCGTGCGGTCGTGGCGCGGCCGCAACGCGGCCCCTCCCGGCGGCGAGGTCAGCCCCGAGATGGCGGTGCTCGACTGCTACCGGCTGCGCGGCCTGGGCGTCGATATCGAGCCGCTCTTCGATCGGGTGCTCACGCAGGCCGGCCGGCAATCGGGCTCGCTGCCGGACGCGTTGATCGACTACGCGGCGTACCTGGCGGAGGCCGAGGGCTCGACGGCCGCCGCCGATTGGCTCGAGAAGATCGCCGCGACCGTTATCTGCCCCCGCGATCGCCGCGAGGCCTACGTCGCCAAGCACTACAGCCAGGGCGGTTGGTCGAGCAACTCACCAAACGGCCAGATCCACCTGTTCGGGCAGTTGCTCAACCAAGCGGCCCAGCAGCCCGACCTAGCTCTGCCGGTCGCCAAGTTCCTCGCCAACGGCAGGGTGGGGACGGTCGGCAGCAACGCGGCGCAGGTGGCCCAGAGCCGCATCCGGATCGAGCAGCCCAGCGACCCCGAAACGGTCGAGCGCTTCTTGGAAGACGCCGGGCTCTTGGCCGCCGCCGGCGAGCTGCCGCTCGGGCCGCTCGCGTCTTCGTCGTTGGGTGGTGGCAAATCATTAGCCGACCTGTGCTTCGGCGCGCTGGGCAGCGTGCCGGCCGAAACCCGGCAAGCCGTGGCGGAGCGGCTCGCCGAGCGGCAGCCGCAAACGCTCGGCCTGTGGCTCGCGCAAGTGGCCCTCCGTCCCAAGAAGGGCGAAGCCCCTTCGCTCGAGTTCCTCGCCGGCCACCTCGGCGAATTGAAGCAACTGGAGCCCGAGCAACGGGCGCAGGTCGCGAGTCGCCTGAGCGAAGTCGTTACGTCGCTCGCGAACGAGTCCAGCGACGAGGGGCCGGGCGTCGCCGACGCGGTCGCTTGGATCGAAGCGGAATCCGGCAGATCGAGCAAAGCGGTGGTGGAGCGGCTCGAGGGGATGTCGCGGTTCGAAGAACTCGGCGTCGAGGGGCATCAGCTCGACGAGTGGCTCGCGCAGAACCTCCCCGCCTTGGTGGAGGACGACCTCGACACGGCCGCGTGGGCCTACCTCGAGGTCTGCCGCTTGTACGACGACGCGATGGCGCGGGGCGTGTCGGGGATGTACTTCTCGGGCTCGACGGCGGCCTACATGCTCCCGCGGCTCAGCTACTACTGGCGGCGCAATGGCGACAGCACCGGCCTGGCCGAGCTGGCCATCGCGGTGCTCGACAGGGAAGCGGACGAGGGGGTCGTGCTGGGCCGCAACGACCTGCGCCAGGTGCTCGAGCCGATCAAACGCAAGTGGGACGAGCTCCGGGCGTCGGCCAACGGCGCGCAGCAAAGGCTCGAGGCCTGGAAGACTTACTTGGCTTGGCTCGAAGAAGAGATCGCGTCGGCGGATTCTCCCGCTCTTCTTCCCTTGCTCTACGACCGACTCGATCGGCTCAACCAGGAAGACGTCGAAGCGATCGCCGAATGGCTCGACGAGCAACGCGGCGAAGCGGCCGCTCCCGACCTGGTCGCCAACGCCGCGGCCGCGGCCCGGTGGGCGCTCGACCGCCTTCGCTCGGGCGAGAACCGCTACGACTACTCCCGCTTGTCTGGCCGCGAGGCCGCCGCGGCGCACCACCGCTACGTGGCCGAGCGGCTCGCCGACGCCGACACGCCGCTCGGCGTGCGGGCGACCCTGGCGGTGAACCTAGCGGCGCTCGACGGCCGCCGGACGCCGGCCGAAACCGCGCGGGCGATCGCGTTGTGCGGCGCGGAGGCTTGCGACGCCACGTTCGCCTTCGACTACGAGGTCGAGCTGACGCTGGCCCGCAACGCGTACGAGTTGACCATGGACGGCGACGACGACCCCGCGGCCGCACGGTACCTCGATGCGTGGGAGAAGCGCTACGTGACCACACGGCCACGCACCAACCAGCGGGGCTACCCCCGCTCGCCGAACGAGGCCCAGTCGCGCGACGCGGTGCTGTGCCTGGTCGCCGCGATGTGCCAACGGGGCGAGCCGGAACGGGTGCTGCGGATTGTCAAGCGTTACGACAGGTTGCTCGAAGGCCGCCACGAGGTCGTCGCGCTGCTGACGCGGCACGACCAGATCGACGACGCCGCGCGCTTCGCCCGGGCCGGTTGGAACGAGTACCCGCTGACCAACTCGTCGTCGGCGCCGGTCGTCTACGACGCGCGCCTCGAACAGCAGGCCGAGAAGCTCTACGCGGCGCTGGAGGGCCCGGTCGGCTACGTCGCCGAGGTCGCCCTCAGCCGGCTGCCCGACCCGGACCAGCACAGCGACGCCCAGCCGCCCAGCGTCGCACGCGAGGAGCGGATGATCCGCTTGGCCCAGCGCTTCGATCAGGCCGCCCTCGAAACCACGCCGATGAAAAACGCGGCCTTGGTCCTGTTCCACGACACGCCCCAAGCGAGCGACCTGCTCGGCGACCACCTGGCCGAAGCGGCCGACCCGATCCGGCTCGCCCCGTTCGGCCAGTCGGGCGGCGATCGGCTGCAAAAAGCCGGCAAGCTCAAGCAACAGCACGCCGAGTGGGCGTTGCGCGACGGCGACGCGGGACCGGCGATCGCGCTGCTCGACGAGCTGACCTCCCCCAGCCGCAACAACAACTGGGCCCTCTGGAACCTGTACCACCAGGTAGGGGGCGACCTCTGGCGCGGGATGCTCGAGTCGGTCAATCAGCACGACCGAAAGCAGCTGCGAGAGATCGCCGACTGCTCTCGACGCTTGTTCGAACGGATGGACAACGGCCAACCAAACCAAGTCAACCGCCTGGTCACGCTCGCCGCGCAGAGCCACGCCTTCGTCGACGCGGCCGACGAGTATATCGCGTGGCTCGGGGCCCTCGGCGAACAAGGGAAGCGCGTGCTGCGGGACCGAGGGCTGGAGTCCTCCGGCGCCGATCGCTTCCTCGGAAACCTGGACCGCGACGACCCGGAGTCGTGCGGGGCGCGTGCCGAGCGTCTGGCGCAAGTGGTGCGGATAGGCGTCGCCAGCGGCTGGCTGCGCCCCGCCGAACGCGGGTGGCCCAGCGTGGTGTCGCAGCAGGGCAGGCAAGACTTCAAGCCGTGGGACGTGTTCTTCACCCCAGAGGAAGTCCCCGACGCGGCCGCTTCGGTCGCGGAGAAGGCCGGCGAAGCCAACGCGTTCGTGTGGCAATCGGCCGCTTGCCAACTCGACTCGATCGGCAAACACCAGGAGGCCGCCCACGCCTGGCGCGAGGCGATCGCCGCAACCGACAGCGGCGGCGAGGGGAGCCGCATGCACCTGCGGACGCGCCTGATCGACTCCCTGATCTCGGCCGAGCTTTTCGACGCGGCGCGCGACGAAGTCGCAAGCTGGTCCAGCACGACGGGCGAAGAAAACGCCGGCGAGCCGTCCCCGCGGCACGAAGGTCTGCTAAAACGGATCGACCAGGCGGAGCAGAAGGCCAATCCGGAGGCCGGCGACACAACCAAGCCGGACGCCGCCGCCCCGACGGCGCCGGACAGCGGCACGACGCCACCCGAAGACAGCGGCGAATCCCAGCCCCCGGCCGCCGAACAGAAAGCGGCCTAATCCCCTCTCCTGGAGCAGCGATGGCAGGCCAGCAGGATCGCCTCAGCGACTTTGTCGCCCACGTGCGGCGCCGGCTCACGGCCCGCCGCTTGTGGTCGATCGCCGCCGTCGTGGCCACCGTGGCCGGCGCGGCGCTCGTGCTGTTGGCCGGGGCGCGGGTGCTGACGGGCCACGCGGCCGAGCCTTGGTGGTACGTGGCGGCGGCGCTCGCCGCCGGCGTGACGACGCTCGTCTGGTTCGGCCTGAGCGTGCCGCAGACCGACGCGTCGGCCGAGTGGGCCGACCGCCAGTGGGGGCTGCAGGACTCGCTCGTGTCGTGGCTGCACTTCCGCCGCGCAGGCAAGCAAGAAGGCTTCTACGGGTTGCAAGCGAAGCAGACCGCGGAGCGCGTGTCGTGTCTGGACCCACAGTCGATCCCGGTCCGCCCCGCGACTCGCCGATGGCTGACCGCCGCCTGCCTGGTTGCGGTCGCAGCGGGGCTCGGGTTCATGAAGCCAAGCGCCGCCGTGCAAGAGAAGATCGCGCAGGAGGCCTTCACGCTCGCCGAAACCGAGCGGATCAACGAGCGGCTCGAGGAGCAACTAGAAGAGCTCACCGCGGGACTCGACGAGGAAGAGCGTGAGCTGATCGACCCAGACCAACTCCGCGAGCAGATCGAGGCGTTCCAGGCCACGCCCGACCAAAAGCAGGCCCTCCGACAGTACGCCCGGCTCGAGCAAGAGCTGCAGAAGAAGATCGCCAAGCTCGACCAGCGGCGGAACGAAGAGCTGGCCGCCAAGGCCGCCGCCGAGCTCGACAAGGCGGCCGAGACCCGCAAGCTCGCCGAGCCGCTCGCGCAGAAGCAGTACGATCGAGCGGCCGAGCAACTCGAGCAGATGCAGCCGGACCCCGCGGCGAAGCTCACCGAGCAGCAGAAGCAGGCCGCCCGGCTCCGCGCGGCCAGCCAGCGGATGGCGGCCGCCGCCAAGAGCCGCCGCGGCGCGAGCGGCGGCAGCGGCGCGGCTCAGGCGGGCGCGGGCCAGAAGGGCGCCGGCGCCGGCGCGTCGCAGGGGGGGGATGGGTCGGCGGGCGGTTCGGGGGCGAGCGGCGGCGACCTCGGCCAGGCGATGCTCGACCTCGACGAGGCGGTCGCCGAACTCGAGGACGCGCTCGACAAAGCGGCCCAGCAGCAGCGCCGCCTCGGCGAGTGCGACGCCAAGTCCCTGAGTCGGTGCAACGCGCGCCAGTCGCGCGCGAGCGCCGCGTTGTCGGGCCTGTCGAAGTGCCTGTCGAAGATGGCGATCAAGCGCAAGGCGCAGAGCCGGCTGGCGAGCCTGTGCAAGTCGTGCAGCGAGTGCCAGGGCGGTCTGTGCGACAAGGCGGGCCTGTGCTTGTCCCCCAAGTCGGGCAAGAACGCCGGCGCGGCGACCGTCGAGAGCCGCCGCGAGGGCCTCGCCGAAGCGCTGGCAGCCGGGCCAGCCGAGCAGCTCTCCGGGATCAAGGGCGACGGACCCTCCCAAAAGAGCGTCGAATCGGCCGACGAGGGCTCGGGCGTGTCGGGCCGTACCGCCGTGAGCCGCGAGCGTCGGTTCCGGCGCAGCGTCGAGTCGTTCGTCAGCCGCGAGGACGTGCCGGCCGGCGTGCGGCAGGGCGTGAAGCGGTACTTCGAATCGATCCACGACATCGCGCCCGCCGCGAAGCCAACCACCGCCGCCAGAGGGGAAAGCCTGTGACCCTGGTCGCCGATCAAGCGGAACAAGCCGCCGAGGATTTCGTCGAGCGCTTCGGCGCGATCCGCGACGAGGTGAGCAAGTTCATCGTCGGCCAGCAGCGGCTGATGGAGGACGTGCTGGCGGCGGTCGTGTGCGGCGGGCACGTGCTGTTGGAGGGGGTCCCGGGGCTCGGCAAGACGGCCCTCGTCCACTCGATCGCCGAGGCCCTCCACCTCGAGTTCCGTAGGATCCAGTTCACGCCCGACCTGCTGCCGGCGGACATCGTGGGCACGCAGGTGCTGGTCGACCGGCAGGGGCACAGGGCGCTGGAGTTCGCGCCCGGGCCGGTCTTCTGCAACGTGCTGCTGGCCGACGAGATCAACCGGGCCACGCCGAAGACCCAATCCGCGCTGCTAGAGACCATGCAAGAGCGCTCGGTCACGGTCGCCGGCCAGACCCACCGGCTCGGCGCGCCGTTTTTCGTGCTCGCCACGCAGAACCCGATCGAGCAAGACGGCACCTACCCGCTCCCCGAGGCGCAGCTCGACCGGTTCTTCTTCAAGCTCTTGGTCGAGATGCCCTCGCACGACGAGTTCTCCGAGATCCTCAACCGCACCGGCGGCGCCACGCGGCCCGAGATCCGGCCCGTCGCTGGCGGCGAGGACATCCTCCGGATGGGCGCCACGCTGCGCGAGACCCCGATCGACCAGACGGTGCAAGACTTCCTCGTCCGCGTGGTCCGCGCCACCCACCCCCAGAGCGAAGACGCCCCCGACGACGTGCGGCGCTTCGTGCGGCACGGCGCGTCGCCCCGCGGCGCGCAAGCGATGCTGGCCGCCAGCCGCGCGCGGGCGCTGCTGGCGGGCCGGTACCACGTGTCGCGCGACGACGTGGCCGCCGTGGCCGTGCCCGCCCTGCGGCACCGGATCCTGCTGAGCTTCGAGGGCGAGGCCGACGGCGTGCGGACCGACGAGGTCGTCCGCAGCGTGCTGGAGTCGCTTGGCTAAAAGGCGCTCGACCCGCTCGCGAAGCTGCCCCGCCGCTTGCGCGGGATTCCGCAATCCGCAATCCGAGTTCCGCGATGCGCTTAACGGACCCCGAATTCGTCCGCCGGCTCGACTCGCTGCACCTGCTGGCGCGCAAGGTCCTCGGGGGCACGCTGCAGGCCGACCGGAAGAGCACGACCAAGGGGTCGGGCGTCACGTTCGCCGACTACGCGGAGTACTACTACGGCGCCGACTACCGCGCGATCGACTGGCGTGTGTTCGCGCGGTTCGAGTCGCTCGTGATCAAGCTCTTCGAGCTGGAAGAGGACGCCACGATCTACCTGCTGGTCGACCTGAGCCGCTCGATGCAGAGCAAGTCGCTCTACGCGCGGCAGCTGGCGGCGGCCCTGGGCTACATCGCGCTGAACTCGCTCGACAGGCTCGCGGTGTTCGCGTTGGGCGACACGCTCGACCCGCTCCTCGACGCGTGCCGCGGCCGCAACAACGCGTTCAAGATGCTCCGCGCGCTCGACGAGGCCGAGACCCGCCCCGGCGACACCCGCTTCAACGCCTGCTGCCGCGTGTTTCAGGCGCGGCACACGCGGCGGGGCCTGGTCGTCGTGATCTCAGACTTCCTGTTCCCAGACGGGTTCGAAGAGGGGCTGCAGTACCTGGGCTTCCACGGGCACGACGTGTACGCCCTCCAGGTGCAGGACGAGAACGACACCCGCTGCGACTACAAGGGGGACGCCCTGCTCGCGTGCGTCGAGACCGACCAGCGGCGGCGGGTGACGATCACCGACCGCGAGGCGCGGCGCTACGAGCAGGCGGTGGCCGACTGGAACGACTCGCTCCGGCGGTGTTGCGCCCGACGCGGCGTCGGGCTCGCGTCGACCCAGACCGACAAGCCTTTCGAGCGGGTTGTCGAAGACATCCTCCGCCGCGGGGGCCTGGTCGCATGACGCTCGCCGCGCCGGTCATGCTGTGGTCGCTGCTGGCGCTCTCGCCGCTCGTGGCGGTTTACTTCCTCAAGGTGCGGCCGCGCCGCCGCCCGACGACGGCCTTCTTCCTTTGGGCGCAGGTCCTCTCGGACAAGAAGCCGAGCCGGCTTTGGGAGCGGCTTCGGAACGTGGCGTCGCTGTTGATGATGGCGGCCGCGTTCGCGGCGATCGCGCTGGCGATGGCCGGGCCGCGTGTGGGCGACGCGTCGGCCGACGACTTGTTGATCGTGGTGGACAACAGCGCGTCGATGTCCGCGGGGCAGGGGGGCGCCACGCGGCTGGGCGCCGCGAAAGCCGAGGCCCGCGACCTGGCGCGCGCCATGAACGGCGTGCAACGCGCCGCCGTGGCGACCATGGCGGGCCGCTTGCGGTACGCCTCGCACCTGAGCGACAACCCGCGCGAACTGATCGCGGCGATCGACCGCATCGGGCCGACGCACGAGGCGCTGCGCGTGGATCGGCTGCGCGCCGCCGCGGCGACCGCCAACGCCGGAGTGGCCTCCGACAACGGCCTCGCCGACGGCCCGCTCAACCAGACCGATCGCGGCGACTTGGCCGGCGCCAGCCCCGACTCGTCGCGGCGCCGGGTTGTGTTTCTCACGGACGGATCGCACGACGGCCTGCCCGCCGGCGTGGAGCCGCTTGTCGTTGGGGACGACGCGCCGAACGTCGGCCTGGTAGGCGCCGACCTTCGGTTTTCTGCCGAAGACCCCGACCGTCTGATGTTTTACTACCAGGTCGCCTCGACGCACGACGGGCCGCTCGACGTCGACCTGCTGCTCTACCACGAGCCCGACGGCGAGCCACGCCGGCTGGCGAAAGTCGTGCCCGTCGAGGCCTCACCCGGCGTGGGCGCTCCGCGTGTGCTGGCGGTCGAAGCGGGCGAAGCCGGGCGGTGGGTCGCCGAGCTGGACACCGAGTCCCTCGCCGGTGGCGACGCCCTCGCCGGCGACAACACCGCCTACCTGATCGCCTACAAGGAGCCGCCCATCCGGGTGCGGGTCGCGGCGGAGGAGAGCTACTTCTTCGACCGTGCCGTCGAGGCGTTCGCCACGTTCGGCGGCGGGCTCACCGCCGTGACGGGCGACCAGCCGGCCGACGTCGTGCTCGCCCACGGCGCGCCGCCGGAGGACGCACAGCGAGTCGTGCTGTTCGCCCCCCGCGGCCGGTCCGCGTGGTGGGGCGAGGCGGGTGAGGAGTTCGACGTGGCGGCGCCGCGCGTCGTGGCCGAGGGGCACCCGGTGATCCGGGAAATCGACCCGCTGTCGATCGACTTCGCCGGCGCGAGGCGGTTGACCCCGCCGGCTGGCAGCGAGGTGCTCGTCCGCAGCGACACGGGCCAGCCGCTGATCTACGTAGCCAAGCGTCCCGGCGAGGCGGCGGTCGTCGTGAACCTCGAGCCGGTAGCCGCGGAGTTCTACTACAGCGCGTGGTTCCCGGTCCTCGTCCGCGCGGCGGCGAAGCACCTGGTCGGGCGCGAAGCGGCCCTCGCTGCGACGCGTTCGCCCGGCGAGAGCCTCGCGCTGCCGCTCACCGCCGACGACCCGCCCGCGGCGGTGACGGGGCCCGGCGGGTTCTCCCGCGAGCTCTCGGGAACGACGATCGAGGGCCTGCCCGCGCCGGGCTTTTATCGCGTCGAAGCCGGGCCGCGTGTGATCGAGCTAGGCGTGAGCCAGCTGGCCGCCGACGAGACGTTGCTCGACTCCAAACCCCAGGCCGCCCCGCCCGAGGGGCTCGCCAGCGGATTCCGGCTCGACCATTGGCTCGTCGCAGCGGCGCTGGTGGGAGTCACGTGCGAATCGCTGCTCTACCACCGCCGCAAAGTGGGGTGAGCCGGTGGAGTTGCTGTCGCTCGAACCGTTGGCGTGGCTCGTCGCCCTGGTGGCGCTCGGCTTTGCCTTGCGGTGGAGCCTGGTGGACCAGCCGCTGGCGCGTCGCGTCGCGTCGGTCGCGCTGCGTGGCCTGGCGATCGTCGCCCTGGTGATCGGCCTGTGCCGGCCGTACTGGGTCACGCCGAGCGAGAGGATGCACGTGGCGTTCCTCGTCGACGCGAGCGACTCGGTCGACCTGTCGGGCATCGAACAGGCCGCGGAGCGAGTGCGAGAATCCCTCGAGCAGCTCCACGCCCAGGACACCTGGTCCCTGTTTGCGGTCGGCGCCGAGCTCCGCGAGCTGGAGTCGGCGGAGGAGCTTGCTGCCCTGGCCGACTCGTGGCGTGGCGGCGTCCAGGACGATCGCTTCCGCGGCGAATCGCGGCTCGCCGACGCGCTGCTCGGCGCGCGGCTCTCGTTCCCGGCCGGCTACGCGCGGCGGATGGTCGTCATGAGCGACGGACGCGCGACCGACGACGGGCTGCCGCGCGCGGTCGAGCAGCTCGCGGAAGAACGCACGCAGGTGCTCTTCGCTCCGCTGGCGGCCCTCGCCGACGCGGAGGCGGCCGTCGTGTCACTCGAGGCCGCCTCGCCGGTCGCTTTCAAGGGCGAAGTGGTCCGGCTCCGCGCGAAGCTCCGCGCCAACGCCGACATCCCCGCGACGGTCCGCATCCTGCACCGCGGCGTCGCGGTCCGTTCGGAGGAGGTGGCCCTCGCCGCCAACACGACGAGCCACGTCGAGTTCGACGTCGAGATGCAGTCGACCGGCCCCGCGCGGTACACCGCCGAGGTCGTTCCCGGCGCCGACCGTTTCCCCCTGAACAACCAAGCGGGCTGCACGATCGACGTCCGCGGCGAGCCGCGTGTGCTCGCCTTGCACAGCGAGCCCCGCGACCTGCGGCCGCTCGCGCGGGCGCTCGAGACGCAGGGCCTGGAGCTCGACGTGCGGGGCAAGCTGGGGCTGCCGACTTCGCTCGAAGAGCTGCTCTCGTTCGACGCGGTCGTGATCGCCGACCTGCCCGCGACCGACCTGTCGCCGCGCCAGATGCAGATGCTCAAGCGCTACGTGGTGGACTACGGCGGCGGCCTCGTGATGCTCGGGTCGGAGAACAGCTTTGGCCTCGGCGGCTATTTCAAGACGCCGGTCGAGGAAGTGCTCCCACTGGTTTCGCGATTCGAGAAAGAGAAGGAGAAGCCGTCGCTGGCGATGGTGCTCGTGATCGACAAGTCGGGCTCCATGCAGGGCGCGCCGATCGCGCTGGCGCGGCAGGCGGCCAAGGCGGCGGTCGAGCTGCTCTCCGCCCGCGACCTGATCGGCGTCGTCGGGTTCGACGGCGCGCCGCAGCTCGTGTGCGAGTTGCGCAGCGCGGCCGACGTCGACGCGGTGCAGTCGGCGATCGACTCGCTCGAGGCGGGCGGCGGCACCTACGTGTACCCCGCGATGGTCGAGGCCCGCGACATGCTCGAGGTTGCGCCGGCCAAGATCCGGCACATGATCGTGCTGAGCGACGGCCACACGCAGCCGGCCGACCACCAGTCGCTCGCGCAGGAGGCCGCCGACGCGGGCATCACCGTGTCGACGGTCGCCCTCGGCGGCGCCGACAAGCAGCTCCTCTCCAGCATCGCCGAGGCCGGCCGTGGCCGGTACTACGAGACCGACGACCCGGCCAACGTGCCCCAGATCTTCACCAAGGAAACGATGCAGGCGAGCAAGTCCGCCATCAAGGAGGACCTCTACGCGGCCGTGCTGACAGGCGACCACCCGATACTCGCCGGCGTGGTCGAGGACGAGCTCCCCTTTTCGCTCGGCTACGTGATGACCGAAACCAAGCCGACCGCGCAGCTCTTGATGGCGGCCGAGACCGGCGACCCCTTGATGGCCGTCGGGCGGTACGGGCTGGGCGCCGGCCTCGCCTACACGAGCGACCTCACCGAGCGGTGGGGAGGGGAGTGGCTCGCTTGGGATGGCGTCGGCAGGTTTTGGGCGCAGGTGCTCCGCGGCGTGTTACGCAAACGCGACGCCGACGGGATCGACCTCCGCACGTCCGCCGCCGAGAGCCTCTGGCGCATCGATATCGAGCGCTTCGAGGCGACCGGCTCGCCCGTAGCTGGCGTAGAGTGGGAAGCGGTCGTAACCGACCAGAACGACAAGGCGACGCCCGCCCGCGTCGAAGAAATCGGCCTGGGCCGCTACCGGATCGAGGTCCCGACCGACGGCGCCGAGCGGCTGAGCCTCCGCTTGCACGACACCGACTCCGACAAGCTGCGGGTCCTGCACTGGCGCCGGCCGTATCCCCGGGAATACTCGCTCACCGGCGGGGCCGATCCGTCGCTGGTCGCGTCGCGGGCGTTCGATCCCGGCGCGATCCGGCGCGACGTCGAGCCAGAGCCGAGCCGCCAGCCGGTCGCCCATTGGGCTTACCTGGCGGCTCTCGGCTTCTTGCTGGCCGGGTTGGTCGTCCGGCGCCTTTGAGAGCGAGGCTCGGCGACCGCCGTACCGGGGCGGGAGCCGGTAGTTTGTCAACGCCGGCGCCGGCGATTAGGGTGGTCCGGTTTATCGGGCGACAGCGCCCGCGGTGATCGGCACTGGGAACGGAGCTAAAGATGACGCGACAACGATTGATCCTTCTGGTGATCGCCGCCACGTGGGCGACAGCCGCCCAGGCGGGGCTCTCCCGCTTCGCTCAAGTCGCATCGGGCTTGAACTTGCCGGTGTACGTGACAGCCGCGCCGGGCGACGACTCGCGTCTGTTCGTGGTCGAACTCACCGGAGCGATCCGCGTGGTCAACGCGGAGACGGGCCAGGTCAACGCGACCCCGTTCTTGACGCTGCCCGACACGATCGCCAGCGGCGAAGGCGGGCTGCTCGGCCTCGCGTTCCACCCCGAGTACGAGACGAACGGGAAGTTCTATACCTATTCGACGGCCGACAACGGCGACGCGACCTTCGACGGCTCGCCGTCGCCGTTCAGCTCCCACGTGCGTGAGTTCACGGTCTCTTCGGACCCGGATGTGGCGAACCCGACCGGCCGCGAGATCATCAGCTGGGTGCAGCCCACGACGGTGCACAACGCCGGCTGGATCGGCTTCAACCCGAAGCTCGACGACTCGACCCCGCAGTACCTCCACATCGCGTCGGGCGACGGCGGGCGGTCCTCCCAGGCGCAGTCGCTCGATACGCCGTTGGGGGCGATTCTGCGTGTCGATGTCGACGCCGACGACTTCCCCGGCGACCCGGACCGCAACTACGCCGTGCCACCGACCAATCCCTTCGTGGGCGCCGTCGACGCGGACGAGACCCTCGCCTACGGCCTCCGCAACCCTTGGCGCTCGAGCTTCGACTCGCTGACCGGCGACCTGTGGATCGGCGACGTTGGCGCAGGCGAACGCGAAGAGATCGACCTGATCCCCGAGGGCACGAGCGGTCAGAACTTCGCTTGGCCCCGCCGCGAGGGGAGGATCGCCAACAACGGTGGTGAGCTGCTGCCGACCGACACCGAGCCTGTCTACGACTACGAGCACGGGACCGAGCCCTTCCAAGGGAACTCGGTGATCGGCGGCTACGTGTACCGCGGGCCCGACCCCGACCTTTACGGGACCTACGTGTTCGCCGACAACCGCCGACGCCGCGTGTGGACGTTCGACCCGGCCGACCCGGAGGGGACGGTTGCCCGGTGGGACAACGTGCTGCCCACTAGCCCCGGCACGCTCCGTGACCCGGTCTCGATGGGCACGGACAACCGGGGAAATCTCTACCTGGTCGACCTGCGCGAGGGGCTCTTCCGCATCGTGACCGACCGCCTGATCGACGGCGACTACGACGCCAACGGCGTGGTCGACCAGGACGACTACTCCCGCTTCGCGGAAGAGTTCGGCGAGCCCGCCGATCCCGGCGCCGACGGCAACGGCGACGGCGTCGTTAACGCGGCCGATTACACGATCTGGCGAGACAACCTCGGCGCCACCGTGGCGGACGTTGCGGCTCAGGACGCCGTGCCAGAGGCCACGGCTCTGTCGCTGGCGGTGTTGACGGTCGGAGGGGTCGCCGGGAGGGGGCGCCGTTTCCGCCGACGCTAGCGCGTGTCGCAACCGCCCCCGCCGCAACCGGGCCGCGTCATTCGGCCGCACCAGCGGCCGGGCCGCGTCCGCTCTCGCCACGCCGCCGTAGGTGAGCGTACAATTAAGTGAGGGCGACGATCGCGGCAGACGGGACGCCGGGGCCAGCCCTCTTCTCTTCTCGCGGGAGGACCTAGCAATGATCGGTCAAATCTTGGTCGGATTGGGCGGCAAGGGCGCCGATGGCGGCTGCTACACCGAGTCGGCCATCCGGATGGCGACCGACCTCGCCGTTCGCCACAACTCGTCGCTCACGGGCGTCACGGTGGCCGACCTCGCGCAGCTGCACCGGGTTGGGCCGGTGCCGATCGGGGCCGGCGCCGCGGCCGCCGAGATGCGCCAGCACCGCATCGACGAGACGCGCGACCGGGTCTCCGCGGCGATCGTCCACTTCGAGGAGGCTTGCCAGCAGGCCGGCCGCCCCTACACCGTGAAGCGGGAAGAGCGCAGCGAGGCGTTCGACTACTTGATCTCGCTCGCCCGCTACCACGACCTCACCGTGCTGGGCCTGCGTGGGCTGTTTGAGTTCGGCGTGGCCGGCGAGACCCACTACGACCCAGGCGACACGCTGTTGCGGCTCGTCACCGGGGGCGTGCGGCCGATCATCGCCACGGGCCCCGAGCACCGCGCGATCAACAAGGTGCTCGTCGCCTACAGCGGCTCGCCCCAGTCGGCGAAGACCATGCGGCGGTTCGTGCAGATGCGGGTGTGGCCCGACGCCGCGCTGCGGCTGGTCGCGTTCGGCGACGACCACGAGCGGCGGCAACGCCACCTGACCCACGCGGCCGCGTATTGCGAAGCACACGGCATCGAGGCCGAGCGGGACTACCGGCCCGGCGACCCGAAGACCGGCCTGCTCGAGGCCGCGCACGAGTGGGGCGCCGACCTTATCGTGATGGGCAACAGCCACCGCACGCTGATCAGCCGCAAGGTGCTCGGCGACACGGTGCTGCACACCATCCGCCACAGCGACCTGCCGATCTTCTTCGCGCAGTGAGACCGCGGGCGAACCTCCCGACGCTTCGTGCACCGCGGAGGGCGCGGGGATTGCAGAGCGGCCAAGAAACTCACCTGAGCCGCGACCACGAGTGACCGGCCGAGCGCGACGCAAGAGCCTCGGGTCGCTCGCCAGCGGCCGCCGCTCGGCGTTATCTCGGCTTGGTCGCTCGCTCCCTCCTTGCTTCTGTGGTGAGCCACGTCGGGCGGCCTTCGCGTTGATGCCGTCAGTCGTGTCCCTTTTCGCCGGCGGCGAGCTCGGGCGCCTCGAGTAGTCGGCACGCGTAGGTCTCGTCGCGGAGCACGCGGCCCTCGTGGCCCGGCGCGTCGGCGAAGTACTCGGTGCGGTCGCCGACGCCGTCGGTCGCGCGTTGCGAGCTGCGGTAGCGGAAGCCGACCCGGCGTCCGTCTTCCTCGGCCCACTCGAGGAAGATCACGCTGTGCCCCGAGCCCCCCTCGCGCCAAAGCTGCACGAAGTCGCCCGGCCG
This sequence comes from Botrimarina sp., assembly GCF_040219535.1. Classification (NCBI taxonomy): domain Bacteria; kingdom Pseudomonadati; phylum Planctomycetota; class Planctomycetia; order Pirellulales; family Lacipirellulaceae; genus Botrimarina; species Botrimarina sp. The sequence continues at coordinate 382,702 of NZ_JAVJSH010000016.1, forward strand.
TGCTTCCTCGAGCGGCACGGCGCGGCCGATCCCCAGCGACTCGACCGCTAGGACTACCAGCGTGCGGTCGCCGCCCGGCGCGCCGTACCAGAGCTTGAGGAATCGCTTCAGGTCGTCGACCGACTTGTCCTCGAGCAGCCCCCGCTGGTCGGCGACACGCACGGCAACCGCGTACGTGTAGCCGCAGCAGAAGCTGCCCTCCTCGCACGCTTCGAGGAGTGTCTCGCCGCGGAAGGTGACCGCCTCGGTCACGCCCGACGCGCCGTCCTTCCAGTAGTAGCCGCCGCCGTCTGGGAACGACCGGGCGGCTTCGACGACGTCGTTCGCTTGGGCGAGGTTGGCGAGAAACAGCGTGAGGCAGGCGAGGGCGGGCCGCATAGTTCGAGCCGGTCCAAGGGGAACAGGGGAATTCATCGACCCAGCATGATAAACGGGCCGCCAAAGAGAAACTTCCACGCGACAACCGTGGCCCAGTGGATCAGCACGGCGGGCCAGATCGACTTCGACAGCACATAGCTCAATCCGCAAACCAGCCCCAACGCGAACACGATGACCAAGAACTCCGCCCGCCAAAACATCGGACGCGCGTGGGGAACGAACAGCCACGCGGCGAGCGGATGGGCGGCTGTGAACAGCGCGGTAGAGAACCCGATCGACGCCCAGGTTCGGCCCTCGAGCCGCCCGAGGCGCTCCGGGCTAATCAGCAGCCACCGCCAGAACAACTCTTCCACGAGTGAGGGGAGAAAAAAGAAACCCACGACCAACGCTGCCGATCGACCGACGGGACTGAACGTGGGCTCCAATCTGCCGAGTCCCGTCCCGAGGTACACGGCGGTCGCGAAGACGGCGTAAGCGGCGAACAACGCGGTCAGGCGCCAGCGCTCCAACCCCACAACACCCGCGCCCAGCGCTGGCACACGCTGTTTCAAAAGCGGCGGCAGTCCGAGTACGCTCACGCTAGACGAACCTCTCCCGTGCCCGTGATCCAGCGTGAAGCCTTCGGCGGGCGGCGAACCCTCGCCGAGACGCTCAGCAACTACGCACCGTTCTGCGTGTCGGGCCCTGAAGACGCAGGTTGCGCCGGTTCGACGGTCACGTGCGCGATGTTCATCAACGCGCAATGCTCGATGCCGTGATCGCTGCCCACGATCAAGAGTTCGTCGTAGACCATTCCCTGGTCGGGATGACGGACCTCGAAGGTCGAGCCGTTTGTGAGGTGAACCCTCATCGGCTGAAACGGCTGCCGCCGAAACAAGGCTCGCAGGTCATCGGAAGTCATCGCGGCGATCGAAGCGGTGTGCGAGGGTTGTCGGACCTTCCCTAACTAGACTAGCCGAAAATGCCGCCGAGGAGGGCCGCCTCAGGCGCCGAACTTTGTCAGCCGCCCCGCGTTCGCCAGGGCGAGCGTCATCAGGTGCTTGGCCTCGAATTGGCCCAGGCCGCCGGTCAGGCACTGCCGCTCGCCGAACGACTCGGCGCCGTCCGAGCGGCAGTTCTTCGCCCACAGCAGCGTCGGCACGGCGTGCCAACTGTGGCTGGACAGCATGCTCGGCGTGCTGTGGTCGCCGGTGGCGATGAACACGTCGGGGTGCATGTCCATGATCGCGGGGACGGCCGCGTCGTACTCCTCGGTGCGCCGGACCTTCGCGTCGAAGTCGCCGTCCTCGCCGGTGGAGTCGGTGTACTTGAAGTGGATGAAGAAGAAGTCGTACTTGTCCCAGTTCTCCTTCATCAGCGCGACCTGCTCGTCGAGCGACTGCGCGTCGCCCACGATGTCCATCCCCACGAGCGAAGCCAGCCCCTTGTACATCGGGTACACGGCGATCGCCGCCGCGTGCAGGCCGTAGACCTCCTCGAAGCTGGGGATCGACGGCTTGCCGGTGATGCCGCGCAGCGTGCAGCAGTTGGCCTTCTCCTCGTGGCTGAGCAGCTGCCGCACCTGCTTGACGAACTCGTCGCACACGCGGGCGGTCTTCTCGCTGCCCGGCTCGCGGGCCTCGGCCTTCAGCGGTGGCACGCCCGTCCGCTGCGGGTCGGTGTCCTCGACCTCGCCGCCCAGGTCGGGCCCCCGGAACACGACCACAAAGCGATGCTCCTTGACCGGCTTGACGATGACTTCGACCCCGTCGATCGACACCTCCTTCGCCAGCCGCTCGACGAGCGGCTTCGATTCCTCGCTCGGGATCCGCCCGGCGCGGCGGTCGGTGATGTTGCCGTCGGAGTCGACGGTGCAGAAGTTCGCCCGGATGGCGACATCGCCCTCCTCGAGCTTGAACCCGATGCCCGTCGCCTCGAGCGCGCCGCGGCCGATCAGGTACTCCACCGGGTCGTACCCGAACAGCCCCAGGTGGCCCGGCCCGCTCCCCGGCGAGATCCCCGGCGCAACGGGGATCGAGCTCCCCAGCACCCCCTCGCGCGCCAGCTTGTCCAGGTTGGGCGTGTTGGCGGTCTCGAGCTCGGTCTTCCCGCCCGGCTCCTGGGGCAGCCCCCCCAGGCCGTCGCCCACGTAGAGGACGATCTTCGTGTCGTTCTTCTGCAAAAGCGGGGCGATCAGCTTGTGGAGGTCCATTGGGCAGGCGCGAGGCTGGAGGCCGGAGGCGGGAGGGCACTAGCAGTACGCCCAATCGTCGGCGCCCCGGTCTGCCGGGCAAGACCCTGAGGCCCCTGCACGCCGCGTCGAACAGGAGCGACAAGGCCGCCGGGGCTCGCACCGCACCTCCGGTAGCGGCTCCGGAGTCGTGTCCGCACCTACGCTTTGGAGCTCGGCGGCCTAGGCGCTCACGGCGGCTTGGCGGTTAATCTCCCCATGCCAGAGAAGATAAACGTCGTGCTGATCGGCATGCCCGGCTCGGGCAAGAGCACGGTGGGCGTCGTGCTCGCGAAGCGAACCCGCCGCGGCTTCGTCGACGCCGATCTGGTCATCCAGCAGGCCGAGGGCCGCACGCTTCAAGAGATCGTCGATGCCGAAGGCGCCCACGCCCTCCGCGCGGCCGAGGAACGAGCCGTGCTGAGTCTCGCCGTCCGGGGGCACGTCATCGCGACCGGCGGCAGCGCGGTCTACAGCCGCGAGGGCATGGAGCACCTGGCCGCGTCGGGGCGGATCGTCTACCTGGCGGTCGATCTGCCAACGCTCCAGCAGCGGCTCGGCGACTACTCCCAGCGGGGCGTCGCGATGCGGGCCGGGCAGTCGCTGGCCGATCTGCTGGCCGAGCGCGACCCGCTCTACCGGCGGTGGGCCGACGCGACCGTCGACGCGACCGGGCCGACAACCGAAGCCGTCTGCGAGCGGATCGAGGCCGCTCTGGACGGCTGACCGGTCGGGCGTGCGGCGGTAGACTCGGGCCGTGCCGGCCGCCGGCCGCTCCCCCCGCCCCGAACCCTAGCTCGACCCATGGCTCTGCTTAAGTACGACCCGTCCGGCGCCCTGTTCGACCACGGGGGGACGTCGCCGATCGAGCTCGACGCGATCGCGCCGCGCCTGGAGTCGGCCCGCGCCGAGGTGCTCGCCGACGCAGACCTTTGGGCTCGCGGAGTGGAAACTCCGCCAGAGAAACAGCCGCTCGACGCGGGCTTCCACCGGCTGCCCGACCGGCTGCTGGCGGAACTCGCCGAGAAGGGCGCCGAGAGCGAGGTCGCCCGACTCCGCGCGACGGCCGACCGCCTGGCGGGCGACTGCAAGAGCGTGGTGGTGCTCGGGATCGGCGGCTCCTACATGGGCGCCCGCGCCCTGCTCGAGGCCTGTTGCCACCCGTACTACAACGAGGTCCCCGCCGGCGTCCGCGGCGGCCGGCCGCGAGTCTACTTCGAGGGGAACAACGTCGACAACGACGCGGCCAGCGGCCTGCTCCAGCTGCTGGGCACGCGCGACGAGCCTTGGGGCGTGGTCGTCATCTCCAAGTCGGGCGGAACGCTCGAAACGGCCGCCGCCACACGGATCTTCCTCCGCGCCCTGAGCGAGTCGGCCGGCGACAAGCTGCCCCAGCGATTCGTCCCCGTGACCGGCGCGAGCGGCAAGCTGTTCGACCTCTCCCAGGCGCTCGGCGCGCCGGAGGTCTACGAGGTTCCCGACGGCGTCGGCGGGCGGTTCAGCGTGCTCTCGGCGGTCGGCCTGCTGCCGGCGGCCCTGATGGGCCTCGACATCGAGAAGCTGCTGGCCGGCGCGAAGGCGATGAACGACCACTTCGAGTCCGCGCCGGTCGCGGAGAACGTGGTGCTGCAGTACGTGGGCGTGTGCCACTTGCTGGAGGAGACCGAGGAGTGTTCGACACGCGTGCTCAGCACCTGGGGCAAGCGGCTTGAAGCGACCGGCTTGTGGTACGACCAGTTGCTCGCCGAGAGCCTAGGAAAACAAGAGCAGGGCGCGTTGCCGCTGACAATCGTCAACACCCGCGACCTCCACAGCCGCGGCCAGCAGCACCAAGAGGGCCCGCGCGACAAGGTGATCACCAACGTCATTGTCCAGTCGCAAGACTCCGAGCCGCTCGCGATCGGCGAGCTGTCGCTCGGCGGGAGCGACTACAACCAAGACAAGCTCAACGAACTGTCCGGCAAGACGCTCCCCGAAGTTCTAAAAGCCGCCATCGCCGGAACGAACCAGGCCTACGCGGAAGACAACCGCCCCACGGCCGACATCGTCATGGACAGGCTGGACGAGCACACCATCGGACAGTTCTTGCAGATGATGATGCTCGCCACCGTGGTCGAAGGCCGCCTGATCGGCATCAACCCCTACGGCCAGCCGGGCGTGGAGGCTTACAAGAAGAACATGAACGCGATCCTGCGGGGGTAGAGATTTACCGCGGAGACGCGGAGGACGCGGAGGACGCGGAGAGTGTCATCGGTGTCAAAAGGTGAGGAGCATGAAATCGCGTTCATGCAGGCTTTTGTTGAAAAGCACCGCCAAGAGCGATACCTAGAACTTCGCGTAGAGAACCGCAAGAAATGGCTTGATCGGCTGAACCACATGTTGACTAACGAGCTGCGTAGCGACTTCATCGTTAGCGAGGAAATGGCGCAGAGAATGCTCGCCGAGCAAGACGTGACTCATGCCTGGCTATTCGCCGACGCATCGGACGCGGACATGGCGGAGTCGCCGCTCGACGCCGCGTTGCAAGAAATCAACCGGGCGAGCTTCGGGATCGTCGGATCGTTCATCCCAGGGCGGCTGGCGTGCTTCCGGCCGGAAGCCCCCAGCGGATCAATTTTGCTCTACCGGCAATAGTCGAATCTCTCCGCGTCCTCCGCGCCTCCGCGGTGAACCCCAACCCACCAACGAAGCATGCCCACCAAGCTCACCTGGTACGGCCACAACGCCTGGCTCCTCGAGACCGAGGGCTCGAAGGTCCTCATCGATCCATTCCTGAACGACTCGCCGACCTCCCCGGTCGAGGCCGACGCGGTCGGGTGCGACCATATCCTGCTGTCGCACGGGCACGGCGATCACCTGGGCGACACGGTCGCGATCGCCAAGCGGACCGGGGCGACGGTGGTCACGAACTTTGAGATCTCTCAGTGGCTCGCGGGGCAGGGCGTGCCGGCGGACTACGCGATCGGCATGAACCCCGGCGGCGGGGTCGACCTGCCGTTTGGGCGGGTCAAAATGACCATCGCCCACCACTCCAGCAGCTTCCCGGACGGCTCGTACGCGGGCGTGCCAATGGGGATGGTCGTTGAAACGGGCGGCAAGCGGGTCTACTTCGCGTGCGACACGTCGCTGTTCATGGACATGAAGGCCATCGGCGACGCGTCGCTCGGCGGCGCGCCGCTCGACCTGGCGGTGCTGCCGATCGGCGACCTGTTCACGATGGGCCCGGCCGACGCGGTCGAAGCGACCAAGCTGCTGGCCCCAGCCAAGGTCGCCCCGTGCCACTACAATACGTTCCCGCCGATCGAGCAGGACGCCACCGCGTGGGCGGAGCGAATCCGCCGGCACACGGTGGCCGAACCGGTCGTGCTCCAGCCGGGCGAGTCGATCGACCTGTAACACCGTCGCCAGAGACAGAACCCGTCCCCGCATTGCGGCAAAACAAGAACCCCTCCAACACAAGAAGGCCCCTATGTTCTCCACCCCCCACGCCGCGCGTGTGCTGACGCTGATCGCGGCCGTCGCCCCCCTCGCGGCGACCGCCGCGGAGCCGCTCGTGTGGAAGTGGGAAGAGGGCGAGTCGCAGCGGTACAAGTCGACCCAGTCGATGCAGATGACGATCAACGCGGGCCCCGCCGGCAAGGTGCAGACCGAGACCGAGACCACGATGGCGATGACTTGGTCCGCCAAAGAGGTCAAGCCCGACGACGCGGCCGTCCTCGAGCAGCAGGTGGAGCGCGTCGCCATGTCGATGCAGGGCCCGATGGGGCAGGGGATGAAGTACGACACCGCGTCCGACGCTCCGCCCAGCGGCATGGCGGCGATGATCGCCCCGACCTTCGAAGCGATGGTCGCCGCGCCGATCACGCTGACGATGCTCCCCACCGGCGAGATCACCGAGCTCTCGCTCCCCGAGGAGATGACCAACGCGATGGGCGCGATGCCCGGCGGGGCGGACATGAACCAGATGGTCAAGCAGTCGTCGCAGCAGGGGTTCGTCACCTTCCCCAAGGAGCCGCTCGAGGTGGGCCAGTCTTGGACGCGCCAAGCGACCGCGTCGACGCCGCAGATGGGCGAGCTCGTGACCACGACCACCTACACGTACAACGGCCCGAAGGAGGTCGACGGCAAGCAACTCGAGTCGATCGGCGTGACGCTCGACCTGGACAGCGGCAAGAACGGCGGCCAGGGCCAGATGCAGATGGACTTCAACACGGTCTCCTCCGACGGCGAGATCCTCTTCGACCGGGAGTCCGGCAAGATCGTCAGCAGCCGCCTCGACGCCGAGAACGAGATCACGATGACCATGGGCGCCCAGTCGATGACCAACAGCATGACCCAGCAGGTCCGGCTCGATGCGATCGGCGCGGACGAAGAGGTTGATTTCGGCGCCGGTGACGAGCAGCAAGAGCAAGAGCAAGCCCAACAGCCCGCGCCGGCCGGGACGGGCGACCAGTGAGCGGCGCGCAGGACCCCGCGGAATCCGAGTTCGAGGCCGTGCTTCGTGTAGGCGAATTGGCCGAGGGCGAAGGCCGCACCGTGCAGGTCGGCGACCGGTTGATCGCGCTCTTCCTGCACGGGGGCGAGTACCTCGCCATCGACGACCTCTGCCCCCACCAGGGCGCGTCGCTCGGGGCCGGCTGCGTGGTCGACGGCGCCGTTTCCTGCCCGTGGCACGGCTGGCGCTTCCGCCTGGAGGACGGCAAGTGGGCCGACAACCCACGGCTGGGGGTCGACACGTTCCCGACCCGCGTGGTCGGGGAGGAGGTCCAGGTGGCGAGCTCCCCGCGCCCCTCGGGAGAGGGCTAGAGCGGCGGTTTGGGCGACCGGACGCGACCGGACGCGGCCTTCGGGGCTCGCGGGTCGAACCGGGCGGCGGCGGTTGGTAAGATTCGGTGCTCGGCCCTCACCGGCCGCCCCCAACCCCCTGCTTGCCGCTCCGTCCCATGCTCCACAAGATGCTCCGGGCGAAGATCCACCGCGCCAGCGTGACGCGGTGCGACCCGGACTACGTCGGGTCGATCACGATCGACGCCGACCTGCTCGCCGCCAGCGGCATCCGCCCCAACGAGGCGGTGCTCGTCGTGGACATCGACAACGCGGCCCGCTTCGAGACCTACGTCATCCTGGGCGAGCCCGGGTCGGGTGAGATCGGCGTGAACGGCGCGGCGGCCAAGCTCGTCGAGCCGGGCCACAAGGTGATCATCTTGGCCTTCGGCTACCTCCACAGCGACCAGCTCGACGACCACAAGTCGCGAGTGGTCCTCGCCGAAGAGGGCAACCGCCCGGGCCAGTCGTTCGACTTGGCGAGCCGGCTGGAGGCGGGCGACCGGCGGCGGGACGACGGCCCCCGCTCCGACGCCTGAGAGCGGGGTCTTTGCCTCAGCCGACGTCCCCTCACACCACGCTCCGCCGGCCAACCCTCCGGCCTACAGCCTCCAGCCTCCAGCCTCTCCAACATGAAAATCGCTGTCATCGCCGGCGACGGCATCGGTCCCGAAGTGGTCGGCGCGTCGCTCGAAGTGCTGGAGGCGGCCGCCTCGGCCTCCGGACTCGAGTACCAGACGACCGACTTCCCGTTCTCGGCCGCGCACTTCCTCGAGACGGGCCACGTCCTCTCGGACGACGACGTCGCCACGCTCCGCGGCTACGACGCGATCCTCCTCGGCGCGGTCGGCGGGCTGCCCAACGATCCGCGCCTGGCCGGCGGGGTGATCGAGAAGGGCATCCTGCTCAAGCTGCGCTTCGAGCTCGACCAGTACATCAACCTCCGCCCGGTGCAGCTCTACCCCGGCATCCAGACGCCGCTGGCCGGCAAGACCGCCGAGGACATCGACTTCGTGTGCGTGCGCGAGAACACCGAGGACCTGTACTGCGGCGTCGGGGGCTTCGTCCGCAAGGGCACGCCGCAAGAGATCGCCAGCCAGACGATGATCGCCACACGGTTCGGGGTGGAGCGGTGCCTGCGGTACGCGTTCGACCTGGCGACCACCCGCGAGCGCCGCCACCTGACGCTCGTCCACAAGACGAACGTCCTCACCTACGCCGGCGAGACCTGGAACCGCGCGTTCAACGAGGTCGCCGAGGACTACCCGGGCGTCGAGACTGCGTACCACCACGTCGACGCGTGCTGCATGTACATGGTCACCAAGCCCGAGGCCTACGACGTGATCGTCGTGCCGAACATGTTCGGCGACATCATCACCGACCTCGGCGCGGCGATCGCCGGCGGCATGGGGATCGCCAGCAGCGGCAACCTGAACCCCGACGGCGCGGCGCCGGGCATGTTCGAGCCGGTCCACGGCTCGGCGCCGGACATCGCGGGCCAAAAGGTGGCCAACCCGATCGCCACGATCGATTCGCTCGGCCTGCTGCTGCGAGAAACGGGGCGGATCAAAGAGAACAAGGCCGCCGTCCAGGCCGGCGAGCGGGTCGGCGCCGCCGTGAGGGCGACCACCCCCAAGTTCGCCGGCAAGTCGCTCGACCGCAGCGGCTACGCGACCGACGAGGTCGGCAAGATGGTGATCGACGCGCTCTGATCCGCTTTCCGGGCTATCCTGGGGTAGCCCGGCCGGTCTTCATCGACTCACCTGGTCCTCCATCATCCGCCGCGCAGCGGCTTGGGCCTTGTCCCAGCGGCCGGCGCCGCAGTCGTCGCAGATGTCCTCAAGCCACTCGGCCTCGTGCGGAGGCAGCTCGCCCGCCTCGCGAGCCGCTTCGATTCTTCCGCGCACCTCTTCGACCCGGTCCGCCGACTGGCGGTTGCTCAGGGAGTAGACCGCCTTGGCGTACTCGTAGCCCGTAGGGCTGACCGGGCCGTAGCCGCAACCGGTGAGGGCCGCCACACAGAGCAGCGCCAGGGCGAGGAACCAACGTCGTGTCGTGTTGTCAGAGTTCACCGCTTGCCACCTCGTTCTCGCCGATGCTGCTGTACTCGGCCCACACGATCAGGCTGACGTCGTCCGTCACGAATCGGACCGACCCGTCGCCGAGGCCGACATTCCCGCCGCCGGGATGCTCGGAGTACATCTGCCCCACGTGGTAAGTCGGGAAGTTCACCGGGTGGATGATCGGCTGGCCGGTGATGTCCAGCTCGCCACCGGAGGGGCCGCCGTGAACCAGCACCAGGGTCGCCGCCGCGTCGGGCCCGTTTTCTGGCGACTGGAAGCCGGGGTGGGTGAACGCGCCCGGCACAACGCCCACCCAGGTCTTCTCGCTCAATAGCGACGAGTGCTCGCCGAAGAAGATCGTCTTGGAGAGCCCGTCGGTGACCTCCGCGTACTTGGTCTTCGAGTTGCGATAGAAGGGGCCGTCCGCCACGAGCGAAACATCGCCGTTGTGTGTCACAGTCACGGTCTCGCTCGTGTAGATGTCGACGAACACGGGCCCCGAAGCCGTCGCGCCGCACTCCCCCCAGCACGACTCTTGCCCGTGGCTCGCAACGTAATGAGATCGCGCGAGCAAGATCGGGCCGGTCCCCCGATCGACCTCCGCGCCTGCCTCGTCGCGCACGACCAGCGGTTCGGTCGGGCCGCTAGCGGAGGGGCAGAGAAACGTGCCGATGGTGGTCCGCACCAGGTCCGCATGGCCGGGCGCCCAGATCGGTTCGTCGAAACGCATAGCGAGCGAGACCACGCCCTCTTCGAGGTAGGGCAGCAGATGCGCGCCCCACCCCCAGCCGGGCGGGGCGTCCCAGGTGTCCGGGTCGCGCTGGTCGGAACGGGTGTCCGCCACGTAGCCTGGCGGCAGCAGCTTATGCGCCGACTCGTAATTTTGCGTGGCCAAGCCTATCTGCCGGAGATTGTTCGTACACTGCGACCTCCGCGCCGCCTCGCGCGCCGCCTGAACCGCGGGCAGCAGCAGCGCGATCAGCACGCCGACGATCGCGATCACGACCAACAACTCGACCAGAGTAAACGCCGACGGTTGCGATCGCTTGCTCACGGCGCGGCCCCGTTTTGTAACTTTGGCTAAATCTGCGACGCCCGAAGTGTAGCCAAGGTGAAAATCCTGGCAACCGGCCAGGCCGAGAATTTTTCGCCTCTGCTAAAAATCCGAACACGCAGGGGGAGGACCGAATGAGCGACCCGACGAACGACCCTCGCCATCTGGCGTGCGTCGGGGCGAGCGTCACCTTCGGGAGGGGCTTGGCCGACCGCCGCAAGGAGTGCTACCCGGCCGTGCTCCAGCGGCTGCTCGACAGCCGCGTCGGCGAAGGCGCCTGGCGGGTACGCAACTTCGGCTACAGCGGCGCGACTGCCAGCCGGGGCTCGAACGAGCCCTATTGGGACACGCCGAGCTTCACCTCGGCCACCCGTTTCGCGCCGCACGCGGCGATCGTCATGCTCGGCACGAACGACGCCCAGTTCGCCAACGCCGCCGCCCGGGCGTCGCTGCCGCGCGACTTGGCCGATCTGGTCGGCCACTTCCGCGGCCTGGGGGCCGAGGTTTTGTTGAGCGACCCGCCGCCGGCCTTCCCGCCGGTCGCCGAGATCGACTTCGACGCGCTGCGGGACGTGGTTCGGCCGGCGATCCGGCGGGTAGCGGCGGAGAGGGAGGTCCCGCTCGTCGATTTCCTCACGCCGCTGGCCGGCCGCCGCGAAGATTTCCCCGACGGCCTCCACCCGACCGCCGCGGTAGCCGAGTCGATCGCCCACATCGCGCTGGCCGCCCTCGTCAAGGAAGGAATCGCCCGGTAACCGCCGGCGCGGTGCGGCCAGACGTAACTCTTTCTTGACCCTCGTGTTATGGCGTGATGCAATAGCCATAGCGCTCGGGGGCCGTCAGGGGCCGCTACGCCCCGGCCGCTGCCCCCCCTTACGAGGCGCCACGTGACGCGAAACCGCCGCTACCTCTTGCTGCCTTCCCGCCAGCCCCTCGGCCGGCGGGGCCTGACGCTCGTCGAGATGCTCGTCGCGATCTCGATCTCGCTGTTGATGATGGCGGCCGTCGTCACCGTGTTCGCGAACATCAGCGGCAGCATCTCGCGCCGCCGGGCGACGATCGAAATGGCGTCGTCGCTCCGCTCGGTCCGCGAAACCCTCGCCCGCGACCTGGCCGGCGCGACCTGCCCGGCCGTGCCGGACCAGCGCCCCGAGTCGAACCACGGCTACCTCGAGATCATCGAGGGCCCGCAGAACGACTTCTACCCGACCCCTTGGATCTGGGACGGCGACAACGACGGCGTCGGCGATCCGATCAGCAACACGCCGGGCGTCGACCTGTCGCTCTCGTCGCTGCCGGGCAGCAACCTCCGCCACGCCGGCACGCCCGACGACGAGGAGGGCGCCGGCCTCACCGTTGGCCCGAACCAACCCCTGCCCGAGGAAGCCCCGACCGACGCCCGCGGCCTGGGCGACGGCGACGACATCCTCATGCTCACGGTGCGGAACGAGACCGACCCGTTCGTCGGGCGGATCCCGCTCCGCAGCGGCCCCGGCGCGCCGAGCAACACGGCGTTCCCGCTATGGCAAGCCGAGGAGGTCGAGTCCCAACTGGCCGAGGTCGCGTGGTTCGCGGTCGAGAACCCGGTCGAACGCTCCGGCGCGCAGACGTTCGCCTTCGGCGAGCCCGGCTACCGCACGATCTACCGCCGCGCGTTGTTGATCTTGCCGGATCTGGACTACCGGATCGACGTGACCGAGTCGGGCGTCGACTACGGGAACCAGAACACGACCGCGGGGCGGCTCGCCGGACCCGGCGTGGTGCGGGTGCTCGCTCCCGCCATCGGGCGGCCGGATGTGTCGCAGGCTCTGGCCAGCCTGATTGCCTTCCAAGAGCAGTACGACCTTTCTGTGCACCTCGAATGGGACCCCCTACTGCCGGATTCGACGCTCGACGACGCACGCGACGCGCCCGGCAGATGGGTCATCCGAGCCAACACGCTGGGCTCGCTGACCAAGCGAGAGAACCGGTACGAGCACCACGGCTATGTCGGCGAATCGCTGGCGCCGCAGGCGGTAATCGACTTGTACGTCGCTTCCAACCTGGCGCCCAGTTACCGGGCTTTTCCGTACCCGGTGGCCTCCGGCGGCCGGTTCAACGCCGGGCCGATAGGTCTGAGTTTCGTCAACGATATCGAGGTCCCCCCGCCGGGCGACCCCGCCGCTTTCCGCAGCGTCGTGGCGCCGATCCCCGGCGCGGGATCGGCTCGGTCGGTCGTGGCCTACGAGCCGACCGATGACCAGATCCTCGCCCAGAACCGCCGCTACAGCGTGAGGCCATTCGTCGTTCCCAATTACGAAACCGACACGCCGGCCACCGCCCGGGCGATCCTCAACGAGGACGGCCACGTCGTCCACGTGACCCGCGGCCTCGCGCCGCTGGGCGGCGCGCGCCGCGGCGACGACGTGATGCTCACCGGCGCGCTCGCGTTCGACCTGCGGGTCTACGACCCCGGCGCGCCGGTCTACGCCTACTACACCGACGCGGCGAACAGCCAACCGGTCCAGCTCGACCAGACGATCGAGCCGAGCGACCCGGCTTGGGCGAGCGCGTTCAACGCCGATGCGCCGTGGTGGCTCAACGCGGGCGCGACTCCGCCGCTCGACCCGATCGGCAACCTCTCGCCGACGACCGTCGTGCCGTTCGTGTTCCAGCGCCGCGGCGCGTACGTCGACCTCGGTTACGGCTCGACCTTCCTGACCCCCTCGGGCGCCGCGGCCAACATCGGGACCGTCCTCCCGGCGCAGCGGTTCTTCCCCCGGTCGGGCAACCAAGCGCTCTTCGCGACCTCGCCGGTGGCCCAGACGATGCGTTTCTTCACCGACGGGGCGATCCGCACGCCGGGCAGCGCCGACCTCACGACGTTCTACCGCACGTACGACACGTGGAGCTGGCACTACGAGACCAACGGCCTCAACGAAGACCGCGACAGCGAGAATGTCGGCGGCGTGCTCCGGCCCATGATCGACGAAGGGACCAACGGCTTCGACGACCTCGACCCCACCGACAGCGGCGACCTGCTCATTGCCGAAGCGTCGGACCGACGCTTCAACGGCCCCGACGACCCGGCCGAACGCGAGGCCCCGCCACCTTACGAGACGGCCCTACGCGGAGTTCAGGCGATGCTGCGGGTCTACGAGCCCGACAGCCGCCAGATCCGCGAGGTGCGGGTGCGTGAGTCGTTCCTGCCGGAGTAGGAAGAGTCGTCGTCGGCCAGCAGCAGGAACGCGCGAGTGCACACGATCCGGCTACGCGCCGCTTGGCGGCTCAGCGACGGCCACGCCATCCGGTCGTTCAATCGGCCGACCGGGCTCGACCGGGGCCAGACGGTCTGGCTCGCGTGGGACGGCGCCGCTCAGGCGGCCGCTCTGAACGGGGAGCCGCTCGACCCGACCGCCGGCCGGCACGACGTGACTGTCCGCCTCCGGCCAGGTGCGAACGAGCTCCGCCTTCGCGGCGCCGACGCGGCGGTGCTAGAGTCGACCCGGCTGGAGATCGAAGCGATCTAGGACGCGGATCAACGCGGATCGAGCGAATGCACGCCGATGGCGCCGCGGTCAATCGGCCCCCGCTAACAATCAGCGTGAATCCCAATCAGCGTGAATCCGACCAATCCGCGTGTCTCCGCGTCCCGTTCTTCCCGAAAACCGACTCACCCAGTCGCCCACCTGGAAAGAGGGCGATGGTCGAACCTTGGGCGGTTTCGAGTTCCTGGACCGCGGCTCAGAGGTACTCGTTGATCACGTTCTCGAACAGCTCTTGCTGGCCGCTGCGGTTGGGGGCCGCGTCGCCCTTGTCGAGCATGACCTTCTCGAGCGACGCGAAGTCGTGCTTGCCCGCTTCGATCTCGGCGCCCAGGCCGCTGTCCCAGCTCGCATACCGCTCGCGGACCATCTCTTCCAGCCGCCCGTCGGCGCGCATCGCCGCGGCGACCTTCAGCCCCCGGGCGAACACGTCCATGCCCCCGATGTGCGCGTAGAACAGGTCGATCGGCTCGTGGCTCTCGCGGCGCAGCTTCGCGTCGAAGTTGACGCCGCCGGTGGTGAACCCGCCCCACTTGAGGATCGAGTGCATGCACGCGGCGGTCTCGTACACGTTGGAGGGGAATTGGTCGGTGTCCCAGCCGAGCAGCAGGTCGCCCGTGTTGGCGTCGATCGAGCCCAGCACGCCGGCCGCTCCGGCGACCTCTAGCTCGTGGTGCATCGTGTGGCCCGCGAGCGTGGCGTGGTTCGTTTCGAGGTTGAGCTTGAACCGGTCGATCAGGTTGAACTGCCGCAAGAAGTTGATGCACGCGGCCGCGTCGGAGTCGTACTGGTGCTTGGTCGGCTCTTTGGGCTTGGGCTCGATGTAGAAAGGCTTGTCGAAGCCGATCGACTTCGCGTAGTCGACGGCCATGTGGAAGAAGCGGGCGAGGTTCTCTTGCTCGCGCTTCAGGTCGGTGTTCCACAGACACTGGTAACCCTCGCGGCCGCCCCAGAACGTGTAGCCGCCGCCCCCCAGCTCGTGGGTCACCTCGATCGCCTTCTTGACCTGCGCGGCCGCGTAGGCGAACGCCTCGGCGTTGCAGCTCGTGGCCGCGCCGTGCATGTACCGCGGGTTGCTGAACAGGTTGGCGGTGCCCCAGAGGAGCTTCACGCCGGTCCGCTCCTGCTCTTCTTTCAGGACCTTGACGACCGCGTCGAGGTTCTTGTGGCTCTCGGCCAGCGTGGCGCCCTCGGGCGCGACGTCGCGGTCGTGGAACGCGTAGTGCGGCACGCCCAGCTTCTGGAAGAACTCGAAGGCCGCGCGGACCCGGTTTTGGGCGTTCTCGACGGTCTCGGAGTCGTCGTCCCAGGGCCGCTGCCACGTGCCGGGGCCGAACGGGTCGGCGCCGCGGCCGCGGAACGTGTGCCAGTAAACGACCGAGAACCGCAGGTGGTCCCGCATCGTTTTGCCCTCGACGACGGCGTCGGCGTCGTAGTGCTTGAAGGCCAGCGGGTTGCGGCTCTCGGGCCCCTCGAAAGCGATCGGGGCGGTGACTTCGGGGAACGCGGTCATCGTGGTCGGCCGTGGGAGGAGACGAACAGTCGATCGGGCACGGACACCCGCAGGCGGCGGGTTGGGTGAGGAGTGTAACAGATCGACCGAATGTTGCGCCAGGTGGGCGTATCGGCCGGTGAATAGGGCGCCGGTTGTTCGACGGCCTGGGGGCTTCCGCTTAGAGTGCAGGTGCTCGGCGTAAGGTCCCGTCGCGGGCCGGAGCGAGCCCAGCGAAACTCAAGAACGGCGGAGATTAATACGTGGATTTTTTGCGACGCACTCGGGCGGCAGGGCTGGTTTTCGTGCTCTGTCTATTGGGTGAACCGGCGAGCGGCACGATCTTGCGCATCTCGACAACGCTCGGCAATATCGACGTAAGGATGTTCGACACCGCCACGCCTCAGAGCGTGCAGAACTTCCTGAATTACGTGAACGATGGGGACCTTGTCGGCTCGTTCTTCCACCGCGCCCCACTGCAGCCCCGCGTCGACGCCGAGGGGGAATTCGTTCGCGACAACGAGGGGCAGATAATTTTCGACACCTTTGTGGTGCAGGGGGGCGGCTTCACCTACACCGACGAAGGGGGCCTGGGGAATGTGCCGACGGATCCCCCCGTGGTCAACGAACCGGGGCTAACCAATCTTCCCGGCACGATCGCGTACGCGAAAGTCGGCGGAAACCCCAATAGCGCGACCAGCGGGTTCTTCTTCAACACGATCGACAACAGCGAGAACCTCGACGCTCAGAACGGGGGGTTCACCGTGTTCGCACGAATCGTCCGGGGCGAGTCGGTGCTCAACGCGATTGCCGCGCTAGACAAGTTCGACGTTGATGGTCAGTCGGGGTCGACATTCGATAACGTGCCGCTGCTCAACAACGGGGGCTCGCTCGAAAACAATCTGATCTATGTCACTGGCGCCACGGTTCTGGGTTTCTCGCCCGGCGACTACACGCTCAATGGAACGGTCGACAGCGCCGACCTGGCGCGGTGGCAAAGCCACTACGGCGCCAGCCTGCGGATCGAGGATCACGCGAACGGGTCCCCGATCACGCTGATGGCCGCCGACGGCAACGGCGACGGCGTCGTCGATGCGGCCGATTACACAATCTGGCGCGACGCCTACGGCAGCGCATCGGCCGCGGTCGCGGCGCCAGAGCCCTCGGCGGCGATGATGCTCGCCGCCGCGTCGGTCGCAGCGGCCGCACGCCGCCGCAGCCGGTAAAAAAAGCGCGACCTCGGTCGAGCCGGCTACTCACCGACTAGCTGCGGCGGCCAGGGGCAAACAAGCCGCCGCAGCAAAGATCGACCGAGGCCACGCGGGCCACCCGATACCGAAGCACGCAACGTGCCAGCTTCGATTGGCCGACGCGTCCCGTTGTTGGATTCCTGTTAGGCGTTCGTCACAAACGACTTAACGCCACGCCGCGCGTATTCTCAAAGCGAGACCGGCCCCGGCGACCTGCCGGCGGGGGCCGAGTGGCGTTGCACTTTTCAACGGACTGCCGAAACCTGCCCGGCCCCCGCAGGGGGCTCGCCGTAGCGAGCCCCGGCGTGTCTCATACCGGGACGCGCCCCTGAAAGCCCCCACCAGGCTGGCGGCATTGATCCGGTGGGGTCGGCGCCTTAACACGAGCGTGGGCGGCGCCCGAGCCGCCGACCTTCCTCCCCCTCGTCGGATCCGGCCATGGATGCGCCCCATCGCGTCGTTGCAATCGGTCCCCACCGTGTCGGCGGCGGATCGCCGCTGCTGGTCATCGCCGGGCCGTGCGTGATCGAAAGCGAAGAACTCACGCTGCGGATCGGACATTCGCTCGCCGAGCTGAGCGCGGCGCGGGGCGTGCAGCTCGTGTTCAAGGCCTCGTTCGACAAAGCCAACCGCACGAGCCTCGACGCGTACCGCGGCCCCGGTCTCGAAGAGGGCCTCCGGATCCTCGCCCGCGTCCGCGAGGCGACCGGCCTGCCGGTCACGACCGACATCCACGAGCCCGGCCAAGCCGCCGCCGTGGGCGAGGTCTGCGACCTGCTGCAGATCCCCGCGTTCCTGGCCAGGCAGACCGACCTGCTCGCCGCTGCCGCAGCGACCGGACGCGCGGTCAACGTCAAGAAGGGCCAGTTCATGGCGCCCAGCGACATGCGGCACGTGGTCGCGAAGCTCGTCGGCAGCGGCTGCCGCGACGTGCTCTTGTGCGAGCGCGGCACCTTCTTCGGATACGGCCGGCTGGTGAACGACTTCCGCTCTATTCCCGAGATGCAGGCCCTCGGCGCGCCGGTCGTGTACGACGCCACGCACAGCGTGCAGGAGCCCGGCGCGGCCGGAGGCAAGCTCGGCGGCGGCGCCACCGGCGGGCGACGCGACATGGTCGAGCCGCTCGCCAGGGCGGCGGTCGCCGCGGGCGCCGACGCGGTCTTCTGCGAGACCCACCCCGACCCCGATAGCTCGCCCAGCGACGGCGCCAACATGGTTCCGCTGAGCCGTTTGCCCGCACTGGTCGATCGGCTCCTCGCGATCCGAGAGGCCGCCGGCCTATGATGGTGGCAGCGGCCTCCGGCGCCGCCCCGTCTGCCCCGCTCTGAGTCCCAAGCGTGCCAACGAACCCCGACAGGCCGCCGCGAACGGCTCGCCCCCGAGCGATCGGCGCCACGGTCGTCGCGCTCGCGGCCGTCGCCGGCGCAATGCTGTACGGCTGCCGCCCCGGCGACACGGCCCAACAACGCGCCGCTTCGAACCGCTCGGCCCGGGAGGGGGCGAACCAGCGTGGCGCGCTGTTCGAGTCGATCCGGTCGCAGCTCCGCACGCTCCCGGAGCGGACCGCCCTGGAACTCCGCCCCCCGGCCGTGGTCCTCGACGCCCGCAACAGCACCAACGGCGAGGAGATCCTCGGCGCGTTGCTGCGACGCCCCGACGCGCCGCCCGGCGCCCCGGCGAACCTCATCCGCGTGCCCAGCCGCAACAGCGACTTCAAGCGGCACGTGCGCCCCGGCGACATCCTCAAGTACTACGCGCGGCTCGACGACGCGACGCTCCAGCGGCTCGAAGCGACCGGCGACGTCGACATCGCCACGTTCGAAGCCGTGGAGTTCATCGTCGCCCAAGTAATCAGCGACAACGAGTTGCTCATCGAGGGGGGCGTCCCCCAGGAAGTCGACGCCCTGTTCAAGGTCGAGGTCTGGCGGATCGACGACCAGCGGATGGCCGACATCAGCCGCGACCTCAACTCTTACCTGACCCGCCGCGACCCGCCGCTGGCGTGGCACCCCAGCCCCGACGAGCTGACCATCACCCGGCTCACCGAGCGGCTCAATCAGTGGCTCCGTCAGACAGGCGCGGCCGCGGTCGACTGGACGATGCCCGAGCGGCTCGAGGGCTTGCCCGCCGAGCTCTCGGACACCGAGGAACTCCGGCCCTACTTGTCCGAGCAGAGCCTCCGGTCGGGGCTCTTCAGAGACGACGAGACCCGCCACGTCCAAGGCGCCATCTGGCGGCGCGACGTGGCCCGTTGGGCGCGCGGGCCCGACCCGTCGCCGCTGGCTATCGCCGAGCGGCTCACCGAGTGGGTCGGCAAGAACATCCAGCTCGTGCCCGACGATGAGAGCCCGCCGCGGTGGCCGTGGGAGCTGATGCTGCACGGCAAAGCGACCGTCGAGGGACGCGCGTGGGTCCTGGCCGGCCTGCTCGAGCAACTCAATATCACGCCGGCCATCGTGTCGCTGCCCGTCGAGACCTTCGGCGACTACCCGTTGGTCGGGGTATCGCACGACGGCCAGCTCTGGCTGTTCGACCCAAAGATCGGCATGCAGCTTCACTCCGCGGAGGGGAAGCCCGCATCGCTCGTGAGTATTGGGGCCGCCGACGAGGCGACCGTGAGCCTCGTCGCTTCGCCGTTCTCGCTGACACGCCGCGCCGCGCTGCTCGAGGAGCGCCTGACCGGCGACGACGCGGTCCTGCTGGCGGTCGACTCCGACGCGGTCGCCGAGCGGATCGCCTCGGCCGAGGGCGTCGAGGAGGTCGGGCTGTGGCCCGAGCCGTTCCAGACGCTCCTCGGCAAGCTCCGGTCGACGGCCTCGGAACGCCGCCGCGCGGTGCGCGAGTTCTTGCCCTTCGCTTGGCGCCCGAAGCTCTGGAAGGGGAGGGCCCTGCACCTGCGGGGCGTGGTGCAGAGCACGTCGGCGCGCGACGACCCGCTCGTCGAGTTGCTCGACGATCACCGCGAGGCGGCCCGGTTGTACCTCGACCCGAACGTCCGGCCGCCCGACACGAGGCTCGCGGGAGTCGCCGAAGACAAGCGGGTCATCTACGAGCGGGCCAAGCTGCTCGCCACGCTGTGGCTGGGGCTCCTCGCGGCCGAGCAGGGCGACGACGAGGTGGCGGTCGATTGGCTCGAAAACCGTGTGTTCGAGGGCGCCGACGCGGACGAGATCCGGCCGATCGTCCATTACAACCTGGCGTTGGCCAAAGCCCGGCTGGGCCAAACCGACGAAGCGGTCACGCTGCTGGAGGGGATCGAAGGCCCGATGGCCCCCGCCGCGCGGCTGGCCGCTGAGCGCCTGGCCGCCGCGAGCCGGGGCGACGACGTCCGGTCGGCCGACGACTCGCCGTCAGCCGACAAAGCCTCGACGGTGGCGGGCGAGTGAGCGGCCGGCCCCGCGCGCTGGTTTGGATCGGCAAGCAGTGGTTCTTGCTCGCGCTGGTGGTGGTGCTGACCCTCGGCGCCGTCGCGCACGGCCCGCTGGCGCCGCTGACCGACGCCATCCCCCGCGGCCCGCTCGTCGCGGCGATCATGCTCGCGATGTCGGCCCCACTGAACCTGGGTCGTTCGCTCTCGGCGCAGTCGGCCGGCGCGGCCGTCGCGGTGGGCGTCGTGACCAACACCGTGCTGGCCGGTCCGCTGGCGTGGCTGCTGGGAGGCTGGTTGCCCGACGAGCTGGCGATCGGGCTCGTCGTCGCGGCGCTGGCGCCCTGCACGCTCGCTTCGGCCGCGGTCTGGACCCGCCGCGGGCGAGGCAACGACGCCGTCGCTCTGGCGGTCACGGTGGTGACCAACCTGGCCTCGTTCCTGGTGCTCCCCGCGTGGGCGGGGCTGCTGATAGCGCGGTCCGAGCCAATCGCGGTCGTGGGGCTCGGCGCGCAGCTGCTAGCGATCGTCGTCGCGCCGATCGTCGTGGGGCAACTGCTCCGCACGCTGCCCCCGGCCAGGCTGTGGTGCGACCGCCACCGGCACGCGCTGAGCCTGGCCGCGCAGGTCGGGCTGCTCGGGATGGTCCTGATCGGCGCCGTCCGCTGTGGCGCCGCGCTGTCCGACCCGTCGGCGCGCGTCGGCGCCGCGGCCTGGGGGGGGCTCGCCGCGAGCGCGGCGGCGGTCCACCTCGTGCTGTTCGCGGTCGCCTGGCGGCTGTCCCGTTGGCTGGGGTGTCCACGCGGCGAGGCCCTCGGCGCCGCGGTTTCCGGCAGCCAGAAGACGCTCGCCGTCGGCCTCGGGGTCGCCCTGCAATTCGGCCCACTCGCCGTGTTGCCTATGATCGTTTACCACGCTTTGCAACTGCTGATCGACGCGGTGCTGGTCGACCGGCTCGGCCCCCCGGCGGCTTCGGACGCGGGGCTCAAGGCGCCCTGACGGCAGCCCCTCCGAAGCCCGAAGCCCGACGCACGCAGCCCGACGCAGGCTCCCCGCCATCCCTCGCGCCCTTGAGCCGCGACCCGCCCCGCCGTACGATACGGGGCTACCCGATCGCTCCCATCCACGCCCGCACAACCCGGGCGGCTCAACCCCCCGAGCGAGACCAAGAGGAACCGCGACGATGAAGGAAGGCATCCACCCCAAGTACCAAGAGACGGCCGTCCACTGCGGATGTGGGAACACGTTCACCACCCGCAGCACGCGGTCGGAGCTGAAGGTCGACATCTGCAATGCGTGCCACCCGTTCTACACGGGCAAGCTGAAGTTCGTCGACACGGCGGGCCGGATCGATAAGTTCAAGAAGAAGTTCTCGGCCGCGGGCTACGCGAGCCTCAAGAAGAAGAAGTGAGGCGGGAACGTGCAAAGGGGAATGCGGAAAGTGGAAGGCCTTTAGCGCGACGCCGCCCGTGGCTCGTGTTCCTCCCCCTTTCGGATTTCGCCCTTACCCTTCCCGATGCGTGACCTCCTAGAGACGAAGCTCGACCGGTTCGAACAGCTCGAGCGGGACCTGGCCGACCCGCAGGTCCTCAGCGACTCGGAGCGGGTGGCCGCCACGGCCCGCGAGCACGGCTCGCTGGCGCGGCTGGCGGGCAAGTACCGCCGCTTCAAGGACCTCTGCGACGAGATCGCCGACGCCCGCGAGATGGCCCACGGCGACGACGCCGACATGCGCGAGCTGGCCGAGGCCGAGCTGAAGGGCCTGGTCAGGGAGCGCGAGTCCCTGTGGGACGAGCTGCTCGGCATGACCATCGGTGGCGAAGACGCCAACCGCACCCGCTGCCTGATGGAGATCCGCGCCGGAACCGGCGGCGACGAGGCCGCGCTGTTCGCCCGCGACCTGTACGAGATGTACAAGCGGCACGCGGAGCAGAAGGGCTGGAAGCTCGAGATCATGGACGCGAGCCCCACCGAGCTGGGCGGCTTCAAGGAGCTTTCGCTCGGCCTGGAAGGGGAGGGGGTTTACCGCGAGCTGCAGTACGAGTCGGGCGGGCACCGCGTGCAGCGGGTCCCGAAGACCGAGACCCAAGGCCGCATCCACACGTCGGCCGCCACGGTGGCCGTGATGGCCGAGCCGGAAGACGTCGAGGTCACGCTCACGCCGGACGACTACCGCCTGGACAAGTTCAACGCGTCGGGCCCCGGTGGGCAGCACGTGAACAAGACCGAGTCGGCCGTGCGGCTCACGCACCACGAGACCGGCATCGTCGTGCAGTGCCAGGACGAGAAGTCGCAGCACAAGAACCTGGCCAAGGCCCTCCGGGTGTTGAAGTCGCGGATCTACGATTTCCGCCAACAGGAAGAGACCAAGAAGCGCTCCGCGGAGCGGAAGGGATTGGTGGGCTCCGGCGACCGCAGCCAGCGGATCCGCACCTACAACTACCCCGAGAACCGCCTGACCGACCACCGCATCGGCCTGACGATCTACAAGCTCGACCAGATCCTCGCCGGCGACGTGCAGCCCGTGACCGACGCGTTGATCGACCACGACCGGCAGAGCTTGCGCGACGCGATGGGGGGGTTGGATTAATGTGGAATTCGGAATGCGGAATGCGGAACGACGCGCAGGCGGGGCTTGAGCCCGAGCGGTCCCGCATTCCGCATTCCGCCTTCCGAATTCAGCGTGCTTCGATAGACAGCGCGGGAGGGCGCCGTGCCTGACGCCTCGCCCTGGTCGGTGCTGAAATTGCTTACATGGACGACCGACTTCTTCAAATCGAAAGAGGTCGACTCGCCGCGGCTCGACGCGGAGGTCCTGCTCGCCGAGGTCCTCGGCTGCAAGCGGATCGAGCTGTATGCCCGCTTCGAAGAGGTCCCGCCGGCCGCCGCGCGCGATGCGTTTAAGGCGCTCGTGAAGAAGCGCGGCGACGGTGAGCCGGTCGCCTACTTGGTCGGCCGGAAGGAGTTCTACTCGCTCGACTTGGAGGTCGAGCCCGGCGTGCTGATACCGCGGCCGGAGACCGAGCTGCTGGTCCTCACCGCGCTCGACCGCCTGAAGGCCCGCGGCGACGCCGCGCCGATGCTGGCCGACGTGGGGACCGGCACGGGGGCGATCGCGATCGCCGTGGCCAAGCACGCGCCGGCGGCCAAGGTCGTCGCTATCGACGTCGACCCCCAAGCGGTCGCCCTGGCGAACAAGAACGCCGAGCGGCACGGCCTGGCCGACCGCGTCTTCGCGACCGAGAGCGACCTGTTCGCCCGGCTCAAGGCCGAGCGGCGGTTCGACTTGATCCTCAGCAACCCGCCGTACGTGACGACCAACGAGCTGATGAACCTCGACCCGACGGTCAAAGACCACGAGCCCCACCTGGCGCTCGATGGCGGCCCGGAGGGGACCGACGTCATCGAGCGCTTGCTCGCGGCGGCGCCCGACCGGCTGAAGGAGGGCGGCGAGCTGCTCGTCGAGATCAGCCCGATGATCGCCGCACGCGTGGAGCGCCTCGTCGGCGAGGCGCCGGGCCTCCAGCACGTGGCCACGATCAAGGACCTCGCCGGCCACGCGCGCGTCGTCCATGCTCGGCTCGGATAGCCTCACGCCAAGGAGCGAAGGCGCAAAGGAGGCTGGCCGACATCGTTGCGCCTTCGCGCCTTGGCGTGAGACCATTTCCGTCTTGTCAGGCAGAGAAAGCGCGTAGCGTGCAGCCTGCCTGGCAGAGGGCGGTGCGAACGGCGACTGCGTTTTCCAGTGCGCTGGGATGATCGCCGTGCAGGCAGAGCGATTCGATTTCGCAGAATCGAGCCTCTCGATTGATGACAAGAGCTTCGCCAACGTGAATCAACTCGTGGACTTGATTCGCGATGGCGTCGGTGTCTCCCAACACCGCGGCTGGCGAGTCCCGTGACACGAGCGCTCCGTCTGGCGAGTAGGCTCGGTCGGCGAACGCTTCGGCGTAGAACGGGACGTCGGCGTGGTCGGCCGCCCGCGCGAGCTGCGATCCATTGCGGCCCAGCACCGACAACGGAGTGTGATAGCAAATGACAAAGTCGATCGCCGCGTCGGCGAGGGCCTCGTCACGCCCGACCTGGTGGTACAGCGCGCCGTGGAGCTTGAGGTAGCTCACCCTCCCGCCGAGGCCGTCGGCGATCGCGTGCAGGCGGTCGACTTGGCCATTCAGCAAGTCGATCAGCTCGCGCGGCGTGATCGGCAGCTCGCGGCGTCCGAAGTGCGCGCGGTCCTCGTGCCCCGGGTGCGCGCCGATCGCCACGCCCGACTCGACCGCCCGTCGCACGGCGGCGGCCATCGAGCGCTGGTCGCCCGCGTGGCCGCCGCAGGCGATGTTGGCGGAGGTCAACAGCGGGATGAGCTCCGCGTCGGTCGCGAAGCCCTCGCCCACGTCGGCGTTGAGGTCGATCGTTCTCATCGATAAAGGGCTAACCACGACGGGCACGACGCACACGACGGCTCGAACCTACAACCGAGTCGTCGTGCTCGATGTGTCCGTCGTGGATTGATCACTTTAATCGTAATCGGAAGCCTTGGATCGCCAGGGCTAGTTCGCGTTCCGCCAGGCGGCGGAAGTGCTCGGCTTCGGCGAGGGTGATCGGCTCGAAGCGGACCGGGTCGCCCGGGCGGAGCTGCGCCAAGGCGGGCCAGTCGACGCTCGCCACGACCGCCACGATCGGGTAGCCGCCGAGCGTCTGCGCGTCGGCCCCCAGCACGATCGGCCGCCCGTCGCCGGGCAGCTGCACCGCCCCGTGGCAGGTCGGTTGCGACTCATCGGGTGGGGCGCCGGCGAGCGAGACCGG
Organism: Botrimarina sp.; assembly: GCF_040219535.1. Lineage (NCBI taxonomy): Bacteria > Pseudomonadati > Planctomycetota > Planctomycetia > Pirellulales > Lacipirellulaceae > Botrimarina > Botrimarina sp. Next base: position 407,669 of record NZ_JAVJSH010000016.1, read on the forward strand.
CGGGCCATCGAGCCGCAGGCCCATCCGGTTCGACTGCGAACCGACCCGCCAAGCCGAGCGGCAAAGCCGGTCTAAGCCCGACGGGCCGAGCAGCTCCGACTGCGGGCCGGCGAGCAAGCGGAGCGTCGCCCGTCGGGTGGCTGAAGGGCCCCACCACTCGGGCGTCGGTTGCAAGTCGGCCGGCTCCGTCGGCGCCGAGTGGATCGGGTCGCCATCGGACAGCCGCTCCCCTTCTAATCCGACGAGGCCGCCGGCGGCAGCCACGTACGCCCGGGCCCCGCCCGCCAGAGCGCGGAGGTCGAGCCGCTGGCCGGCCGCCAAGTCGATCCGCCGTGAGCCGCGTAGCCGCGCCGGCGTTGCGCCGGCCAGGCCCAGGCGCACGTCGCGGAGGGCCTCGAGCACCGGGCCGACGAGCGTGGCCTCGATCGCCGCGCCGCCGACCGGGCCGCCCGCCAGCGCGCAGGCCAGGCGGTGAGCTTCGGCGTCCATCGGCCCGCCGGCCGGCGCGCCGGCGCTGCGGCGGCCTCGCGGCGCCGGCGCGTGCAGCGCGGTCCAGGCGCCGGCCGACACGACACGCAGCACCGCCTCGCCGTCGGCCGCAGCCGCCCGACGCGCTGGGCGCGGCTCTACGGTCAAGCGGTCGAACTCCGCACGGTCGATCGCACGGAAGCGCACCGTGTCGCCCGGTTGCACCAACGCGGCCGGCTCGCGGCGCGGGTCGTACAGCCGCGTGGCCGTGCGGCCGATCAGCCGCCAGCCGCCGGGCGACTCGTTCGGGTAAACGCCGGTGTAGGGGCCGCCGATCGCGACCGATCCGGCTGGCACGCGCGGGCGGGGCGTGTCGCGGCGGGGCACTTGTAGCTCTTCGGGCAGGCCTTCCAAGTACGGAAAACCCGGCTGAAAGCCGACGGCGGCCACCCGGTACGGACGAGCATGCCGCGCGACGACTTCCTCCGCGGTCAAACCGGCTCGCCGCGCTACCTCCTCAAGGTCGGCCCCCTCGGCGCCGCCGTAGAAGACCGGGACCTCGATCGCACCGCGGGCTCCGCGCGCCGGACTGCCGCTGGCCCCTGGCGCCGCGGCCAGCCACTTCCCGACGGCCTCGCTGGGCGACGCGCCGGCAGCCACCTCAACGATTGCGGGGTCGAAGTAAGCCACCGCGCGGCCGAACGCGACGACCAAGTCCGTCACGCCCGGCGGCAGGTCCTTGGCGTCGACCCGGGGCGGACGTGCTCCGCCGAGCGACACGGCCACCGCGGCGTCGCCCAGCGGCTCGTGCGTTCCGGCCGGCTGCGGCCGATGCGGTTTGGTACAAACGCGACACACGCTGCAGCACCCGGAAATGTAACGAAACCTGTAGCGAAACCGACGTTAACTCTCTGTGGTATAACCGCTTGCGATTTTGTTACACCGGTGCGGCGGCAAACCGATCCCGGTCCGTTTGCCCTCCTGCCCCCTATTTTAGCAGGCCGATCGCCTAACTTTGCCGGTTGGCGCGGCGGATGGCGGCTGCCGCCTGCCCGCCTGCCCGCCTGCCCGCTTGCCCGGCGAGGGCGCCGGATAGCGGCCGGGGGATGGCGCGGGCTTTGCTCCCCCCGGGGGAGTGGGCGGCTCTTTGACCCGCTTGGCGCATCCTCGAGGAGACCCGTGAAATTTCTCAAGCAAGTCTTTCTCGAATTCGGGCAGGATCACTGCGGGATGTTGGCCGCGGCGCTGTCCTACTACACGCTCTTCGCGCTGCCCCCGCTGATGTACTTGCTGATGATGGTCCTCACGGCCGGCCTGTCGGTGGCCTACGATTCGGACGCCGCCGAGAAGGAGGCCGCGCGGGTGCTCGAGGATCAGGCCGCCCAGTTGCTCGGCGGAGAGGAAGCGGCCGAGCAGGTGTCGACGATGATCGACCGGGCCGACCGGTCTGGCAACAAGTGGTGGAAAGCGCTGCTGGGTGTCGCGGGCGTGATGCTCGGCGCCACGGGGCTGTTGGCCACGCTCCAGCGGTCGCTCAACCTGGTGTGGAGCGTCAAGGCGGACCCCGACCGGCCGCTGTTCAAGGTCTTCTTGCGGCAACGCTTCGTCGCGTTCGCCGTGATCCTCGGCATGGGCGTGCTGCTGCTCGCGTCGGTCGCCGCGTCGGCCGTGATCGGCTACCTAGGCGACACGGCCGAGACCGTGCTCGGCGTGCGCCCCGTCTCGGCGGCGGTGACGGCCTACGTGGTCCAGGCGGTGATCGCGTTCGTGGCGTTCGCCGTGTTGTTCAAGGTGCTGCCGGAAGTGAAGGTCGCCTGGTCCGACGTAGTAGTCGGCTCGTTGATCACCACCGTGTTGTTCCTCGCCGGCCGTGTCGCGATCCAGCAGTACTTCGCCTTCAACAACCCGGCCGCGCGGGTCGGCTCGGCCGCCGCTTCGTTGGCGGTGATCCTGGCCTGGGTCTACTACTCGTCGATGATCTTGTTGTTCGGCGCCGAGGCGACCCAGGTCTATGCCAACCGGCACGGCAGCGGCGTGCGACTGAAGCGCCGCGCGGTGCGGATCGTCGAGTCGATCGAGCGTCCCGAGTGACCGGGCCCGCCCAAAAATAGAAGGTCGATCCGGGTTCTCTGTCAGTGACTTCGGAAGATCGGTGGTTCCTGACCTCAGCTCGGACAACAACAACGGGGGTTCGAGCGAGGTCGGGATCCAAAATCACCCCTCGGAAGGCAGCTTGGTGAGCCCCTCTTGGCGAGGCCGAGCCGAGGGAACCCTCCCCACCGAAAACCCGGAGGGAGCAAATAGAAGCACCGCGCCGGCGCGCCACCCCCAGCGGCGCCGGCACGGTGCTCAATCGGATCGTCTAAGCCGCGTTGCGTCCTCGGGTCAAACCGAGCGCCGCGCCCTCGCCCGCCGGCGGCGCCCGGCCAGCGCAAACGACGCCAGCAGCAGCGTTCCGCTCGACGGCTCGGGGATCGCAAGCACCGAGTCGGCAACCGCCGTGAGCCGAGCGCCGTCTTCGGCGCTGAGGCCGAGTTGGTTCAGCACCGAGGCGAGGGGGATGTCGCTCGTGGTCGGGTCCCCGTAGATCGTCCCGTAGAGGACCAAGCCGTTGAGCAGCACGCCGCGGTTGTTGGCGTGGTAGATGTCATTGGCGTAGAGGCCGAGCCAGAAGTCGTCGGCCTCCCACGCGTCGCCCGCGCGGGCCAGGCGGGCGATGTCCATGCCGACCGCCTGGTTGATGTTGGCGGTCGACTGCTCGTAGCCGTCACGCAGCTCGGCCTGCATCTCGGCCGGCCCGCCGGGGAACGAGGGGTTGGCGCCGGCGTAGAACGAGTGGCCCGGGCCGCGGGCCCAGGTTTCGTACAGCACCGGCACGACGTCGGGGCTCCGGTCGGCGACCAGCTGGTACATGTCCAGCGTGCTGCTGAGGTGCTGCGAGAGACTGCCCAGCCGCGTGGGCATCGTCGACAGGTCTTGCAGGACCACGAAGTCCCAGTCTTCTCCGGCGGGGATGCCGGTGTTGATCGCCGAGGCGTTGTTGTCGATGTGCCACTGGAGGGACTGGCCGTTGACCGACCGGTTCACCGTGCGCGGCGCCGGGTAGCCCGCCGCGCGGGCCAAGTCGAACACCACGGCCGGAACGCTCCGTGTGCCGCCGCAGCAGGTGGCTTGGGTGAAGCTGTTGCCGAAGTAGAGCAGGTTGAGGGGCTCCTGGGCGTGGGCCGGCGCGGCCGCCACGAGGGCGGCCAGCGCCAGCATCACTCCAAGGCCCCGACCGAGTAGCCGAGACATGATCCGGTGCTCCGGGTTGCGGGTGTCGACGCTTGAGGGCGAGGGAGGACTCAGCGTCGACGCGCGGCGATCCCGACGCCCAGAAGACCGACCAGCGCGAGCGTGGTCGGCTCGGGGATCGGGTTAGACTCAACCCGCAACGCGCCCAGGTAGTAGAACAGCTGCGACGAGTCGTTGTTCGGGCCGGGCTCGGCCGTGAGGGTGATCTCGCCCGACGCGGTCGGGATGATCCCCGAGACGGTGACGACCGAACCCTCGTTGCCCGACGCGTCGAGCACGGCCGATCCGCTGTTGGCGCCGGTGACTTCGTACAACGCGTCACGCACGTTCGTGGCGCCCAGGCGGCTGGCGAAGATCGTGAAGTCGTAAGTGGTGAGCCCCGAACCGTCGAGGCCGGTGAACGCGACCGTACCCTCCGGCGTGAGCGGGTTCGTGCCGAACTCGCCCGCGTGGCCGAACGCGTTGTCGGCGGTCGCTTCGCCGGCAAAGATCGCACCGGCGTCGCCTGTCGCGGGATTCGGGCCGGACTGGTTGGAGCCGTTGAAGAAGCCGCTCACGCTCACCGCGATTCCGGTCGACGCGCCGGTCGAGTCGATCGAGTCGAGCAGTTCGAGCTGGCCGGGCGGGTTGACGACGATCTGGTTGTAGTTGCCGGGCGTCTGGTTGTTGCTGTCGCCGAAGTCGTAGAAGAGGGTCGCCGCCGACGCGGCGGGCGCCAGCGCGAGGCAGAGCGACAGCGTGAGCAGGGAAAGAGCCTTCATGAGACCAACCACCTTTCTTCGAGTTGCGAGAATCAAAGGAGCCGCCGAGTGCGTCGGGCCGGCCAAAGGCCCGGCTGCCGACGCGGCTTGACGCCGAAAAGGACTTGGCTTGGGAGACCGGGTGGACCGGCGTAGCTGAAAGCGCTTTCAAGCCAGTGGCAGCCTATTCGCCGCTGCGCCGCGACGCAACGGTCTGGCGACCCGCTCATGGGAATAATTCGCGACATCCCCCCCGAGCGACCCAGAAACCGCCGCCCGCTAGGCCGCACGAAGCACGCTGGGCGAGCGGCGGTGGCGACGCGCGAGCTCCCAGGGCAGAATAGCCCGGCGCCCTTTTTTCCTGACACCTCCGAAGGTCTTTCCTGACACCGCCGAAGGTCGCGATGATCTCCGTTACTAAGCGAATGTTGGTCGCCGCTGGCGCCGTCTGTTTGGCCGCCGCGCCCGCAGCGCTTGCCGAGCCCCAGGCCGTGGAGCCGTACACGCTGGGCGACGTCGAGCGGCTCGACCCGGCGATCGACGACCTGATCCCCGAGGGCGCCGAGATCGAGGTGCTCGCCGATGGCTTCCAGTGGTGTGAGGGCCCCGTTTGGGACAAGCGGAACGGCGTGCTGCTGTTCTCGGAGATCCCCGGCAACACGGCCTATCGCTGGGAGGAGGGCGCCGGCCTGTCGGTCTACTTGCGCCCCTCGGGGCACACGCGCGGCGGCGCCCAGAGCGACGAGCCGGGGTCCAACGGCCTGGCGATCGACCCGAGCGGCCGCCTGCTGTTGTGCCAACACGGCGACCGCCAACTGGCCGCGATGGCCGCGCCGCTCGACGAGCCGCAGGCGACTTACAAAACCCTCGCCGCGGAGTACGACGGCAAGCGCTTCAACAGCCCGAACGACTTGGTGGTCCACTCGTCGGGAGCGATCTTCTTCACCGACCCGCCGTACGGACTCGCCGGCAAGGCGGACGACCCGGCCCGCGAGCTGCCGTTCTGCGGCGTGTACCGGCTCGACCCCGACGGCAAGGTCACGCTGCTGGTGCGCGACATGACACGCCCCAACGGCATCGCCCTCTCGCCCGACGAGAAGACCCTCTACGTGGCGCAGTCCGACCCCGACGCGCCGCTCATCAACGCGTTCGACCTGACCGGCGAGCTCGGCGTGGCCAACGAGCGGGTGTTCTTCGACGCGGGCGAGCTCCTCAAGGAGCGCCGCGGCCTGCCCGACGGCATGGCTGTCGACAACGACGGCGTCCTGTTCGCCACCGGGCCGGGCGGCGTGCTCGTGTTGTCGCCCGAGGGCGAACACCTCGGCACGATCCGCACCGGCGAGCTCATCAGCAACTGCACGTTCGGCGACGACGGCCAAACGCTCTATATGACGTCCGACCGCTACCTGTGCCGCGTGCGAACCGCTACGAAGGGGCTTGGGTTCTAGCCAATCGTAGGGTGCTATTTCGCGAAGCGGAATCGCACCGCGCGTTTGAAGTTGTTCCCGGTGCGATTCGCCTTCGGCGGATGGCGCCCTACGTCTTGATTGCCGATTGAAAGCTCTCCTGCTTACCGCCGAGCGGACGCTCGAGCTGACCGACGTGCCCGCGCCTGAGTGCGGCCCGGAGGACGTGCTGGTCCGCGTGCGGGCTTGCGGCGTGTGTGGGTCGGACGTGCACGGCTACGACGGCTCGAGCGGCCGCCGCCGCCCGCCGCTGGTGATGGGGCACGAGGCGGCCGGCGTCGTTGAGTGGGTTGGCGAGCGTGTCGGCGAACGGGCGAGCGGCATTGTGATCGGCGACCGGGTCACGTTCGACTCGACCGTGTGGTGCGGCCGCTGCGGCCCGTGCCGCGCGGGGCGCGTGAACCTGTGCGACGAGCGCCGGGTGCTCGGCGTGTCTTGCGAGGAGTACCGCCGGCACGGGGCTTTCGCCGAGCTGGTCGCCGTGCCCGAGCGGATCGTCTACAGGCTGCCCGACAGGCTGTCGTTCGAGCACGCGGCGATGGTCGAGGCCGTGTCGGTCGCGGTGCACGCGGTCGGCCGGACGCCGATCCGCCTGGGCGACACGGTCGTCGTGATCGGCGCGGGGATGATCGGGCTGCTGATCCTGCAAGCGGCTCGGCTGGCCGGGGCAGGGCGGGTGGTCGTTGTGGATTTGGCGCATGACCGGCTCGAGCTCGCCCGGCGGCTCGGCGCCGACGAGGTGGTGCAGCCGGGCGAGGACGGCGCGGCGGCGATCCTCGAAGCGGTTGGCCCGCAGGGCGCCGACGTGGTGTTCGAGGCCGTTGGCGTGGCGCCCACCGTGAGCGCCGTGATCCACGCGGCCCGCAAGGGGGGCAGCGTGACGCTCGTCGGCAACGTCACCGCGACGGTCGACCTGCCGCTGCAAGCGGTCGTCACCCGCGAGCTGACGCTGATCGGTTCGTGCGCCTCGGCGGGCGAGTACCCGGCGTGCCTGGAGCTGCTGGCCGCGGGCAAGATCAACGTCGAGCCGCTGATCTCCGCCACGCCGCCGCTGGCGGAGGGCGCCGAGTGGTTCGACCGCCTGTACCGCGGCGAGGCGGGCTTGTTGAAGGTGATCTTGCGGCCTTAGTAAGCCGCGGTGCGTCCGCCCCGCGGAACGACCATCTCCTCATCCCGCTGATCACCACCTCTCCCTTCCGAACGCAGCCAGCCGATGACCCCGCCGCACAACTTCTTCGACCTCACCGGCAAGTGGGCTCTGGTGACCGGCGCGAGCCGGGGGCTGGGGCAGCGTTTCGGGCGGGCGCTTGCGCGGGCCGGCGCGGACCTGGTGATCACGAGCCGTGATGCGGCCGCGCTGGGCGACTTTCAGGCAGAGATCGAAGGGCTCGGCCGCCGCGTTGTGCCGCTCGAGCTCGACGTGCGCGACGAGGCGAGCATCACTCGGATGGCCGGGGCCGCCTACGCCGCGTGCGAGCGGATCGACATCTTGGTGAACAACGCCGGGTGCAACGTCCGCAAGCCGGCGCTCGAGATCACCTGGGACGAGTGGAACACGGTGCTCGACACGAACCTCCGCGGCACGTTCTTCGTCGCCAAGGCGATCGCGCCGGGGATGATCGAGCGCGGCAAGGGGAGGGTGATCAACATCGGGTCGGTCACGTCGGTCTTCGGCTGCGGGGGCATCACGCCGTACTGCGCGAGCCGCGGCGGCGTGAAGCAGATGACGATGGCGATGGCCGACGAGTGGGGCCCGTCCGGCGTGACCGTCAACTGCCTGGCCCCCGGCTGGTTCCGCACCGAGCAGAACAAGGTGCTCTACGAGAACGCCGCGTGGGTGGAGTACCTCAAGGACCGCATCCCCCTCCGCCGCCCGGGCCAGCCGGACGACCTGGACGGCGCGGTTGTGTTCCTAGCGTCGGACGCGAGCCAGTACATCACCGGCCAGACGCTGCTGGTCGACGGAGGGATTACGACCGGCGCGACGAGGGCGACGGTGGCGGAGGGATGAGGGACGAGGGACGAGGGACGAGGGACGAGGGACGAGGGAACCTAAGCCGAGGGCATCAGCCCTCGGAGCCTTTCCGCGGCCGAGGCCCGTCCCCAGCCGGGCCGCCGAACCAGCCGGCGGGCCTTTCTGTCCCGGATTGAAGCGGCTAAGCTACACGGCCTCGCCAACGGCGGGCGCCGCTCCCTTAGCTCAATCGGCAGAGCAACTGACTCTTAATCAGTAGGTTCTTGGTTCGAGTCCAAGAGGGAGCACTCTTTCTAAAGCGAGCCGAGCTAAGGGATTACGCTACCTGCCGGCGTGGCAGCGCGGCCTCTGACGGACCTCGTCAAAACGGTATCTACCGTTTTGGCGGCAACCCCTCGGAGTTCCGCCGTGCCCAAGCTGACGAACCGCACCCCCAACTACCGTCTGCACCGCGCCTCGGGTCAAGCCGTCGTGACGCTCAGCGGACGCGACTTCTACCTCGGCCCCTACGGCTCCGACGAGAGCCGCCTGGCGTACGACCGGCGTGTCGCGCAGTGGCTGGCCAACGGCCGGCGGCTGACCCCCACCCGAAAAGTTTCGGGGTGGCCTGTTGAGCGGCTACTGGCCGAGTTCTGGCTTCACGCGCAGCGCTACTACGTGGGCCCCGACGGCCAGCCGACCAGCGAGCTGGACGCCTACCGCCAGGTGATGAAGCCGCTCCGGGCGATGTACGGCTCGACGCCGGTCGACGCGTTCGGGCCGCTGGCCTTCAAGGCGCTGCGTGAGGCGCTCGTCGCTCGCGGCCTGACGCGCAAGAGCGTCAACCAGCGGATGGGGCGCGTGCGGCGGATCTTCAAGTGGGGCGTCGAGCAAGAGTACGTCCGCCCCGGCACCTACCAAGCCTTGCAAGCGGTCAGCGGGCTCAAGCAAGGACGCTGCGCTGCGATCGACCGCGATCGCGTGGCGTCGGTTCCCGACGAGGTCGTCGACGCAACGCTCCCCTACCTCAGCAGCCCCGTCGCGGCGATGGTGCGGCTGCAGCGCGTCACCGGGATGCGGCCAGCGGAGGTGATCCAGATGCGCCCGTGCGACCTCGACCAGAGCGACCCGGCGTGCTGGCTCTACCGCCCCGCCCACCACAAGAACGCCTGGCGGGGCCGCGACCGGGTCGTCTACCTGGGGGCGGACGCCCAAGCGATCTTGCGTCCGTTCCTCAACCGGGACGCCGAGCGGTGCCTGTTTTCCCCGCAGGAAGCCGTCGCCGAGGCCCGCGCCGAGCGGGCTCGCGGCAAATCGAGCACGCTGCGACGGCCCACGCGTAGGGCGCCGCGGAAGCAGCCGGGGCTCCGCTATAGCACCGGGAGCTACGGCAAGGCGGTCGCCTCTGCGTGCCGCAAGGCGGGGGTCGAGCACTGGTCGCCGAACCGCTTGCGGCATTCTTTCGCGACGGAGATCCGCCGTCGCTATGGGCTCGAGGCGGCTCAGGTGCTCCTCGGTCACTCCAAAGCGGATGTCACCCAAGTCTATGCCGAGCGCGACCACGAGCGGGCCCGGCAGATCGTGATAGGACAGCTGCCGTAAGCATGAGTCGAAACGACTGTAATCAGATAGCGTCGAACGCTGAGGCTGCGCGATGTCTACGGTCCCTGGTCGAAGTCATACGCCGAAAGTGGGGCGATCAAGTGTCCATTGCGAGCCAAGGATTTGAACCCACCTCCTGCCCCATGTACGCCTCGGACCTCGAATCTATCGATGTCACGTCTGTGCGTATTGACTTGTATCTGCGCCAAAGCCAAGTGGTCATGCCGACTCTGGAAGACAAGGGGTACGGGCCGCTTCGCGTCCCAATAGCGGTTTGGGAGGAAATCGACTCGTACGGAGATCGCTGTGGCCTCGTGGAGGATCACCAACTTTGGTGCCGCCAGATGGAGGCTCTTGCCGAGCAACTCGAGTCGGAAGAGCAGCCCAGTGGCGGCGACCATCGGTCAACGCCCCACAGGCTCGTCCTGCGCTGTGGCGAAGTTGGTAGCTTGGATGACGGGTACGCGGAGTTTGACGGCGCCGGCCTGACCCTAACCGAGAAGGAGACTGCGTTTCTTCGGCAGCTAATACTCGCACAAAAAAACAGACGTGGCGTTATGACCTTTACACAGATTAAAGATGCCGAGGGAATAGTCTTCGCGCCGAACGATAAGGCGATAGACGTTCGGCGTAAGATTGTGGCGAAGTGGGATAACCTAATTGAGAGGACTCCCAATGGCTTCTGCATTGCGGAAGGAGTGAGGGGAGAAATCGCCCCTCACTAGGGAAAAAGTTCCCCCTCGACCGGGCTTTGGACTCCGCTGAAAGTACCTCACCGTTTGGCACTTTCCCCGGAGGCTCTCATGTCCTGCTCGATTCTTCGCGAGCGTCTGCTGCCGTTGGCGGACGTTTGCAAGCTGCTCCCTAATCGGCCGCACCGGTCGACCGTCGAAAGGTGGCGCTTGCGTGGGGTCCGAGGCGTCCGCCTCGAGACCTGGCTCGTCGGCGGGTGCCGGTACACCAGCTACGAGGCGCTCGACCGCTTCTTCGCCGCGACGACCGCTTCTGCGGACGGCCCCCCCTGCTCGGGCCGATCGACGCCGGGTCGCAACGCTTGGCCGGCGGACTCCGGTCCTCAAGACGCTGAGGCGAGTCGCATCCTCGACGACGCCGGGATCAGCGGTCCTCCCGCGAAGGAGGAGGACCGATGAGCGAGGCAGGAAACAAGTCGCTTACTCCCCATACGGGAGGGAAGCACGCGGGCCAGGACGCTAAGGCGAACGGCCTCTCAATGCTGGCTCTGTTGAAAGAGACGAAGCAGAAGGGCTCGGAGCAAACCGTCGCACGAGAGGCGACAACGCTGCAGCAAGCGACCGCCTACCACGACGCGGGGTTTTGTACGATCCCGATGAGGGCGGACGGCGCCAAGGCCCCCGCCGTCGATTGGAAGCGTTACCAATCCGAGCGGCCGAGCCGAGAGGATCTCTCGGGATGGTGGGGCGCCGATTCCTACGGCATCGGCATCGTCTGCGGCGCCGTGTCGGGCGGTTTGTTGGTCCTCGACTTCGATGAAGGGTCGGCCTTCGAGCAATGGCGGGCAATGGCGGGCGAGCTCTGCCCGGAGCTGCTCGAGGGATTGCCGATCGTGCGGACCCCGTCGGGTGGCTGCCACGTCTACCTCCGATGCCCGACGCCGGGGAGAAATCACAAGCTTGCCCGGCGGCGGTTGGCGGACGGGCAGATCCAGCTGCTCGTTGAGACCCGGGCAGAGGGCGGCTGCGTCGTCGCTCCCGGTAGCCCTGCCACGTGTCATCTGTCCGGAAAGCCGTACCAGCTGCTGACCGATGTCGGCATCGAGAGCACGCCTGTGCTGAGTGAAGAGGAGGCTGCCGTCCTCGTTTCGATCGCCGCGTCGCTCGACGAGGTTCTGCCAGACTCCGAGAATCGCCCGGAACGCTCGCCCCGGGCAGCGACAGCCGAGGGAGGGTGCGGGCGACCGGGCGACCGGTACAACGCGACCGCCGACTGGAATGACCTCTTGCCGAGACACGGCTGGCGACTTGCCTACGAGAGCGGTGGCGTCGCCTACTGGTCTCGACCTGGGAAGTCGCCGCGTGGCGGAATTTCCGCCACCACCGGTCGCTGCGTTAGCGAGGAGTGCGGCGGCCTGCTGTACGTGTTCTCTACCAACGCCGATCCTTTCGAGGCCGGCAAGACGTACACGAAGTTCGGGGCCTACGCGTTGCTCGCGCACCGCGGCGATCACCAAGAAGCCGCGCGGGCGCTGGGCGGCGAAGGGGGCGGAGCGCTCACCGACCCGAAGGGTGAACGCCCGAATCTGGTCCGCATGGCGGACATCGAGGTCCGGGAAGTCGACTGGCTCTGGGAGAGTCGGATCGCGGCCGGCTCGGTGACCCTCTTGGTCGGGCAGCCGGGCGTCGGCAAGTCGTTCGTCACTTGCGATCTGGCGGCCTGTGTCAGCGCTGGGCGGGAGTTCGCCGACGGGAACCCGTGTCGGCAGGGGTCCGTCGTCCTCGTGTCGGCCGAGGACGACCCGGCCCACACGATTCGTCCTCGGCTGGAGGCCCACGGTGCTGCCCTCGAGCACATCCATCTCCTTTCGGGCGTGACCGAGACCCGCACGAACGGCTCACAGGGTGAGCTCCCCTACACACTCGCCAATGTCGACGCGTTGACTGCGACCCTCGAAACGCTGGGGGATTGCCGGCTGGTCGTCATCGATCCGATTGGCTCTTACCTGGGATCGAAGACCGACGCCTACCGCGACAACGAGGTCCGGGCTGTCCTCTCGCCGATCGTAAAGATCGCCGAAAAGTTTGGCGTCGCCGTGCTTATCGTCGCCCACCGGCGGAAGTCGGCGGCTGCCTTCGCCGACGACACGGCGATGGGCAGCCGGGCGTTCACCGGCGTGGCCCGGAGCGTCTTGCACTTGATGATCGATCCGGACGACCGGGGTCGGCGGCTGCTGCTCGCCGGGAAGAACAACCTAGGGCGGCAGGCGGACGGGTTGGCATTCCAGATCGAAGGCGACCCGGCCCGAATCGTTTGGGATGAGGAGCCCGTGCCGTGGACCGCTGACGACGTTCTTGCCCGAGAAGTGGCTGGCAGCGGGCGTACCGCTCCCGCCCGCACGCGCGCCGTGGATTGGCTCCGCGACCAACTCGCGGAGGGACCGGTCAAGGTTGAGGACCTTAAAGCGGCTGCGAGGCATGCCGGACACTCGTGGCGGACGCTCGAACGCGCGAAGCGAGAACTCGGCGTCGTCAGTAGCCCCCGTGATTTCCAAGGGCCTCATGAGTGGCGCTTGCCGGCCGAGCCCCCTGCCCGCGGCGAAGCCCCGGCATAGTCCGCCAACTCTCTGGATGGCGGCCTCTGGCAGGCACAGCTGTCCACGCCAAGAGATTGCAGACTCCGCCACCTCAGCTAACTGGCGGTCTCTGAGCAGACTGGCCGCTCGTCGCTGCAACGAGGATTCCGGTTCCGGAGCGTGCGTTGGCCGCTTGGGCTCTCGGAGACGTTAGACATCTTAGCGTTCCCCTTAAACCGAGGCGAAATCTCCTGTGACGCATCACGAACGACTGACAGAGGAAATTATCGAGAGGAGCTGGGCCGAGGACTGGGCCGAAGCGCGGCTCGAGTGGCAGTACGAGGGGAGCTGGCGAGCAACCCGTTCACAGCGGTGCCTATGCGGCAACCGGACCTGCCTGAGGATGTCCGTACTCTGCAACGAGCTCTCGGGGGAGCGGATCGTGGTCGGCAGCACGTGCGTAAAACGCGTGCTGGGGATCGACGCTCCCGCAATCGACCGATCGCTCGACGCGATCGAACGGGACCCGTTGCGGTCGGTCAACAAAGCGATCTTGGACGTTGCTTTCGACGGCGGCTGGATCACGCGCTACGAGTTCGACTTCTACTGCAACACTAGGTCGAAGCGAAAACTCACACCGAAGCAGGAAGCGTTCAAGCGAAAGGTCAACGGGAAGATCCTGCGCGGGCTTGTGGCGGACGAGGAGCTACAGGTGGGATGACTCAGCCTAACCGATTGGCAAGTTGCTCTGGTCGGCTGGGTCCGACTCAGTCGATACCCCCCTCGGCGTCGGCAGCTTCCTCCAGCGACAGGCTGCGGACGCGGCGCTTGAAGGTCTCGTAGAAGCGCCGCAGCCGGTCGGCGAACCACTCGTGCTGGCGTGGCCAGTCGCTTTCTTTCTCGGGGTCGCACACCATCCGCAGCGCGATGCGGCTCTCGATCCGGTCGGGCAGCTCGCGCCACTCGAGCCTCTCGCCGATCTGGGCCTCGATGTCGGGGCGGTCCTGCTCGAGCAACGCGAAGTGGCCCTTCCCCTCGGGCCCCTGGCACCAGAGGGCGACCTCGATCCAGTCCTCCTGGGTGTTCATGCAAGCGGCGAGCTTGAACTGGCTGCGGCCGATGGCGAACACGAGCCAGCCGGTCGGCTGTGGGGTCACGGCGCTGACCGGGTGGTCGAGCGTGGCGATCTTCTCCATCATCGCTTCCCAGTAGCGCCGCTGGGTCTGCTGCAGCTCGGATAGCTCAGTGCTGTCCGACCTCTTGGCAGCCGATTGCGACTCGGTCGAGAAGCGGTTGGGCTTACACACCACGTTGAAACGCGGCGCGGGGAGCGAACCGGCGATCTGCCAGAGCTCGATCTCCAAGCCGAAGAAGCCGAGCGACCCGTTGCCGTGTTCGTTGAGGTAGGTCAGCGCCGCCCGGTGCTCCTCGGTGAAGCGGGCCGCGATCCACACGACCGCGGTCGCCTCGAGCCCGGCCGCGTAGGTGATCGTCTGGCCGAGGTGGGAGTGGTCGGTCTTCTCGAGCTGGTTCTCGATGACCACGTACGCGCCGTCGAGCGTGTTCTTGCAGAGGATGTCGGCCTTGAACGGGCCGACGAACTTCTCGGTGGCGACGAGTTCCAAATCGAGCTCGATCGTCTTGCCGAGCTGCGTCAGGTTCTCTTCCTGCGCGAGCCACTGCGTGAAGTCGGCGGCCTCGTTAGGCCACGCGGTGCGTAGTTTGACGTTCTGCAGCTTGCCCAGCTCGATCTTGCTCATGTCGCCTCGCGGATTGGTCGCTTCTCGCGCGTTGGCCCCGCCTCACTCCACCCTAAACACCTTCATCACCTCGTCGCCGAGGTGGTTGATCACCTTGACCGCGATGCGGCCGCTGGTGGGCCGGTCGAAGGGGCGGCTGGTGTCGCTGTTGAGGGCGCTCCAGGCCTCCTCGTCGATCTCGGCCTTGAGCGTCGTCTTGAGCGCCTTGTAGGGGTCGTTCTGGCCGAGGAAGTAGGCGTGGCGGACGAAGAAGCTCTCTTCGTTGTAGTCGTCGTCGATCATCCAGCAGGCGATCCCGTCGGCCGAGTCGCTGCGGACCTGGCCGGTGGCCGGGTCGAACACGTCGACGCCGCGCACCTCGACGAAGAGCTGGCCCTCGGCGGTCTGGCTGGCCCGCTCTTCGAACGTGCGGAACCGCTCGAGCTCTTCCCGCTCGTCGGCGGAGAGCTTGCCCTTGGACTCGAGCTCTTCGGCCCGGTCGCTGCGGCGGACGAGCTCCGCGCCGAGCTTCTCGGTCCCGCCCGCGTAGAACTCGATGTCGGGCTCGCCGAAGATCACGAACAGGTTCCCCTTGCCCGTGTTGGCCAGGTCGCCCGCCATGTGCAGGTCGGCGTTCATGCGGGCCTTGAGGACCGGCAACGCGCCGAGCTTGTTGAACTCGCTCGCGTGGGCCTCGTAGCTGAACGCGCACGCGACGAGCACGTCGAAGCCCGCCTCGGCCGCCTCGCGCGCCGCGGCCGCCAAATCGCTGCGGGCGACGGTGCCGAACTCGGGGCCGATGAACACGGCCGCCCGCTTCTCGGGGCCCGACTCCCCCACTTGGTAGCGGCCCTCGGCGGCTACGTGCACGCCGGGCCACGGCTTCAGCGAGGAAAACTCGATCCGATCCTCCTTGTGCGCCTGTTGCACGCCGGCCGTGCGGAGGTTCTCGAGGATCACGCTGGCGAAGTCGGGCGCGCCACCCCCGGCTGACGTGGCGGGCTCGCCTTTCTTGTCGAGCGGGTCGATCAGCTGGTCGTCGGCCCCGACGGCGAGCGTGCGGTGCGGGCTGAGGCTCTCGACGGTGAACGGGCCGGCGACGCGGACCTTCGACTTGTCTTGGTGCGGCTTGTCGTACAGGTACTCGTGGTCGGCCTTGGCGGCGATCGACGCGTCGATCTCTCGCTGCCGGGCGATCCGCTTCTCCCACCAAGCCGCGTGGAGCTGCTTGGCTTTGTCCGACCAGCCCTCCTCGGCCTCCCGCGGGATCTCCCATTCTTCCCAGTTCTTGCCGAGCGTGTTGTTGAGCCGCTCACGCAGGGGCTCTAATTCTCCCTGGTACTGCTCCCAGATCGTGTCGATCTCGGCGTTGTTGGCGATGCTCTTGAGCGTGATGTGCGGCACGCGCTCGTAGACGAAGCCTTGCCGCACGCGGCCGTAGGTCGCCGCGGTGCTCTTCTCGGTGCGCGACAGCTCGGCCTCCTTCTGCTGCCCCTCGGGGCTGTCGGCCAGCACGTAGTAGGGGTAGCGAGCCCCCATGATCCGGGCGCGGGCCAGGGCGAGCGAAACGCGGGAGGTGTCGATGGTGATCCAGCGGCGTCCCCATTGCTCGGCGACGTAGGCGGTCGTTCCTGAGCCG
This sequence comes from Botrimarina sp., assembly GCF_040219535.1. NCBI lineage: Bacteria > Pseudomonadati > Planctomycetota > Planctomycetia > Pirellulales > Lacipirellulaceae > Botrimarina > Botrimarina sp. The sequence goes on from NZ_JAVJSH010000016.1 coordinate 423,839, forward strand.
CAGGTGGGGTCGAGGACGAGGTCGCCGGGGTCGGTGGCCATCAGCAGACAACGTTCAACGACACGGACGTTCGTTTGCACCACGTAAGTCTTCGCATCCGCAAATCCGGATGTGATTGTGTCGTCCCAACCGTTTACGACGGGAAAAGCGGCGAAGTCGTCAAAGAAGCGACGGTACGAAAGTGTCCGACCTTGGGGATACAAGCGATCGGCCTTCTTCAGACGCTCCATTCCAACCGCGTTCGTCTTCCATCCTCCCTTTGAAGGTCGGAACGTGGCACCTTTCACAGCCACTGGGAATACTGTCGTTTGGCCGACACGAGTCGTTTGGGATGTCAAATTGTCACCACGAAATACTCGCCCATCCGCAACCCCTTTGATTTGTTCGCGATCCGTAACTCGACGAACGGTCCCGTCGCTTGCCAAGATGCGGGTGTATTGGCCACCTCCAGTACCGGCCAGTTCCTTGGCGTGGTGAAGCTGCCGGTATTTCGTCTGCTCTTTGTCTCGGCCATACCAAAGGACATAGTCATACACCGACGCCAGAAGATTCGTACCTCCTGCGAAGCTGCCAGCTCCACTTGTCTTTTTGAATGAGATGAATGCACAGCAATTCTGAGAGCCGAACACTTCGTCCATCGCCGCGCGAAGCAGATGGACATTCTCTTCTCCGATCTGAGCAAAGACAGATCCGGTCGGGTGGAGAAGATCTCTAGCGACTGTGAGCCGATCCCGCAGGTACGTCAGGTAGCTGTGGATCCCGTCGCGCCAGGTGTCGCGGAACGCCTTGACCTGCTCCGGCTCGCGGGTGATGTGGTCGGCCTTGCCGTCCTTGACGTCGCGGCTGGTGGTGGACCACTGGAAGTTCGAGTTGAACTTGATGCCGTAGGGGGGGTCGAGGTAGATGCACTGGACCTGGCCGCGGAGGCCTTCGCGCTCGGCAAGCGAGGCCATCACCTGGAGCGAGTCGCCGAGGATCAGGCGGTTGGTCCAGTTGGCGTCGTGCTGGTAGAACTCGGCCCCGCGGGCCTCGTCGGGCACGCCGTTGAAGTCGGCGAACAGGTCGAGCTGCTCGCCGCCGCCGGCCCGCTCGATGGCCTTCTCTTGGGCCTTGCGGCGGTCGGCGGTCTCGCGGACGAGGTCGTCGACGAGCGCCTTGGGGTGGACCCGCTCTTGGATATAGAGGGGCGGGGCGGAGACCACCAGGTCCGACCAGTCGTGGTCGCTGGTTTGTTGGTCGGCCCCTTCGGGCCCGAACTTGCCCCGCCAGACGAGTTGCGGGTCGAGGTCGCTGTTGCGGCGCTCGATCGCGACGCGCACCGGCGAGCGGTCCGCGGCAGACATCACGGCCTCGTGCTCCGCCGACGGGAGGTTCCGCCGCTTCGCCGAGGGGTGCGTGATGGTCTCGACGGATTTCTGCTTGGCGGGCTTCTTGGCTTTCTTCTTTTTGGCCATCTTGGCTCGTCAGGTGGCTCGCTCGACGGAGATCCCGTCCGGCTTGAATTGGTTGATCAGCTTCCGCATCGCCTTCTCGGCCCCGCCGCCCCAGTGCCAGTTCACCGCGTAGGTCTTGCCGCGGGTGTGGATCAGGTCGCTTTCCGCTAAGAACCACTTGCGAGGGAGGAAGGCGTCGCCGTCGCGCGGTGCGTGAGGGCTGCGACGAAGGCGTCTGGGTCTAAGTCTCCGTCGGCCGACCGGAAGAGGGTGTCGTTTTTCGTTCTCCAAGTGATCACCGCGGCGATCTCTTCGGGGTCGACTCCCGCTTGGCAGAGGCCCTGGATCAGGCGCAGGATCGCTTGGTTGCGTGGCAGCGCGTCGTAGACCTTTCCCTTGACGACGACGCGGAACTTTGGGGCCGTGCGTCGGGAACGGCGAGAAGCGCGTTCCTCGCTCTGCTTCTCGCGGATGCGGACCTGGAACTCTTCGGCTTCGGGAAGCGGGATCAGCTGCTGGACGTCGAGCAGCACGCGTCCCGCGTCGCCGTAGGGGCGGATGCGCACGCAGCGGATGTCGACCCCGCGTCCGGTGAGCCAGAGAACGCTCGAGGTGAGCTCCTTCGAGAACTCGGCCGACGCAAGCACGATGCGGACGTCGCTAGCGAATTCACCGTCTTCGTCGGACTCCCAACCGAGGAAGTCGAGGAGGGTCTGCTCCGGGTCGCGGTCGTCGCCGCGGGCCTCGAGGTAGGCCGCGAACACCTCGACGGCCCGAGAGAACGTCAGCGTCGACACCATGGCCGCGTAGCGGATCGCTTGAAGCTCCATGTGGCCGCCGTCTTCGGTGCGCTTCAGCTCGATGACGACGAGGTTCGCGTCGCTGTCGACGGCGAGCAGGTCGATGCGTCGTCGGCTCTCGTCCCACTCGCCGAACTCCTCGGCGATGACGAGCGTGCCCGGCGCGACCGCGTCGATGTTGTCGCGCAAGAACCGCTGGAGGTCCTGGCGTTCGCGTACTCCGGCGGCGGCGAAGGTTGTGGTTGGGACAACCTCGAACCGGTCGCCGCTGATCTGGTAGATCGCCATGCTCAGCTCTCCTTCGGTCCGCCCGCGGCGGCGATCATGTCGCGGAACTCGTTCTCGAGACGCTCGGCGAACTCGTCCTTCATCGTCAGGATGTTCGTCAGCTCGTAGAACGCCCAGCGGCCGTAGTCGCCCAGGTTGTTCACGCCGGGGACCCAGTAGGTGTCCATCGTGAGTTTCTTGGCGACGGCGTCTTCGCCGCGGTAGCCCTTCACTTCGACGACCAGGTGGAGCGGGTCGTCGCGGCCGCGGCCGTCGTCGACCAAGAGGAGGAAGTCGGGCAGGTAGCGGCGGGGAACGTTCCCGTACAGGTAGGGGACCTCGAAGCCGAGGTTGTGGTTCTTGACGTACGCGAACACGCGCGGGTGCTGCTCGGCCAAGCGGCAGAACTCTTGCTCCCACGTGCTGTCGCAGATCGCCCAGTCGACGTGGCACTTGCGCGAGTCGGTCTGCCAGCGGAGCGTCTTGGACGTGTTGAAGCGGACGTTCGAGGTCGAGCCGGTCGGGTTGTACGGGTCGAGGATCGCCTTGATCGGCCGCTCCCCTTCGAAGCGGGTGACGATCCCCGCGGCGATCCGCTCGACCGCCATGTTGGCCAGTTCGCGGTGCATGAGCTGCGCGGGGAACGTGCCGGCCCGGCAGACCAGGTGGTTCTCGATCCAGTCCTGGGCGACCCGCACCAGCGGGAAGTAGAGGTGGTGCTTGGGCTGGTCGTTGCTGTCGCGGAACTTGTTCTCGACCAGCAGCTTGGCGATCTCGAACGCGACCTGCTTGGTGCGGACCTTGCCGGTGTGGATCAGGTTGAGGTCGACCGCCTCGCCGACGATGCCCTGGTTGCGGGCCTCGGTCGGGCCGGTGAGGTCGGTGGTGAGCTCGAGCGTCGACTCGGGGCCAAACGTGGCCTCGATCCGCTCCTCGGGGAGCTCGACCCGGTAGCCCTCCACCCGCGGGAAGGTGATCCGGCACGCGTCGCGCTCGGGGCTGACCGCGCGCACGTGGACCGTCGGCCGGGGGGGCTTGGGCTTGGCGACGACCGGCTTGGCGGTGAAGTCGAACGGGATGCCGAGGATGTCGGCATACTCCACGTCGAACAGCCCTGAATCGTTGACGTCGTACGACTGGCGGCGGAGCGCGCGGCCGATGACCTGCTCGCAGAGCAGCTGGGTCTTGAACGCACGCACGCCGAGGATGTGGGTCACGGTGTTCGCGTCCCACCCCTCGGTGAGCATCGACACGGAGACCACGCAGCGGATCTGCTCGCCGAGCCGGCCCTTCTTGCCGACCGTGTTCATCACCTCGCGGAGCAGGTCGGCCTCGGTGAGGTTGCGAGCCGCCTCGGCGTCTCGTGTCCGTTCGATGATCTCGTCGCGGAAGCGTTCGATCTCGACCGCCGCGGCCTCACGGAAATTCTTGTCGAGCGCCTCGCCCGATTCGAGCTGGTGGCTGTCGATCAGCAGCGTGCGGGGGCGGGCCAGGGGCTGGCCGTTCTGGTCGTAGTTGCGGAACAGCTCGAGCCGGCCGGGGATGTACTCGGTCTCCCCCTCGGAGTTCTCGCGGTCGAAGCCAGAGATATAGTCGTGCACCAGCTTCGACGCGGCCGTGTTGTTGCACACCACGATGAAGCAGGGGGGCACGTCGATCCCCTCCTCCCGCCACTGGTGGAAGGTCTTCTCGTAGTGGCCGTAGAGGGCGGCTAGGGCCGTTTCCAGTTCGGGGGGGAGCTTGAGCGGGTCGAGCCGGGTCGCTTTGCCGCGGCCCTTCTTGGGCATCTTCTTGCGGATGTGCGTCCACAGGTTGCGGTAGATCGGCACGTCGGAGCTGGCCACGTTGTCCGACACGGGCACGCGCGGCAGCTTGACGATGCCGCACTCGATGGCGTCCATCAGCGAGAAGTCGGTCATCGTCCAGGGGAACAGCGTCCCCTCGGCGTAGCCCGAGCCGCGGAGGAAGAAGGGGGTGGCCGACAGGTCGATCACCCGCAGCAAGCCGAGCTTGCGCTGGACGGCCTCCAGGCCCGAGATCCACATGCGGGCCGCCTCGGCGTTCTCCTTGGCGTCTTCTTTCTCGTCGGCGTCGAGGGCGTCGTCTTCGTCGGGGTCGCCCGGCTTCTCGCGGTAGCAGTGGTGGGCCTCGTCGTTGAGGACCATCACGTTCTTGATCCCCATCAGGTCGGGCATGACCCGCTGGATCATCTGGCCCTCGGTCTCGAGGGTCTGGAGCTCTTCGCCCCGGCCCTCCAGCAGCGCCCGCGTGCCCTTGGAGAGCTCCATCCGCTCGCGGAGCTTGAACGCGTGGTAGTTGGTGATGACGATCTTCGCCTTGCCCAGCTCGCGCATCAGGTCGGTGGGGACCAGCTCGCGCGACTCGTAGTAGCTGTCCGGGTCGTTCGGCTGCAGCACGCGGAGGCGGTCTTTGATCGTCAGCCCCGGCGCGACGACGAGGAAGCCGCGGGTGTAGCGTTTGCTCCCCGGGCGACGCACCGCGTTGATCGTCTGCCAGGCGATCAGCATCGCCATGACGGTCGTCTTGCCGGCTCCGGTGGCCAGCTTGAGGGCGAGCCGGTCCAGGCCGGGGTTGGCCTCGTCGTTGGCCTGCTCGAGCCGGGCGAGGAAGTCTTGGCCCTTCTTGGTCTTCGGGGCGACCTCGGTCAGCCAGATGACGGTCTCGACCGCTTCGACCTGGCAGAAGAAGGGGCGGACGCCGGAGAACGCGTGGTTGCGCCAATGGTCGAGCAGGCGGGCCGTCTCGGGGGTGACGCCTTGGCTCTTCGCGTCGGCGTACTTCCGCCACGCGTCGACCTCGGCGCGGATGTCGTTGACCAGCTCGGCCGTCTTGGCGTACTGCTGCTGGGCCGTGGAGACCTCGGACTCGAGGTCGGCGTCGTCGTCCAGTCCGAGCTCTTGCTGCCGGGACCGCTTCCGCTTCTTCGCTTTGGGGATCGGCGTGACGAACTCGGCCGGCCGCCGCTTCTCGACGATCTGCTGGGTCGGCTGACCCTCTTCGTCGAGCTCCCAGTGCCGCGTGGGGTACTCGTAGGGGGAGTTGAGGATCGGCTGGTCGAAGAACGGGTTGCTCATCGGCGTCGAGAAGAGTCGGGCGGCGTCGACGGCGGGCCTTGTCCGTGGCCCGCTCCCTCTGGTTGCTTGGTCCCATTCGGGATCGCGTGGTTTCTACCAGACTCGCGGCTGCGGATGCAGTGGCTGGCCCGTGTCGAGCCGGGGTCAGCCGAGCAGTCGACCCTTTCGCCGGCCGGGTGGATCGGTTGTCCTTGTCCCTCAGCCGCTGGCGGACACCAACCGGAGCGCGCCTTTGGAATCAGACTCGCCATAGTCCGCCAAGGACGAAGCTGGCGGCCTCTGTGACGCTTCACGAACCGATGCCAACTCCGGCGTGCGGTCGTAGAAATCGGGCCCGCCGCTGAACGCTGTTTCTGGCGCGTTGCGTGTCTTTGGCTAGCGGCCAGCTGGCGGCGAGACCGGTGGATCGGCGACTCACTTTGAGCTGCGTGCCCAAGGCGGAGTCGATGCGTTCGCCGCCAGCCTTCGGCAGCTCACGGCGCTTGGCAGGGCGCCAATCTGCGTGTCTGACGCGGACCGCGTTCTCTCGGAACACGGCGCCTCCGCATCCAGCCATGGCAAGCCGCTCGCAGAGCAGCCGTCGCAGGATGCCGAAGCCGCCCGCCGAAAGCACTTGGCATAAGTCGTGCAAACAAAGAGCTGGTCTCGTAGAGGCCTGCTTGGTTCTGGTGGAGCGGTCGCTTGGCAATAGAGGGGGCGTCAACACGCAGCGTCGATGGCGTAGACCGCTGCGGCGTGGCGGCCAAGAGGCGAGAAGGCCTGGCTTGGAATCCAGTTTGGTGATTGGGATTCCGCCCCGGCCGGGTCGTGACGCTGCGATGAGACCCCGACATCACGGTCGGGCGATCGGCCGAGCCGATCGCCTCAACGATCAACCGGTGTTTCCGGTACGAACGCCGGGGGCGGCGGCTGCGGGCTCGTCGGCCGGGAGACCCCTCCGCGTCACTGCACACGCGGGTCGGGGACGTAGCCTTCTTGTACTTCTCCCCCCTCGGTCATCGGGATCAGGCGGTACCGGAACCCTTCTTCGACGAGGCACTCGCGGAGACGGACCATCGCGTCGAAGGAGTCGTCCCACACCGCGATGTGGAAGTCGTAGGAGCCGGGGTCCCACGCCGCGACGCTGGCTCGAGCCGCGGCCGAGACCCCCTCGCCCGCCAAGATCGGGACGCCCCGCCACGGCTTGGGGGTAAGCACCCGGTAGCGTTCCCCGAGAAGCCCTCCTTCGGTCCCGAGATCGAAGAAGTCCTCGAGGTTCGCGTCGTGGGAGTCTCGGGGCGACGCGTTCCGCATGTAGTAGAGGCGGCCGTACCTCACGACCGCGTCGGCGGAAGCCCGGCGCGCCCGCTGCTCTCTTGGCAGGGGGAGCGGCTGGGTGCGGGAGGCGACCTCCTCCGCGAGGAGCGACTTGAGCCGGTCCAGCTCGTCGCTGGCCGTTTTCTCGGCCCGCTCGCTGTCTAGAGAGGCTTGCTCGAAGGCTTCGGCTCGGAGCTCTGCCTGGGTGAGCCGGCTCGCGGCCGAGTCGCGTGCGGCCGCCAAGCGGTCGCGTCCGGCCCGGGCCGCTTGGACGTCGGCGACGAGGCGCTTCAGCTCGGCGTTGGCGCCCGCGGCGGCCAGGTCGGCCGCGAGGGAGAGCTCCTCGGCGAGGCCCTCGCTCTGTAGTTCGGCCGAGCGGAGTTCCCGCCGGAGGCGCTCGACCGCCGAGGTGAGTTCGCCACGGTCGCCCCGCTCGGTCTGCGAGTGCTTGGGCAGCAACGCGACCAGCAGCGCGATGAGCACCACCCCGCCCAGGGCGTTGGTGATCGTGTCGAGCAGCAAATCGAGGCTCGACTCTTCGGCGTGGGAGCGGCGGCGTCTCATGGCGAGGGGGGGACTCCGTGCTCGGGATCGACGACGATCACCCCGCCGGGGATCAGGTCGAAGCCGACGTCGCGGTCTAGTTCACGCCCGGTCTCGCGCACCGTTTCCAGCGGCCGGACCGCCCCCGGGTGGCAGAACAGCATCCAGCGGGACGCGGGGGGCTGGTCCCCGAGCCAGGCGGCGAGCGTGCCGGGCCAGTCGCCGCCGTCGAAACGCCGCGGCCGTTGGCGGACGCCCGCCTCGGCGGCGAGCGCGTAATCCGGGAAGAGCTCGACGACGAGGATCGGGCCGGCGCTGGGGTCGGGCAGGTTGAAGAGCATCCGGTTGGAAGACTGGATTTGCTCGAGCCGTCGCTCGGCCTCGTGTTGCTGCTCGAGCAACCGGGCGATCCGCTGCGCCGCCTCGTCGGCCAAGCGTTCGCTCAGCTGCTGGGCTTCTCGCTCGCGGGACTCGGCGGCGGCCGTCAGCTCGGCGATCTGGGCGCGTAGCGACGCCGACTCGTCTTGCGCCGCGGCGAGCGTCTCGGCCGCGGTCCTCGTGTTGAGGTCCGCCGTGCCGACGAAGTCGTCGTCGAGGCGATCGACCCGTGAGGCCAGGTCGTCGGCCCGCGCCTCGGCTCCCGCGAGGCTCGCCTCGAGCCGGTCACGCTCGGCCAGCAGCGACTCGACCGACGCGTCTTCGCGTGTCTCGGCGACTCGCAGCGCCATCGTCAACGCCACCAGCAACAGCACGCCGGTCACGGTCGTGACGATGTCTTGGAAGGCAAACAGCGAGACGGGCCCCGCCGAGGCGCCCCTACGGCGTCGGCTCATCGTACGGGGTCAAGCGGAGGCGGTTGATGATGTGCCGCTGGCAGTACTCGGCGCAGTCGTCGAGGTGCTCGAGCTCCGCCTTGTAGAGCAGCGTGTAGACGATGTGCAGCATCACGGCGGCGACCAGCGCGGCGAGCGTGGTGTCGAAGGCGGTCGCGAGCCCCTCGGTGACGCCCCGCAAGGAGGTCGTGAGGGCGTCGATGTCTTCGGCCGCCCCGAGCACCAGGCCGAAGCCGCCGATCGCGTCGGAGAGGCCCAGCACGGTGCCGATAAACCCCAGCGTCGGGATCGCCCAGATCAGCCCGCGCACGACCCCGTAGCTGGTCTCGAGGGCGGCCTCGTCTTGCTCGGCTTGGCCGCGGAGGATCTCGTCGACGTCGGTGACCCGGCCCAGGTTGCGGAGGTTCGACAGCCCGTGGACGACGCGGTTGAAGAGCACGAATCGCCGCGGGTCGTCGACGGCGCGGTAGACCTCGACCAGCACCCGCTGCGCCGTGGAGGGGGAGAGGACAAAGTCGGCCTCTTGGGGCACGACGACACGGCCCAACGCGCGGCGCTGGACCGACAACTTGAGCCGCTTCAATAGCAGCAAAGCGGCGCACCAGCCGGCAGCGACCGCGATGATGGGGGGGATGACCCCCCGCTGGAAGAACATGGCGTGGATCGCCGTGGCCGTGAGCGGCGCGAGCAAGGCGTAGAACACGCCCGCCATCGCCGCGCCTAGCAACAACGCAGCGAAGGTGTTGACCTGCGTCGGCCGCCGTCCCTGCAGGCCCAGCCACGCCTCCGGGTCGGCGGCCGAGTGGCTCAGCGCGGAGTGTTTCCCTATCGGCGGCGGCGTGTTCGTCGGTGGGGCTACAGTTTCGATGGCGAGAAGGTCTCCGTGTTCATTTCACCGTCAGAGCGTCATCGCCGATCGGCTAATAGCGTAGTCCGATCTCGACGGCGACTGCGACGAGAATCGCGATGAAGGTGATAAGCAACCCCAAACCGGAAGCGAACCAGAAGCGGTTCTCCGACCTCAGGTAAGACTTAAGTGCGCCCTCGTCGAACCGATACCGCAAGGCCCGGATCTGACGGCAGTGCCCCCAAAGGAAGCAGCCGGATACGACAAGGCTCAACCCAAAAGCGAGGGCAATCAGACGAGGACTAACGTCTGGGCCGGCTCCGACACGCGGGGCGAACGCGGCGAGTACCGTCAGAAGTCCAAACAGAAGTAGCCAGAGCGTCACGAAGAACCTCCAACCGGCAGCCCCTCCGACCGCCTGTTCGATCTCGCTTAAGTCCAATTCTCCCTCCGATTCGGCCTTGTTGCCCTTGCTGCTTGGCCCGGGCTTCCGAAAATGGCTAGCCAGCCCGATAAACGAACCGGCTTCTGCCCATTGTTGGGCGTTCGGCGCCCATAGCTGATCCTGGGGAGAAAGGGCGCCGGTGGTCGCTAAGCTTTGCAAATGGCGGAATGAGACCGGCCCGACTGCGTTCTCGCCATGTTGGGAGTAGTACCAGCCCTCCTCGTCGATATCTCGCGATTGCGGCGGGCTCGAGGAGTTGACCGAGGGGCGAGTTTGGACTGATTCTGACGCACTCTCGAACAACTCGCTCCGCGAGCCGACCGGCTCCCAGGTGCGGCCGTCGAGCGAGACCTCGTGCATCCGGCCGAGACGGCCCTTCTGGATCAGCTCCCGGGTCTTCGCCAGATCGAACGGGCCGTGCACCCGGCCGCGGATCCGCACGTGGTAACTGGCGCTCATGCGGGGGACCCGTTAGTTGCTCGGCTGGGTGGGTCGGGACAGCTCGGCGAAGACCGGCGTGAACAGCGGCGCGCCGACCAGCTGGCCGGGCTCGAGCCGGCCCGCCTTGACCCGGCCGGCGGGCGCCATCGATTGCGCCGCGGGGTCCCACAGGACCAGCGGGCAGTCGCCCGGCGGCTCGGGGATCAAGCGGATCCGGGGCTCGGCCGGGACGGTCGCGTCGACCGCGCCGACCCACCGATACGCCGGCGGGGGCGTGCTCACAGCAGACCGGGCCTCGCGGTAGGTCGCGGAGCGGAACGGCTGGTCGAGGCGGCCCAGCCCCGCTGCGACGCGGCGGGCCTCGCGGAGGGCGTCCGAGGCGCGCTGGGTGTCGCTCAGGTACCAAGGGGCGAGGAAGTCGACCGGTGAGTTGTTGATGCGGTCGAGGGTAGGCCGCACCGCGTTTTCGTACGGCAGGCTGCCGGCCGCTCCGGTCACGAGCAGCCGCCGCAACAGGTCGAGGCCAACTTGCGGGTGGATCGCCGGACGCTGCGGGTCTTGGCTGCTTGCGGCCGGATCGGAGAGCGCTCCCGCTAGCCGCACCGCCTCGGTGGCGAAGTATCGGTCCCAGTCGGCGAGCGGCGCTCTCGGGTCGAGGTCTCGTAGGATCCTCTGCGCGACCTCGGCGTGCGGCGCGAGGCCGGTCCACTTCGGGTTGACCGTCCCGCGTGTCTGGGTGTCGCCAAGAGCCGAGACGAGCTCCGTGTAGCTGACGCTCTGGCCGTCCGGTTTGGGGGGGGTGTTGCTGTAGACGACCCCGTCATTCGAACGCTTCACGGCCCACATCCGCGAGAAGAGCGGCTCCTCGAGCCACCCGCGCAGCTTGTTCAAGGCGGCTTGGCGGCCAGCTACCTTCTCGAGGTGGGGCTCCTGCTTGCGGAACGCCTCGGCGAGAGGCCCCTGGGGGCTGGCGTCGGGGGAGAGCAGCTCGCGTCCCGCGGCGAGCAGCAACTCGGCTTGGGTGGGTGTCAGCTCCCCTGCATCGGAGCGGTAGGGCCCCCAGACGGCTTCCCAAAGCTCGAGGTCGCGCCACGTGGCGTCTTGCGCCACGCGTAACGCGGCGGGACGGCCGGGCGTGTCGGCGTGCTCCTGCAGGTACCGCAGCGCGGCGTCGGCGTAGACCTTCGGGGAGCCGATCGCTGCGAAGACGGCCTCGGCGTCGCGAGACCGCGCGCCCAGCCTCTCGTCGAGCCGGACGAGCCCCCGCGCTTTGCGGACCAACGTGTCGGCTCGTTTCTCGTAGCTCGAGGCGACGCCCGGGTAGGCCCGCAGCGCCGTGACCGCGTCGTCGACGAGCGTCAGCCGCTGCTGCTCCGTCAGCCGCTCCCCTTCGGCTAGCCGCGCTTCGAGGACGCTGAGGCGGTCCATCCAGTCTTGTAGGGCCGCCCCGAGCCGCCGCTCGCGGTCGCGGCGGATCTCTCGCTCGGCGGCGGTCACACCGGCCCGCACTTCCGCTACGCGGGATCGCTCCGAGTCGGTCCGAGCCAGCTCCTCGAGGCGGGCCAGCAGGCCGTGGTCGGGCTGGGTCGGGTCGCGCGCCTCGGCCTCGGCGATCAGGCGGTCGAACTCCTCGGCCGTGCGGTCACGGGCGGCGATTGCGGCGTTGACGTCCGTGACAACCGCGGCGATCCGCGGCTGGCTAGCGAGCCCGGCCGGGACCTTCTGGGCGTAGGCGGCGGCCTCGTCGAGCCGCTCTGCGTCGAGCATCTCGGCGAGCTGCGCGGCGTGCTCGTTGACCGCCCGTTGCCGAGCCGCCCGCCACGAATAAAACCCAACGGCCCCGACGGTAGCGGCGAGCAGCAAGCCGGCGGCGATCGCGAGCAGCCGCAGCCGGATCGCCCGCTGGCGGTCGAGCGAAGCCAGGCGGTTCTCGACACGCGCCTCGAGCTCTTCTGGGAGGGGACGACCGAAGCGGCGGGCCGCCTCGTAGGCGCTGCGGATGCCGCCCGCCTCGGAGCTGCTCTCCAGCCGCTGGCGGAGACCCAGCACCGCGCGGTTGAACGCCGCGAGCTCGGCGGCCTGCTGGGCGACCTCGTCGCGCCACGCCAACGCGGGGGCGGCCCGCTCGGCGAGGGGGTCGTCGGCCGGCAGGCTGGCGGTCTCGGCTAGGTTGCGCCACTTCCGGGCGAGCGGCTCGATAGCGGCTTCGTCGAGCTCGCTGTGGGCCGACTCGATTTGCGGCAAGAGGGCCTCGAGCGCGCGGCGGGCTTGGACCGAGCGGGACTCGCCCACGAGGGTGGCGGCCCGGCGGCGGATCGGCTCGGGAGGCGGGAAGAGCCACTCGCTAGAGAGGATGGCGCGGCAGAGGGCGCCGATACGCTCGTGGTCCGCTTCTTTGACCGCGGACCCGAGCTCGGCGTCGAGCTCTTTCGCCCGCTCCCCTTCGTATTCTTCGACGGTCTCGCTCCAGACGGGGTTCTCTGGGTCGTGCTCGCTCAGCCGCCGGGCGATCTGCAGGCGCGCCGCTAGCGGGGCCCGGCCGAGGGCCAGCGTGCGTTGCTTCTTCAGCAACGGCTCGAGCGTCTGCAGCTCGCCGTAGGCGCGGTTGAGGGCGGCGGCGTGCTCCAGGGCGAGCGGAGGGGGGGTCTGGAGCTCGAGGCTAGCGAGCAGGGCGACCCACTCGTCGCGGCGGGGGAAGTCGAGCTGCTGCACCTCGTCGAGCAGGCTGGGGGGGCGCTCGGCGAGGCCGATCGCTTCGCTGCGGAGCCCCCGTTCCAAGACGCTCGCGATCTCGCCGAGGCGCTCGTTCGCCTCGTGGCACGCCTCGGCGTAGGCGACGGCGGGCTCGACGAGCAGCGCAGCGTCGGGGGCGTCGCTGCTGTCGAGAGCAGTACCGATCTCGATGAAGTGCTGTCGTAAATCCGTCATGGCGCAGGCGAGTCGACTAATCGTCAAGGCTTAAGAAGTGTAATCCGGCCACGTGTGAAACCCTCTGGGTCGTCGTTTTGTGGATAGACCTGGTTGATCGCCTCGACGAAATCGATGCCGCTCGGCAGGTCGGCCGCGAGTGACGTGAAAGCCTTGTAATCTTGAATATTGGATACGAATTCGAGTCGTTCTCGCCAGTATTCACGAGTTGCGATAGAATCAGCCCAATCCGGCTTGTCCGGAAGCCCGTCCTTTGATCCACCGCTGGATAATGCAGCGAGAACCTGAAGCGCTACTTCATATGAAGGAAGGTCATACACCAGCACCCTCACCATATCTTCGTACGAGGCTAGCTGGGCGAGCTCAATCAATTTTCTGGGCACGGAAGTCAGATTGACGTTTTGCAGCGCAGGGGGAAAGGTCTGCGGATTCTCAACGAACCAGTTGTTCAACTTCGTCCTTAGGTCTTGGTGCGGATTTTCATTCCGCTGCTCAAGAGACGAAACAAAAGCATTGGCCGTTCTTCGCCATACAGCCCAGCTTTCAGCGTGTTCATCGATGCCCGGGTCGGTCGGTAAGGCCGTCCTTCGACCTGGCAAGAGTTTAATGCTGGCTTCTGCGGTTCCGTCACTATGCCGCGATACCGAAAGATGGATTGCGTATGACTGGCCGCCAATTTTCTTTCGCTGTAGCACGAATGACTTCGTTTCGGGCCCAGCTTCGAGCACTCCAATTGCTCGATCCTTAGATTTAAGCGTAAGGCTTCGCCCCAGCGGTAAATCGAGTTTGGCGGCATTGCTGCCCGCAGTCCCGCGTGAGGTGATGTCGATAAAGGCCCTCTGGATCGGCGCCGCAGGCCCGATATGAGACTCGTTGCCTTCATCGACAGTAACAATCAGCGAACGGACATCGAGTCGTTTCACAGCTTCTTCCGATGCATTGATCGCCACGCCAAACTTAGTTGCCTCAATCGATACATAAACATCTGTTGACAGCGCACTTGCGAAGTGAATTATTCCTTCCGCCTTCTTATCGTCTGGGTGCAGCTCAAGGCCTTCGAACAATCCGGCCGGGCAGCTTAGTCTTAAGCGTGGCTGTACTCTTGCGGGCCGTAGAAAATTGATCAACGCGTTCGCGGCGCTGCTCCAATGAAGTTGCTGTGCGAACTCGACGCTGTCATGAGGAGGTAGTAGAGGGCCCCTCGGAGGTTCCGGCAGGATAGGGTGCGACGGTTGAAGCTGTTTTGCGACTAAACCATTTCCGCCGATTGCGCTTTCCGGCGGCCAAACTATGGTGACAGGCGTCTCGACGTCGCTTTGGGCGAGGTCATCAGTGTCAGACGGTGTCTGAAGCGGCTCGTGGTTTAAGTCGTCCGCTTCGCTATCCGTCGTGTCGGTACGTGCAGCTGCGTCGACGGCGCGATCGCTGTAGATACCGATAGCAATCGCACCCGCAACCACCGCGCCGATGGTCAGGACGGTTAAGAAGCCAATCAGCGAGACGGCCCAAGCCGAAAGCGATCGCTCCTTCGTGCTCGTGTTGTAACCGGGGCGAGGGCGGCCCGACGGTGGCGGGGGCGGGCCCGGCGCTCTTACGCGACGGCCGGCTTCGGCGAGCTGGTACTCGCCCTCGACCTCGAAAGGAGAGGCTGCTGGTGTTTGCCTCGACACGGGCGGAGCGGCGGTGACAGTCCGGTAGTCGCTGCCCTCGCGGGCCGCTTCGACAAGCCGACCCGCCGGCGCGGCTCCCAGCGGCCGGCAAAGATCCAGCGCCCCCAGGTCGGGACGCTTGCGGAGCGTGGCGGCCTCTGGCGTTCCGTCCGGCACGAAGCGCCACAGGCACTCCACGCTCGGCGGGAGCTTCGTGTGGAACGTGTTGTAGGTGGCTCGCCAGCGTTGCTCCGGCGGCAGTAGCGCCAGGCTCTCGGCTGCCAGCGCCAAAGGGTCGACCCCCGCGGGAACGATCAGCGTCTGGGGGCGGGCGTCGCCGCCGAGCAGCCGCTGCGGCAAGAAGCCGCCCCAACCGGCGTCGCCGGTCAGCCGCCGCCAGGCTTCGCACGGCCCGGCCGCCGGCTCGCCCTGGGGCAAGGGGCGTGCGTGCGGCAGCGTCCGCGGTTGCCCCGCCCACTCCTGCGTATGGGTCGCTGCTTGCTGCTGCAGCCACGCGGGGCCACCGGGAGGCAGCTCGCCGGCTCCTAGCACGAGGTGGTGAGCCAGCTTGTTCGACCGGCCCGAGTAGTCGTGGCCCGCGTCGGCGACCCGAGAGAGCACGTGCAGCCGCTCGCCGCCGAGCGTCGCGACGACGTGCCGCCACGCGGGCGGGTTGCCGGGCGTGCCCGGGTCGGCCAGGTGCCGGTAGCCGCTCAGCGACTCGAGCAACTGGGCCAGCGGGGCCGGCATGCCCGTCGTGGCCTCGACCGTGCAGAAGCCTTGGCTCCCCGGCTTGAGTCCGCGCTGGGCCGACGTGTAGAGCAGCTCGTGGCTCACGCGGCCCCCTCTTGCTCGTCGGCGTCGCTCTCTGGCTTGGCCAGCCGCAGGGGCCGGTTCACGGTGGGCACGAGCCCGCCGGTGGTGAGGGCCAGGATCGTCAACAGCGGGACCGCCTCCCACATCGGGTCGACACGGCAAGGCCGGAACCCAAGCCGGCCGGAGTCCTTGTCCCGCTCGGGAGAGCAGCCTGTAGCAGAGATCGGCACGTACCAGACCTGGTCGCTCAGGTCGTCCGCCGCGGCGACGAACTCGGGGCTGATCCGCTTCAGGACGTCGCGGACCGCGTCCGACACGTGCTCGACCTTCCCCAGGTGAAGCGCATGAGCGCCGGTGTCGCCAGCCAACGTCCACGGCTCGGGCAGCCGCTCGGCCCCGAGGAGCGGCCACCACTGGTCGTACTTGGTGAGGGCGACGATCAAGGGGCGGTTCTGGGTCTTGCCCAGACCTTGCCGCCGTTCGAGGCGGGTCGCGATCTCGTGCAGGACGGTCTCTTGCCGCGAGGCGACGTCGTCCGCCGCCGCGGCTCGCCTTCCGGCCTTCTGGTACGCCTCACGAAAACGAACGTCTTGCGTGGGGTCGTAGACGGCCACGACCGCGTGCGAGTCGGTGAGGTGGCCGGTCGAGCGGTTGGCGGCCGTGTCCTTGCCGGGCAAGAACGACTCGCCGGCGTTGTCGTAGAGGCAGAGCAGCCGCTCGAGCTTGGTCGCCCGCTTCCGGCTCGGGTGGCCCTCGCCGGGGCGCACCGCGAACAAGAAGGGCCGGGGGAGTTGCACGACGCTCCCGTCGAGCTGCACCGTGCTATAGAGGTCGCCTTGCTCCTCGGTCTTCGCGAGGCGGACGATCGCGTTGCGGTTGGGGTTGAGGAACTGTTGTTGCTCGTAGCTGTTGAGGATCGCATTGGCTTGGGGGTCGGCCTCGGCGAAGGTCAGCCGGAACAGCTCGGGCAGCTTCCGCCGCATCGACCACGCGAGCGCCGCGAGGAAGTAGCTCTTGCCGCTGGAGGGGGTGCCGGCGATCGACACGATCAGCGGGGCCATCTGCAGCGTCGCTCGCGGCACGACGAGGTGGCAACGCGGGCAAGCCAGCTCGTGGCACTCCGTGCCGCGGGCGTCTAGGGCGACCGCCTTGGCGTTGAATCGGGTCGGCGTGAAGCGGAGCGGCTCGTGATCGCCGAGCACCGCGTCGCCTGTCAGGTCGGGGTGCGTCGCGACCCACAGCACCGATTGCGGGGTGAACTCGGACCAGCAGTGGGGGCAGGTCGCCTTGCGTCGCAGCCGCAGCTTGACTTCGTGGTCCGAGTCCATTGCGGTGCGGGTTATTTGATCTTGAGGGGGAGGTCTTCGGTCTCCCGGCCCACGCTACCGGCCTCAGCAGCAGGGCTGCTTTGCAAAAAAGCGAGCAGCTCGCCTCGAAGGGCGTCGCACTGCGTGTGCCCTTGGTGCTCGCGGACCGCCTCCCAGCCCGCCAGAGCGGCCTTGACGCCCGCCGCCGCGGACCGTGCCGCTTCCGCCTTTCGGAGCTGATCGCGGCCGAACGCCGCGGCGGCGTCGGGCGAATCGAAGCGCTTCGCGCCCTGAGAGCTTTCGGCGTCCCCTGACGAATCGGCCGGCTCGGGACCACTCTCTTGGGCTACGGTCTCGTCGGCAGAGTCCGCCATGCTCTCAGCCGAAGGAGTCTCGCTGGCGGAGTCTGCCGAAGTGGCGGACTGTGGCGAATCGGTCGCGTTTTGCGAGGCAGCGACCGGTTCCTCCGGCTTTTCTTCGCAGCCGCCGCAGAGAGCGAGAGCGACGGCGACCGCGGTCAGATTGAGTCGAGCCATGCCAGGAGAACTGAGCGAGAAACGTGGGGCAGTCACCACGGCGGTCGGACAGTGTACATAGAGGCAGATCGGCGTAAAAGCATTTCCGGCCGGATCAGCGTCCCGAGGTCAAGAGTCGCGGCCGTCTCGACCGCTATCTCCGGCAACGACAGCGGCATCGCCAGGCCTTCGCACGAAACCCCTCAAAGCCTTCGGTGATGTCTACCCCTTCTCAGGGTGTCGAGATGAAGACCCCGGGTGTCCTGCAGGCGGACTCTGGAGAGCACCACAACCTCGGACAGCTTTGCCGGCTTGGTCGTGACGCTCCGCACTGCCCCGGAGCGTCCCTTCTGTCCAGCTCAGGCTAGGCCCATGTGGAAGATAACCGCGGTCCGCTCGGTCAAGGTCGCACCGCATATGCGAAGTAGATTGCGCTCTCTGGTGGGCTGTCGAATCGACCATCGCCTGAATGGCAAAATCCAACCACGGCACGTGGTAAGATCAGCGGACGTCCAGTCGGCGGAAAGGGCTTCGTGGCGCCGTCCAAGCGCCGAGTCGTAGGGCCGACTCTCGCTTGGCTCGCCAGCTGCCGCGAACCGTCTCAGGCAACGAAAAGACAACCATTAGCGGCGAGGCCTCGTCCACCTCGCTCTATCCAGACTCCTTGCCGAGCGACTCGCCCGGGCGAAAGACCCGTCTTCGGACAGCTTCGCAGCGAACTTTGACCACGCATTCGACACGATTTGCTAACTTTCAGGGGCCACAACCGGAATTCGACGGGGCGCCGCCGTGCGTGGATGGCGTTCGTATTCGCATAGACCGAATCCACAAACGCGTCTTTGTCCCTCCAACAGAAGGGTCGTGATGCTCGATCAACCCCTCTCCCGATGGCGTGGCGGATCGGCAGACGCCGTAGCATCCTGCTCGGTCGCGCCGTTCGTCTTAATGCTGATGTGGCTGCCAACTGCCGGACTGGCTGACTCGTTCGATCCGAACACCGGATATACCGATGCGTTCAGCGACGGTGGCCTCCTGCCTTGGCTTGTACAAGACGGCGACTACGCGTCTCGCTTCATCTCTCCTGGCGAGTACGAACAGCTATTCGGCTCACGAATGATTAGCCCCGTGCTCCCGTTAGCTGTCGATTCCATGGCGACCCAGTCTCTTCGGATCGAAGCCGTCGTTGATCAGCTCTACATAGGAGACGCTCCCGTTTTGTTCTTCCACTTCAACAGCTACGCCGATTTCAGCAGCCCCGTGGTGGCCCCTGCTCAGCTGTCTCTCAGCCATCAATCAGACCCTTGGAGCGATGAGCTTCGCTACACCGTCGCAATCGACCTCGCCCTCGTTCCACCTCCACCTCCGAACTGCCGTTGCGACGGAGTGGTCGTGCAATTGACGGCCAGCGATGACTCGTATTCGAGCAATGAGGTGCATTCTTTCGAGCTGAAAGAAATTGCATTCGACTGGAGTAAGCCTCGCTGGACTCCTGAGCTCTCCTGGCCCCTGGGACGCACGAACTCACTGCTTCCAGACGGTTGGGAATCCCAATCAGTCGGCGGGTCATGGCGTCCCGACTCGGGCGTTCTTGCCGCAGAAGCTTCCGAAGGGGCCGAGGTCGTGCGCCTCGAAGCCACCACACCTGCCTTCCGGTTCACGGACATCGCTAGCGCCTATTTCAGCCTCCAATTTGAGATGAAAGTCGACTACGGCTACAATGCACTCACCGATCGGGTGGAGATCGATCTCCTTGCTGCCGATGGGTCACTGATAGCCTCGCTCACAACGAAATGGCTAGACGATATCATAAGGGACATCGGCACCCAGGCGTCAGGGGTGATCGACACCTACATCCTTCAGGACGCCTTCGGAGGCGAAGCACCGCCCAATCACGTCGACGGAGTGACTACTTACCGAATCCGTACCCGCATCTGGGACGAAGACGACGACAAGTTCAACGAGGGTTTTCGGGGCCGCCTGATTGGCATTGGAGACTTCGACCTCAGCCATGCGCTACTGGCCGACTCGGGGGACTATAACCGCGACGGTCGCATCGATGCGGCTGACTACACGTTATGGCGCGACGCCACTGTGGCTGGCGGCCTCGCTGCCGACGGGGACGGTGACGGCGTCGTAGACAGCGACGACGACCTGGCATGGCGAGATTCCTACGGCGTTGGTGTGGCCGCCGGCGCGATCGTCCCTGAACCTTCTGCGTGCATCCATGCTGCTACGCTTGCCGTGGCAGCAGCGATGCTTGTCCGTCCTCGGAAGCGTCTGCGGTCAGTTTGATGGTGGAGTTTCCCGTCGCGACGTCGGGCCGCAATGGGAAGACTGCGAGCGAAATGCGCGGGATGACGCTCGTCGAGCTTCTTGTTGTCGTGGCTATTGTCGGCTTGCTTCTTGGCATGCTGCTGCCGGCGGTGCAGGCCGCTCGTGAACGAGCGCGGTTCGCACACTGTACCAACCAGATTCGACAGCTTGCGCTAGCCGTCGCACTGCATGTTGAGGCGATGAAGACCTACCCCGCCGGCGGATGGGGAAGCGACTGGACCGGTGATCCAACCCGCGGATACGGACGCGAGCAACCCGGTGGATGGCTCTACGCGTTGCAGGCGTTCGTCGAAGGGGGCGTCGATACAACTGCACTCACGGGACTTGGCGAGTACGCCCGCAGGCGCGATAGGGCTGCCCGCGAAATGCAAGTCGTACAGGAACTCTTGATCTGTCCCTCGCGTCGATCAGCCACCCTTTTTTCCCACCCCAACCCTTACGCGTTGGTCAACGTCGACCCGCCAAGCGTAGTAGCTAGGTCCGACTACGCAATCAACGGCGGCTCGGCCGGCACGAATACGCTTTTACGCAGCGACGGCACAGCCGGACCTCGGTCTCTCGAGGAAGGAGACACGACGTTTCCGTGGCCGCCGGACAACTTCTACAGCGGCGTCATCCGTTTCCACGGCAGCTTCGCGCCCCGCCAAATCTTGGACGGCTTTTCCAACACTTACCTCCTCGGCGAGAAGTATCTGAGCACGCGGGACTACTTGAGTGGCTGGAATGAGGGAGACCGCGGCTTTGCCCTCATCGGCTACTCATCCGACACGGTGCGACTGACGATCAGGGGCTCGACGCCGACTCGCGATAATCCCGGGCGAGATCCGAAGCGGTTCGGTAGCGCTCACGCCTCGGCGTGCTTGTTCGCATTCTGCGACGGCTCCGTGCGACCGATCTCCTACGAGATCGACGAACCAGCCCACCGGGCGAATGGCAACCGCCGCGACCGGTGACACCATCAATCGGCGTCGACTATCACGCTTCGGCACACGCGAAACCCCGTCGCTACCGCCCCGGGGTTTTCGGGGTCGTTCAGCCCGATGTTGCCGTCTTCGCTCCCGGGCTGCCGGATGTCGCCAGCAGCTCCGCCGCGGGTCACGAAGTAACCGCCGGGTGTTATCGGATACTCCCGGCCCGGATCGTCGTCGCAGATTTCGTCAGCGTTCCCGTACATATCGAACAGACCATTCGGCCCCGGCATGCGCACGCCAACCGCAGCCTTCGTCCCGAGAGGCGAGTTTGGCGGAACCGTGGCGAAGAGCGGCAAGAGCTCGGAATCGTCGCCAAAAAACCAACGGGTCTTCGTGTCGCTGCGACAGGCGTGCTCCCATTCGGTCTCGGTCGGCAACCGATACCCCTGTCGCTCGAGAAGGTCGGGGGCGCTCCGCAACGCTCCTCCACTGCCTCGGTCTGGGATATAGCACCACTGCTCTTCAGGAATCCCGTCCAGCTTGCTCAGCCAGTTGCAATAGGCAGCTGCTTGCTGAGCAGAGACCCCGAAGACCGGCCAGTCGGGACGTGGCGGCTCGTCGCCAGGCGCACGCCATTCCCGGTCGAACTCCTGGTACTGACGCACGGTCGTCTCGAACATCGCGATTGCGAAATGGCGGCGTACTCTGGATGGCCGCGGCGCGACCGCTAGCGAACCGTCGACGAGTCGTCTTCGCCCGGGAGGTTGTGGCAACGGTCCCGGCTGACAATTGAGCAGGATGTGGTCATTTGGTCCGCAAGCAGCTCCGCCTGTTGGACGCTCGTTTGCTGCGGACGCTCGTATGGCTCTCATGACGCTGAATTCGCTGCCCACCCAGGCACGCATCGCCCAGGCGGACGCTGCCCAGACCGCCGGCTCATTCGCAATCGAAAGTGACCGCAAAAGCTCGCTCTCCACCGCCTCTGGCAACGTTTCCGACCCCTTCGCCAGCGCACCGACGAGAAGCATCGGCACCTGCGACAACTGCGCCGGGAGCTTTGCGTCCAACCAAGCCGCCGCCTGAGCGACGCCCAAGCCCGCCGCGGCGGCATCCGCGACGAAGCGGTATCGGGCCTCTGGCGTCGCGTCAGAGGCGAGGAGCGATCCCGCCTCGGCAGCCCTTCCCCAGGCGGTCAAGGCTATAGCTGCGTTCGCCGTCGCCCGCCCCGGCGGCATTCCTCCCCGATTGTGGCTGTCGGTCCCCGCTGCAAGTAGGTCCGCAACTGCGTCTCTCGATTCAAGCGAACCGACCTCCCTTAGACTTAGCCGTAGGCATTCGGGCCGTACGCTCGAGATCAATTGAGCGAGCCTCTCTGGCCGACTATCAATCGCCAATGCCTGACGCGTTGCCGCCAAGGAAGCTGACAGGGATGTCTCTTCTTCAGCCGCCGTAGCGACTAGCTCGGGAAAGACTTCGTCGCGCACGGAGCTAAAGGTTTCCGCGAGCGATTCAACCGATCCCGGGTCGTCCTCTACTTCGGCCACCATCGCACGAGCGAGGCGTGAGCCGTCTGTCTCAGGCGCCCCAGCGTCTATCGCAATACGGTAAGCAGTGCGGCGTAGCCATTGCGAATCGGGCTGTGGCGACGCCGGCAGATCGGGCCGAGTCGTTTCATCGTCGACCGCCAGCGCTAACTCCCTCGCACATAGCAAAGCCTCCGAGATCGGCGCTTCCAGCATGTAGCGGTAGACCTCGTCCCGCTGGGCTTCGTCTGAGTCAAGTAGGACAAGCCGGTATCGTGTCGCCGCCCTGTCGTCCTCGCTCACCCTGTCCAGAAGAACGCGGCTCGCGTCGAGGGCGCGTTCTTGGGTCGACAAGTCTCGAATCAGCATTGGGGCCACTTCAGCGGGTGCGTCGGCAAGCCGCGACAACTGCGCGTCGATCCGATCCCGCTCTGCACGACGGATCTCGAGCAATTGCCAACTCGTGATGGCGGTCGCCGCGACGAGGCTGAACACGAGCCCCGCCGCCAAAGAGGCCACCACCGGCCTGCGGCGACAGGCTCGCCAAGTACGCACCGCTGTTGGTAGTGGTCTAGCTTGTACTTGGCGACCTTCTCGAAACGCATCCAAATCAGCAATCAGCGCCGCCACCGTCCCGTAGCGATCCTGCGGGGCTTTCGCCAATGTCTTCAGTACTACCTGGTCGAGGTCGCCGCGGACCGCACGCCAGGCTTCAGGACGCCGGCCCTTCTCACTCGTCTCTCCTTTTCGCATTACGTCAGAGGGACGCGGTGGATTGGCATGGCAGACCGATTGGATGATCCCTTCCAACGACTTCCCGGAAGCCACATAGGGGCGCTCCCCGGTCAGCATCTCGAAGAGCAGCAAACCTAGGCCGTAGACATCGCTTGCAGCTGTCAGGCGCCTCTGCAGGACTTGTTCAGGACTGGCGTACTGCGGGGTGAATGGCGCCACCCCCCCAGCAGTTGCCGTTGTCTCGCTTAGCTCGCCAGAGAGCTGCTTCGCTATACCAAAGTCCAGCAGCTTAGAGTCGCCTAACTTGTTGACCAGCACGTTGGCTGGCTTTATGTCGCGATGAATCACGCCGTAGCTGTGGGCGTAAGCCACCGCTTCGCAAATCTGGCGGAATAGCGCTAAGGTGTCGTCGACCGAACCCCGGTGTCTGCGGCAGTATTCCGTGACCGGCTCGCCGTCAACGAACTCCATGACGATGTAGCGACGTCCATCGCCGAGCCGACCACCGTAGTAGAACCTCGCGATGTGAGGGTGGTGCAGGTCCGCGAGGAGCTGGCGCTCTGCCTCGAATCGTCCTTCGGCTCCACCCAATACGTCTCGTCGCAGCAGTTTGATTGCCACCAACTGGCGATACTCATCGGTCCGCTCCGCTAGGAACACCTGCCCGAAGCCGCCACCGCCCAGCTTCGATCGGATCGTAAAGGGACCGATCTCTGTCCCGACCCACGCGTCGTCACCGTCTTCGCGAGGTCGCCAGAGACTTCCAGAGAAGTCTTCGGTCTGCTGGTGCGCAGAAAGCAGCTTTAGCACCTGGCGCCGCAGGTCCCCGTCATCGCCGCACGCCTCTTCCACGAACGACGCACGATCCTCCCCGCTCAACTCTGTAGCACGGTAGAAGATCTCGTCGACTCTTGTATGCATTGCGATTCACTCTAGATCGCCGAGCATCGACCGCAGCCGCGCAAGTCCGGTCAGCCAGTCCCGTTTAACGGTATCGGTCGAGACACCGACTATGTCGGCCACTTCCGAATGAGTGAGCCCTCCGAAGACCTTCAACGACACCACTTCCTGCTGCCGAGGCCTCTCACGCCCCAAGACCTCCATCGCTTCGTCCAGCGACTCGATTTCGTCTCCAAACAGAGTGGTGGCCGAATCCAGCGCGGCGTCTGCCCACTCGCCCAGCTCTACGCGGGACACACGACCGCCGTGCTTGATCGCCTTCCTCTGGCGCCAATGGTCGATCAAAATCCGCCGCATCTGATCGCAAGCCGCGCAGAATAAGTAACGCCTGTTTTTCATCTCGCCCAGCCGGCGGTCTTTCGTCCACTTCAAGGCGAGCTGCTGAACGATATCTCCCGTCGTGAGACTCGGGTCGCCGAACTCGTTGCGTTGGCGATGGGCCAGCATGCGTAGTTCACCATCAACGATGCGGTAGAGCTCTTCCTCGGCCGCACGGTCGCCTCTCCCGATGCGACCAATCAGCCCGGTGATCAGCCCAGGGTCGGCTGGATCGGCAGCGCCGTCGGCGGGATCTGGTGCCATGTCAGTGTCTGGGGGCGGCGGGCAGTTCGCGGCCGTTTCTGATTTTTCGCTTTTTTGGGCGCCCCCATCGGCCGCCCTCCTTCGGGTGAACCATTGAACGGCCGTCGTGGCCGCCGTGGCCCAAAGGCGGCTCTTGCCGCCGGGGGGCAAGCGTAACCACTTTCTCAAGGAGCCTTCAATGGTTTTCTCCCGCGTAGTTGCCCCCCTCCTGACCGCTTCGCTTCTAGCCGCCAGCAGCTTCGGCCAATCCGAAGCTTCCGCGACTTACCGAGCACCACAGCATCCCGGCTATACGGAGGGTCGTCCGCTCAGCGGCGTCGGTGCTTGGCGCTACGATCAGGCCCGCCGCGGTTACTACCAAGCAGTCGCCCGTTGGAACGGAGTGGCCGCTGAGACCAGCTTGGCTCAGCTAGCCGACCTCCGTAGCGAGCGACGTGACCGACTGGCCGTCGACAAGGAAGGGCGAAGAGAAGCGTCGAAGGCAGCCAAGCAACGTCGCGAACAGTGGCAAAGCGACCGTGCCCAGGAGCTCTGGCGAGATATCACCACCGGATACGTCGATTGGCCGCTGGCGCTTCGCCATCCGTGGTCGCAAGCGAGGCTGAACGAGGCGATCACCGCGTTGCAGAGGGGCTCCGAACCCAAGGTGGCGACCGCTGCGTTGTATCGACTGCGCCGGGCGATCCGCCACAGCGACGATCGCTTTACGCACCTTCAAAAGATCCAAGCTCTCCGCGTTCTGGATCGCTTAGAGCTTATCGCGGCCATCCCCAGTGATTTTGATTTGGCTAGCCGGACGACATCGCGCACTCCGCGTCCTGACGTTGCACGCACGGATCCCGCCCGGTCAGCGCCGGTTGCCGCGGTGGCTTCCGCTCGAACGGACATCGGAATCGGGCCACGCGCTGTCGCGGAGCGCTAGCCCTCGCAGCAGGGATTTTCCGGATCTTTTTTTTGCAGCCGCGGCCGGCTTCCTGCCGTGTTTCCCTGCGACGGATGGCGTCCAACAGGACTCACTCGGATACCAGCCGATCTGAGCGGGCACCGTGCTATGCGGCTTTGCCGACCCAGCGTTCTTTGCCAAGCACGCTTTCCTCGATTAAGCAAGAGACGAGCCATGCATCTCTGCCGACTGGAGTTTCTGGAGTCACGAGAGTACCTCGCCGCTGATCCTTTCCTTGCCGCTGGGATAAACCAGGCGCTGGTTGAAGCCGCACTGGCAGATCAGAACGGCGATGGAAGTGTGAACGCGGCGGACTACGTGATCGCGCGGGACGCAGGTCGGCAAGACGCTCTGGAGGCGTTCACCGCCCGTTACGGCGATTCCGCCCCCCTACCTGGCATTGCAACGGAAACTAAACTAGCCCGACTCCCCGAGAGCCTGCTCGGCGAATCTGTGTCGCCGGCAGCGGTCGAGGAGGTCTTCAACTCTCTCGGTGTGTCCGTCATACGCCACCTTGGCACACCCGGCCATGCGTTGGTCGACTTCCCAAACGGTGGCTTGTCAGACGATGCGCTGGCTCTGCTCGCCGTCGCCGAACTCGACGCGGAAGGCGATTACCTCCGCAGCTACGAGGGAATCGAGACTCGAGGTTTGTCTCCCAGCGACGTCTTTGAGAGCCTCAAAGACGGGGTCGAAGGGATCATTAGCGGCGCAGGGCAGATCGTCTCGGAAGCTTGGGAAGGCGCCGGGGACGTGCTCGGCGGGGCCGTTGATCTCCTGAATGGACCTGCCGACGCAATTCGCGACGCCGTTGACCAGCTCGGCGGAAGCTTCGGAGCGGGATTCGACAGCATCGAAAGCTTGATCGGCTCGTTCGCAAACAACCCCATCGACGCCGTGGCTGACATCACTTCCGATGCGGCCAAGGACATCCTGTCGGGTCGATTGCCCGATTTTCCCGGCATCTCGGACGCCCTCACTCTCGGGACCGACGTTCTCTCGGCGACCGAGGGGGCCTTCCAGCAGATCGTCACCGAGCTCGTCAGCGCCGGCTCTCAGTTCGCGTCGCGGTTCCAGGGATTCCTCGAGACGTGGCTATCCGTTGATTTGGGCCCGCAGTGGACCTCTACGGGCTGTGGCGTCGAGTACTTCGGACTGTGGCTAGTTCCCGACAAGATTGGGCCGATTGACCTGACGCAAGCCTGTGCGACGCACGACGCGAACTTCAATCTCTTTGCTCCACCGGGCGTCAACGCTGTCGATAACTTCATCGATAACATGGTCAGCAACGGTGTCTTCTTCGTTGACGTGTTCGAAGCTGCTGTTGCGACGGGGGACCCCGTTGCGATCGCGATGGCCCCCGGCTTGGCGACTGTCTACACCGCTGGGGTGACGGCCGGCGCATTGGTCGGCTTCGGTCTGGACAGCGCGAACCAGGCTGGGGACGCCGCCGCTCAGACTTTACGCAACGATCGTTCGGCGGTGCCCCTCGCAGTGGCGTCCGGGATCGTTGAAGGGTCGATAGGGAGTTTCTTGTCTGTGCCGGGATCCTTTGCCGACATGCCTGCCGCCTACCGGCCGGCGTCGCCGACGGACCTAAGCCTAGTGTCTGTCGGACGAAACGAAGTAGTCGTGCGATTCACGGACAACGCCTATTTCGAGAAACGCCACATCGCCGAGGTGAGCGTCGATGGTCAGACGAACTGGTCGCGACTTGAGAACATCCCACCAAACGCAGAACGCGCGAAGCTCGAAGGTCTCAACGCGGGGACAGGCTACTGGATTCGAATCGTGGCCGAGGGACAGACCGGCAGGCTTTCCGCACCTTCGAATGCGGTCTATCTGGAGACCGATCCTCCTTTGATCGTCCTTCCGTCTTGGTTGAGCTCATCGGGCGGCGTGTACTCGATCCGAGGCGGATCAGGCAACGATTCAGTCTCCCTTGTCCGAAGCGGTGACAACGTGAAGGTCACCTTCAACAACCAAGTCGCGTACGTACCGCACGCGATTATCAAAAGCTGGGACATTCGATTGGGGGCGGGTGACGACTTCTTCGAGAACTACGGGTTTGTCCGCCCCGCGTTGGTGTTCATGGGCGAGGGCGCAGACGTTGCTTATGCCCGGGAAGGTCGCCAGGACCTCCGCATGGGCAAGAACGGAGATATCATCTACTCCATCGATAGCTCTCTCACCAATGACTCATTCAACGGCGGCGATGGCCGAAACGACGAGATTATTGGGGCGGGATCGAGCGAGATTGTCGCGTGGTAGGGTCGAGTTCCTGACGGGCGGCGGGCGGGTTTGGGAGCCGGGGCGTTCACGAAACCAGTCGGCGGCGAGTATGCCATGGCAGTACTTCCTGGACGTCTCGGGCCGTGCGTTCGGTTGAAGCGGAGCGCGGCGTCCCAGCCTCAGGATCGCCTGACCCGGAAAGGGGCCGAATGGTTGGGGGCTGCTGCTGAGGCGTTCTGTTGCGACCGCTTATCGGCCATGCTACTATCCGCAACGCGCTGCCGGGTCGGAAGCTGCCAGGCCCCGCCGCTCAGCCGCTCAGCCATCAAAGTGTCGAGTCGTACGACCTCGTTCTTGTAGCTCCCGCGCACCGGATCGACGCGTGATGTCTCACCTTGTATCACGCAATTTGACTTGCGGGCGAATTGCACGTGTCGTTTGCCCGCTGTTGTGGCTGACAGCCGCAGGTCCAGATCGCTCAGTACTCGCCGCTGGATTTCTCGGCGGCGGGGGGTACTGGGACAACTTCGAAGGTGGCCCCATACTGCCTTGGACCTCAAGCTTCGGTACTCTAAGCGGAGCAAATAGCGACGGAATCCTCTTCGATGAGAAGTGGCTCAGAACTCCGCTGCTTCCTGTCGCCGTGCCCGCGGAGGAAGTTGTATATCTTCGGATTGGCGTGTCAGTCGGCGGTGTCCATTCGAGAGTTGGAATCGAAGATACCGATCTGCCGGTCCGCGTTTTCCGCGGCAACTCTTCGGACGCAATCCTCGACTTCGTAATCCCCTACCCGCTAAACGAACCTAGCGTCGCGGAACCAGCTGATCCAGACGACGTCTTTATCTGGTTCGAGTCCGCTATTCCTGTGAGCTCGGTGGGTTCGCTAGGCGGCTGCTGCTTGGGAGAAGGATTGCGCATCGAGTTCTACGACCCACTCGGGATGTATGGTCCCGGCCTTGAAATCGGCGAGGTGTTCTTAGAGTGGTCTGAAAAACCACCGATCACAGCGGTCTCTTGGAGTGGGGAACAAGCCATCGGAACCGACTCTGGCTGGGATTTAGATTCCGAGGGGGGCTATTGGCGACTCGATAGTCTTGTCGGGGGCTCCGAATACCTATTTGCGGCCTCCGAGTATCCGGTAGAAGACCCGAACGGCCCGGTGCGTGTCATCGTCGAAGCGGTAACTCCTCCTCTCCGCTTCCTAGACCTGTCCACCGCCGAGTTCTTGATGGATATCGATTTAGCTTGGTCCGATGGCGACAAGCAGGCAGACGGAATATCTATCGACCTTGAGACGATCGCAGGCCAGCCGGTCGCTAGTATAGCCAGCGTAAGCACAGTGCAGTTTACCGGTTTCGAAGACGCATCGATGGGTTACGTGGGCGGGCAGATCCGACTCAACTTTCTCAAGGATGTATTCAATGAGTTTCTACCTTCCAGCCACGTCGACGGTGAGACGGTCTACAGGATCCGGACGCGCGTTTTTGACTCGGATGACTTCAGATACTCATCGTATTACGGATTCGGTTCGTTGACGGTCACCAACGCTGTCGTGGACGATGCTGGAGACTACAACCAAGATGGGGTAGTCGACGCCGCTGATTACACTATCTGGCGAGACGCTGCTGCAGGGGTAAGGCTCGGAGGTGACGGCGACGGAAATGGTGCAGTTGACGCAGTGGATTACTCCATATGGGAAGCATCTTATGGCGTTCTCGGCGTGGGTCCGGTGCTTCTATCACGCCACACGGTGCCGGAGCCGAGCGCGATGTTCCAGTTAGTCTTGCTAGTTGTCTCCGCTCGGTCGACGCGATTTCGAGCTCACTTTGCGCCGTTAGGCCCTGATGGACCTGCGAGCGCGTTTACCGCATGGTTCACGCAGTGCGGGAGTCGTCGGTAAGACGACTCGCTATCGAGAGCCACTAGTTCGGTGGCAAGCGGCCCCGCATCGACGCTTGCTCGATCGAATCGATTTGGAGTGAGTCTGGCGAGACCATCCAGCGCTCGGCGCCAGCCGAGCGACCTCCTGCTAGTGTGGGTATGGTCTGTCGCAAGCTCGCCGATGGGGCCAATCCAGTCTCGACGACGCCGGGAGTTATCGTCGAATGTTGTGGACGGCGTAGGTTGAAGAGGGCGGCGGGTTCGTGGAGAAGGGAGGCATCTGACCTCCAACCCTTCACCGGAACCCACCGCCATGAGCGAAGCTACCGCGACGACGATCTCGTTTCC
>NZ_JAVJSH010000017.1:0-51109 GCF_040219535.1 Botrimarina sp.
GCTCGCCCTCTGGCGGTGGTTCGCCCGGCGCGACGGCCGCACGATGCCCGACGTCGCTTTGCCGCCGAAAGCCCGGAAGACTCCCGAGGCGTGGGTTCCCGAGGAGGTCGAGCGGCTCGACAAGGCGGCCCGCGCGGCCGATTGGTGGATCGGTGGCGTCCCCGCGAACCTCTACTTCCCCGCGCTGATCGGCGTGGCGATCAACACCGGCGAGCGGCACGGCGCGATACACCACCTGGCGCGGGGCGAAATCCACCTCGAGAAGCGGCTCGTCTACTTCCGGGCCGAGCACCGCAAGGGGGGCGCGTGCGACGCCCGTAAGCCGATCTCCGCCGAGACGGCGCACGACCTGCGGCTGCTGCTCGAGGCGAGCCCCGCCGAGGTGTTCAACGTGGTGCAGCTGACGAGCACCTACCACCCGATGCGGCGCCTGCTACTCGAGGCGGGACTGAAGCCGACGCGGAACAACATGTTCCACGCGTTCCGCCGGTACCACGCCACGCAGGTGGCCATCGTCGGGGGCGACCCGACGTCGGCGCTGGGCCACAGCGACCCGAGCCTCGCCCGGAAGAGCTACGTCGATCCGACGCAGCTGCCGGCCATCACGCCGGGGGTGCGGCCCGTGGCGACGCCGACGCCGCAGCACCGCCGTCCTGGCTGGCTCTCTCGCATCACCGGGAGGGCCGCATCATGAAGCCGATCGACCTGACCGAAGCGGCCGAGCGCTACGTGGCCGAGCACGAGCTCTCCCCGCGGAGCCGCCGCTGCCTGTTGGCGATCCCGAAGCGGCTCAGCGAGCACCTGGGGATGCCGGCGACGACGGCCGACCTGGACCCCGTCACGGTGCGGATCTGGCTGCAGGAGCGAGCGGAGATCGTTGGGGAGCTCGCGGTGAGGACCGACGCCAAGCGGTGCGTCACGCTGTGGCGGTGGTGCGCCAGCCAGGGGTGGGCGGACCCGCCGTGGCTGAACTCAACGGAGCTCTGCCCAAAGGAGCTGCGGCGGTACCGACGCGAGGACGCGGAGAACCCCACTGCGCCGCCGAAGGGCATCCGACCGCCCCAGTTCGAAGGGCCGGCGGGCAATGGGGGAGGCGGCCGCTACCGTTTCCTCGGCAAGGCCCCACCGCGACCCGACCGCGGGCTGCTGGGGCGGATCATGAGAGGCTGATCGATTCTCGCCCGGTCGCTCCGCGTGGGGCGGCCGGGCTTTCCTTCCACACGAGGCCAGAGCGATGAAGCTGCAGCGGCTGTTGCTGTCGTTCGTGCCGCTGGCGATCGCCCTGTCGCTTTCGACGAAAGCCACAGCCAGCCTGTCGTCGTCACCGGGGTTGGTTTTTCTCGCCATTCCGTTTTGGCTCCTCTGGCTGATATCGCTAACTCGCGGATCGGGGCGGCAAGTCGTCGCTTCGACGGCAGCTGTTACCGCCGTTCAAATTTCCGGGTGGCTGATTCTCTCCGCGACGTCGCGGACGCCCGGCTCTGTGTCGCAGCTGGTAAGCGTTTTCGGCCTGTCATTGCTGGTCATCGGGCCGTACGTCGCAATGCAGGCTGCATGGGGCTTGTCACGGCCAAGGCCTGCTGATGGCAGATTGCCGAAAGGCAGCGAACCCGAGCCGCCGACACGGCACGACGACTGACACTCTGCCTGGCCGCGCGGCCGGGCTCTTCACTTCAACTGATAGGGGGTGAGCTATGCGAGCGTGGGTTTTTCAGGACGCCAAGCAGCTAGCCAAGCGCGGGGCGAAACACTGCCCGTGGTCGGTCGGCTGGTACGACGCCCGCGGGAAGAAGAAGCAAAAGACCATCGGCGCGAAGACCACGGCCAAGGCCTACGCGCGGAAGCTCGAGGGCGAGGCGGCCGCTGGGCTGCTGAAGAGTCACGACCGGATGCGGTGGGCGGACTTTGTCGAGCGGTTCACGCGGGACCACTTGGCGACGTTGGCGCCGCGCTCGCGGGAGGAATACAGCGCTTCGTTTGAGTCGTTTAACGAGCTGGTCAAGCCTCGGTACATCGACGAGGTCGATGAGGCTGCCGTCGCCGAGTACCGGTCAAAGCGGTTCGCCGAGGTCTCGAGCCCCGCGACGGTTAACAAGGACTTGCGACACCTTCGCTGCGCTCTAAACCGCGCCCGCAAGTGGAAACTGATTGCAGATCGTATCGATGTCGATATGCTCCGCGAGCCAGAGCGGGACCCGGCGTTTGTCGACGACGCCACGTTCAAGCTGCTGTACGACGCGTGCAGCCACATGACGCAGCCCGCTGGGCGCCACTACCCACCGGAAGATTGGTGGAAGGCGTTGCTGACGTTCGCCTACCTGACCGGCTGGCGGATCAGCGAGATCCTCGCGCTGCGTAGGGACGGCATCGACTGGGCCAACGGTGTCGCACACATCCCGGCAGAGGAAACCAAGGGGAAGCGTGACGCCCGGATCGACCTGCACCCGGCGGTCATCGACCACCTGAAGGGGATCGTCGGCTTCGACCCGCTCGTGTTCGATTGGCCGATGCACAAGCGGGCGCTGTGGGATCATTTCAGCGACCTGAAGAAGGCCGCCGGCGTGACGCTCCCTGGCGCCTTCCACCGGTTCCGGTTCGGCTTTGCCAATGCCAACGTGGACACGCTCCCCGCGGACGTGCTACAGCGGCTCATGCGGCACCGTGCGGCCGCGACGACGCGGCACTACGTCAACATGGCCGAGCGGATGCGGCGGCAGAAGGCGGCCGACCTGATCCACGTTCCGGCGTTCCTGAAGAAGGAAGCATGACCCGTGTGGCGGGTTTTTGGCGGGTTAGCCCCGCTGGCGGTCGCCACGATTCGACGTAAGCTGTTGCGGCAGAACGCCTTGGCCGAGTGGCGGAATTGGCAGACGCATCGGACTTAAAATCCGAAGGGAGGCAACTCCCGTGTGGGTTCGAGTCCCACCTCGGCTACTGGCTGGTCCCGATAGGCGCTGGACGAGCGGCAGCTTTGTTGGCGCCCTCGGCGATCGCGGAGCGTCGAGCTGCGGCTGGCGCGGGTCGGGCGGCCGCGGCATGGGCTACAGGCGCATGACGGCGCGAACGCCCAGCACGAGCGCCGTGTCGACGTTCTCCCGCCCGGGGACGAGCACCTGCAGGTCGGGCGTGACGTTGAGCCACGGGTTGGCCTGCCAGTTGTAATAGACCTCGACGCCGTGGCCGTCGGCGATCGGGCCGAGCGCGGCTTGGAGGATCGGGCCGATCTGGTCGCTCGAGCCGGCGACGAACCACCCGGCGCCGAACGTGTCCGCTCCGCGGCCACGCATCGGGTTGTTGCCCCCCAGGCCGAAGCTCAGGAACCATGCGAGCGGGTTCGCGTCGTCGTCGGCGACGCCCGCGCGCCCGAACACGCCCCAGCCCCGTGCAGGGGCTGACTCATCGATCGCAAGGTACTGGTCGAAGTTCCAATAAAGCGACCACGAGCCGTTTGTCTCGTTAATGGGAATGTCCGGAAACACGACGCGCGGGTCTTGCCCCAGCGAAACGTAGTCGCGGCTGTTCCAGGTCCCGGCGAAGAGTTGGTGGCCGGGCAGGCCGTAGAACTCGGTCGGGAGCCGTAACTCGGCCGACATCGCGACTCCCTCGGCGAACAGCTCGTCGAAGCCATCCGAGTCGGCCGTGTCGGTCGCGTTGAGCAGCGTGTAGGTAAACAACGGCTCTCCGTCGTCAGCCAACACGACAAATCCGGCGCCAAGCGTGGCATAGGGGATCGTTCGAAGCGCGATCGGGTTGGCGACGAACCCCACGTTCAGGAACTGCCTCTTGCCGCGTCCGTGCGCGAAGGCGTTCAGGTCTCCGTCGAGGGTGTCGAGCTTGCCGAAGAACACCCCGTGCCGCTCGGACAACATCTGCGTGAAAAGCACGTTCGTCAGATAGAGGTCCTCGCCTTCGGCGATCGGCAAGTCGGCGAGCACCGCGGCGGGCAGGAACGCGCCGGTGTCGCGGTTGATGTTCTCGCCGAAGCGGTGCTCGGCGCGGAGCTTGAGGAAGAGCCCCTCCTGCACTCCGAGCTTGCCGAGGTCCATGTTCGTGAGGTAGTCGCCGTGGCCGCCGTACTTGAAGGTCCGATTAAGACCGCCGCTGGCGACGCCCTGGTAAAAGTGGGCCACGTCGAGGTCGAAAGTGACGCCGTGGCGCGCGAGCCAGTCGCGGTTGCCGCACCAATCGCCGGAGAGCGTCTCGGCGGCGGGGCACGTGGCGGCTGTGGAAGCTGCCAAACACGCCAGAGCGATCGTCGCGGCACGCATTGTCCGGGGTCTCTCCCTGCAGAAACGGCGTCACCGTCTGTGATCGGCCGGTAAAGGCTGGGCCATCGGATTCGCACTGCTGGCTGGAGCCAGCGTGATAATCGGCAGAGTCGCCCACTGAGGCGCCAGCCGGCTGCGAAGCCGCTTCTTCCCAGACAGCCGGCAAAACACGTGTATTTTCCGAGATTTCGTTGACACCACCGCAGCGGAGTCCTAGGACTTTCTGTGGCCGCTCGGCGGAGCGGGGACGGGGTCTTGCCGGCCGAGCGATTGCGACTACGGTTTGCCCAGCAGAGGCCTCGCGACTTATCTCAGCCTCGCTTCTAGTCTGCCGGAAGAATCTTACGAACCGTCGCTCGCGGCGTCGCCGGAGGGGAATGGGGATGCGTGTCATCACAATCGCGCTTCTCAGCTGCATGCTGAACCAAACGGCCGCCGCCGAGCCGCCGAACGAGTTGAAAACAGCCGTCAGCGAGCGCTTCACGGGCTACCTGTCGGCCTTCAACACGGGCGACGCCCAGAGCGTCGTTTCGTTCTGGACGGACGACGCCGTGTCGATTGACGCCGAGTCCGGCCGCCGCACGTCCGGCAGGCAGGCGCTCGAGCAAGACTTCGAGGCGTTCTTCTCCGAAGCACCCGACGCGCGCCTCGTTGGTCAAATCGACGGGGTCCGCCCGCTGCGGCCCGACGTGGTGGTCGCCGACGGGACGGTCACGCTTTTCACGCCCGGCAGCGAACCGGTTCCTTCCGCGTTCACCGCGGTGCTGGTCAACGAGGGGGGCGAGTGGCTGATTGCTAGTTCGCAGGAGAGCGACCTTCCGAGCCCCCCCACGCCGCGCGACGCGCTGGAGGAGCTCGCCTGGCTCGTAGGCGAGTGGCGCGACGACACCGACGCGGCCGACGTGCAGACGACCGTGCGTTGGTCTCCCAACGAGTCGTTCCTCATCCGATCGTTCCGCGCCGACGACGGCGACGGCGCCCCGCTCGAGGGCACTCAGGTCATCGGCTGGGACGCCCTCGCGAAGCAGTTCCGCGCGTGGACCTTCAACTCGGACGGCTCGTTCGGCGAGGGGACGGCCTCACCCAACGGCGACGACTTGCTGTTGAGAACGTCGTACGTGAGCGCGGATGGTGTGACCTCGTCGGCAACGCAGGTGATCACGCGGCTGGATGACGACACGCTGCAAGTCGAGAAGATCGGCCAGACCGTCGATGGCGTGCCGCTCCCCAACAGCGGCCCGGTGCGGGTCGTGCGGATCGCCCCCGAGGCGACGGCCGACGCCGGAGGCCAGCCATGAGCCCGTTGGCCCGCTGGGCGATGAGCCTCGCGTTGGTGGCGGCGATGTCGACGGACGCCGACGCGATCGGTCAGCGCGGCGGCGGCGGTGGCGGTGGTCGCCACGGTGGCGCCGGCGCCCGGCCACAAATCAGCGCGCCGCGTCCTGCCCCGCGACCGAACATCAACCGCCCTGCCCCACGCCCCAACGTCGGACGACCCGCGCCGCGGCCGAACCCGGGCGCCGGGGCGGGCCGACCCAACGGCGGCCTGCACCCCAGCCGGCCCAGCACGGGGCGATTCCCGAGCAACCCGAATCTGGGCGCCCGCCCGGGCGTTGCTTCGCGGCCCAACCCCTCGAATCGGCCAAACGCTGGGGCTCGTCCCGGCAGGCCTGGGGGCGGCGGTGGCTTCGGCGGCCAGACGCCCAACTTCAGCCTGCCCACGGCCCCACAACGCCCGCCGAGCGACCGGCCCTCCGCCAATCGCCCCGGTTTGAGCGGCAACCGGCCCGGCGCAGGGGCCCGTCCCGGTCCGGGCGACATGTCGCGGCCCGACCTCACGAGCCGGCCCGGCGCTAGTCGGCCGGGCGTCGCCCGTCCGGGGGCTGACCGGCCAAATCTAAGCGGGCCGAGCGCGAACCGCCCCGGCGGCACGGCTCCGGACGCCGGGAGGCCGGGGGCCGGTCGGCCCGCGCAACGGCCTGGCCCAGCCAACCGGCCGGACGCGGGGCGGCCTTCGCCGGGGAACGTCGAGGACTTCCTTGGGCTCGACCGTCCGCTGCGTCCTGAGGGGGGTGGCCGCCCGTCGGTGCGTCCCGCCCCCCGCCCCGATCGCCCCGGCGGCGGCAGCCGACCGGGCCGACCCGGGGCGGGCAACCAACCAGACCGCCCCGTTACGTTGCCGGGAGAAGTCGATCGCCCTGGCCGCCCCGAGCGCCCCGGCCGCCCGGAACGCCCGAATCGACCGCAGCGTCCTGGCGATCTTCCCGGCGACAGGCCAGGCAGGCCGACTACGCGACCGGGAGGGAGCGGCCGCCCCGGCGACGGTGGGCGCCCGGACTTCGGCGACCGCTGGTCGAACAACAACGCGATCAACCGTTTGCCCGGTTGGGCGAGCGTCGGCCCGAACACGAACATCAACATCAACAACCGGTGGAACCAAGCGTTCACACGCCCCGGTTGGCAGAGGCCGACGCGCGACCGACGCGACTACTGGAACGGCTGGGCCGACGGCGTGCGCCACGGCTGGAACCACTACCACTACCACCACAACTGGTTCGACGACCGCTGGTGGTCCAACCACCGCCCCGGGCTAGGCGGCTGGCACTACTGCTATTGGAACCGCAACTACAGCTGGTCGTATTGGTGGACCGTGCCCGCTTGGGGGGCCGTCACCAACTGGTTCGATTGGTCGGTCCCTCAGTCGACCTGGTCGCAACCGGTCTACTACGACTACGGGACGGGCGGCAACGTGGTCTACGAGGACAACCGCGTTTACGTCGGCGGTCAGGAGATCGCAAGCGCCGAGGAGTTCGCAGCCAGCGCGATGGAGCTGGCGACCGTTGAGCCCCCCGACACGCAGCAGCAGGCGGCCGAGGCCGAGTGGATGCCGCTAGGCACGTTCGCCGTGTCGACCGACGAGAAAGACACGGAGCCAGCGATGACGGTCCAGCTGGCCGTCAACCGCGAAGGAGTGGTCTCTGGCACGCTGTACAACGCTCGGACCGACGAGTCCCAATCGATCCAGGGCGCCGTCGACCGCGAGACCCAGCGCGTGGCGATCCGCTTCGGCGGCAGCGACGAAATCGTCGCCGAGACGGGCCTCTACAACCTCACGCAGGACGAAGCGCCGGTGCTCGTCCACTTCGGCGCCGACACGACCGAGAACTACCTGCTCGTGCGGCTCGACGCGCCCCAAGAAGAAGGGACCGAGCAAGACGCCGGCGACGACGGCCCCAGGGCCGACGGCCCCGGGGCCGAAGGCCCCGACGACCAGTAAGCATCCTCTTCACGCGAGCCGAAAATGATCGAGCAAGCACCGCCGTCCGACGCGGCCGGGCTGACGGATTCCGACCGAGAAGCCCTGCGGAGCGTCGCCGGCCTGTGGTGGGTGCTCTTGCTCCGCGGCGTGCTGATGATCGCCCTCGGAGCCTACGCGTTGCTCATGCCGGGCGTCACGCTCAAGGCGTACGTCTGGGTGCTCGGCTTGTTCGTACTGCTCGACGGGCTGCTCGCGATCGTGGCCGGCGTCGCCGGCTGGGACCGGTCGCGCTGGTGGGCCGTTGCCCGGGGCGTGCTGGGCGTGGTTGTCGGTCTCTTCGTGATGGCCCACCCGGCTCTGGTCGGCGTGGTCGCGATCACGGTCATCGTCGTGCTGCTCGCGCTGCAGCTGATCATCAATGGCGTGCTCGAGATCGCCGCGGCGGTCCGGGAACGCAGCCGGATCCGGGGAGAGTGGTGGCTCGTCCTCGGCGGCGTGCTCTCGATCCTGCTCGGGGTTATCCTGTTGGCGTCGCCGCTGCTGGCCGGCGCGATGCTCGTCCGCGTGCTGGGCGTCTTCGCGATCATCGCCGGCGTGGCGTTGCTCGTCGCGGCGTTCCGCCTGCGGTCGTTCGGCAAGAGGGCGCGCCCCTGAGCCCTCTCCGAATCACTTTGGACCAATGCGTTCTGAATTCTACGAGGTTCACCCATGAAGCTGAACACGACAACGGTTCGCGGCGCCCTCTTGCTCGCCGTGACGAGCGTGGCCGCCGCCGCGGCGGCGGCCGACAAGCCGAACATCCTCGTCATCTGGGGCGACGATATCGGCACGTGGAACATCAGCCACAACAGCCGCGGCATGATGGGCTACCGCACGCCCAACATCGACCGCATCGCCAAGGAAGGGATCGCGTTCACCGACTACTACGGCCAGCAGAGCTGCACCGCCGGCCGCGCGGCCTTCATCGGCGGGACCGTGCCTGTCCGCACGGGGATGACCAAGGTCGGCCTGCCCGGCGCGAAAGAGGGTTGGCAGGAACAAGACATCACGATCGCCGCGGTGATGAAGGAGCTAGGTTACGCGACAGGGCAGTTCGGGAAGAACCACTTTGGCGACCGCGACGAGCACCTGCCGACGAACCATGGCTTCGACGAGTTCTTCGGCAACCTGTATCACCTCAACGCCGAGGAGGAGCCGGAGAACGAGGACTACCCGGGCGACTTGAAGCTCCCCAACGGCAAGACCTTCCTGGAACAATACGGGCCGCGGGGCGTGCTCAAGGCGAAGGCTACTAAAGATGGCGGGCAGGAGATCGAGAACACAGGCCCGCTCAACAAGAAGCGGATGGAGACCATCGACGACGAGACCGTCGCGGCAGCCAAAAAGTTCATCAAGGAGCAAAACGAGGCGGGCAAGCCGTTCTTCTGCTGGTGGAACGGCACGCGG
Organism: Botrimarina sp.; assembly: GCF_040219535.1. Lineage (NCBI taxonomy): Bacteria > Pseudomonadati > Planctomycetota > Planctomycetia > Pirellulales > Lacipirellulaceae > Botrimarina > Botrimarina sp. Next base: position 8,974 of record NZ_JAVJSH010000017.1, read on the forward strand.
ATGCACTTCCGCACGCACGTGAAAGAGGAGCACCGGGGGATCTCTGGCCAGGATGAATACAGCGACGGCATGGTCGAGCACGACATGCACGTCGGCGAGCTGCTCGACCTCCTCGATGAGTTGGGGATCGCCGAGAACACGATCGTCTACTACTCGACCGACAACGGCCCCCATTACAACACGTGGCCCGACGCCGGCACCACGCCGTTCCGCAAAGAGAAGAACAGCAACTGGGAGGGCGCCTACCGCGTGCCCGCCTTCGCCCGGTGGCCGAAGAAGTGGCCTGCGGGCGCAACGGTAAATGGCATCGTCGCCCACGAGGACTGGATGCCGACCTTCGCGGCCGCGGCCGGCAAGGACGATCTCAAGGAAGACCTCCGCGACGGCTACAACGCGATCGGCCGAGAGTACCGACAGCACATCGACGGGTACGACATCACGGACTACCTAGCGAAAGCCGATGAGTACGAGGATGTCGACTCGAACATCAAGGCGTCGCCGCGTCGGGAATTCATCTACGTCAACGACGACGGACAGGTCGTGGCCATCCGGCTGGGCGACTGGAAGGCGGTGTTCCTAGAGAACCGCGCCGAGACGCTCCAGATTTGGCGCGAGCCCTTTGTCGAGCTGCGCCTGCCGCTGCTGTTCAACCTCCGCCGCGACCCGTTCGAGAAGGCTCAGCACAATTCGAACACCTACCAAGACTGGACCATCGACCGCGCCTTCGTCGTGGTGCCGATGCAACAGGTCGCCGCAAAATTCTTCCAGTCGCTGAAGGAGTACCCGCCGAGCCAATCGCCCGGCTCCTTCAACCTCGAAAAGGTGCAGGAGCAGATTGAGAACGCCGCCCGTGGGCGGTGAACCCCGGCTCGCCGGCACAACGCAGCGATCGTCATATTGCCTCGGCGGCGGCGCACCGAGGCGGTCTGCCCATTCTTGGCTCGCTCATGCTTAGCAAAGTTCTGTTGACAACCTTCTTGCTCGTGTGGGGCTGGCAGGCGCCGGCCGCCGCGGCCGAGGACCCCCTCCCCTCTTGGAACGACACGCCGGCCAAGCAGGCGATCGTAGACTTCGTTCAGCGCGTCACCGATCGATCGGGCGACCACTTCGTGCCGCCCGCCGAGCGGATCGCCACGTTCGACAACGACGGCACGCTGTGGGCCGAGCAGCCCGCGTACTTCCAGTTGCTCTTCGCGTTCGACCGGGTCCGGGCGATGGCCGGCGATCACCCCGAGTGGCGCCACGAGGAGCCTTTCAAGAGCGTCCTCGCCGGCGACTACCGGTCCGCGGCCGCGTCCGGCAAGGAGGGCCTGGTGAAGGTCCTGGCGGCGTCGCACACGGGCATGACGGCCGACGATTTCCGCTCCGCCGCGAAAGAGTGGCTGGCGACCTCGGAGCACCCGACGCTCGGCCGGCGATACGCGGATTGCCTGTACCAGCCGCAGCTCGAGCTGCTCGAATACCTGCGTGCGAACGGGTTCAAGACGTTCATCGTCTCCGGAGGCGGGATCGACTTTCTGCGCGCGTTTGCCGAGGAGGCTTACGGCATCCCTCCCGAACAGGTCGTCGGCACGAGCATCGACGCGACGTACGAGTTCCGCGACGGGGTCCCCGTGATCGTGAAGCAGCCGAGCGGGCTGTTCGTCGACGACAAAGCAGGCAAGCCGGTCGGCATCTACCAGCACATCGGCCGCCGGCCGATCCTTGCCGTGGGCAACTCCGACGGCGACTTCCAGATGCTCGAGTACACGACCACGCGCGAAGGTCCTAGCCTCGGCGTGTTGGTCCACCACACCGACGCCGAGCGTGAGTTCGCCTACGACCGGGACTCGCACGTGGGCAAGCTCGATCGCGGCCTCGACGAGGCGCCCCAGCGCGGCTGGGTGGTCGTCGACATGGCCAAGGACTGGTCGACCGTCTTCGGCGAGGCGCCCTAAGCCCCCCCCAGCCACCGCGAGACCTCGGTCGCCGCGTACGCAAAAAGGCGGCGCCGTTGAGGCCAACGGCGCCGCCCGACCGAGGAGAGCGTCGCCGCTAGATCAGCGGCGCTGCTTGTCGTTCTTGAAGCTCCGCAGCGCCTGGGCGAAGCGCTCGACTTCGCCGTTCCAGCTCGCGGTGACGGTGTCGCCGTCCTGCTGGACCTCGACGTTCTTGAGCATCTTCGTGATCGGCTCGGAGTTGATGAAGCTCACCCGCAGGGCGGCCGTGTAACCCTCGACCACCTGCTTCATCTGCTCGGCGACCTGCTCGTTGCGGGCGACGAGCTTCAGCTCGTCGAACAACTCGCCGTCGCGCTCGCCGAGCGCGTAGGTCGCTCGTTCGTGCTGCCTGAGCAACGGGAACATCCATCCCTCGTGCGGGATCTCGTCGAGCTGCACCGCGGCCGCGTAAGCCACGGCGGCCTCGGGCGGATCGGCGGTGAGCCGCGAGTCGGCGCCGTCGCTCGCGAGCGAGGGCGCGTGACCCTCGATCGTCTCGACGGCGTCCTTGACCCCGCGCTTCGACTTCGCGTAGACGATCGTGTTGTCGTCGAGCAGGACCCACGCGACGCGGTCCGAGCCGCTTTTCGACTCGCTGCTGCCGTACGACGACTGGTTGTCAGAGCCCTTCGAACTGTGCTTCATCTTGCCGGCCTTACACGTGTAGATCGTGTGGCCGCGCCACTCGGTTTCCTTGACGTCCTCTTGCGAATCGATCCGCGAGCGAACCTTGTCCGCGCTGTAGTCGGACGTGAGGACCATTGCGCAATCGCCCTCCGTGTAGCCGGTCCCGTAGATCGTGACGCTCTGGAGGTCCTCGCGCGGGTCGACGCCGTAGGTGTCTCGCATCCAGTTCCGGAACTTCTCGGCCCGCTCCGGCCACACGCCGCGTGCTTCTTTGAGGGCCTGGGTCTTGTCCAGGGCGGCGAGGTCGACGTGGGCGAGCCACTTCGCGTCGGCGGAGACCCGTTCGGGGTTGAGTGGTTTGGCCGATGCGACCGCCGACAAGGCGAGCGCCGCGGCGAGAGCCACTGTGGAACGTAACATCATTGGGGGATTCTCCTTCTGGGGTGAGGTGTCTGCACACGCGTCGACTCGTTGGTGGGCACGCCGCGTGGCGAGCGGTCCGCGACCGCGGCCACCACGACGAGCCGGCGCCGGCCTCCGCACCGAGCGGCGACCCGCTCGTTCGCCGTCTTGCGACACGCGTCGCGCGACGACGCGGCAGCCTGTTCTTCCAGAATCGCGGCAGCCGAGCGAACACGAGCCACCGCGCCCGGTTGTGGCGCGGTCAAGCTAGCGTCGCGCCGCCGTGGTGGGCATGGAGTCGGTGGAACCAACACCTACGACCGGCGACCACAACGACGACGGTGCAGCGAAACGTCCGGCAAAGGCCGTTCCGAAATCTCTTCACGCCGCAACAAACGCGGAGCCGACACGCGGAGCCCCCCGTAGCAGAGCTGCTTCGGGCGTTGGCGAAACGCGCCGGGCTCGCGATCCGGCCGCACGCGGTGGCTCGGCCGGGTCGCCGCGTCGGCGCCGATCGGACGCCGACGGGGAGCACGCCGCCGGCGCGTCGAACAAGCAACGCGCGGACGCCGATGCCCCAGGGTGTGTGTTGTCCTATCACCCTGCCTACCCAGCGTCCGGGGAACAGCGCCAGCAGTCGGGCGCCTGACAACGGTCAGGCGTCGCAAGTGATCAAGTGATCGCGACACGCAGCGACTGCCTCGTCAGGGCGGCTCCGAGGGCTTCGTTGACCCGGCCGAGGGCGAATCGCTCGCCCACGAGCGATCGCCAGGGGCGCCGGTCGATGGTGGCCTCCAGCAGCTCGAGCGCTTCGCCGAGATGCTCGGCGTGGTAGTTGTGCAGCCCCGTGATCGTGAGGCGGTTCTTTGTTATGAGCGATAAGTCGACCCGCGCTTCGGCGCCGGGAAAGACGCAACCGCATGTGACGAGCCTGCCCCCCACGCGCAACAACGCGAGCGAAGCGGCCGCCGCCTGCGGCGCGCCGGCGACCTCGATGACGGCGTCGACCCCCTCGCCCTCGGTCGCCGCAGAAACGGCCTCTCGCAGTGAATCGGCGACGGCGTCGGGCGGTCCGTTGGCGGTGACCGCTGCGGTCGCTCCGAAGCGCCGGATCGCTCCGAGCCGGCCTGCGCAACGGTCGGTTGCCAACACGGCCGAACAGCCCACCTGCGCGGCGTACGCGGCCGCATAAGCCCCGAGGGCGCCCGCGCCGATGATCAGCACACGGTCAGCCGCCCCCAGCCGCGCGGCTTGGCAGGCGGCGACCGCCGTCGCTCCGGCGCAGGCGGCGGGAGCGGCGACCTCGTCGGGCAAGGAGTCGGGGACGCGGTAAACCGTCATGCCGGCCTCGACGACCGCGTGGTCGGCCATTCCGCCGACCAGGTAGGGCGGGCGGTCGCAGCGCTCGTGGCCGAACTTGCGGAGCGAGCGGCACTTCATCGGCATCCCGCGGTCGCGGCAGTAGTCGCATTGGCCGCACGAGCCGTGGATCGTCCACACAACGCGATCGCCGATTGAGAGCGGCGCGCCGGCCCCGTCATGCGGACGGTCCGCGCCGGCGTCCACCACCACGCCGACCGCCTCGTGGCCGAGGATTGTCGGCAGCGCCGCGTCACGGCGGCCGGTCCAGGTGTGCAGGTCGGAACCACAGACGGTGCAGCAAGCGACCCTCACGAGGAGTTCCCCCGCGCGAAGCGGCGGGACCGGGAGCTCTTCCAGCTTTAACGGCTCGCCGGCGGCCCTCATCACGGCGGCGCGTGCGAATCGTGGCGCAAGGGGCGTGGGCATACGGCGCTACGAGAGTTGATTCGGGGCGGCTTGTCGCGGAGCGCACCAGCCTTGCCAGCGGCCTTCACAGAATCTTGACCCGCCTTCCGTACGCTTCGCGGGCCGATGCTCTCCACTCCCGCCGCGCCGACGCTAGGCCGGCGAAGGCTTTACCCGATGGATCCTTCCGATGCTGCTCGATCCCCGCGATTCTCTCGGCGACCGGGTCCGCGGGCGCCTGGCCGTAGCTGGGCCGACCGCTTTCTCGGCGTATTGCATCGGCGCGGCGTTCGCAACCTACTTCTGCATGTACGCGTTCCGCAAGCCGTTCACGGCCGCGGAGTACGACGACGGTGTGCTGTGGGGCGTGGGTTACAAATCGGTGTTTGTCGCCGCGCAGGTGGCGGGCTACACGCTGTCGAAGTTCATCGGCATCAAGGTCATCGCCGAGATGCCCCGCGGCCGGCGCGCCGTGTCGATCCTCGCATTGATCGGCGTGGCGGAGGCCTCGCTGGTCGGCTTCGCGCTCGTTCCACCGCCCTACAACTTCCCGTTCTTGTTCGTCAACGGGCTGCCGCTGGGCATGGTGTTCGGGCTGGTGTTGTCGTTCCTCGAGGGGCGAAGGCTCACCGAGGCCCTCGCCGCCGGGCTGTGCGCGAGCTTCATCGTGTCGTCGGGCGTGGTGAAGTCGGTCGGGCGGTGGCTCGTCGTCGATTGGGGGGTGGACGAGTACTGGATGCCCAGCCTGGCCGGTTTGCTGTTCGTGCCGCCGCTGGCTGCGGCGGTGGGGATGCTGAGCCTGATCCCGCCGCCCGGCGCGGACGACATCGCCCAGCGGCAAGAACGGGCCCCGATGACCCGGGCGCAGCGGTGGGCGTTCTTCCGCCGCCACGCGGTTGGCCTTACGGCGCTGATCGGCATCTTCGTGGCGCTCACCGTGCTACGCAGCCTGCGCGACGACTTCGCCGTTGAGATCTGGCAGGGCCTCGGCTACGGAGCGGCTCCTAGCGTGTTCGCGCGGTCGGAAACGCTGGTGATGGTGGGCGTGATCGTCATCAGCGGCGCGGCCGTGCTGGTCGGCGACAACCGCCGCGCGCTGGTGATCTCGCTCGGGCTCGTGGCGGCCGGCTTCGCGCTGGTGCTCGTGTCGCTCGCGGCACAGACACAGGGAGCGCTCGGGCCGTTCTGGTTCATGGTGCTCATCGGGATGGGCGCGTACGTGCCGTACGTGGCGTTCCACACCACGGTGTTCGAACGGCTGATCGCCCTGTCGGACCAGAGGGCGAACCTCGGCTACGTGATGTACCTGGCCGACTCGTCGGGCTATCTCGCGTACGTTGCGGTGATGTTCGCCAAGGGCCGGATCGCCGGCGAGGCCGGCTTCCTCACGCTCTTCACGACGCTCGCTTGGTGGATCGCGGTGGCGTGCCTCGCGCTGTCGGTGGTGCTGATCGCCTTCTACGCCCGCAAGTACCGCGACGCGCCCGCCCCGCTCGCTGGGTTGGCGGCGGAGCGGGCTTAGCGGTCACCGCGCCGTGTCGGCTGGGTCGTTGGCCGCCGCCGGCTTCCCCGCCCGCGCCGGCTTCTCGATCCGCACCGTGTCGAACAAGCGGTCGTCGAGGTCGTAGCTTCGCAGCTCGAGGGTGGGGCCGTTTACGTGCGCCATCACGTAGTGGTGGGCGCGGCGCACCTGGTTCTGGAAGAACGGCCGCGAGGGGGCGGGGGTCTCGAGGCCGCCCCCGCCACCGCCGACGATCATGTAGATCGGCCCGCCGGCCCCGACCGCCTTGCCGTCGCGCACCGGCCAAGTGCGCTCGTAAGAGTGGATGTGGCCATTCCAAACGATGTCGACTCGGTGCTTGTCGTAGAGCCTAGAGAGCTCACGCGCCCGCAGATCGCCCCGGGTACTTTTGTTTTGTTTCCAAAGATCGCCGTAGTCGTTTTCGTCCGACGAGTAGGGGGGGTGGTGGTGGCAGGCGAACTTCCACACCGCGTCGGACGCGCCGAGCGCATCGTCGAGCCACTCGTGCTGTTCCGAGCCGGGGCCCACGTTGCGGTTGGTGTCGATCATAAAGAAGTGGGCGTCGCCGTAGCGGAACTCGTAGTAGTACTCCGGATCGGGCAGCGACACGTACTCGTAGTAGTTGCTCGCGTTCTGTTCGTGGTTGCCGAGCACCGAGTAGAACGGCACGCGCGAGATCAAGGGCCGCATGCCCGGGAAGAAGTGCTGCGTCCAGTGGGCGTCGTTCACGCCGGTGTCGACGAGGTCCCCCGGGTGGAGCAAGAAGCTGGGCCGCTGCGCCCAAGCGAACTCCGAGAGCTTGCCCGACACCACCGGGTTGAACTGAGTGTCGCTGATCACCGCAAAGGCGAAGGGCGTGCCGGGGAGGGCGGCGGTCGAGAAGGTCGACACGCCGGACGCGACCGACTGGCCCGCGCCGTCGGTCGTTTCGACGCGATAAAAGTACTGCGCCTCCGGCTCGAGGCCCTCGATTCGGACCTCGTGGATCGCGGCCGGGTCGCCCTCGGCCTTGCGGTCGCACGCGTCGGTCTCGCCGTAGCGGACGACCGACGACCCCTCGACGCTCGTCTGCCACATGACGGTCATCCCCTCCCGCGTTCCGAACTGGAGGTAGGGCTCGACGATCATCGCTAGCGAGTCGGCCCGGGCGTCGCGTTGCAGGCTCACCAACTGCTTCTGGTGATCGAACTCGTGAGCGACCCAGGCCGGCTTCGCCGCAAGGCCGTACACGCTCACCTCGCGCAGGCGGCCGCGTAGAGGGTGGGCGGCCGGGTGGTCCGGGCGGTGACCAACCGCGACCCGCGGCTGCTCGACGAGCATGAGCGGGCCCGACGCCGCGTCGGTTTGACCATCGGGCTGGCCGTTTACGTAGAGCTGCATCACTTCACCGTCGTAGACGCCCGCCACGTGTGTCCACTTGCCCTTGGCGTAGGGCGTTCGGCCGGTGAGCGTGACGGGCGTTTTCGACCCTTCGGGACGCACGGTGAAGGTGAAGCGGTCGCTGTCGTAGCCGAGGACCCAGCGCGGATCGCCCGCCCCGCCGAACTCGCCGGCCACGCCGCCGTGCTGCTCGGCTTCGTCGATCAGCACCCAAGCGGCGACCGTCAGCGCCGCGCCCTGGGTGAGCGGCTCGCCCAACAGCGCCGACTCGATGTGGCTCGGACCCAGCAATTCCAGCGCGCCCCCGCGGCTGTCGCTGACCGGCTTCGCCTCACCTTCGATCGCTAGGTCGGGCCCGAGCCGCGCGACACACGCGCCGGCTTGGCAGGCGCGGCTGTTGAACACCCAGTGGGCGACCGGGTCGGGGCCTTGGTGGCAGTTACCTGCGGCGGCGAATAGCAGGCAGCACGTGGACGGGAGGGCGCGGGAGATCGAGCGCTTCATGGCTGAGGGCATGCGGTGCTCCTTTGGGGTGGGGCTACTCGAACGAAACGGAATCGCTACGGAGAAAGAAGCGACGCCCCCCTCTTCCACTTGCCGGATCTTGGCGGCCGGGAGCGAACGATGAGAGTTGTCGCGTCGCGTCGTGAAGGCTGTGTGAAGAACCGGCACACCAAATCGCGAAGGTGAAGAAACCCGCGTGGGTCGCCGGCATTGTGACCGGGTGCGCACGGATAACGACCAAGAGCGGCGACCGCGTCGATCCGGTTGAAGCAACGGGCGCCGCCATCCGAAATTCATGCGACGTGCCGCGGAAGTTGCCGACCCGCCGGCGGGCGGTCGTGCGATCGCCGAGCGGACGATCGGCTCTCCGTGCGATTGGGCTTTGCAGCGCGTTTTGATCGGTAGCGCACAACTCAAGCTATAGATCGCAAATCGCGGCGCCTCTTCGCGGCGCCTTCACAGAGCTGCTCTACGATCCCGCTCACATCCGACACGCGGCGGTTCGGTGTGCGTTGAGAGAGGCTTTCACAGCGCGGTAGCGCAAACCCGCTCAGCGTTGCAGCGAAGAACGAACGGCCGTCGCGTCGGGTGACCGTGGAGCATCCGCTTCTTCCTACGGCCCCGTTTTTCACCTTAGAGAGCCAAGAAAATGACGAAGCATCTGCTGGCCGGCTTCGCCGCGTGTCTCGCTGCCGCGGGCACGGCGAACGCCTTCACCCCGCGTGTGTCGGATGGCGTCGGCGTGACCGAGTTCGAGGAATGGACGTTCGTTACGCCCGAGTTCTGGGTCAAAGCCGACGACCAGGGCCGGAGCCAATTCACCCTCGGCAGCGGCGTGATCGCGGTGGCTGACCCCGACGAGTGGGACGACCTCGGCGGCCCAGGCGGCGCCGGCCCCAAGGCGCCGCGTCCGGGCAACCCCGACCAGACCTTCGACATCGGATTCAACTCGCAGCTGATGAGCCCTGCGGTGACCGTGCCGACCAGCGGCCCGGTCGCGATCCAGTTCGACTACAGCTGGCGCCCCGAGGACTCGCAGCAGGCCTACGTCCGCGCCGTGTACGGTGACGGATCGGACGCCGTGCTCCTCGACCTGAACACGGGCAACACCGCCGACACGGACATGCCCGACACGAACCCTGACATCAACGCGACCTTCCAGACGGTCCTGGCGGGGCTGCCCAGCGACTCGCTGGCGTTGGCGTTCGAGATGGTCGACGCTGGCAACGACTGGTGGTTCGCCATCGACAACATCCGGGTCTTCAACCCGCTGCCCGGCGGGGAGGTCTACCTGGAAGAGAACTTCGACGGGCTGCTCCCCGAGCTGACCGGCGTGCTCGACGACCCGGAAGGCGCACCCCTCCGCAACGTCGGCGAGCCCGACGAGCGACCGGGCCGCCTGTCCGACGGAACGCTGGGCTGGACCCAGGAGCCGCCGGCCGGGTGGGAGATCAACACCGATGACTTCGTCAGCACCGGCCCACTGGGCGGACCCCTGCAGGTCACCGGCGTGTTCGGCGTCACGCGTGTGCCCGAGCCGACCACGGTTGTTCTTGGCGCGATCGCGATGGGCTTGTTCGCCGCCCGCCGCCGCTGATCTCTGCCGACGGACGGGCCGAAGCCCTGCCGCCACGAACGGCGCCCGAGCCGGACCCGCCGCGAGGGGGACACCCCTCGCGGCGGACGCCGGGCGAGCGAGAGACAGAGCCTTCTCGAGACCCAGCCATCGTTCCTAGGGCCCCCCATGTTTAGCACCAAGAAAAGTGAGCGAGGCGCCGCAAAGCGTTGCGGGCTTCGGATCGGTGCGGCCGGCGTCGCACTCGCCGCGGCCGTCGCCGTGGGCGACTCGATCGGCGTCAATTTCGTCGGCGGCCGCCACACCACCGGGCCCGACGGCGCAACCGTCACCGGCGTCGCCGGCGTGGTCCCACAAGGGAACTGGAACAACGTCGCCCCCTACTCCGAGACGCTGAACACCTCGGGCGGAGGGGCCGACACCGACGGCAGCAAGACAGGATTAATGACGGCCGATGGCATCTTCTTGCCCGACGCGACGGTCTCGTGGGAATCGGACAACTCCTACGCGTCGCTCAATCCGGCGATCGACACAGAAGACGAGCGACTCATGGACGGCTACCTAGACATCTCCGGCGCCGACCGCGACCTCACCGTGTCGTTCACCGGCATCCCCTACAGCAGCTTCGACCTGCTCGTCTACGTGGGATCCGACGGCACGGACGGCCGCCTCGCCTACCTCGACATCAACACCCCCGACACCGCGCCCGGCCAGGAAGGCCCCTACGGCGACGGCGTGTATTTCATCGCCAACACCGGGCGTGGGCTGTTCACCGGCCAGGGTGACTACGTGCAGGCGACCGCTACAAACGAAGCGGGCGCCATCCCGTCGAACTACGCGCTGTTCCAATCCGTTCCAGCGAGTCCTGGCGGGGCTCTGTCGATCCGTGTTGAGGGCATCAATAGCAACGCCGGCATCCACGCGATCCAACTGGTCGAAGCGAGCGACCTGACGCTGCTCGTCGATCGGGTCACCGGCGAGGTGGCGATCCAAAACGTTGAGCCCGCTTCGCAGACGCCTTTCGACATTGATTTTTACGAGATCACCAGCCCGGCCGGCTCGTTGAACACAACCGGGTTCCGGGGCCTGGAGGCACGCGACTTCGAGGGCGGAGGACCGGCTGGCGCCGGCGACGGCTGGGAGGTCCTCGGCGATCTGTCGACCGGCGCGATCCGCGAAGGATTCCTGACCGGCAGCTCGGTGCTCGAGCCAACCGACGAGGTCCGACTCGGAGCGGCGTTCACGCCCGGCGCCGAGAACGACCTCGTGTTCCGCGTCCACAGCGCCGACACCGGCATCACCCGGGCCGGTCGCGTGGTGTATGTCGACAACGAGCTTCGGCCGGAGGAGCTCCTAGGCGACTACAACGGCGACGGCCGCGTCGACGCGGCCGACTACACCGTGTGGCGCGACACGCTCGGGTCCACGACCGACCTCCGCGCCAACGGCGACGACTCCGGCGCCAGTCAGGGCAGGATCGACGCGCAGGACTACCAGACCTGGCGGAGCAACTACGGCAGCGCGGGCGCTCCGGCCGCGGCGTCGGCGCCCGAGCCGACGGCGGTGTCCACAGCGCTTGCTTGTGCCGCGTTGACGTTCCTAGCGGCGCGTCGCTCGGGCCGGTCAATCGCCCGTTAGGTTCGCTGATTCGGTTCTCACTCACTCGTACTCGATCGGTCGCCGGCGGCGCCCGACTGCATGGCTCTCGCCGAACCCCTTCCCGACGGACTTTGCGATGCCCACCCGATTGTTGCACACCTTGGCCGTGGCCGTTTGGTTCAGCGCCCTTGCGACGGCCACCAACGGCCAAGTCGTGTTGTTTTCTGAGAACTTCGACGGCGTGCCGCTCGGCCCGGCTGTCGACGAGAACGTCGTTGTCACGGAGTTCTGGTCGAACTCGACAGCGTCGCTCCCCGGTTGGTCGATCGACAACTCGCAGCTCCCCGGCGGCGGCACGACCGAGTGGCGCGGCTGGTCGTTCACCGACCCGGACCTGTGGGCGACCACGGACCTGCAGAATCGCGGCCAGTTCCAGAAGGGCGAGAACGTGATCGCCGTGGCCGACCCCGACGAGTGGGACGACATCACGAACGACCCCGGTCTCTACAACACCTTCTTGAGGACCGCGGCGTTCGACGTTTCGGGAGCGACCGAGTCGACCCTCGCGCTGCAGTTCGATTCGAGTTGGCGGCCCGAGGGCCGCGACGAGGACCCGGACGGCCCCGGCCCGCTCCCACAGGGCGCCAACAACCAGACGGCCGTGATCCGGGTCGCGTATGACGGCGGCCCGTTCCAGACCGAGGTTCTCCGCTGGGACTCCGACTCTAGCAGCCCGTTCTTCAAGCCGGACGCGACCAACGAAACCCCCACCGTCGATATCCCGCTGCCGGCCGGCACGTCGTCGCTCGCCCTGGAGTTCGGCCTGATCGACGCGGGCAACGACTGGTGGTGGGCCATCGACAACCTCGGCGTGTTCGACGGCGACCCGACGCTCGCGATGGTCATCAACCGAGACACGGGCGTCGCCACGCTGGAGAACAACACGAACGCCGACGTCGCCATCCGCGGCTACACGATCGAGTCCGGCGCCGGCACGCTCGATCGCGCCGCGTTCACCCCGATCGCCGATTCGGATCCCAACTGGGTCGAGTTCCGCGGCGACGCGCCCGGCTCGGTTGTCGGTGAGGGCCACTTGACCGCTGGGCAGATCGACGACGGCGCTTCGATCGACCTCGGCCCCGTGTGGCGGAAGTACTTGCTGGAGAGCGACGACCTGGCCTTCAGCTACTTGGACGCCAACGGCGAGATCGTCGAGGGAGTGGTCCGCTTCACCGGCAACTCCGGCGAGCCCTTCCGCCGCGGCGACCTCAACTTCGATGGCGAGGTCGACGCGCTCGACTGGCCCGCCGTGCGCGACAACTTCGGCGGCGACCTCTCGGGCTTGAGCGTCTACGAGGCGTACCGGCTCGGCGACCTGACCGGCGACCGCGTCAACAACCTCGATGACTTCTTGATCTTCAAAGACATCTTCATCGCGGAACAAGGCGCCCCGGCGTACGCCAACTTGATCGCCGGCGTGCCGGAGCCCGGTTCACTTGCCGTGATGCTGACAGCCGCCGCCGTCGCCGGCTCGGCCAAGTGGCGCCCGCGCCGGTCGCCGGCCGCGTGAGAGCCACCCACCCGAGACGCCTACACAGCTCGCCAGTTGGCGATTAACCGCTCTCTCCCGCTAAGCGTCTGACCCTGTCAGGGCGCTGCGGCGGATCAAGTACCAAGAGGACACCCCATGCGACTCCTACTCGTTGTCGGCCTCACCGGCTACTTGCTCACGGCCGCGTCGGCTTTTGCGTCGACGGTCGATCGCTTGTACCAATTCGGCGACCTGCCGCTTGAGAACCCGACCGCGGGCGCGGACCTCGGTTCGGGCCTCGCCACAGCGGCCACGATCGACAGCGCCGGCATCTTCGTCGGCGGCAACCCGGACCTGAGCGAGCCGAACGTTCGTTCGTTCGCGAACCTGCAGAAATGGTCGAACGTGCCGAGCTACGTGCTCGTCAATGACCGCCCCGACTTGGCCCCCGGCGAGACCAGCTGGGCGGCTAGCTTCTCGCGGTCGTCGCGGGAGGCAATCTACGGGCCGAATCTGAACTTCCCGCAGCAGTCGTTCTCGTCGCAGCTGAGCCGCGACCCCAACGGCGCCGGGCCTTTCGACTATTCCGGCGTAACGGATCGCTACCTCCAGTTCTGGGTCAAGCCGAACAACTCCGCCAACACGCAGGTGCTCGTGATGGACACGTTCCAGCACGGCGTGCGGATCAACGATGGCAAATTCTCGCTCCGCTACGCGGGCGCGGACTTCGACTCGCCGGTCGCTGTCGAGGTCGGCCGGCCCGGCAAGCCGGAGTCCAACGGCTGGTACCACGTCATGCTCCTCACGCAGGACAACCTGTTCGAACGGGGCAACGCGGTGCTGTACGTCGACGGCGTGGCCGTGGCCGCGATCACCGGCGATTACCAGACCTCCGGATTGGTCGCCGACCCGGGCGTCGCGCCGGCCAACCGGCTGACGATCGACGAGTCGTTCCTCGGCATCGGCGCCGGGTTCGGCGGTTCGAAGTTCGGGCAGTTCATCCTGCCCGCCGTACGCGAGCCGAACTACTTCGACGGCGTGATCGATGAGCTCGAGATGGGCGTCATCGGGTTCAACCGCAACGACGAGTGGGGGGCGTTCGACTTCCTCACCGAGAACCAGTACGCCGCGGCGATCGCGCTGCCGGGCGTCGACCCGGCCGACGTCAACCTCGACGGCCTCGTCCAGGGCGACGGCACGGGCCCCGCAAGCGTCGACGATGTCACGGCGTTCGTCGAGAACTTCTTCTCGAGCAAGACGATCCCGGGCGTGATCGCCGGCGGCGACGCCGACTCCACCGTGCCGATCGTCGTCGGCGACATCGACACCCGCTCCCGCGGCGACCTCAACATCGACGGCGTGATCGACCTGGCGGACTGGTCGATCCTGAACGCCGCCAACCCGACGATGGCGGGCCTGGTGCTCCAGGCTATGGCGGTTCCCGAGCCGACCGCCGCCGTAGTGGTAGCCGTGCTCTGCGTCGGCGCCGTCGGATCGCGCCGCCGCAACTGATCCCGCTCTGCGGCCGTCGGCCGAGGACGAGCGAGTGAATCCGTTTAGCCAGGACAAGGTTGAGTCACATGGAGTGGATATCGCAGGGGAACCGGCGTCACCGAGGGGGCCGCGTGGGCTTCACGCTCGTCGAGTTGTTGGTCGTGATCGCGATCATCGGGATCCTGGTCGCGTTGTTGCTGCCCGCCGTCCAGGCCGCGCGCGAGGCGGCCCGTCGGTCGGAGTGCAAGAACAACCTCAAGCAGCTCGGCCTGTCGATGGCGAACTACGAGGGGGTCAAGCGGCAGTACCCGCCGGGCGGCGTCTACGAAGAGGGGAGCTTCTGGTCCTACCACCTGCTCCCTTACATCGAAGAGGCCACCATCCAGGACCTCATCACGATCGACGAGGGCAACGGGCAATGGGCCTACAACGGGGCCAGCTACGGCCCGGAGGACCTGCAGGGCCCGCCGTACCAAAACGTGAAGCTCGTCGAAACGAAGATCGACGTCTTCCGATGCCCGTCGGCCGCCTTGCTAGATCACCAGTTCGACAGCACGGCGGACCCCGGTTGGATCGTGCAGCGGCGTGTGCCGGCCTCGTACCTCGGCTGCGCCACCGGGCTGATCAAGTTCCAAGACTCGCCCTCGATCGGACGGAAGCTGTGGCTCGCCGACGGGGTCCTGTACCCGGTCGTGCACAACTCGAACGACCCGCTCGTAAAGGTCGCGAAGGTCACCGACGGGCTCTCTAAGACGCTGCTCATCGGAGAGGCCGTCCACGACACCGACGAGCAAGAGCGGGTCGGGCGGAAGCCGGAAAGCCCCGAGGGCGACCACAAGGACCACTGGTACATCGGCAGCGACGACCTCGACACCAACCGTGGCAGCGACACGTCCGAGGGACTCGGTTCGACCGGCGTCGCCATCAACCTGCACAAGAGCGACCCAGAAGCTTGCAAAGCGTCCGACGCGCCGCCCGGCTCCCCGCGATGCCACGCGTTGCAGCTGAGCTTCTCCAGCGAGCACCCCGGCGGCACGCAGGGCGTGTACTGCGACGGCTCGGTCCACTTCATCGACGAGAACATCGAGGCCGACGTCTGGCGTGACCTCGGCACCCGCGCCGGGCAGCTCCCGCAACAAGTCGGCTTCTGATCCAGGACCAAACAGACCACCGTGATCCACCACCACCGCTACACGCCGACCCTCACGCTGCTGTTGTCGCTCCTCGCGGCGCCGGCCGGGGCCGACTCGCTCGGCGTGAACTTCATCGGCGGCCAGCACACGACCGGGCCCGACGGCCCGACGGTGACGGGCGTCGCCGGCGTGGTCCCGCAGGCCAATTGGAAAAACGTCGCCGCCTACACCGACACGCTCAACGTGTCGAACGGCGCGCCACGCGCCGACGGCGCCTTCACCGGCATCACCAGCGCCGACGGCGTCGGCTTCCCCGACTTCGGGGTGGCCTGGGAGGCGGACAACACCTGGTTCTCCCGCAACCCCGCCGTCGACAACCAAGACGAGGCCCTCATGCAGGGCTACATCGACGTCTCGTCGAGCGACCCGGACGTCGCCGTGAGCGTGACGAACGTGCCGTTCGACGAGTACGACGTGATCGTCTACATCGGTTCGTCCGGCCGCTCGAGCGAGCGTCGCCTGGCGCGCGTCACGATCAACGGCGATCCCGAATCCGCCACCTACTTCATCCCCAACACCGGCAGCGGCGAGTTCTCGGGGCCAGACGACTACGCGCAAGCGACCGGCACGTCGCCGGCGAGCGCGATCCCTTCGAACTACGTGCTCTACGAGGGGCAGAGCGAGCGTGACTTCGAACTGCTGCTCGACCTCGACTTCAACGGGTCGCTGGGCAACATGGGGATCGCCGGGCTCCAAGTCATCGAGGCGATCAACCTCACGCTGGTCGTCGACCGAGCGACCGGCCTGGCCGAGATCCAGAACCAAACCGCCTTCGACCTGCCGTTCGACTTCTACCAGGTGCTCAGCGAATCGGGTCGCCTGTCGCCCGGCGGCGCGATCTCGCTGGAGTCGCAAGACCTCGAGGGCGGCGGCCCCCCCGGTGCGGGCGACGGCTGGGAGGTGCTGGGCCAACCCAGCGCCGCGGCCGTGAGCGAGGGCTTCCTCCAAGGGGACAGCGTCGTGATGAGCGGCGAGTCCGTCTCGCTGGGGCGGCTGTTCGAGCCCGGCGGCGCCGAGGACCTCCGCTTCCGTTACCACCAGAGCGACACCGGTCTGACCAAGAGCCGTCCGGCCGTGTTCTGCGACGGATGTATCTCGACCAAGAGCGTCGGCGACTACAACGGCGACGGCCGCGTCGACGCGGCCGACTACACCGTGTGGCGCGATACGCTCGGGTCCACGACCGACCTCCGCGCCGACGGCGACGACTCCGGCGCCAGCGCCGGCCGCATCGACCCGCGGGACTACGCGGTCTGGAGCACCGGGTTCGGTATCGATGTCGGCGGCTCGCCGATCGCGCTGCCCGAGCCCTCGGCAGCCACCGTGCTGGGCCTCTGTCTCGCGGTTTTCTGCCGCACGCCCAGGCCACGCTGAACGCGTCGCAGCCGCCGCCGCCGACCGACACCCGCGTCAGCCCACCGAAGGATGCCCACCGCATGACCCGTCTGCAGCTTGCCCTTGCCACTGCGCTCGCGTGCCTGCCCAGCGCCGCGCGCTCCCAGAACAAGATCGGCGTCAACTTCATCGGCGGGGTCGATTCGCCGGCGTCGAGCGTGACCGGCGTGGCGGGCGTGCCGGCCGTGGCCCAAGGCAACTGGAACAACGTGGCGCCGGACGACCCGACCGAGGTCGAGGACCTCCAGGACTTCATCGGCTCGGCGACAGGGCTGATCGACTCCACCGGCGCGCCCACGCCGCTCGGCGTATCGTGGATCGCTGAGGAGACCTACGCTGCCGGCAACGGCGCCATCGACAACGAGGACGAGCGCCTGATGGACGGCTTCATCGATGTCGACGACTCGGCGCCCACGTCGTTCATCACGCTGTCGGACATCCCCTACGCCGGCTACGACATCTACGTGTACGTGGGCACCGACGGGCTGAACCGCACGGCGAACGTCCAGCTCGGCGACGACGGCTCGTCGAGGATCTGGTTCAAGACTTCCACCGGCGGCGGCCAGTTCACCGGCCCCGACGACTACGTGCAGGCGACCGCCACGACCGAGGACGCCGCCTTCTCGTCGAACTACATCGTCTACGAGGGGCTGATCGCGTCCGAGCTCGAAGTGCGGATCACCCGGGGCAGTGGGAACTCTGGCATCCACGGGATCCAGATCATCGAACAGCCAGACGTGGCGTTCCTCACGCTGCGGATCGACACGGTCACCGGCATGGTCGAGCTGCGCAACGACTCCGCCGGCGCGGTCGACCTCGATGCGTACCAGATCTCCAGCCCGTCCGGATCGCTGGATGAGGCCGCGCTGGTGTCGCTCGAGCAACGAGACTTCGAGGGCGCGGGCCCGCCCGGCGCCGGCGACGGTTGGGAAGAACTCGGCGCGCCGGGCGCCTCGCTGATCGCCGAGGCCTACCTCGCCGGGAGCAGCGAGGCTTGGGTCGGCGAGTCGATCCTCTTGGGCAAGGCATTCCGCCCCGGCGCGAGCGAGGACGTCGTGTTCCGCTACCACGAGACCGACGGGTTCACCAAGGTCGGGCGCGTCGAATACTGCGAGGGGTGCGTCGCCTTCCTCGACGGCGACTACACTCTGGACGGCCGCGTCGACGCCGCGGACTACACCGTGTGGCGCGACACGCTCGGATCCACGACCGACCTCCGCGCCAACGGCGACAACTCCGGCCCCAGCGCCGGCGCCGTCGACTCGGCGGACTACGGAGTCTGGCGATCGAACTACGGGTCGGCGGCCGGCGAGCCGACCGCGGCCGTCCCCGAGCCGTCGGCCCTCGGCCTGCTCGCTTGCGCTGCGACCCTCGGGCTGGCGGCGAATCGTCGCCGCGCGATCGGGGCGACCCTCTTGCTGCTCGCGGTCGGCGCCCCGCACCAAGCAGCCGCGCAATCGATCGGCGTCAATTTCATCGGCGGCATCGGGAGCTCCGCGTCGTCGGTGACGGGCGTCGCCGGCGCGCCGGGCGTGGAGCAGGCGAACTGGAACAACGTCGCGCAGTTCGTGCCCGGCCAGGTCGATGGCGAGTACGACACGCTGGGCACGGCCGGCGGCTTGGTCACCAGCCTCGGCGAACCGACGTCGATGTCCGTGTCGTGGCTGGCCGACAACACCTGGGCGGCCGACAACCCGTCCATCGACAACGAGGACGAGCGCCTGCTCGACGGGTACGTCGACAACTCGACCGATCTGGTCCGCTCGTTCTTCACGCTGGAGGACATCCCCTTCGCGGGTTACGACCTCTACATCTATGTCGGCTCCGACGGCAACGGGCGGCGTTCCTATACGCAGCTCGGCGACGACGGCTCGTCGGCTGTGTGGTTCGAGACCAACACAGGCCAAGGCGCGTTCACCGGGCCCGGCGACTACGTTCGCGCGACGGCCGACTCCGTCGACTCGGCCATCCCGTCGAACTACGTCGTCTACGAGGGGCTGCTCTCACCCGACCTCCAGTTCTCTATCAACCGCGGGACAGGCAACGCCGGCGTGCACGGCTTTCAACTCGTCGAACGCGACGACATCCCCTTCCTTTCGCTGCTGGTCGATCGGGTAACCGGCTTCGTCCAGCTGAGGAACGACTCGTCGGCCGCTGTGGACTTCGACCTCTACCAGATCCGCAGCGAGGCCGGCGCACTGGTCGCCGCCAACTTCCAATCGCTGCAGGCGCAGGATTTCGATCTCGGGGGTCCATCGAACGACGGCTCGGGTTGGGAAACGCTCGGCACAGGCGCCGCCACCTACCTCGCCGAGGGATACCTGCAAGGGGACTCGACCATGGATGTGGGTGAGTCGATCAACCTCGGGCGCATCTTCGGCCTCGGCGGCCATGCCGACTTGGAGCTACGATTCCACGAAACCGATTCGGTCGTTAAACCGGGTCGCGTCGAGTACTGCGACGGGTGCATCGATTCCTTCGAACTCCGCGGCGACTTCAACGCCGACGGCAGAGTGGACGCCGCCGATTACACCGTGTGGCGCGACGACCCGTCCGCCCTCCCCGCCGACTCGTACGCCGTCTGGAGCAGCTCCTACGGCCAAGTCGCGCCGACTTTCGCTGCAGGCGCGAGCGTCCCCGAGCCTTCGGCCCTGCTGATGCGGGCCTCGGCTGTCGCCGTTTGTGCGGCTTCGCCGCTGCGGCGGACCCTCAGGGCGTGACCAACCGCGGTGAGCGGACGGCCGCCTGGGAATCGGCTGGTCGGTCGGACCCAACAACCAGGCCGTCAACACTTCTGCGCTCCACGACGCGTGCAAGACATCGGGCGGATGCCATATGCTGCGGTCGCCGCGTCGATGAGCCGCACGCGCAGAGTTGCGCCGGCCGAGCAACCGACCCCCAGCAACCTTCCACCATGGCCTCTGTCGCCAACGACCCGACGACAACCGACGATGTCCTCGAGCTCTTCCGCCGCGGGGGCGACTCGCTCTACGGCGGCGAGGGCGTCACGCAGCTCGAGCACGGCCTGCAAGCGGCCACGCTCGCCGAGCAGCAAGGCGCCCCCAGCGAGTTGATCGTCGCCGCGCTGCTGCACGACATCGGCCACCTGCTGCACGACCTGCCCGACGACGCACCGGACAACGGCATCGACGACGTCCACGAGCGCCTGGGCGCCGATTGGCTCCGCTCTCGCTTCCCCGACGGGGTCCTCGAGCCGGTGCGGCTGCACGTGCAGTCGAAGCGGTACCTGTGCGCGACCGAGCCGGGCTATTGGGACGCGCTGAGCGAACCCTCCAAGACGAGCCTCAACCTGCAAGGCGGGCCGATGGACGAGTCCGAGTGCGCGGCGTTCCGAACCGGCCCCCACTACGACGCCGCCGTGCGGCTCCGGCGTTGGGACGACGAGGCAAAGGTGGTCGGTTTGGCGACCCCGCCGTTAGAGCACTTCGTGCCCCACCTGCAAGCCGCGGCGCGTCGATGAAAACCTGCAACAGGGGCGCGCTCGCGGAACGTGTCGCCGTGGTCGGCGGCGGGATCGTCGGGGTCGCGCACGCGTGGCGCGAAGCCGCCGCCGGCGCCGAGGTCACGCTCTTCGAACGCAGCCGTCGTGCCGAGGGCGCGTCGGTCCGCAACTTCGGCATGGTTTGGCCGATCGGCCAGCCGGCCGAGCGTCGCGAAGCCGCGTTGCGCAGCCGCGCGTTGTGGGACGAGTTCGTCTGCGAGACGCGCGTGTGGAGTCGCCCCAGCGGCTCGCTCCACCTGGCCACCCGCGGCGACGAGCTCGCGGTGCTCGAAGAGTTCGCCGCCGCGGGGCCCGAGCTCGGCTACGACTGCCAGATGCTGTCGGCCGCCGCGTGTCGCCAGCGTTGCCCGGCGGCCAGCGAGCGGGTGCTGGGCGGGCTCTCAAGCCCGACTGAAATGGGCGTCGACCCGCGCGAGGCTATCGCCACCGCGCCGGCGTGGCTCGCCGAGCGGCACGGCGTGCGTATCGAGATGGGCGTGGCGGTCGTCGAGGTGGAGCCGCCGTCGCTCGTCACCGGCGATGGGCGCCGCTGGCAGTTCGACCGCGTCACGATCTGCAGCGGCGCCGACTACGCCACGCTCTACCCGGACCTCTTCGCCGAGCACGGCCTGTCGCGTTGCAAGCTGCAGATGATGCGCACCGCGCCGCAGGCGGGGGGCTGGCGTATCGGCCCGATGGTCGCCAGCGGGCTCACGCTGCGGCACTACGAGAACTTTGCGATCTGCCCCTCACTGGAGGCTCTGCGCCAACGAATCGGCGACGAGTCCCCGGAGCTCGACCGCCACGGCATCCACGTCATGGCCGCGCAGAACGGGCTGGGCGAGGTGGTGCTCGGCGACTCGCACGAGTACGGCGAGAGCGTCACGCCGTTCGACTCCGAAGAAATCACACGCCTGATGCTCAGGGAACTGAAGCGGCTGATCGACTTGCCGGATTGGGAGCTGGCCGCTCGTTGGCACGGCGTCTACGCGGTTCAGCCGCGGCCCGGCGTGCAGTTCACGTTCTCGCCGGTCGACGGCGTGACGGTCGCGGTGGCCACCGGCGGCTGCGGCATGACCATGTCGTTCGGCCTCGCCGACAAGATGGTCCACAGCCGCCGCGGAGCGCTCGCCGGCGCGGGAGGCCTGTCGTGATCGAGCTGCCGACCGATCGCAAACGATTCGCCCCCGAGAGGCTCCGCCTCGCCGTGCTCGACTGGGCCGGCACGACCGTCGACTTCGGCAGCCGCGCGCCGATCGCGGCGATCCTCTCCGCGTTCGAGTCGGCAGGCGTGCCGGTCACCGAGGAGGAGGCCCGCCGGCCCATGGGCCGCGCGAAGCGCGACCACTTGCAGGCGCTGCTCGAGCAGCCTCCGGTCGCCGCGCGTTGGGCGGGCGCCCGTGGCGCCCCGCCGACCGAAGCGGACCTCGACGCGATCTACTCCGACTTCCTCAGCCGGCAGGCGGAGTGCGTCGTGAGCCACTCGGGCGTGATCGATGGCTGCGTCGATTCGATCGCCGCGTGCCGCGAGCTGGGCCTGGCGATCGGCTCCAGCACCGGCTACACGCGGCCGCTGCTCGAGGCGGTCGCCCGCCGCGCCGCCGAGGAGGGTTACCGGCCCGACGCGATGCTCTCGGCCGACGACGTCGCCCCCGGCCGCCCCGCGCCGTGGCTGTGCACAGAGAACGCGCGGCGCCTGGACGTGTGGCCGATGGCCGCGGTCGTCAAAGCCGACGACACGCCCGCCGGTGTCGAGGCGGGCCGCCACGCCGGCGCGTGGTCGGTCGGCGTGGTGGCGAGCGGCAACGAGGTCGGCCTCAGCGCCCACGCCTTCGCCCGGCTCACCCCGGCGGAGCGCGAAGCGAAGCTCCACCCCGCGCGAGCCACTCTGACCGAGGCCGGGGCGCACTATCTGATCGACACGATCGGCGAGCTGCCGGAGGTCGTTCGGCGGATCAACGAACGCATGGCGAAGGGCGACTCGCCCTAGACGCACAGGCGCCTGCCCGAGGGAGGCGTCACCCGACGCCGATCACGCCACGGCCATCGACCCGCCGGGCTCACGCCAGCGCGGGCGCCATCACCTCGTCGAGCGCTCCGCCGAGCCGCTCCAGCAACTCATCGCACACGGACTCGTCGTGCGCAAGCGACAGGTAGAGCTTTGTGCCCATCGGGTTGAGGAACACGCCGCGGCGGAACAGCTCGAGCATCAGGCGGCGGGCGGCCGCCTTGTCGCTGTGCTGGCTGCTGCGGTAGTCGCGCGCGGGCGCGTCGGTGAAGGCGATCTGGGCGAGCGGCCCCTCGCCGAGCACGCACGCGTCGATCGACCGCTCGGCGAGCAGCTCGCGCATGCCGTCGCGCAGGTGGCTGCCCATCGCGTACAGTCGGTCGTACACGCCGTCCTCGCCGAGCACGTCGAGCGTGGCGAGCGCGGCGGTCGAAGAGAGCGGGTTGCCGCCAAGCGTCGACGCGGTCCAGACGTAAGTCGCTTTCCCGTGGCGGTGCTCGCTCGACAGCCGCATGACATCCTCGCGGCCGCCGAACACGCCGATCGGCAAGCCGCCGCCCAGTGCCTTGCCGTAGGCGACCAGGTCGGGCGTGACGCCGTACCGCTCTTGCGCGCCGCCGTACGCCAAGCGGAAGCCGGTCACGACCTCGTCGAACACGAGCAGCACGCCGTGTGCGCGGGTCTCCGTGCGGAGGCTCTCCAAGAAGCCCGGCGCGGGTGGCAGGCAGCGCTGCAACGGCTCGACGATCACGGCGGCCAGCTCATCGGCATAGGCGGCGATCAGCCCCGCCGCCGTTTCGGCGTCATTGAACGGCGCGACCAGCACCCGCCCGTCCTCGTGCGCGGTGAGACCGTCGCTCGAGGGCTCCGGCGCGGGGAACTCTAGCCGACGCGACGGGAACATGCTGGTGACCCCAACGTCGTGGGCGCCGTGGTACGCTCCCTCGAACCGCAGAACCCGCTGCTTGCCGGTGAACGCCCGCGCGAGCCGCAAGCAGTACATCGTCGCCTCGGTGCCCGACGCGCAGAAGCGGACCCGCTCGCACGCGGGGCTGATCTGGATCAGCCGCTCGGCCAACTCCAGCGACGCGTCCGTGACCGTCGCGAAGTTCGCGCCCCGGGCCAGCCGCCGCGCGACCGGCTCGGCGATGCGCGGGTCGGCGTGGCCCACCAGGACCGAGCCCCACCCCATCGAGAAGTCGAGCATCTCGCGCCCGTCGGCGGTACGGAGCCGGCACCCCTTGCCGCTCTCGACGACGGTCGTCAGGTCGTCGGGCAAGTCGAACTCGCCGTTGCCACCGGCCGGCAACGAGGCGTGCGCCCGCTCAGCCCACTCCGAGAACCCGCTCGCCATACCGCTTCACTCGTTCGGTCGAGAGTTGTCGCAGCCCGCCGCATGAGCCGCAGCGTAACGACCAGCCTAGAGAGTAGCGGCCCGCCCCCCCACCAGCGCTCACGCAATTCGCCGGCCGAATTGCGCAACGGCGCGTCCGCAGCTTGACGCGCGTCCGATTGGCTGGAAGATCGCGGGTCAACGGAGACACCCTCGCGTTAACAAAGCGTTAAGACGCCAGCCCGATGCCCAGCCCTCGCCGCGTCGCGTTGCTGATCGACACCGCCACGAGTTGGGGCGCTGGGCTGATCGAGGGGATCGCCGCTTACGCCAAGAGCCGCGAGCGGCACTGGCTCTTCTCGCTGGAGCCCCGCGGCAAGTACGACCGCATGCTCCTGCCGGACCACTGGCGCGGCGACGGCGTCGTCGCTCGGATCACCCACTCGGCCCTCGCCGAGCAGCTCGTCGACCGCCGCCTGCCCGCGGTGAACGTGTCGTGGTTCCGCTACGGCGAGAACCTCATCCCCCGCTGCACGTGCGACGAGGTCGCCGCCGCGGAAATGGCCGCCAAGTACTTCGTCGACCACGGCTACCGCCAGTTCGCCTACTGCGGCTCGACCCTCCGCCCCAGACACTACGACCGGTTGGGCGAAGCCTTCGCCGCCGCGCTCGCCCGGATCGGCCAGCCCTGCCAGCGGTTCGCGCCCGACCCGCAGCGCTTCGCCGAGCTCGACTCCGAGCAGCAGCTGCAAGAGCTCTCGGGGTGGCTGTCGGCGTTGCCCAAGCCGACGGCGTTGCTGGCGTTCGACGACATCCAAGGGAGACAGGTCACCGAGGCCTGCGCGCAAGCGGGCCTCGCCGTGCCGGACCACATCGCCGTGCTCGGCGGCGAGCACGACGAGCTCAGCTCGCGTATCTCGTCGCCGCCGCTGTCGGGCGTGGACCAGGCGCCGCACGAGGTCGGCTTCCGCGCGGCGGAGATGCTCGACCGGTTGATGGCGGGCGAGGAGCTGCGGGAGTCCCACGTGCTGCTCCCGCCCCGCCGGATCATCACCCGCCAGTCGACCGACCAGGTCGCGGTGCCCGACGAGATGCTCTCGGCGGCGATCCGCTACATCCGCGAGCACCACGCCGGGGAGCTGCGGATCAGCGACCTGCTGCGCGAGGTGCCGATGAGCCGCCGCGCGCTGGAGATCGGCTTCAAGCGTTACCTGGGCCGCACGCCGCGCGAGGAGATCCGCCGCGTGCGGGTGGAGCACGCGCTGGCGCTCTTGTGCGACACCGACCTGCCGATCACGAAGGTCGCGTCGGTCTGCGGCTTCGACCGCCCCGAGCTGCTCACCCGCGCGTTCCGCCGCGAGCTGTCGGCGACCCCCTCCGCGTTCCGCCGCCGCGTGAGCCAATCCAAGGCCGAAGGCAACTGACGACCCCGAGGCCAGCCGAGCGACGGGCGCAGCGCGGAGCGGTTGAAGAACGCGCGGGTCAGGCCGTAGTTATCAACCCAAGTGTCGTAGTCATCGGCGCCGACGCCGCCCGGGGTCAGGTCGTTCTGCAGCTCGCCCCCGTCACGCCAATTGGTATAGTCGGCGGCGTTGACCGTGCCGTCGTTGTTGAAGTCGCCGGGGCGGATGTTGTTCTCGTAGTAGACGTTCGTCCCTGGAGCCGGCGCGGGGTTCAGCCCGCCGGGCACAGGGATCTCGCCGATCAGGATCTCTTCCTGGTCGCGGAGCAACAGCAGGCCGTTCGAGCCGAGCGTCAAACCCGACAGGTCGAAGACGCCGTCGACGTTGCCGCTCGCGCCGGCGACATCGAGAACGGCTCGATCACGTACGCGTTGGTCCGCGACTTCAGCGCCACGCTCGACACGGACCTCGATCTCGAGGACGACGGCACGCTGAGCATCACGCCCTGGAGCGAGGTGCTCGATGCGGTCGGCTTCAACGAGGGCGCCGGAACCGACCCGGAGAACCCGCTCGTCAACAACTCGTACGCCGAAGCAATGGGCGGGATCGATTTCAACGGCACGGCGGACGGCATCGAGCCCCTCCCCGGCTTCGCCGACGAGCCCGACGGCTACGTGCTGCTGAAGGACGGCGCCGGCGGCTTCATCCGGGCCGCTTTCGATCCGGACGAGTCGAACGAGAGCGGGCCGGAGCTCTTCTTCGATAGCGGCGGCACGCTCCAACTGATCGACACTTCGCCGCTCGGCCCGTGGGGCGTCGACAGCGCGCTGACGCGTCCCGAGATGATCGCGTTCGACAGCGAAGGAAACCTGGTCTACGTCGACGCAGAGACGACCCTCATAACGGGCGACTTGGTCGGCGCGCCGGGCCTCCAGGTGCTCGGCGCAGACGGCCTGCCGATCTCGCTCTACCTCATCTCGCCGGGCAACGAAAACGTCTCGGCCGCGCTGGGCGAGCTCGCTGTCCCCCCGGCGTCGGAAGGGGCTTTGAGCGTTCCCGAGCCAACGGCCGCCGCACTGCTACTAGCTGCCGTCGCGGCGGGCTTCCGCCCGCGACGCGGCTGATCGCCTGATTCGTCGAATTAGGAGGGGTGGGCGCCGTTGCGTGGGGTGGCGGCGCTTGCCCCTTCCTGGTCACACAGCACGATAAGAAGGACCTGCAATAGTGTTGAAAGCTAGAACGCCCCGCCGCGACAGCGGCGCATCGCGTTCGTCGGCGGGCTTCACCTTGGTGGAGCTGCTGGTGGTGATCGCGATCATCGGGATCTTGGTGGCCCTCTTGCTGCCAGCCGTGCAAGCCGCCCGCGAAGCGGCTCGGCTCTCGCAGTGCAAGAACAACCTCGCCCAGATCGGCAAGGGGCTGATGAACTACGAGTCGACCAACGGCCACTTCCCGGCCGGTTGGGACGACCGCGGCCTCGCGTGGTCGGGCGCTCTGCTCCCGTTCATCGAGGAGCAGGCGCTGTACGACCTGCTGGGTGAGTCTCAGACCACGACGTTCGTGCCAGGCCTCGGCATGGTCGAGAAGACCGCGTTCGTCTGGACCAGCGGCGACAACGAGACGGTGTGCTCTACCAACATCGCCGCGTATCGGTGCCCAAACTCGGAGCAACAGCCCCGTGACAACGACGGGATCTCCGCTCGATCGCCGACCGAGTACGGGGCTTGTGTCTCGTCGCTCGTTACCTGCGACAACACAGCCGGCGGCTGCGTTATTCCCGGCACGGTCGGTATCTCTCAGCAGCTCACCGACCACAACGGGATTTTTTACCAAGAGAGCGACACTCGCTTCGCCGAGATCGTCGACGGGTCGTCGAAGACGATCGCGGTGGGTGAGCGAAAGACCGACTTCGACACGGTGCTCGACGGCAACTCGATGGACTTCTGGCACACCGGCTCGCCACAGGTGTCGGGCGGGAACGAGTGGACGGAGTTCGTCGCGTCCACCCAGGTCCCCCTGAACTACTGGGCCGACGCGACCGCCAACGGGCGCCACGTGGAGCTGGCGTTTGGCAGCTGGCACACCGTGCGTGGCGCCCAGTTCGCCTACGCGGACGGGTCGGTCCACCTGTTGAGCGACGACATCGACGACGGCGTCTACGTCGCGCTCGGGAGCCGCAACGGCGAGACCGACCGTGAAGTGATGAGGCTCAGACAACCATGAACTTGCGCGACACCAGTCCGTCCGACCTGCGCCGCACTCCTCCGCGAGCCCTTCGCTTCGTTGCGTGGTTCGCGGCCATGGCGATCGGCTGTGGCCAGGGCCAGCGTGGGCCCGACTACAGCGTCCTGAACCTGGCCAAGGTCGACGGCGTCGTCACGCTCGACGGCGACCCGCTGGCGGGCGCTCGAGTCGAATTCGTCGAGGCCGACAAACGGCCACCACGGGTTTGCTTCGGCGAGACCGACGCGGGCGGGCGGTACGAGGTCTTCCGTGACCGCAACGTGCCGGGCTGCCTGCCCGGGGAGATGGTCGTCAAGATCACGACCGGCGCGAGGCAAGAAGGAGAGGACGCCCCCGCGGCCGACGCCACCATTCCCGCCCGCTACAACCGCCAGTCCGAATTGAAACGGACCGTCGCTGCCGACGGGTCCCACACGTTTGATTTCGAACTCAATTCGAAGTGACTCCGCCTCGCCCGCGTCGTAGCGGGCGGAGCTGGACTTCGGCTCCCTGCCCGATACCCCCCATTTTCTTTCAACTGGATCTGCGACTCATGAAGACGCCCCTGGCCGCTGCTCTCGCCGCCGTCGTTGCTTCGCCAGCCTGTGGCGAGGTCATCATCTCTGAGATTTTCTACAACCTGAACGGGAGCGAGAACGGCGTCGTCGAGTGGGTGGAGATCACCAACACAGGTTCCTCAGAAGTCGACTTGAGCGGCTGGATTTACGGCGACGACCAGGACGGCGCCTATTCCGACCCGTTTTCCGCCGGCACGGCGCTCGCGGCCGGCGCCTCGGCCGTGATCACCGGCCAGGACCCTTCGACCTTCCAGTCGATCTGGGGGCCCGACATCCAAGTAATCAACTTCCTCGTCGAGGGCGCGAACACCGGCATCAGTCTCGCCAACGGCGCCAGCGCGACCAACGAGACCCCCGCCATCTTCGACGCTAGCAACACGCTCGTCGACGCGGCCAACTACGAGAACGGCACGGGCGGTTGGCCCTCCGGCAACGGCCAGAGCATCTACCTGCTTCCGAACCGATTTACGCCGAGCGCGAACGACGTCGGCGCCAACTGGGGAACGTCGACCGCCGGTCTCGACGGCGCGTACGCCGCGCTAATCGTCAACCCGGACATCGACAACGCCAGCACGATGGACGTCGCGTCGCCCGGCTTCGCGGCGATCGTCCCCGAGCCGACGACTGTCCTGCTGGCCGCCGTCGCATTGGCCGGCGCGGCCGCACGGCGTGTCTGAGCGAAACGACTTGCGCAACCGGTCGTCGCCCGAAAGGCCGGCGGCCGGTTGCACGTTTTGCTCTCTACTGCGATACCCACAAAGCTACCCATAGATTGGGCTGCGGGCCGATCGGTCTCTCAGCAATCGACGTAAGTCTTTGCCACCAAAGAGTGGGCGATACTGGACTCGAACCAGTGACCTCTACGGTGTGAACGTAGCGCTCTAGCCAACTGAGCTAATCGCCCGCCGAACGCGGTTGGAGCAGAATACCGGACAGGTTCGTCGGCCGCTAGTTCGCCCCCATTGGGGCCGGACCCTGGGGCGGGACCATCGGGGCTGCGACGCGACTGGGGCACAGGCGCGGGGGCGGGGCTGCGACGCGACAGGGGTTCAGGCCTCCGAAGCGGCCGGCTTGGGGGCCTCGACCCGGGCGGCTGCCGCGCCGTCGGCCGGGTCTTCCTCGGAGGGGGCCTCGTCCGCCAGCGAGGCGTCGTCCGCCAGCTCGCCGCGACGCTCGCCCTCTTCGGGCGGTTGATCGACGTAGGTGTCGTAGTTGCCTTCGGGCGCGGAGTCGTCGTGGAGGTTGCGGGCCGCCTGAGTCAGTCGCGACTGCGCGGTTGCGCCGACGTTCGACTGCGTGCCGGCGGTGCGCTCCGCGTCGCGCATCGCGTCATTGAACTCGGACTGCAGGTCGCTCAAGCCGCGGCGGAACTCGGTCAGGCTCTTGCCTAACGACCGAGCTACGTTGGGTAAGCGGCTGCCGAACAGCAGGACCGCGACGATGCCGCAGATCAGCAGCTGGATGGGACTCAGGCCGAACATCCGCGGGGTAAACCTCCGTTTCTAGCCGATTCGATCACTGCAGCCCCGCAGCACGATCCGCGCCGGGCTATCGCTCGCTCCGACTCACTTGGGTGGGTCGTCGCTGTGGTCCTCGACCTCTTTGACGCCCTTCTTGAATTCCGTGATGCTCTGGCCGAACGCCCTGGCGATCGACGGCAGGCGCGTGCCAAAGAGCAGCAGCGCGACCACAAGGACCACGAGCAGCTGGATGCCGTTGATACCGAACATGGGTTTCGGACGCGATCGGCCCGAGTAAGTTGTTGAGAGCGGGGCAGTTACGGCTGCCACAGATAGTTTACGCCGGGCCGCGACAGCGTCAAACCGGGCAAACGCGCGGATTAGCGGCGAATCGCACTTTCCCGGGCCGCCAGCCAAGGGTCGCGGCCGATCGTGTCGGGGTCGTAGCGGTAGTAGACCTCCAGACACATCGTGGCGAGGGCGGTCGAGTAGACCCTGCCGCCGTAAGCGCCCCACAGCGTGTCGGGGTCCCAGCTCCCGGCGTTCGCGCCGCTGGCCACCTGACGGGAGAGCACGGCTCGCTGCATCGCCTGGTTCCAGGTCGACCAGGCGTCGGCGGCGGCGCCGCCGGCCGTGCTGTGGTGGTGCAGCGCGAGCGTGGCGTAGTACCAGTAGTACAGGTTCGCCACACGGCGCCCGCTGCCGGTCGAGCGATCCGGCAGTTCCCCTAGCAACGCTTGGGCCGCCTCGGCGTCGGCGGGGCCGCGCGAGTCGGCCATGCCCAGGATCTGCCGCACGTACATCGCCTCGGCGGTCATCGTGCTGCTGGGCCGCTCGCGGGGCTGGTAGCACGCCAGCCCCCCATGGCGGCCCGCGCGAACCGACGCGACGAACCGCTCGCAGCCGCTCCACACACTCGGCCGCACAACGACGCCCGCCAACTCCGCGCTGCGGAGGGCCATCACGGCCCACCCCATCTGGCTGGTGTCGCCGCGGTCGCCGGGGCGGTAACGCCAGCCGCCGGTCGTGGGGTGCTGGGCGCGTGTCAGGTGCTCGACGGCCGCCTCGACGGCCGCGCGCAGCCGCTCATCGCCGGTCACGGCCATCGCTTCGGCGAGGGCGAAGGTGGCCATCGAGTGGCAGTAGGTCCGCGCGAACGGCTTCGCGTCGCCGGCCAGGTCGCCGTCGGGCGCTTGGGTGTCGAGCAGGAATTGCAGTCCGCGGGTCACCGCGTCCCGGTGCGGGCCCGCCAGGTGGGTGTGCCCTGCCCCGCCTATCGCTAACAGAGCAAGGCCGGTGAGGCCGGTCTCGGCGCGCCCGCCGGCGCCGCCGCGGTTCTCGCCAAGCACGAGGGTCTCTCGCCCCGCGCCCCACCGGGCCGCGTCCCACGCGCCGTCGGGACGCTGCGCGCGGACGAGCCAGTCGACGGCCGACGCGACCGCGTCGAGCGTCGCGTCGTCGCCGCCATCGTTCGCACTGAGGCGGCGTTGTTGCCGCTCGCCGCGCGTGGCGTAGGCCGCCGGGAGGGGTGAGGGGTGAGCCGTGTGAGATGCGGGACGGGGGATCGGCGACGGGCGACGCGGGATTGGGGTGGGCGAAACCGGCCACGGCGCTATGGCGGCTTCCTGAGCCGAGGGCATAAGCCCTCGGAGCGAGTCGGCAATCGACTCGTCACCCAGATCCGCGGTGGGCGACGCTTCGGGAAGCTGGAAAGCCTCTGCGACCGCCGCCGCGGCGTCCGCTGCTTTCGGCGCCTCTGGCGCGGCGGTCGGCGGCTCGGCGGCCTGCTGCCGGGCGGCGGCTTGTTCGGCCATTGGCTCGATGCTGCTGTCGGCTCCGTGCGGCCTGCTGGCCGCGACGACCGGTTCGCTGGTTGCCTCCGGGAGCTTCGGGTCGGGCGGCGGCGGCTCCTCGGGCGCCGGCTGGGACTCGGCCGGCGGTGACACGTCGGGCGCCGACTCGGCGGCCGCGGGCGAACGCATCACGATCCGCACGCTGACAGGCGGGGCGTCGTCGTCGCCGGCGCGGGGCGGTCCGCCGGTGCGAACGCAGGCCAAGCCTGCAAACAGCAGCAGGTGAGCGGCGACCGACAACGCGCCGTACCGGTGCAGCGGCCGGCGCCGCCCCCACGGCGTGAAAGCCAGCGCGATGAACACGCCCGACGACACCAGCGCGAGCGCGACGAAGATCGCGGAAAGGCTCATCGCTCGGCGCGGCCTCTCCCGGTTAGCGGCGTACGGCCGGTGCGGCGTCGACGGACACCCCCACTTCGGCGACCCGGGCCTCGCGGCACGCGGCCAGCGCGGCGGCGATGTGCTGAAAGTCGCAGC
Source organism: Botrimarina sp. (assembly GCF_040219535.1). NCBI lineage: Bacteria > Pseudomonadati > Planctomycetota > Planctomycetia > Pirellulales > Lacipirellulaceae > Botrimarina > Botrimarina sp. The sequence continues at coordinate 40,780 of NZ_JAVJSH010000017.1, forward strand.
GGGCGTCGCCGTGGATGAGGACCTCGGGGCCGTCGGCGCCGGACGCGGCCCGGCGCGCCGCGTCGAGGCGGCTCGAGAGCTCCTCGAGCGTGCAAGCTTGGCCGTCGAGCGTCAACGCGCCGTCGGCCATGACCGACACAACCCGCGGCTCGTTGGCCGCGGCGACCGTCGTGCCCCCTTCGGAGACCTCCGGCAACTGCATCTCGACGGCGCGCTCCACCTCGGCGAACTGCGTGGCGGTCATGAAGAAAATGACCAGCAGGAACACGACGTCGATCATCGGCGTCAGGTTCAGCGGTGGCGCGTCGTCGGTGGTGCGTTTCAGAGGCAAGGGCGGCGCTCGTTGTGAGGCGCTCGGCGCTGGTTCTTGCTCGGGCGACTGGCGCCTGGCGACTAGCGCCTCGATTCACGCTGCGCGTTTGGCTTTGCGCGGCCGGCTCGAACCACGCTCCTCGATCGCTTCGGCGGATATCAGGTTCACCAGCTCTTGGCCGTGGCGGTCGATCTGGCCAACGAGCGTGTCGACGCGGCCCGTTAGGTGCAGGTAGGCGATCATCGCCGGGATCGCCACGCCGAGCCCCGCGGCGGTCGACATCAGGGCCTTGCCGATCCCCTCGGCGAGCAGCTCGGGCTTGCCCATCGCGGCGTCGCCGGCGATCGCGTCGAAGGCCTCGCGCATGCCCCAGACCGTGCCCAGCAGGCCCAGCAGCGGGCAGATGTTGCCCACGCCGCTGATCACACGCAGGTACCGCCGCAGCTCAGCGGCGGCCCGCTCGCCCTCGTCGAGCACCGCTTGCTCCACCTCGACCGCCGAGCGCCCCCACCGACGCAGCCCGGCCTCGAACACGCGGGCGATGTGGCTGCTGTTCTCCTCGCACAGCTCCAGCGCGTCGGCCCGATCGACCGCGCCTTCCTCGATCTGCTTCAGCACGCAGTGGATGAAGCGCTTCGGCACGACCCGGCGCCGCCGCAACGCAACGGTGCGTTCGATCACGCAAAGCAGCATCACCACCGAGGCGATGCCGATCGGCACGATCAGCCAACCGGCCGACAGCAACGTTTCCAGCAAACTAGGCGATTGCATCGGAGTCTGCTTAGGGGGCAGGCGTCAGCAGGCTGTTGATTTATCAGCGGCCTGCGTCGCCCCCCACGAGGGCGGCGTCAAAACGTCGGCCAAGAGCCGACGTCTTGCGAGCCGCGAGGAGCTTGCTCCAAGCTTGGCGAGGTTGAAAAATGCCAGGAAGGCGTTCTTCAACAGGCTGTTGGGTGGCAGGAGTACCCGCCGCTATCGTCGATGCGTTATCGGAATTCTTCCCTGCCGCCTGGCGCCTCTCACCCGCGACCCCCGGCCGCGCTACGGCATCGTGGGGCCTTGATCGACGTCGCCGACCATGTGCAGGTGGTTGTGGTCGATGTAGACGACTTCGCGGGCGTCCTGGTCCTTGAGCGTGTGCGGGAACGGCCAACCGATCCGCCGCACGTCCTCGTAGTAGATCGTGCACTTGTAGTGGGCGTGGTGCTGCTGGGCGGGGCCGATCAGCGGGTAGACACGCACCGGGTCGACGTAGTCGGCGATCTTTTCCTTGACGATCCGCACGTCGTTGCGGGTGCGGCCGTACAGCAGCGGCACGCCGCCCTCGACGGGGCGAGCCTTCTCAAGCGCCCGCATCACCTCGTCGTCGCTAGGCGGGTCGAGCGCGACCGGCGGTCCGCCGGAGTCGTCGATCGGGCCGAGGATGGGCACGCGGTCGTAGCGCTCGTGGTTCCAGAACTTGTCCTCTTCCTTCTTCTGAAGGTAAGGGGTCACCGGGATCGGCAAGGCGAAGATGCCGAGGCTCGGTCCGGCGCTCGTGAAGCCCCAGAAGCACCCGGTGGACGTCGTCGTGATCGCCGCGGCCATCAGGGCGGCGGTGACGAGCTGAGGCCGGAGCTTCGTGCTGTGCCGTGCCATCGAATGAGACCCTCGTCTGCTTGCAATTCGCTGGGGCGCGATCCGTCGCCGCCCGCTGCGGTGTGGTTCGATAGTCTCTTTATCGTGTGAAGCTGGGCGGGACTTGCGGGTTATTACGAAAATACTGGCTTTGAGCCAACGCGGATCGCTAGCGTTGATCAACCCCACAGGTTTAGCCACCGGGCGCCAGCGGTCGGCAAAAGCCGACGGATCATCGCCCGGCAGAGAGAGCTCGAACCGCGCTTCGAGAGCCCGCCGGCTTGCGCCGACGGCTGGTGCGCAGCGGCACTGCATGCGGGGCTCCGTTGAGCAAACGAAAAAGCCCCCGGAGAGGTTCTCCGGGGGCTTCGTGTTTCTTGTCGGCGCCGGCCTGACTCACTCGCAATGCGAGAAGTCGAGGAACCACCAGCCGTCGTCCCATTCGAGCGTCACCTTGCGCCACCCGAGCGGCACCTGCGGGTACGGATAGAAGGGCCCGATGTACGGCCACGCGGCGGGCGAGTACTGCGTCGGGTAGGTGACCGCGGCGTAGTTCGGATGGGCGGCGTAGCTCGGCCAGGCGTAGCCGGGCATCGAGGCGTTGTCGTAGGACACGCCACCGGCGCCCGCGGTGCTGTAACCCTGCGGCGTGCCGGCCGCCCCGCCGTAGCATCCGTACTGGGCCGGCTGCACGCCGCTTGCGCCAGCGGCCGGGCCCATCGGCCGGGGCATGCCGCGCGAGGCGACCCTTTCCGGCGCGGGCATGGCCTTGGGCATCGCGGTGGGCATCGGCGGCAGCGGGGCCGGAGCGGACGCGGCCGTTTCCGGCTTCTCGAGCATCGTCAGCAGCAGGTCGCCCTTCTCACCGCCGGCGGCTTGCTTGACCGCCGAGGGCTCCTTCACCGCCGAGGGCTGGGCGGGCGTGATCTCGAGCTTGTTGACCACGTGGTTCACGCCGGCCACCTGGCCCGCGAGCTGCTCGGCCTTGGCCGACTGCTCTTCGCTGGTCACCGTGCCCACCAGCCAAGCGACGCCGTCCTCGTACTTCACGCCTACCCGGTAATTCTTGAGCTGGCCGCTTTCGCGCAGCGTTTGGGCCACGCTGCCGGCCATCTTTTCCGCCGTGGGCGAGGCCGCCCCAGCCGATGCCGGCCAGAGCAGGGCCGCCGCCGCGGCCGCGACGATCCAATGACGCATCTTTCTCCCCCTTCGTGATTCGTTGTTTCGGCTCGCGCCGGCGTCACCGCGGCCGTGACGGCCTCGGGAAACGGTTGGCGGCTGGGCCCGGCCTAACCCGTCGCACGATGGCCCCCCGGCCTCCGCACGAATAACCCAAGCGGCTGTTACAACCGCTCCGGTTGGTCTATTCGGCAGTCGCGCGGTCCGGTGGGGAGTCTTTTTTCGGTTTTGACGCCCGCCACGCTCGGCGAGCCGCGACCGCTCTGCGGTGATGGCGCGCGGATTGCCTCGATGGCCTGCGCAAGCTCCTGCCCCTCCCCGCCGCCACGGCCTCCGAGGTCGCGCACAGGGGTCGACCGGAGCGCGTCGGCGTCGGCGACGACGTCGGGCTAACCGCTGAACTACCGGCGAGCCGCCGCTCGCGGCCGCTCAGACTCAAGCGGCCGCGGGCCGGAGGACCAGCCAGAAACGATCCGCCTGGGCTTCACCATTCTGGTGAAACGCCTCCCTGTTTCCGTGAAGCGCCGCTAAGTCGTCTGATCGCATTGGCTTACGGCGCTTCGCCGGGGGGCCGGGACGCTCCAGGGGCCATTGGCGGGCGCCGTAAGCCCTGATCTCAGCCGGGCTTAGATCGTCGTCACTGCGATGAGGGGACTGGTCCCAGCGTCAAGCGCGGCGTCGTCGAGGCCGGCGCGGAAAATCCCCCCGTTTTTCGCGGCAAAAGAGGGGCGCCGGCGTCGTCCGCTCTTCAGTTCCGACCGCGCGGCACGACCGTTGCTTACTCCCCTCTGGCGAGCAGCGAACGACGCTGCCCTCATCCCCACCAGGCCCCTGTGGAGCCGCTACTGTCAGCGACAAGCGACCAAGGAAGCACCATGCCCAACTACGCCAATCACCTGTTCCGCTACGACCACTACGAGAACCGGCGCGACGAGGAGCCGACCGACGACAAGAACCAGCGCCGCATCCAACGCACGTCGCGTCGCCGCAGCCGCAAGCGGACCGCCTGCCTGACCATCAACGCCCGCCGCGCACGCCGCTGGGCTTGGTGACGAGGCGAGTTTAAGCATCGAGTCTTCCGTGAGGCGCTCCGAGGGCTTATGCCCTCGGCTCCGGAAGAGCAAAGCAAGGGTCGATGAACGGTGAAGGTTAGCGGATCAGACTCCCACGTCCCACGTCCCACGTCCCTCGTCCCTCGTCCCTCTTCCCTCGTCCCTCTTCCCTCACCGAATCACCCGCTGCAGCTCCGAATCGAGCTCGCCCGCGTGCAGGTTGCGATTCACTACGCGGCCCTGGCTGTCGACCAGCATCATCAGGGGAAGGTTGATCACGCCCATCTCGGTGGCGAGTTGGCCGTCGAGACCCTTCTCGTCGTGCAGGTGCTCCCAAGGGGTGCGGGCGCGTGACGCGAGCGACTTGGCCGCGTCGGTGTTGCTGTCGAGGTTCACGCCGAGCACCTCGAACTTGCCGCGGTACTTCTTCCGCAACGCGTCGAGCGTGGCGAAGTCGGTCTCGGGGTTGCTCCAGCTCGTCCAGTAGTGGACCAGCGTGTAGCGGCCGCGGAAGGGGGCGGCGGTCAGGCTGACGCGTTTGCCCGACAGCGTGTCGCCCGAGAGCGCGAGCGGCTTGCCGATCGAACCCAGCCGCCGCAACGCGCCGGCCGCCTTTTTGCCGGCGACCGTCTGCGGGAACTCGCTGGCGGCTTGGCGGTACCACTTCTCGGCCACCTTCGGCTCGCCGGCGAACTCGCCCGCCATGCTGCCGAGCTGCAGCAGGGCCTCGGCCGTGTCGGGGCTGGTCGGGAACGCCCCGACGAACTGCTCAAGATTCTTGATCCACTGGTCCTGGACCTTCGCGTAGTCCGCCTTCGGGTCGCGGAGCGCGTAGCCTTGCTCGGCGCCGATCCGCTGGTAGCGGAAGTGCGCCTGCAGGTCCTTCCCGATCCGCTGGACACCGGGCGAGCGCTCGAGGGCGGCCAGCTTGGCGATGCCGGCGCGGTAACCGTCGGCCTGGACCGCGGCGGTCAGCAGCCCGGCGAGTTGCTTGTACCACTGGGTTGCTTCTTCTTCGTTCGTGGCGCTGCCCGCGAGCTGCTCGAGGAGCTCGACGCGACGGTCCGTCAGCTTGTCGCGCTGGTTGGCGGGGGCGTTCATCGCTTCGCGGTCGAGCTTGTCTAGCTCGCTCATCCAAGCCTGTACCTTCTCGCTCGGCGCGCCGAGCGCGGCCGCGTTCTCGCTCATCGTGGGCACGCTGAACACGTTGGCCAGCTCGGGCCCGGCGCCGCCGGCGCGGGGCGCCTCGACCAGGCGCCAGCCGTCGCCGACCTGCACGAGCGAGCCGAGCAGCAGCTGCTCCGGCTGCCCGCCCGCGTCGACAAGAGCCGACGCGTTCTCGTACACGACCACGTCCTTGGTCGAACCGTCGACGCCCGCCGGGATCACCCCCGGTCGCGGCGCGCCGAAGTCGACGAAGCGGCTCTTGGCGTCGAACGACTTTTGTTCGGCAACGAGCTTGCGAAACTCGCTTGCGGCTTGCTTGCGCTGTTCCTCGAAGCGTTCGGCGAGCGTCTTGCCGAGGCCCAGCGAGCGGGCCTCCTCGGCGGAGAGCAGCAGCCGCTCGAAACGGCCCTGGTCCTTCGTTTGCACGGCGAGGAAGGCCTCTTCGGCGACTTCCTGGGGCGAGATCCGCCGCCACGAGTCGATCTTTGTGTCTTCGTTCGCGTCGACGCCCCACCGCGACCCGCCGGTGTGGAACCACTGGTACTGGTCGGCGCGGCTGTCGTAGTCGGAGTCGACGTCGCGGTAGACCTCCAGGCCGCCCGCGTAGTAGCACCACGTGTCGACCACGTTGTCGGCGTTCGCGTCGGCGAACCGCCGCAAGATCCGCCCCGCCCCGTCGCGGACGACCCACGAGGTGCTCTTGCCCTCGCGCTCGGCCTTGATGGAGCACTGCTTGGCGTCGCCGGCCGTCGGCTTGTCGTACTCCACGCCCTTCTGGATCGGCGTGAGCGACAGGGCCTGCTCGACGGTCGGCGCCGCGCCGGCCGATTGGGCGGCGGCCGGCGTGCTAGCGGCGAGCGAGAGCGACAGAATCAGCGCGCACAGGCGCAGCGGCAAGCGAGAGAGCATCCTCGATCCATCCGTGGCCGGGAGGTGTCAATGTCCGGCGCGAGTATCGCGATCCAGCCGCGCGGTGGCTAGAGCGATTCGGCCGCAGATTGAGCTGCCGCGGAGCGCGCCAGCGGGCGAACGGGCAAGCTTTGACACGCCGTCGACAAGGAGCCCATAATCAGGAGCATGGAAATCAATCTTGCCGAAGCCGAAACCCGTAGCCTGTCCGAGCGAGCGGCTGCTTTCGGTTTCGCTGAAGCCAGCGAATTCGCGACGGCTCTACTGAAAAACATCGCAGCGCTAAGCGACGAGGCGGTGGTCTTCGCCCCGATGTCAGAAGAGCAACGGCGTCTGAGCGAGTCGATCCTTCGACGCGGCGAGGACGACTTGGCAGCCGGGCGTGTGCGCGAAATGCGCCAAGGTCTGCTAGACCTCGGCTCTGAACGCGGCTTCGAGCTCAGCGAATGAGGTACAAGGTCGTTTTGACCGACGCGGCGCTGAGCGATGCCGGCAAGTATCTCGACTTCTTGATTGAGAGCGCGCACACGACGGGCCCAGCCGAACGATGGTGGCGGAAGGCGATTGCGGCGGTCCAATCCCTCGAATCGATGCCCCACCGGTGCCCTAAGCCACCCGAAAACGAGCTGCGCGAGTACACCGTTCGGGCGCTGATTGTCGCACCGTGCCTATTTCTGTACCGGGTCGACGATAGCAGACGAACTGTCGAGGTCTTCGGGTTCCGCCACGGCAGGCAGATGCCGAGCGAACACCGCTTGCCTGAGTAGCGTCTGAACCGACTAGCTTAGCAGTGGACCCGCCGACTTCGGACCCTCAGCCGGTCCCTTCACCCCCGCGCGGCCTTGATCTTCTCCAGCATCCGCCCCGGCGAGCCCATCGCGTTGTAGCCACCGTCGAGGTGGAGGATCTCGCCGGTCACGCCGCTCGACATGTCGCTCAGCAGGTACACGCCCGACTTGCCAACCTCCTCGTGCGTGATGTTGCGGCCCAGGGGGGCCATCGCCTCGTAGAGGCCGAGCATCTCGTCGACGCCGGCGCCGCGGCCGCTGATCGTCTGCAGCGGGCCGGCCGACAGCGCGTTGACCCGCACGCCGCGCGGCCCCAGGTCGTACGCCAGGTACTTCACGGTGGCGTCGAGCGCGGCCTTGCACACGCCCATCACGTTGTAGCCGGGCACGCACTTCTCGCCGCCGTAGTAGGTTAGCGTGAGGATGCTGGCGCCGGGCTTCAGGAGGTCCTTGGTCGCGCTGGCCAGGGCCATCAGGCTGTGCACGCTGATCGCCATCGCGGTCTTGAAGCCCTCGCGGCTCGTGTCGACCGTGTCCTTTTTCAGGTCCTCCGGCGGAGCGAACGCGATCGAGTGCAGCAGGAAGTCGAGCTCGCCGAGTTCCTCCTTGCAGCGGCCGGCGACCGCGTCGACGTGCCCGTCGAGCGTCACGTCCATCGGCTCGAGGAACTTCGCGCCCGAGTGGCCGTCGATCAGCTTGCGCACGCGGCCCTCGTTCTTCTTGCGCTCGTCGTCCGGCTTGTCGGGCATGTGGGTGAAGCCGCACACGCCCCCCTCGCTGAGGACCCGCTCGGCGATCGCCCACGCGATCGACTGCTTGTTGAACACGCCCGTGATCAGGCCCTTCTTCCCCTCGAACAGGCCCGGCATGGCGGCCCCCTGCGGAACGACGAATCAAACGAGATACGAGCCCGCGATCCTACCAACGCCCACCCGCGGCGGGAACGGGCGGGAGGCCGATCCGGGGCTGCGCGACGCGCCGGTGCGTGCGTGGTCGGCGGTGGGGGCGATCGCCGCCGCCGTGATTGTCTCTCGGCACGCGATGCGATAGTGTGCAGGAGCAGCCCCCCCGCGGCGGCGTTGCCCCGGCGGTCCCGATGCGCCGCGTCCGATGCGACGCCGCCGCAGCGCGCTCCGGATCGCGCAGCCCAGCAACATCGCGCAGCCCAGCAACCTCGACGAGCCCCGCCGATGTTCGCTTCCCGCTATCGGTTCCCTCTCCTGCTCGCCATCGCTTCGGCCTCCGTCGCTGCGGCCGACAACTGGCCGCACTGGCGCGGCGCCGACGGCGCCGGCGTGGCCCGCGACGCGAACCCGCCGGTCGAGTGGTCCGAAACGAAGAACGTCAAGTGGAAGGTCGCTATCGATGGGCTCGGCTCCGGGTCGCCCGTCGTGTGGGAAGACCGCGTGTTCGTCGTCACCAGCGCCGCCCCCGACGGCGCCCCGAGCCGCGACAGGGAGCCGCTAGATTTCATCGTGATGTGCCTGGACCGCGCCAACGGCGAGCTCCTGTGGCGCCGCACCGCCACGACCGCCACGCCGGCCGACTCGACGCACAGCACGAACACCTACGCGTCGGCCTCGCCGACGACCGACGGCCAGCACGTGTACGCGCACTTCGGTTCGCAAGGGACCTACTGCTACACGATGGACGGCGACCCCGTCTGGGGCCGCGACCTCGGCGACATGCAGACCCGCAACGGCTTCGGCGAGGGCAGCTCGCCCACGCTGGCCGGCGACAAGCTGCTCGTGCCGTGGGACCACGAAGGCCCGTCCTACCTATACGCGCTCGACAAGCGAACCGGCGAGACCCTCTGGCGGGCCGAGCGCGACGAGCCGACCTGCTGGGCCACGCCGCTTGTCGTCGACACGCCCTCGGGACGGCAGGTCGTCATGAACGGCGAGAACTTCGCCCGCGCGTACGACCTGGAAACCGGCGAAGAGCTCTGGCGGTGCGGCGGTCAGACGCAGCGGCCGGCGGCCTCCGCGGTCGCGATGGGCGACCGCGTGTTCGTGGCGAGCGGCTTCCGTGGCTCGTTCTTGGGGGCGTTCAAGCTCGACGGGAGCGGCGACATCGGCGGCACCTCCAAAGTGCTGTGGACTCGAACGCGCGACACGCCAGACATCGCCTCGCCGCTGCTCTCCGGGGACCGGCTCTACTTCTACAAAGCCAAGACGGGCGTGCTCACGTGCGTCGACGCGAAAACCGGCGAGCCGCACTACACCACCCGAACGGGCCTACAAACGACGTACGCCTCGCCGGTCGCCGCCGGCGGGTACGTCTACCTGAGCGATCGCAGCGGCACGACCATCGTGATCCGCGACTCGGACGAGTACGAGGAGGTCGCCGAAAACAACCTCGGCGAAACGATCGACGCCACCCCGGCCCCCGTCGACAACCAGCTCTTCATCCGCGGCGAGCGGCGCCTGTTCTGCATCGAAGAGGGCGCGTGAAGCCCTCGCATCGGCTCCGCCACGGCGACAACCGGCGCACGGCCAAACGTCGCGCCACCCCAAGCAAAAAACCCCGAGAAAACCGCTGTTTCCCGGGGTTTGGCGATGTGCTCAGTGCTCCCTCTTGGACTCGAACCAAGAACCTACTGATTAAGAGGCACTCATCTCTCGCGAGCCCAAAGCTTCGGAAAACCCCTGGACTTACCGCATCGTAGCCTCGAAATCCACGCGTGCAAAGCGATTTCTTTTTACGCACTGGGCCGCGGTCTTTCGCGGTACTTTCGGCCACGCCGCTGACCAAACCGGTAGAAAAACGGTAGGCGGACCGGGCTTCTTTCGAGCTGGTTTCGTGCTCTCTGAGCCGCGCTACGCGGGCCGCGACGTAGCTAGCTTGCCGGCGTCTGAGCCAACACAGAGTCGGCCATGCTTTGACCTACTGTGCACACGCCACCGCGGTGGGCTCCCACGTTTCTCGCCCCCGATTCGCGCGCCGCGTGCCGCGTCAGCAGTGAACCGCAATTTGGACTCTTGGGCCGGTCCTTGGCCTAGTGTTAGAAGTCTATCTGCTGGCAATCCCTCAAACTGGCATCGAATCCAACGCGACCTCTCCACTCTCCACGGCAACGCCATCGAAGGCTGACCTGTCAAGCGACGGCAACAGCTGTTGCGTGGGCCTACGGTCCGGCGTACCGCTTTCTCGCCTCCGGCGTCGGAGATATCGTCAAGAGTTGTGTACGGCGGTTGAATCAGGCGGCGGCTTCTTGGAGCGGGAGGCCGTCTTGGAAGGGGGTCCCTCGGAGCACGTCCGGTAGGAGTTCGGAGCCGTTGAGCGCCCGCCATCGCTTGGCGGCC
>NZ_JAVJSH010000018.1:0-37683 GCF_040219535.1 Botrimarina sp.
CCGCACGCCAACGTCGTCATCCGCCCCGAGGTCCGCTACGACTGGACCCCGTCGGACGCCGCCGCCGCGAACGTCGGCTTCGCCGACCAAGAGGACTACAACAACTGGGCCTTCGGCATGGACTGTGTGATCACCTACTGATCACGCAGGCTGATACCCGAGACCGCAAGCTTGACCGCGGGCCGCTCGCAAGAGCGGCCCGCGGTTTTTTCGTGCGCTCTTGTCGCCACGCCGCGGCGCCGAGGGCTCGCGTACCGCCCGCCGGCTGCGCTACGATGGGGGACGCCGAACCCCACAACTCCCCCGACCGATCGACCGATGCCCGACGCCGCACGAGAACCGCTCGAAGCCCCCCAGCGACGCGTGCTCGGCGTGCTCGTCGAGAAGGCCAAGACCACGCCCGACGCGTACCCGCTGTCGCTCAACGCGTTGCGGACCGGGTGCAACCAGAAGAGCAACCGCTTCCCGCAGATGGACCTCGACGAGGAGCAGCTGGAGCGCGCGATCGACTCGCTCCGCAGCAAGGGCGCGCTGACGGTGGTGCAGGGGGACTCGCGGGTCGAGCGGTACCGCCACCGCATGTACGAGTGGCTCGGCGTGGAGAAGGCCGAGCTCGCCGTGGTAGCCGAGCTGCTGCTGCGGGGCGCCCAGACCGTCGGCGACCTCCGCGGCCGCGCCGCGCGGATGGAGCCGATCCCCGGCGTGAGCGAGCTGCGGCCGATCCTCGACGCGCTCGTCGGGAAGGGGCTGATCGAGTACCTGACGCCGCCCGGCCGTGGCGCGATCGTTTCCCACTGCTTCTACTCGCAGAGCGAGCGGGACCGCGTCCGCCGCGACCTCGGCGTCGCCGACGCCGGCGACGACCCCGGCAGCCGACCGGCCTCGGCCTACGGCCACGCGCCGACGGGCGCGGCCGCCGACGCGAGCAGCGCGGCCCCCAAAGAGGCCACCCCTTCGGAGCCGGCGCCGATGGCGGCCTCGGACTTCGCCGCGCAGCTCGCCGACTTGCGGAGCGAGTTCTCCGAGGAGATCCGCGAGCTCTGGGACGAGGTCGAGCGGCTCAAGAGCCGCGTAGAAGGTTGAGCCGGATCGCCCTCGCCGCCGACGCGGGCGGCGATTAGCCTGCCACGATGCCCCCCGACAGCCCGCCGCCCCGATCGCCCGACCCAGCGGCGCCCCTGGCCCACTGGGTGCGCCGCCGATTGGTGTGGTTGCTCGTGGCCACGTACGTGGCCGCCGCGGTGGCGCCGGGGCCCGGAGTCTGGCTGCGCGGGCTCGCCCCCGAAGCCGAGGGGCCCGCCCCCATCCGCTTCTCGCTGGTGCTCGTCGGCGTGCTGCTGTTCTGCGGCGCCGCGTCGGTCGACCTCGGCAAGCTCCGCGAGCTCGCCCAGCGCCCCCTCGGATTGTTGCTGGCGCTGGCGGGGGCTTGGTTGCCGCCGGTGGTCGTCGTGGCGGCCTGGGGCTGGCTCGCGCCGTTGTGGCTCGACCCGTCGGCCGCGGCCGCGTTGGTCGTGGGGCTGGCGCTCGCCGGCGCGATGCCGGTAGCGAACTCCGCCGTCGCCTGGACGCACCAGTCCGGCGGCGCGCTCGCTTGGGCTTTGGGGCTGGTGGTGCTCTCGATTTGTCTCTGCCCCTGGGCCACGCCGGTGCTCTTGTGGGCGATGGGTTTCGCGCTGAACGAAGCGATGGCCGCGCGGGCCGACGAACTCGTCTCGCGGTTCACCGGGATCGTGTTTGTGGTTTGGGTGCTCGGGCCGACGCTCGTCGGCTTCGCCACGCGCCGGGCGCTCGGCGGGGAGCGGCTCGACGCCGCGCGGCACGTGTTGGCGCTGGTGTCGGCCGCGGCGCTGTTGTTGCTCAATTACGTCAACGCGGCGGTCTCCCTGCCGCGCGTGCTCGCGGAGCCCGACTGGCCGCTGCTGGCGACCGCGGTGGCGGCCGCGCTGTCGCTCCCGATCGCGTGCGCTACGCCCGCCGCGCGGCTCGCGACCTGGGCCGGCCTGGCCCGCGCGGGCCGCATCGCCTGGGTCTATTCGCTCGGCATGAAGAACACGGGCCTGGCGCTCGGGCTGATCGGCGCCACGATGGGCGACCAGCCGGTCGCCGTTTTGGCGATCCTCGCGGTCACCCTCATGCAACACGGCGTGGCCGGGGCCGCTCACGCTCTGTTCGCTCGGCGGCCGGCCTAGCACGCGAGCGGCGAGTCGCCACGCGTCAGGGCTTGGGCTCCTGAGCGACCACGACCCACGAGTGCCGCTGGTCGGGCGAGAGGCTGCTGGGCGTCACCCACATGACCGCGCCGATCATCGGCTCGCCGTCACGCCGCTCGAACACGTCGTCGTAGGTGGGCAACACGGCGCCGTTGCGGCCCCCGCGCGTCTGGCGGATCGATTCGACGAGCCCGTCCGAGAGCCGGGCCGGGCCCCCCCTCGTGAAGCGGCCGAGGTTGCGGTGGTGCAGGACCAAGCCGCGGAAGGTCTCGCCGCGGAGGCGGTTCTCGCCCACGTCGACCAGCAAGATCTCGACCGGCCCGGCGTCGTCGTCTGTCTTGCGGAACTCGTCGAAGTTGCCCAGCTCGACCGACATCGCCAGCACGCCGAGGACCTCCTTCCCTTCGGTGATCGGCGCCGAGAACGCCAGCTTCAGGTCGCTCGTCGTGTCGCTCTGATACACGGCCGACTGGTGCGGCTCGGAGATCGGGTCGGGCGCCGGCGAGGGGTTCTCCGGGAGGTCGGCGCCCAGGCCGTGGAAGTAATCGCGGTGGGCGTAGTTCTGGCCGATCGAGTCGGACCAAGGGTCGCGTGCGAGCTGCTCCCCCCGAGGGTCGGTCACGAACCAACTGCTCGAGTCGAGGTTGAGCGACTCGTCGTTGAATCCGCGGTTCTCGCTGAGCCACGCCTGCAAGGCGGACCGGTCGCCCTCCTCGATCGCCTGTTTGACGGCGCGGCGCAGTTCGGGCCGCGAGGCCAGTTTGGCGAGCGTGCCGACGCGCTTGTCGATCGCGTCGGCCACGTCGGTGGCCGCGAAGCGGGCCGTCCTCAGCAGCGACTCTTGGTGCTGTTCCAGCCGCGCGCGATTCGCGTAGCTGAGCGCGAAGACCGCCGCGCACGCGGCGAGCGTCGTCGCGGCGACCAACAGCCAGGGGCTGCGGCGCACCGCCGCTTCGGCCGTCGATGAGACCAGCGTGCGGGGCCGGCGGGTGTCGGCCTCGCCGCGGGGCGCGGGGCGGGTCTCGTCGCCGTCGGCGCGGCCCGCCGAGGACTCGCCCCGTTGCAGCCGCCGCACCCGCTCCGCCAGCCGGTGGCCGGCCGCCAGCGGCGCCAACGCGTCGGCCACCTGGCCGGGCGTCTGCGGGCGGTCTTGGGGGCGCTTCGCCATCATCGATTCGATCAGGCGCACGAGCTCCCGCGGCGCGCCGGTCGGCGGACGCAGCGGCGGCGGCGTCGCGGTCGCGTGCGCGCGTTCGGGCTTCAGGTCCGACCGGGCGAAGGGCGGCTCGCCCATCAGCAGGTGGTAGAGCGTGCAGCCCAGGCTGTACACGTCGGCGCGGATGTCGACGCTCGTCGTGCGCCACTGCTCGGGCGACATGTAATGCCCGGTGCCCATGCCGCCGCGATCCAGCCGCGTGAGCCGCTCGTCGTCGCCGCGGACCAGCAGCGCCAGGCCGAGGTCCATCAGCTTCACGACCGGCAGCTTCGCGCCGGCGCTGCGGGCGGCGAGGTCGCCGGCCGCGGCGCCGGCGCCGCCCGGCGTGACCGCCAGGTGCGGGTTGCTCACCAGGGTGATCATCAGGTTGGAGGGCTTCACGTCGCGGTGGACGAGGCCTTGCTCGTACAGGTGCTCGAGCCCCAACGCCGCTTGGCGCGCGATCTCACACGCGTCGGCGACCGGCAACGCCCCCTCCGATTCGAGCATCCGGTCGACGCCGACCCCGTCGACGAACTCCATCACCAGGTAGTGCTCGTCGTCCTCGGGGGAGGACGAGTCGATCGCGACCACCAGGTTCGGGTGCTCGAGCGCACCGGTCGCGCGGATCTCTTGGTAGAACCGCTCGACGACCGTGTCGCCGCCGGCTTCGACCAGGTCGGGACGGATGATCTTCACCGCGCGGGGCCGTTCGAACTGCGCGTGCCGCGCCTTGTAAACGTTGCCCATGCCGCCGTGACCGAGCAGCTCCGCCAGCTCGTAGTTGCCGACCCGCCGCGGCCGCACCGCCGTGGCCGACGAGGTCCCGCCCGCGGCGGCGCTCGAGCCGGCCGCGTACTCGGTGAGCGCCATCGTCCTCGGGAGCACACTCCACTGCCGCGCGGGCGAGTCCGACGCACGCCGCCGTGGGGGCGTCGCTTGGCGGCCCCCGTCGAGCAGCTCGTACAGCTCCGCCCCGCCGATGCCACGCAGCTCGATCCGCCCGTGGGGGTGCAGGCGAACGCCGTCGAGGGCGCCGTCTTCGATGAGCGAAGCGGTCGTCCGCGAGACCAAGACCTGCCCGCCCTGCGCGTGGTCCGCCAGCCGGGCGGCGTAGTCCACTGCGCGGCCGATGAAGTTGTCCGGGTCGGCCGGGTCGGGCTGCGGCGTGCCCGCGTGCATGCCGATCCGCACCTGCGCGACGGCGCCGCCGTCGGCGAAGATCGGGTCCTCCACGTGGGACCGGACCACCCTCAGCGCCCACAGCGCCGCGCGGGCGGTGTCTGGGAAGACCAGGAAGTGCCCGTCGCCGGCGGTCGACACGACCCGGCCATCCGCGTCGGCGAGGCCGGCCTCGATCCGCTGGCGGTGGGGGGTGAGCACACGCTCCACGTAGGCCGCGTCGCGGGTGGCCGCGTCCGCGCCGGGCATCCTTTGCTTCAGCGTGACCGAGCCCACCAGGTCGGTGAAGACAAACGTGGTGAGCTGGGCCATGAGCGTGAGTGAGGGCGAGCACGCGGAGAGGTCGGGCGCGTCGGCGTCCTCGGGCATCTTAGGCTATTGGCCCCCGGAAGGGGCGGCCGGCCTGCCGGCGCCGCGGGCGTGGCGGCGTTAACTGCTGCGAAAGCTCTCTTGGCTTCCGACCGGCCCCCCTGATACGGTCCGCCCCGTTTGCCGGCACGTCCCCCCCCTACACCGCAGGCGCCTCCCGAGATGCGTTATCAGGTCGCATTGCTCGCCGCCCTGGCTGTTCTGAGCAGCGGTTGCCAGTCCGATCCCCGGCTGGCGCGGCTCAACCCGTTCTTCAGGCCAGATCGCACGTCGTTTGCGACGCCGGCGGAGCGCGCCGCCAACGTGCGCGAAATCGCGGACAAGTCGACCGGCCAAGACACGCCCGAGCAACGCGAGCTCGTCGAGCAACTCGTCGAGACGCTCGCTTCGGAGAACGATCCATTGATCCGCCAAGCGGCTCTCGAATCGGCCGCCGCCTTCCGCACGCCGCTTTCGGAGAAGGCGTTGATCGCGGCCCTCAAAGACAACGACCCCCACGTCCGACGCACCGGTTGCCGCTTGCTGGGCGACCGCGGCGCGGCCGACGCGGTCGACGCGTTGGCCGCGGTCGCCCAGTCGGATGATTCGTTCGACGTGCGTGTGGCGGCCGCACGCTCCCTGGGTCGCGTCGGTGCTCCGAAGGAGCGCCTGCTGCCCCTGCTGCAAGACCCCAACCCGGCGATGCAACTGGCGGGCGTCGAAGCGATGCGTCGCACGACCGGCCGGGACCTGGGGGGCGACGTGTCGGCCTATGTGGCGCTCGCCCAAGGCGCCGAACCGCCGGCCGACGCGGAGGACCGCACGTCGGTCGCGAATCGCCTGCCGGATTGGATACCGTTCTTCTGAACGCTTCTGCGTGCTGCGCCAGCGGTGACGGCTGCGTCGCTCAACTGCGACCGGGCGGGCGGGATACCGAATAGCTGTCGCGGCCCGTCGGCCCTTCCCGATACCCCTTGCTGACGCGGTTGTAGGTCCTCACGCCGGTTAGGCGGTCGGCGTGCGCCCGGGGATCGGCGTTGGGGTTGAAGCGGCGAGGGTCGCTCGCTGTGAGAACGAAGGGGAAGGCCAGCGAATGCTTTGCAGCTCGAGCGATCTTGGTAGGCGCCTTGGGGGGCGGCGGCGTGTGGCGCCCTGGCTCCTCGCTTTCGTGCTAGCAATGCCGGCATGGTCGGGCGAACGCTACGAGTCCATCCTCTCTGGCCCGCCGCAGCCGTTGACCGAGATCCTGCCGAAGCGGGCGCTGGAATCGATCGAGCCGCCGACCGAGCCGGTGCGCGTGGCCACGCGTGCCGGGCTGCCTTGGCGGCCGGCACTCCAGACGCCGGCCGCGAAGCCCGCCGCCGAAGCAGACGCCCCGCCGCGCCAAGCCGCCCCGCAAGCGGCGACCGATCGGGCAGACGCACCACGGCTCGTCGCGCCCGGCCGCCCCGCACGATCGGGCAGAGCGGGGGACCAGGACGCGGGGGTCCTGCTGTCGACGCCTGCCGTGACGGCATCGCCCGCGCAGCGGACGCCGGACCCGTCGGTGCTGCCGCTGCAAGCGCCGCGGGTGTCGGCAGACGCCCAGGCGCCGGAGGGCGGCTCGGCGGCCGACACTCGGGCGCCCGAGATCCAGGAGCCCGAGATCCAGGAGCCCGAGATCCCGGAGGAAGAGGACCGCGACACGCGCTTCTCCTCCTCCCCGGCGGCCGACGCCGATCCCGTCACCGAACCCTCGGAAGAACCGGCCCGGGTGGCGCCGCCGAAGTCGGCGCGGTCGATCGCGTCGGCCGAAGCCGAGGAGGCCCCCTCCGACGCGGTGGCCCCTCGCCAGCAGGCAGAATCTGCTGCGACAAAGCGCCCCCGCGTCGAGGCCGCGCCGAAGACCGCCGCCGAACCGGCGTCGCCACCGCCGCCACTGAGCCGCAGCATGGTGAGTCTGCGGGCGCGCCTCCGCACGGTGCTTTCTTACTACTACTCACGGCCGCTCAACACCGCACAGAACGACCCGTGGGAGTTGATGCACGCGATGCTCGCTTACGAGCTGCACAGCCGCGTGCGCGACGGCGGCCCTCAGGGACCCTACCTGACCGCGGTCGGCCACCTCTGCTTCAACCGCCCCTCGGCGGGCAAGCGGATGATGGTCGTGCGTGACGACGGCACGCTCGACGTGGAGGTCGGCGTGAGCCTGCAGGGGCACCGCGGACAGTTCTTGGCGATGCTGGCCCAGTGCAACGTGAGCCCGGACTACCCGATCCGCGTCGACGGCCGCGAGTTCACGATCCACGACCTCATCGAGGCCGAGCAACGCACCTGCTACCCGGGCACGGAGCTCACCTTCAAGCTCATCGGCCTGGGGCACTACCTCGACTCCGACGCCCGCTGGACCAACGACCGCGGCGAGGCGTGGGACATCCCGCGGCTGATCGCCGAGGAGCGGGGCCAGCCGATCCGCGGCGCCGCTTGCGGCGGCACCCACCGCTTGGCCGGGCTCAGCCTGGCCTACCGCCGCCGCGAGGCGCGCGGCGAGAAGGTCGACGGCGAGTACGCCGAGGCCCAGAAATTCGTCGCTCAGTACGAGGCCTACGCGTTCCGGCTGCAGAACGACGACGGCTCGCTCAGCACCTCGTGGTTCCGCGGCCCGGGCGACGAAGACGACATCGATCGGCGACTCCGCACCACGGGCCACACCCTCGAGTGGCTGGTCTACTCGCTGAGCGACGACGAGCTGCGCTCCTACCGCTCGGTGCGGGCGGTGAACTACCTGACCAACCTGCTGGCGGGCCATGCCGACCACGAGTGGCACCTGGGTTCGATCGCCCACGCGCTGCACGCGCTGGTGCTGTACGACAAGCGCGTCTTCCGCCCGCACGACACCGACGCGTCGGGCCAAGTCGCCGCGGCCGTCGATCCGACCGGTCGGCTCTACCGCGAGTACCCGATCTACCGCGGCGTGATGCGGAACAGCCCGCCGGAGCCCTCGGGCTTGTTCGGCATCTTCGGAGGGTCGCGCACCGGCAGCGCAGCGAGCCGGCGCAGGTAGCTGGCCGGGGGAAGGTTGGGAGCGGGCGGCGGAAAGCGGCCCGTGGGAACCTGGGCCTCGCGGCCTCAGCCCGAGGAGTCGTCGGCCAGACCACCTCCGCAGCTCTCCGCAACCGCCCAACGCGCTGGGGAGGCCGTCCAGCGGGGCGCCCCGGCGGCTTGGATTGATCGCTTGCGGGGCGATCGGTTAAGCTAGGGAACGGGCCGCCGCGATTCGCTTTTTCCGGCGGTGGGCGGCCCTGCTGCGCCTTCTTTTTGCCGGTGCGCTCAGCCAGCGCCGGTTTGTCTCGTGAGTGGCGTGGCGACTCCGCGATCGACAACGCAACCGGTATGGCCTCTCCACGCGGCGCGCAGCCCCGCCGATTCACCGCCCAGCTGGAGGGCTTCTGCGCCGCGGCCGTAGCGATCGCCGATCAGCACTCGGCCGACGCCGTGTTGTTCCTCGCCGAGCGGCCTGTCGACTGGGGCCGCTTGCAGCAAGCGGTCGGCTCGCGGCAGCTGCTCGTCGCGGCCGATTCGGAAGACCAACTGGCCGGCGCGCACGACGAGGAGGGCGATGTCTCGCTCGAGACCATCCTCCTTGGCATGAACGACGCGCCGGTCTACGAGCGGCTGACCCAGGCGCTGCTCGAGGCGGTCGCCGAGGAGCACCTCGAAGCGGGCTCCACGGTCGTGACGCTTCACAGCAGCTTCGACCCGGGCGTGATCGACTCGATCAGCCTGATCCGGCTCGACGAGCACCTCGGCCGGCTCACCGTCCGCGACCTGCGGCAGATCGATTCGAAGGTCCCCACCGAGACCCTCAAGCTGGTGATCGATCTGGCGGTCGACATCGGCCGAGAGGGGCGCGAGGGCAAGCCGGTCGGCACGCTGCTGGTGGTAGGCGACCACCGCCGCACGCTCGAGTACTGCAAGCCGATGGGCTTCGACCCGGTCAAGGGCTACACGGCCGCCGAGCGGAGCCTGGCCGACAGCAAGGTCCGCGAGGGGGTCAAGGAGATCGCCCAGATGGACGGGGCGTTCATCATCTCGTCGACCGGCACGGTGATGGCCTCGGCGCAACACATCTCGGCGCCCCCGTCGACGGAGATCTCGCTCTCCAAGGGGCTCGGCGCGCGTCACTGGGCCGCCGCCCAGATCAGCCACGCGACCGACGCGATCGGCATCGCGATCAGCAGCTCCAGCGGCACCGTCCGCGTGTTCCAGCGGGGCGAGGTCGTGCTGCGTATCGAGCCGATGCGACGCGCCATGACGTGGCGCGAGTTCGAGGCCGAGCACGACGGCGACAAGGAGAAACCGAAAGAGAAGCCCCCCAAGCCCCCCCGCGCGGCCAAGAAGGCCAAAGAGAAGACCTCCCGGCCGAAGACCTCCAAGCCCGACGCGGCCCAGGCCGACTCGTCCAACTCGGACGCCAAGCCCTCGTCGGACGGCTCGGCCTGAGATGGGGCGCTAGGACTTGCCGACTGCGCGACAGAACTAGCGCCTAGCGCCTCACAACTAGCGCCTCACAACTAGCGCCACGCGAAACGCTCTCCCGTGAGCCGCTCGTAGGCCTCGATGTACTTGTCGCGGGTGTGCGCGACCACCTCGGTCGGCAGCGGCGGGGGCGGGCTCTGCCGGTCCCAGCTCGAAGCGAGCAACCAGTCGCGCACGTACTGCTTGTCGAACGAGGGCTGCGGGCTCCCCGGCGAGTAACTGTCGGCCGGCCAAAAGCGGCTGCTGTCGGGGGTGAGCACCTCGTCGATGAGCAAGAGCCGGCCGTCGTCGGCGTGGCCGAACTCGAACTTCGTGTCGGCAATCAGCAGCCCCCGCGACGCCGCGTGCTCGGCCCCGGCGCGGTAGATGCGCAGCGTCAGGTCCCGCAGTTCCGCGGCCAGCTCGCGGCCGAGGTCGGCCTCCATGCGCCCGAAGGGCACGTTCTCGTCGTGCTCGCCCTCGTCGGCTTTCGTGGCGGGCGTGAAGATCGGCTCGGGCAGGCGGTCGCTCTCGCGTAGCCCGCCGGGCAGGTCCACGCCGCACACCCGCCCGCTCGCTTGGTACTCGTTCCAGCCCGAACCGGCCAAGTAACCCCGCGCGACGCACTCGAACGGCGCGACCCGCGCCTTGCGGCAGAGCATCGACCGCCCCTCGAGCCGCGCGCGGTCGGCGCCGCTGGGCAGGGGCATCTGGTGGACGTCGCAGGTGATCAGGTGGTGCTCGACGCCCAGCTCGCTGCCCAGGCGCTCGAACCAGAAGCGGCTAAGCTGCGTAAGGACGCGGCCCTTATCCGGCACCGTGGCGTCGAGGACCCAGTCGAAGGCGCTGATCCGGTCGCTGGCGACAAGCAGCAGGTGCTCGCCCAGGTCGTAAACGTCGCGTACCTTGCCGCGGCGCATCGGTGCGAAGGGCGCCTCGGCTGGCTTTTCGGGGGCGGGCACGGCTCAGCTAGCGGGGTAGTCGGTTCAGCCGCCCGGCGGGGGCCCTCCGTGCGGGCCGGTTGTTGCCGCGAGAGCGGGCTACTAACGTACTGTGTCGACAGCACTTGCGGAAACCGGCTGGCCTGCCGCCGGGCGGGGCTTATCGCTCAGCAGGGGCTTATCGCTAAGCAGGGGCTGACGTGAGGGTGGTTCGTCCGCGGGTTGGCCGCCGTCCGATGGTCGGGTGGCTGTTTCCGTTTCGTTGTCGGGATTGCTCGCGGGTCGCTTTACATGGGCTTGATGCGGTTCGTCGCCGATGACCCTAACCTCCTGAGCGAAGAGCGGCTCGCCCGCGCGTACGTGTCGGGGATGGACGAGAGCCCGACCTTCGGCCGCACGCTCCGCAGCGGCGACCAGGTCGTTGTCGAGCGTGTCGAAGACAGCTCGGGCTGCTTCCATATCCCCTGGCCGATCGCCGGCGCGGGGGACTGGTTGTTGGGCACTTCGTCGTTGGTGGAGCGTGAGAGGCCTTACCGCCTCGAGGTCGAGCTGGCCCGCGGCTTGTTGTTCCGCGTCCGCGACCAGCTCGCCGGGTGGGAGCAGCTTGGGTTGCGGCTGTCCGACCCGGTCCGCGACGGCGTGCGCGAAGCGACGCGTTTGTTCTCGCGCGCGGCGACCACACAAGCGACCGATCCCAGCGCCGCCTCGCGCCTGGCGAACGAGGCGATCGCCCGGGCGGCCGACACGGCGTGCCTGCTGGCCGATCTGTACGCGGAGCAAGCCCTCGACATCCGCATGGCGGGAGGGAAGAAACTGACCACGCTGCTCGGGGTGCGGCTGGGCCCCAAGGCGCCGCGCGGGCCGACGGCGAAACGCATCGCCGAGACGTTCAACCTGGCGGCCGTGTCGTGCGGCTGGGGCCTCTGCGAGCCGATCGAAGGGACGCGCGAGTGGGAGCCCGTCGACAAGCCGCTCGACTGGGCGCGGTCGGCCGGCCTCCGGGTGTGCGCGGGGCCGCTGCTGGAATTCGACGAGCGGCTGATGCCCGATTGGTCGTACCTGTGGGAGGGCGACCTCGAGACGCTGACCTCGCTGATGCTGGGCCACGTGCGCGCGGCCGTGCAGCGCTACCGGGGCAGGGTGCAGCTCTGGCACGTGGCGTCGAAGATCAACCGCGAGCGGGTCCTGTCGCTCACCGACGAGCAGCGGCTGAACGTCACCGCGGCCGCCGTGCGGGCGGTGCGCCAGCTCGACCCGAACACGCCGGTCGTGGTCGGGGTCGACCAGCCGTGGGGCGAGTACCGCGCGAAGCGCCCGGCGGAACTCTCGCCGCTCGACTACGCCGACGCGCTGGAGCGGGCCGACCTGGGCGTGGCCGGTTTCGACCTGCAGCTCGACATCGGCTACCGCCCCGACGGATCGGAGCTGCGCAACCCGCTCGCCCTGAGCCGTCTGGTCGACCTGTGGAACCTGCGGCTCGAGTCGCCGTTGATGCTGTCGCTCGCGTTCCCCGCGTCGGCCGAAGAAGACCCGCAGGCGGACCCGCGGTTGTCGGTCGTCGCCGCCGGCGACAAGCCCGACCTGCTCACGCCGGAGCGGCAGGCCGAGTGGGCGAGCCGGCGGTTGCCGATGCTGCTCGCGAAGAACGCGGTGCAGGTCGCGCTGTGGTCGGAGCTGACCGATCACGGCGCCCACCGGTTGCCCAACGCGGGCCTGTGGGACGCACGCAAGCAGGAGCGGCCGATCGTCGGCAAGCTGAACGAGCTGCGCAAGCGGCTGCTCGCCTGACGCGGCTCTAGCGGGGCCGACGCGGTGGGTGCGTCTCGACGACGGTCTCCTCGGCGTCCTTCCCGCCCCACACCGCGCTGTACGAGCTGGCGTGGCTCCGCAAGCGAGAGCACCCCGCCTGCCCGAGCACGGCGGCGGCCACTTCGGGTCGCAACCCGCACAGCCGGAGCACGCCGCCCCGCTCGTCGAGCCACGCGTTGAGCAGGCGTAGCTCGCTGGCCAAACGGGCCGGGTCGGCCTCGCCCTCGCCGTCGGCGAACTCGACGACCATCCGGTAAGTGAACTGCGAGGCCGCGATCTGACGCAGCCGCTCCGCGAGCCCGAGCGCCCGCGACGGGGACTCGACCGTCACGAACAGCCAGTTTGGCCCCCGCGCCGTGACCTGGCAGCGGCCGCTGAGCTCCAGCGGCGCGGCGGAGTCTCTCCGATCAACTAGGTGGGTCATCGTTCGCTCTCCTCGAGACAAGCCGCCCGGCGGCGCAGGCGTGGGGCGGCCGAAGCCCGGCGTCGCGTGGGCCCCGGTTGGGCCGACACGATCCGCGGGCGTTCCAGTAGCCGGCCCGTGCGCCACGGGCCGGATCGGCGGCGCGCCGAAACCGGTGGGAGAGCAGTCGCGATGGTGAGAAGCACGCCCGGCTGGGCGAGGTCCGCCTGACAGTCTCCAACCTAGCGCAGCGCGGCGCCTGGTTTCAATGGCAAACCGTGCGGCGAAGTGTCACGCGCGGAGCATCGCGGCGAGGGTCTCTCTGGCGACGGCCAGCGCGTCGGGCAGCTTGCTCGGCTGCTTGCCGCCGGCCTGCGCCATGTCGGGCCGCCCGCCGCCGCCGCCGCCGACCGCTTCGGCGACCGGGCCGATCCACTTGCCGGCGCTCACGCCGCGGTCCTGCAGGTCCTTCGTGATGCCCGCGATGAGGACCACTTTGTCGTCGCCCTCGGAGCTGGCGAGCAGCACGGCGGCGGGCTGGGTCTTCTGACGCACCGCGTCGATCAGCTGCCGCATGAGCGGCGGAGCGACGCCGGGCGTCTGGGCGATGAGGACCGTGACGCCGTCGACGGTCTCGGCCTTTGCTAGCAACGCGTCGGCGTCGAGCGGCCCGGCCGCGTCGCGTTGCTTGACCTGGGCCTCGAGCTTCTCGATCTCGGCCATCAACGCCGCGCAGCGCTCGGCCACGCCCGCCGGCGCGACCGACAGCAGGCGCGCGGCCTCGGCGAGCGCGGCGCGCTTCGCGGCGTAGGTCGCCAGGTCGCCGCCGCGGACTTTCACGCCCGGCGCGGCGCCGGCGTCGCCGCCGGCGAGCTTCTTCTTCAGCGCCCTCTGCCGCGCGAGCAGCCGGCCGACCGCCTCGACGACGGTCCCCTCGGCCACGCCGAGCGTGCGGGCCGCGTCGGCCAGGGCGGCCTCGACCTCGCGGCGGTTGGCCAGGGCCTTCTCGCCGGTCAGCGCGGTGATCCGCCGCGTGCCGGCCGACACGCCCTCCTCGCTGAGCACCTCGAACGCGCGGACCTCGGCCGGCGCCGACAGGTGGGTGCCGCCGCACAGCTCGCGGCTGAAGGAGCCGTCGGCCAGCGGCCCCATCGAGACCATCCGGACCGGGTCGGGGTACTTCTCGCCGAACAGCATCATCGCGCCCTGCTTGCGGGCGTCGGCCAGCGGCAGGGTTTCCGACTTGACGGCGCCGCCGGCCACGGCCACGCAGGCCTCCACGTCATGTTCGATCGCTTCGAGCTGATCCGGCTCGACGGCCGACAGGTTGGTGAAGTCGAACCGCAGCCAGTCGGCGTCGACCTTCGAGCCCTGCTGCTGAGCGTGGGAGCCGAGCTCCTTCTGCAGCGCCCAGTGCAGCAGGTGCGTGGCGGAGTGCGCGCGGCGGATCGCGTCGCGGCGATCGGCGTCGACGACCGCCCTGATCTTCGCCCCCTCGCGCAGCACGCCCCGGGCGAGGTGGCCGGCGTGGACGAGCAGGTGGCCGTCCTTCTGCGTGTCCGTCACGTGGAACTCGAACCCGTCGCCGACCAGCCGGCCGGTGTCGCCGACCTGGCCGCCCGACTCCCCGTAGAACGGCGTGCGGTCGAGCACCACGCGGACCGGGTTCTCGTGCCCGATCTCCTCCATGGTGTCACAGAGCCGGTCGTCCGGGGCCACGCCGGCCACGATGCCGACGACCGTGGCCTCGGCCTCGGTCGTGTCGTAGCCGAGGAACTGCGTGCCGTGGATCGCTTGCTTCAGCGAGTCGATCGGCCCCTTCGCGCCCATCACGGTGTGCGTGAGCTTGCCGGAGGCCTCGCCGTGGGCCTCCATGGCCTGCTTGTAACCTTCCCAGTCGAAGGCCAGGTTGTGCTCGGCCGCGAGCGACTCGAACAGCTCGGGCGGCACGCCGAAGGTCTGGTAGAGCTCGGCCGCCACCGCGCCGTCGACGGCCGTGCGGTTGTCGCGGCGCATCTCGTCGAACACGCGCTCGATGCGGTTGAGGCCGCCGTCGATGGTCGAGAAGAAGTTGGCCTCCTCCTTCTCGATCACGCCCGCCACACGCTGGGTGGTCTCCGCCAGGTCGGGGTAGGGGCCCCCCATCAGCTCGACAACCTTCGGCACGAGCTTGAACAAGAACGGATCGCGCACGCCGATCTGGTGGCCGTCGAGCACCGCGCGGCGCAGCAGCCGCTTCACGACGTACTTCTCCTTGTTCGGGCCCGGGTACACGTTCTCGTGCACCGAGAACGCGCAGGCGCGCACGTGGTCTGCGATCCGCCGCAGCCGGCGGCCGTCTTCGCTCTTGTACTCGTAGCGGACGCCGCACACTTCGGCCGCCGCCTCGACGAGCGGCAGCAGGTTGTCGATGTGGTAGTTGGTCGGCACGCCCTGCAGCACCGCGGCGGTGCGCTCCAGGCCCATGCCCGTGTCGATGTTCTTGCTCGGCAGGGGCTGCAGGTTGTCCGGCGGGTCGCCCACGCGGTTGAACTGCGTGAACACCAGGTTCCAGATCTCCAGCGGCTCGGCGAAGCCCCCCTCGGCGAGCGGCGCGGTGTAGTAGATCTCGCTGCACGGGCCGCACACGCCGTCCGGGCCCTGGCTGGGGGCGCTGGCGGGCCAGAAGTTCTCGGCCTCACCCTCGTAAGCGATCCGCGACGTCGGCAGGCCGATCTCCTCGTTCCAGATCCGCGCGGCCTCCCGGTCGTCCTCGTACACGGTCACCGAAAGCTGCGCCGCCGGCAGGCCGAGCCACCGCTCGTCGGTGAGGAACTCCCACGCCCAGTGGATCGCGTCGCGCTTGAAGTAGTCGCCGAAGCTGAAGTTGCCCAGCATCTCGAAGAACGTGTGGTGCCGCGGCGTGCGGCCCACGTTGTCGATGTCGCCGGTCCGAAGGCACTTCTGGCACGTGGTCGCACGCGTGTAATCCAGCTTCACCTTGCCGAGGAAGTGGTCCTTGAACTGGTTCATCCCGGCCGGCGTGAACAGCACCGACGGGTCCCAGGTCGGCACCAGCACGTCCGAAGCGACGCGGGTGTGGCCCTTGGTCTCGAAAAAGGCGAGGTACTTCTCGCGGAGCTCGTCGGTCTTCATAGGTAGCAGGCAGAGGGCATCAGGCAGGCGGCACGCCACGGGGACGCTGGGGTGGATGGTAGCGAATCTGCGGGCCGCTCGGCAGGTGCGTCGAATTCTTGCTCCCCGCCCAAGCCCGAGCGACAATGGGGCCGGTCCCGAGAGAACCCCCCCGCGGCGGTCACCGCTCACATGACGCCCGACGACTTCATCCCGCTCTTTCGGGCGCAGCCCTTCGTTCCGTTCACCGTGCGCCTCAACAGCGGCGAGTTGTACGACGTGCGACAACCACCGAGCAGGACCCGCCTGTGACCAGCCACTACGCAAGCCTCTGGCGCCTGTCGGTCGTCCTCGTGCTCGCCCTCCTAACGGCCGGGTCGGCCCGGGCCTGCGTGCTCTGTGAGGCGCTGGGGTGCGCTTCGTGCGCCGTGGCCGCTTCGGACGGGCCGGGCTACGTGCTGCAGGGGGGCCAGTGGCCGCAGCCCGGCGGCGACGGCTCGCCGGTCACGATCACCTACAGCTACAACAACTTCCTCGACGGCGGCCTCCGCGACCCGGACGGCGTCAGCGTGCCGGCCGACTTCCTCCGCTCCGTCACCGAAGAGGCCTTCGGCCTGTGGGCCGCGGTCGCGCCGCTGCACTTCGTCGAGGTGGCCGACGTCGGCACCCAGGTCTTCACGACCAACTCGTTCGCGTACCGCGACTACCCAGACGACAGCTTCGGCCAGATCCGGATGAACCACCGCTTCATCAACGGGACCGACGCTCAGAACGGCATGCCGGCCGCCAAGGCGATCGCCTACTTCCCCTCGAACGGCCGCCACATCGGCGGCGACATCCACTTCGACAACGGCGACCCGTGGGCCATCGTCGGCACGCCGAGCGAGCCGGACGTGCTGGGCATCATGACCCACGAGATCGGCCACACGCTCGGCTTGGGGCACAGCGACCTGCCCGAGTCGACGATGTTCCCCGCCGCCCCCCGCCGCAGCGGCCTGGGGACCGGCATGCTCCACCCGGCCGACATCGCCGGCGTGAGGGCCATCTACGGCGCCGGCGTGGGGAGCGTCACCCCGCTGCTGGCCGTGCCCGAGCCGTCCACCTGGCTGATCGCCGCGATAGCGATAGGGTGCTTGTCGGCGTGCCGACGCGGCGGGTAGCCTCGGGCCCGGCCGGGCGCTGAGGTTCGTCTTCCGGCCCATCGACCCACAGGCCCGTCGCACCAAGGAAGCCTTCTGATGCTCGCTCGCCCCCTGGCCATGGCGCTCGTAGGAATCGGAGTCGCTGTGGCGGAAGCCAAGCCCCGCGCGGCCGACGCCCTCACCGCGCTCGACGAGTACGTCGCCGCGCCGGACGACTCCTTCGCTTGGGAGGTCGTCGAGCGGGTCGAGAGCGACACCCACACGACGCTCGTCGTCGACCTCACCTCCCAGACCTGGCGCTCGCCCGAGGAGGTCAGCCGCACCGAGTGGAAGCACTGGCTGACGATCGTCGTGCCGAAGGGGGCGACCGCCGACACCGCGCTGCTGTTCATCGGCGGCGGCCGCAACGGCGAGGCCGCGCCGGAGAAGGCGGACGACCGGTTTGTCAAAACCGCCCTGGCGACCCAGACGGTCGTCGCCGAGCTGCCGACCGTGCCCAACCAGCCGCTCCGCGTGCTGGCGAGCGACGCGCCCCGCCGCGACCGCTACGAGGACGACCTGCTGGCCGCTACGTGGGTCCGCTTCATGGAGACCGGCGACCCCGCGTGGCTCGCGCAGCTGCCGATGGCCAAGTCGGCCGGCGCCGCGATGACGGCCGTGCAACAGTGCCTGGCCGAAGAAGCCGACGCGCCGCGGATCGAGCGCTTCACGGTGGCCGGCGCGTCGAAGCGGGGCTGGACCACGTGGCTCGCGGCGATCACCGACGACCGCGTGGCCGCGATCGCGCCGATCGTGATCGACGTGCTGAACATCGAGCCCTCGATGCGGCACCACAAGGCCGTGTACGGCTTCTGGTCGGAGGCCCTGGGCGACTACGAGCGGCAGGGCCTCGCCGATTCGCTCGGCTCGCCCAAGTCGGCCGCGATCCGCCGGGTCGTCGACCCGTACGCGTACCGCGATCGCCTGACGCTCCCCAAGTGCCTGATCAACGCGGCCGGCGACGAGTTCTTCCTGCCCGACTCGTCGCGGTTCTACTTCGCCGACCTGCCGGGCGAGAAGCACCTCAGCTACACGCCCAACGCCGGCCACAGCCTGAAGGGCTCCAACGCGCTGGACACGCTGGTCGCGTTCCACGCGTCGGTCGCCCACGGCCTAGAGCGGCCCAAGGTGACCTGGCAGTCGGACTACGACGCCCCCGTCCACACGGTCCGCTGCACGGCCCGGCCGGTCACGGCGACCCTCTGGCGAGCGGTGAACCCCGACGCGCGCGACTTCCGCAACGCGGCCGTCGGCCAGGCCTACGAGCCCACGCCGCTACAGCCCGAGGCCGACGGCTCGTACCGCATCCCGATCGAGGCCCCGCCCGAGGGCTACTCGGCCACGTTCGCCCGCTTCGCGTTCGACATCGGCGCGCCGGCGCCGTTCCGCGTGTCGACGCCGGTCTGGATCGCGCCGGACGTCGAGCCGTTCGCCGAAGGGGACTGAGTCACCGCGGGGAACGCGGGGGCCGCGGAGCGGTGAGCGCCGGCGAGACGCCCGTTGGCAAAAGCCAGTCGCGACAGCGCGCCACAAGCGAAGCCCCTGCGAGGGTGGCGTACGCCGTAGAGAGGACGTTCTCGACCCGCCGCTCAAAACCCGCGGAGGCTTCGCAAGATCTCGTACCGCGCCACCATTTCACTCGTCACTAACGGACGAGGCATGTAGGGGCTTCTCGGCGCCTGTCGCGGACGCTCTTGTAATTGTTGTTGCTGCGTGCTGGCGGCAAGCGATCTGGCCTGCCGGATGTTCTCTTGCTGCTGCGCCTGAGACTGCCGCTGCTGAGCGGCCGCGGCGTTCCGCTGCGCTTGCGCCTGATTGAACTTCTGTTGCGCGGCCGCCCGCTCGGCGCGGCGTTGCTGGAGTTGGTCCAACTCATCGCGCAGCTGGCTAACGGTCAGGTCGAACACGTCCGGCACGTCGCCAGACCGAAAAACACGCTCCCTCCGTGCCTGCTGCGTGAGGACTCCTAAATACGAGCGGGCGCTCCTCGCGGACTCGCTCATTAGGACATCCAGCCGTTCGGAGGTGTCGGCCATGAAGTCCTGCAGCTCGGCGGCCGTCAGAGTCGCTACTCGCTCTTGAAGGGAGTCCTTCATTTGTGCGACTTCGGGTTCCGTGTAGACCTTCTGCACCGAGAGCCATTCATCGAACGAGCGCATGAGCCGGCGCCAAGAATCGCTTTGGAGGATCCGCTGTCGGGCCGCGGCTTCGTCTTCCGTCGGCAGGCCGGCTTCCTTTGCGGCTTCGGGGGGCGCACAGGGTGAGCTGGGCGTCGAAAGGATCGCCAGCGCGATTGCTAATCCAAACAGGTAATTCAGCTTCATCGGGTAATGCTCATGAGTTTGGCTGGACGGCGGGCCGGACGCTTTCACCTACGGGGCGCCGGGGCGACTTCATCCGCCCGTGGCCGAAAGGCGCCGAAACTCGACTGCTGAATCGGGAGATTCCTGGTCGCCGATCGCTGCGTGAGTTGACATCAAAACGCACCGGTCTTCACCTTCGCGAACCCAGTACTTGACCGCCGAGAGCACGCGTCCGTCGGGCAACGCCCCAGAGGTCTTCACGATCCACCGATCGCCCCCGGCGTTGTGCCACCGGCCTTCGACGACGCTCCCGTCGGAATGGAAGACCCACGAGCGAATGACCCGCGATACCGGGTCCCAACCGATCCGCTGCGTGGCTTCCATTACCTGTTTGCCATCCTGCTCAACAGTGAACCGCCGCAGGATAAACGCTCGGTGATCGTCCCAATCGCCGCGACACACGATGCGAGTGTTCTCCGCCTCGCCCAGCCACACCCCGGTCATCCAATCGAGCTCTTCAAGGGGCGAGCCGGGTTGGTCAGACCCACTGATGAATTCGCGCAGGCTGTCGAGGAGCCAGCCGCTCTGGGCCTTCTTCCAGACCGCGACGTACCGGCGTGAGGCGTCGCCGTCCGCGTGTGGATCGACCCAGGCGCCCTCCTCGATCGTCACGTCGGGCGTGACGTGGCGGATGGCCGAGTCGTAGTCGAAGGCTTCCGGCGCCGTGGGCTTCGCCGCCCCGGAGTCACCGAACTGCTGTTCAATCAGTTCACGGGCATTGAAGCTGCGTCCCGTCGTGTCCGTGTACGTTCCGTCGGCGGTCCAGAGCGAGGTCAGCGATTCCGCGTCACCCCGCTGCAGCGCCTCGACGTAGGCCTTGCCGGCCTGGCGGACGGCCTCTTCTTGGGTCGCGTTCGCGCCCAGCCGATCGTCGGCAGGTGCAGTGGCGGAACCCGCTAGCGTCACAGCGACGGCGAGTGCAGCGGTTGTCAGGCCCCGGTAACGAAGCATCCGAACCTCCAAAACCAACGTTGTGTACTCAATGAGAATCGCGAAGCGAAAACTCAGCGAAAGGCCGCCCGGCAGAGACGCCTAGAACTTCCTCGACAACGCGCGGGGGTGGTTTTGGCGCGGGGGTAGTCTTGGGGTGCGGTGAAAAGGCACTAGTACACTAGCACAAAGCGGTTCAAGGGAATACGCGATCAGGGAAGAAAGGGCGCAGCTACTACCGACGCGTCGGCCCGGATACCGCTCCAAGCGGAGCCCCTCCCGGCGTGAACGTCCGGCGATTCCGTTTGGTCTTCCGCACCGACGAAGCGTGCGGGACAGCGCACCCAAGTGTGCGGGCGCGGTCAATCGGGACCAATAACGGCGGCTTCCGCTCACCTCGGCAAGTCGGTTTGACCGATCGGGCGCGTGGCGGAGGCCACAGCGAGCCGGTATCGCGTCGCCGTTGCAATCGCCGGCGGACGCACGACACGCTCACGCCGCAGCCGCTTCGCCCGCTCCATGCTCTTCCCCCGGCCGTCCGCCCCGGCCACCCGCCGGGGGGTTAGTTCACCGCGGAGATCGCAGAGGCCGCGGAGCAGTGACGGGGGGAGCAGTAAAGGGGATCGAACGCTTACAAAAGAGACCGGCGTCGGTCCGCTACTGACAGAGTCCGCCGAGGCGAGCGGCGCCGCTGCGCGACACACGGATCGGACTACTCTTCCACCTTTCGCATTTCGATCCGCCAGCGCTTCGTCTTCTTGCCGTCGGCGACCGCGGTGGCAAGTCGGTAGGATGGGTGCTCGCACCCATCTTCCCGGCCGTCCGCCCCGTCGCCGTGACGAACTACCGCCGAGCACGAATCGCCGGAGGCACGTACGTCTTCACGGTCGTTACGCACGGACGTCGAAGGGTTCTCGTGGATCCACCGGCGCGTGTGGCGCTGCGACAAGCCTTTAGTGAGGTCCGCGCGCGACGCCCCTTTTCGGTTGACGCGATCGTGCTGCTGAGGGATCACTTGCCGGGTGAAGCAGGGCCTGGTCGATCGTGTGCGGGATTGGCCGTGGTCGTCGTTCCACCGGCACGTCCGCTTCGGCGAGTACGACGCCGATTGGGGTTCGGCCGCCGAGTGGCGGGGCGACGAGTGGGACCGGATGAAGTAGGCAACGGGCCCGCCGATCGACGCCGGGATGATGGGTGCGAGCACCCATCCTACGGACTTCGTGATCCGCAAGGCCAAACGGCCAGTTATACTGCGACTTACTTTGCCGTAGGTTCCAATTGCTTAGAAAGCCTTCACTTCGACATAGCCTAGCCGCATCGACTGCATGCTGGCGCGGCGCCGTGCGGCTGATACAACTTGGGCGAAACCCAACAGGACCATTCAGATTAACCAAAGTGAGCCGATGCGTCAAGATTCTAGGCTGGTGCGAACTTCGCTTCGCGCGATTATCAGTTTCCAGCGACATACGCCACTTAATAGAAGGTACGGAATTTCCGTCGCGATAACCTTGATATCGGCCAATCTTTCAGCCTCCGTGCTTGCTGAGACGGCTCTGATTCGACGCGTGGCAATGACCGGTGATATAGCCCCCGCCACCAGCAGCGAATTGTTCACGGAGTTCGGCACACCCATCATCAACGACAGCGGCCAACTTTCCTTCGTGGGACGACTGTCGGGCCCCAGCTCTCATGGCGATGGGATTTGGTCCTATCTGAACGGTGATCTACAACTGCTTGCGCGCAAAGGCGACGCCGCACCCGACTCAGATGGACGAATACATGCGGGATTCTCGGGAGCTCGTGTCAATATTCTCGCGTCGGGCGACACCGTGTTCACCGGATTTACAACCGCACCGGACACGACCACGACGGGTGACTACCTCCGCGTCATCTGGTTATCATCCGCCGGTGGGTTATTGCCCCTCGCGCCGCCAACGAGCTCCTTTACAGTCTGAGTTGAGCGGTCTTGAAGAAGGAGAGTTTGAGGCGGTGGTCGCGTGCCTGATCGTTGAGCGATTCGTGAACCGCGTCGTTGAGTTGCTCGACGTCGTCGGGGACGTAGTTCGCCAGGTCGGCGTACTTGGCGTGGCTCCACATCGCTTCGACCGGGTTGAGCTCCGGCGCGTAGGCGGGCAGGTGCTCGAACTCGATGCGCTTCCAGCCGAGCTCCGCGATCCGTCTCTCGGCCGAGCGGTGAACGCTCCAGCGGTCCCACACGACGATCAGCGGTCGGCGGACCTTCTTCCGCAGTCGACGGAGGAACTCGACCGCGTCGTCGGCCTTCACGTTCCTCCGCTGCACGTCGAAGCAGCAGCCCACACGCGTCCGAGTCGGCGAGAGGACGACCGCCCCGATCACGCTGAGCCGATCGCGACGGTCCCACGAATGCTGCACCGGCGTGCAGCCCGCGGGCGCCCAGGTCCGCCGGTTCACCGGCTGGAGCATGAAGCCTGTTTCATCGAGGAAGACGATGCTGGCGCCGCGTCGGCGGGCTTTTTTTTAATCCGCGGCCAGTCCTCGCGTCGCCAACGCTCGACCGCCTCGGGGTCTTGCTCGCGGGCGACGGTGCGCGGCTTCTGCGGCGTGAAGCCCAGCTCGCGGAGCAACCGCGCGACATGGCCCGCGTGGTACTCCACACCGAACCGGTCGCGGATCAACTCGACCACCCGGGCGCAGGTCCACAGGTCGGTCGGGAAGCCCGCCTCTCGCGGGCCCTGGACGATCAGCTCGACCAGCTCGTCCCGCTGCTCGTCGGAGAGCTTGCGTTTGCCGCCGGGGTGCGGCTTGGCGGCGAGCGCGTCTTCGCCCCCTTCCCGCCAGGCGCGCCGCCAGCGTTTCACGCTGCTGCGATCGACACCGAAACGTTCGGCCACCGTGCGGACGGACTCCCCTGCTTGGAAGCACGCCGCAGCGCGACGGCGTCGGTCTTCCAGCCCCGCCGCACTGCCTTTGGGTCTCATGCACCTTGCTACGGTGCTAGCGACGCCGAGGGTTCGTTCGTCGCGCGAGGGTCAATAAGAAAATCCATCCTCACCATGGCCGTGCAGGGCCGGTTGAGTGAAGGGATCGACGCTAATGGTTTGTCATCTGAAGATCATAAGGAGAACAAAAACCCCGAAGGTGCGAAACGTGGTCCTTTCTTCATTCCTTTAACGTGGAAGTGGCAACAAATTGGTAAGCTCGCGCAGCTTATTAATGGCGACAGAAGCAAGAACTATCCAAACAGGAGTGAATACGTCTCCGATGGAGTCCCTTGGATCAACACCGGGCATATAGAACCGGATGGAACACTATCGCTTACTTCAATGAACTACATCAGTGAAGAGAAGTTTGAATCGCTTAGAAGTGGAAAAGTTAAGCCTAATGATATTCTTTATTGCTTACGCGGTGCCACGCTTGGTAAGACTGCGATCGTAACGCAGTTTGATCGCGGGGCGGTTGCATCATCGCTGGTGATCATACGTTTCGAAGAGCATGTCGATCCAAGATTTGCTTACTGCGTTTTGACAAGCCCACTTGGGCGATCACAAATCTTTGAGTATGACAATGGTTCAGCTCAACCCAATCTCTCTGCCAATAGTGTCAAGAAATATTGGTTCCCCCTTCCCCCCCTCGCCGAGCAGCGTCGGATTGTCGCGAAGGTGGACGAGCTGATGGCCCTGGTCGATCGGCTCGACGAACACCAGCGCCAAGCCCACGACCTGGGAGGGCGCCTCCTCACCGCCGCCATCGCCGAACTGACTCAGCCGCGGGCAGAGGCCGCCTAGCCGATGCCGATCCAGCACGCCCTCTGGACCGTCGGCGACAAGCCGGCGCCGGTCGCCGCGAGCACGCTCCTCAGCGAGCAGCAGCTCGAGGAAATGATCGTCGCGTCGCCCGAGATCCTCTCGAGCGAGTGGATGCTGATCGGGCAGCAAGAGCAAACCGGCATGGGGGGTCGGATCGACCTGCTCGCGATCGCCCCCGACGCGTCGCTCGTGCTCATCGAGCTGAAGCGCGACAAGACGCCCCGCGAGATCGTCGCCCAGGCGATCGACTACGCGGCGTGGGTCGAGAAGCTCTCGGCCGACGAGATCAGCCAGATCTACCAGAGGTTCTCCGGCGGCGGCAGCCTCACCGCCGCGTTCCGCGAGCGGTTCGGCCAGGCCCTCGACGTCGAAGCGCTCAACGAGTCGCACCAGATCGTCGTCGTCGCGGCCGAGCTCGACCACGCCAGCGAGCGGATCATCGGCTACCTCAACGCCCGCGACATCGCGATCAACGTGCTGTTCTTTCAGGTCTTCGAGCTAGGCGGAGAGAAGCTGCTCAGCAGGGCGTGGCTCATCGACCCGGCCGAGACCCAAGCGAACGTCACCGCCACCACGGCGGCCAAGCGGGGCGACAAAAAAGAGCCGTGGAACGGCGAGTACTACGCCTCGTTCGGGGCCGACCGCCCGTGGGACGACGCCCGCCGATACGGCTTCATTAGCGCCGGCGGCGGCTCTTGGTACACTCGGACGCTCAACCTGCTCAGCCCCGGCGATCGGGTCTGGGTGAACGTCCCTAAGGTCGGCTACGTCGGCGTCGGGCGGGTTCTCGAGGGCGTCGTCCCCGTCCGTGACTTCCAGATCCCCACGCCAGAAGGCGACCGGCCCGCCCTCGAGGTCCTCAGCAACGCCCAGACGCTTCGCCGGGACACTGACGACGAGGAGCGGGCCGAGCACTTTGTCCGCGTCCAGTGGCTCGACACGGTCCCGATCGAGCAGGCGTTCAACGAGATCGGCCTCTTCGGCAACCAGAATACGGTCTGCCAGCCGACCTCCCCGAAGTGGCGGCACACGGTCGACCGACTGAAGAGCGCGTTCCCGAACTGGGATGGACCGGCAGGCGGGTCTTCGAACGCGTAGGCGAGGCAGATGCAAGCGTAGAGGAGCGTCGCGTTCTTGGAGGCTTGGGGCGGCTTGCGCGGCTCGCCGCTGAGCATCCGCGGCGGCCCGTGCCGCTGCCGGATCGCCACGATGCACGCTCGCTCCCGATGGCCGCAAGAGCTTGCCGACCCAGGAACGACTCACCCCGAACAGCTCCGCCTGCTCACACAGGCTGCCCGCGCCACGGTTGTGGGCTTCCACTACCCGCTCACGCAGGTCGTCTGAGTAGGCCTCCATGCCAGGTCCTTCTGGCACGGGGAGAATAAGCATCAGCCGAACATGCCTACACAGATCGGGATTGCACTCTAGAAAAGGTCCGACCCAGAAACTCGCCCAAGAAACTCGAATCCGCCGCCTTTAACCTCCACCAATGGCACTGAGAATCGCCCAAACTTTAGGAAGGTCGCCTCCAAACCGCCTTTCAGAGACGGACTGTTGTACAAGTTTAGGTTAACCACCGTCCCGAGAGGAACATTAGCACGGAATATCGCATCCAACTTCGCGATCTCTTCGCTGAACACTGCCACTTTGAACAGATTAAAATTTGCGCCAAACTGGAACTTAACCTCGCTCGTATCAAGATTCACCGCGAGCCGGAATTTACCACCACTAACTCTTCCCGGCCCAGCCGGCGCCAAGTCCAATGCGAGCGTAAAAAAGTCTTCGCCGACGGTATTTCGTCCCCAACGTAAATCCAACGCGTCGATGCTGCCTGTCTTCTGGCCCTCTGGCTTCTTGAAGCCGATCGCACCGCTGAACTTTCCTTCGGCGAGATCAGCTGCAACAAGGTAGCCCCCAACCACCAGCACCTGGGCGACCTGTATGAAGTTGACAAACTCACCGACAGATGTGAATGCAGTGCGGAGCGACTTGACCTGCGTGAAAGTTCGAAGTGCACTGAATACGCTCTTTATACCCTGTACAACATTGATCTCTGCGAGCGATAAGTAACCGCTTGGATCGGCATAGTTGATCGGATTGTCATTAGCATACGCATATCCATTTAGCGTAAGCGGGTTCTGTGGTATACCGCCGAATGGATCCGCAGACACAAAACGACCAACGCTTGGATCAAAGAATCTCGCTCTCAAATAGTCGAGGCCGACCTCCGCGTCTCGGTACTCGCCGCTAAACAGGTAGGAATCTGTCGTGGATCCCACGACGCTAGAAATCCGTCCGTACGCATCGTATTCATAGTGATACTGTAGCACTGCAGCAATATCGCTGAGCGCGCGAACGCTTCCGCTTCCGTCTGTGTGATAGTAGATCTTTACACTGTCTCGCAGCTGCGATATCAGATCTGCTCCAAACACGTACGATGCGTTGATCACGCCGCCCTCCGTGTACTCCTCTAACGTCTGGGAGTACCTCCTATTCGTATCGAGCAAGTAAAGCGTGGGGGTGCCCCCTACGACCCGGCTCACACGCAGTCCGCCTGGATCGTACAAATAGTTCGCGTCACTTAACCCGTCGCCATCCGTGTCCGCCGCGATCAACCGATTCTCAACATCCCATTCGTAGAGCGCCTGATCTGCCGCTGCCCCGTTCCGCATGGAGGACTTCGAGAGTGTATTCCCGTTGCTGTCGTACGCGTACTCTGTTTCGACTAGACCCCCGCCCGTCTCGGTGAGCGTCTCCAGCAGAAGACGATCCATCTCGTCGTAGGCGTAGATAGAGACGCCCTCCGCCGAGTCAGCGCGTTCGAGACGGTTGCCCACATCGTCGTAAGCGTACTCGATGGCCCGGTCGACAACCTCGCTGTCCGCATCGAACTGCACCGCCGGATCACCCAAGCTCGGGATGTCTTCGTACATCTCCTCCGCAGTCAGGCGGTAGAGGTCGTCGTACGCGTAGTCGACCAACCGCCAGCCCTCGGCCGACTCTTCTCGAATCTGTAAACGGTTGCCGGCCAGGTCGAGCGTGTAGTGGAAGCCGACGAGGATCTCCCCGCTCGGGCCGAACGACTCAACCGACAAGATGCGGCCGAGGTCGTCGTAGGAACGGGTCTCGTAGGTCCCGTTGGGCAACTCGGTTCGGACTAGCTGGCTCGCCGCGTCGTAGGAGTAGACCGTTAGACCGCCCTCGGGATCGGCGACGGTACGGAGGCGGTTCTGAACGTCGAACGTGTAGTCGGTCGTCCTCGGGGCGTTTCCTGGGACGGTCGTCGTGACGCTCGTGCGGTTGCCTGCCGCGTCGTACGTGTAAGCGATCGACGCGCCGTCCGGGTCGATCCGCTGGAGCAGGCGGTCCTGGGCGTCGTACTCGTAGCGGGTGACGCCACGGGCGTCGGTGACCGTTTCCCGTTGGCCGGTCGCCGTGTAAGTGAATTCGACGTCTGTCCCCTCCGGCAGGTCCTTTAGGACCAGGCGATCGAGCGCGTCGTACTCGAGGCGGATCGTTTGACCGTTGAAATCGGTCGTCGACGTGACGCGGCCGACCGCGTCGTAGTCGGCCGTGCTGAAGAAGTTGTCGCTGAGGTCCGCGGGCGTCCCGTCTGGCAGGATTGTCTTGGTGCGCCGTCCGAGGCCGTCGTACTCGTAGCGGGTCTCGCGGCCCAATGCGTCGCGCTGAATTACGAGGTTGCCGAGCCCGTCGTATTCGTACTCGGTCCGCAATTGGCGATCTTCGAGCGACTGAATGACCGCGGTGAGCTGACCGAGCTCGTTGTACTCGTAACTGGTCGTGACGCCGTTCTGATCGGTGCGCGAAGTGAGCCGGCGCTGGTTGTCGAAGCCGTTCGAGGATCGAGTTCCGTCGGCGTAGACGGTCGCCGTAAGCATCCCGCCAGCGGTGTAGGCGAAGGTGCTGGTGCGGCCGAGCGGGTCGGTCGAAGTCGTGCGTCGGCCGGCGTCGTCGTAGGCGTCGACGACGCGGGGGTTGTCGGTCAGGTCTCCGGGGGTCTCGTCGGGCAGAATGGTGGTGGACAGCGCGCCGGTGGCGTCGTAGACAAAATGCGTAGCGTTGCCGAGCGGGTCGATCTCGGCGGTTACACGGCCCGCGCGGTCGTAGACGGTCTCGGTGAAGGGGTTGTCGTTGAGATCGCCGGGGGTGTCGTCTGGCAGGAAGACCTTGGTCTGTCGGCCGGCTCGGTCGTATTCGAAGCGGGTGACGCGACCGGCCTCGTCGGTCTGCTCGACGACCTGGCCTGCGGCGTTGTAGGCGGTGCGGGTGCGGAGGTTGTCCCGGTCGTCGAGCGGCGTGTCGTCCGGCAGGATCGTCTCGGTCAACAGGCCGCGCTGGTCGTGCACGAATCGCGTCACGCGGCCGAGTGCGTCGGACGTGGCGACCGTGTTGCCCGCCGCGTCGTGAGTTGTGCCGGACTGTGACAGGACGACGCCGTCCTGACGGACAACGGTCCCGACGATCCGGCCCTCGTCGTCGTAGTCGTTCTCGGTGACGACGGTGCTTAAGCCGCCGCCGGTGGAGTAGGTGACCGACTCGCGGAGCTGATTGCCGTTGCCGTCGTACTCGAAGGCACGGACCGTGCCCGCGGCGTCTTCTTGTCGGGTGACGTTGCCGCGCGAGTCGTATTCAAACGT
Organism: Botrimarina sp.; assembly: GCF_040219535.1. NCBI lineage: Bacteria > Pseudomonadati > Planctomycetota > Planctomycetia > Pirellulales > Lacipirellulaceae > Botrimarina > Botrimarina sp. The sequence continues at coordinate 28,620 of NZ_JAVJSH010000018.1, forward strand.
GGTCTCGTTTCCGCCAATCGACAGCGTCGTCGGGTTGCCCGAGCTGTCGTAGGCGATGCTCGTCGCGACGCCGTCGGCGTCGGTGGCCGACAGCAGGTTTCCGACGCTGTCGTAGCGGTTAGACGTCGTGGCCCCGTTGGCGTCGGTTGTCGTGACGACGTCGCCGAATTGGTTGTAGGTGAAGCGGGTTACGTCGCCATTGGGGTCGGTCTCTTTTAAGACGTTTCCGCGGGCGTCGTATTCGAAGCGGGTCACGAGTTCCGTGCCGTCGGCAAGGACCTGGGTGATCTTCGTCTCGAGCGTCGGGTTGTTCGGGTCGGCGTACTCGTAGAGCGACACCAGTCCTTCCGGGTCGATCTGGCGGACGACGTTCCCACGGGCGTCGTAGACGATCTCTGTCGGGTTACCCAGCTGGTCGACCTGGGTGACCGCGGAATCTTCCGGGTCGTACTCGAGCCGGATCTCCTCGCCGTCGGCGTCGACGATCCGGCTGAGCCGGCCGTCCTCGTCGTACACGCTCTTCGCGCCGGTTCGGCCAAAGGGATCGATTACCTCGTCGAGGTAGTGCGGCCGGTCGGTGCGGTACACGAACCGGGTGACCGCGCCTTCCCGGTCGGTCACCGAGACGAGGTCGCCCGCCGCGTCGTAGGCGTACTCGACGCGGTTCTCTTCCGGATCGATAAGCGCCGTGATCCGCCCGCGTGCGTCTTTCTCGAAGCGGATACGCGGCCCGGAGGAGCTACGGATGCCGTCTTCCTCGAAGATCAGCTCGTTGCCGTTGCGGTCCCGGATCAGGTCGGCGTCGCCGGAGTCGCCGTCGATCTCGTAGACGAGCCCCTCTTTGGTGGTCAGCGTAAACTTCCCGCCGAAGGCGGAGCTGGCAGGGTTGTAGGCGAGGCTCGACCCGAACCCGTTGAACTGGCCGCCGTTGTTGAAGAGGTCGTAGTTCTCGACGGTGAGGGTGCTTGTCACACCGCTGTCGGGGACGAACCGCGGCTCCCAGATCGCGGCGCCGGCCAGCGCGAGATACGCATTGGCGAATCCCGGCTTCAAACGCGGCTCGAAGGTAAAGCCTTCGCGACCCCCTTCGGGCGTGGTCACGTAGACCCGGGCGCCAAAGAAGTAAGGATTGTAGATGCCGTCTTCTTCGAGGCCCGATTCGGGGACGCTGGTGCGTAGGTCCGTGTCGTGGATCTCGAGGCGCCACCCGTAGCCGAAGTCGCTTTGCTCGTTGGCGGTGAGGGTGTCGTAGGTGCGCGACACGACGATCGGCACACCCGAAACCGGGACCGTGAGGTCAACGAAGCTGAGCGTGTAGTTGCCCAGCTTGAGGTCGCCCGCCACGCTGACGGCTGTCTGGATCTCCGCGTCGTTGCCGCCGGCGTCCACGGCGTAGAGCCGCAGCAGGTACTCGTCGTTCTGCAGCATCGAGGGGTCGAACCGCCCCAGCACGCCGCCGTCGACGTTGCCTGTCCCGCGGGCGATCTCTACGAATCCGCCGTCGCCTACCAGCGGCGCCACCTCGATCGTGTAGAACGCCAGATCGGGGTCGTTCACGGCGCCTATCAAGTCGATCGGCCCCGTGATCACTTCGCCGTAGGCCGGTGAGAGCAGCTCAACGACCGGGTCGCCGACAATACTCGGGTCGGTCACCGACAAGAGGGCCGAACTGGTCGAGACGTTCCCCACCGGATCGACGGCCGTGGCGACAACCTCGAGCAGCCCGATCTCGGTTGCGTCGATGAAGGCGCCGCCGTTGGCGTCGAGCACCAGCGGCTCGCCGTTGACGGTCGCTGTCAGCGAGTCGACCCGCACGTCGTCCACGGCGGTGACCTTGACGCTCACCCGGTCGCCCACGCTGGCTTGGTCTTTCGATAGCGTGACCAACACATCGGGCGCCCGTTCGTCGCCGCGCACCGTCAGGTCGTAGCGCAATCGGACGAAGCCGATGGCGTCACCCGCGGTCAACGCCACCGGGTAGACGCCGACGTCTCCAACCGCGGTGTCCCACTTCACGCGCCCCGATGCGTCGATCGAGAGCCCCTCCGGGCCGTTCTCGACCGCAAACCGCAGCACGTCCCCGTCGTCGTCGACGACCGGGAAATTCATCACGTAGGTCTCGCCCGCCAGCGCGGTCGTGATCGGCGCGCCGATGAGTCGCGGCAGCCGGTTCTCAGCCCTCACCTCGAGTTGGAACGTCTGGCGCCCCCTTCCTCCTTGGGGATCGACCGCCTCGATCGTTACCCGGGCGGGTCCCTCTTGGCCGGCGGCGGGTGTCCATAGCAACAGGCCGGTCGGGTCGATCGCGACGCCCTCGGGCGCACCGCTGGCCAGCTCGAACCGAACGTCCTCGCCCTCCGGGTCGACCGCCATCGCCTCGTAGACTAGCTGCACGCCGACCTGGGCGGCCGTCGGCGCGGTTGACGTGATCCGCGGCGCGAGGTTCGCCGGCGCCTCGCTGACGACCACGTCAAAGGATTGCGTGGCGTCCAGCAGGCCATCGGTCACTCGGACCTCGACCTGATGCGACCCTAGCTCCGAAGCCTCTGGTCGCCAGAGTATCACGCCCGTCTGGGTGTCGAGCGTCATCCCCTCGGGGCCAGCGACCAGCTCGATCCCGAGCAGGTCGCCCTCTGGGTCGACCGCGCCGACGCCATAGGCGTACAGCCGATCAACGAAGGCTTCGGTCACCGGGTCGGTGTCGATGCGAGGCGCCGAGTTGACGGGGTTCACGTAGACCGTGAAGGTCTGCGTCGCAGTGCCCCCAAGGGTGTCGATCACCCTCACCACGACCTCTTGGAGGCCAAGCTGCTCGGCGGTCGGCGTCCAGCGCACCGCTCCGCTGAGGGCGTCGATCGACATCCCAACCGGGCGCTTGGCGAGCTCGTAGACCAGCGTGTCGCCCTCCGGGTCGCTCGCGGCAACGTCGTAGGCGTACGGCGCGTCGATCACCGCCGCCAAGGGGGGCTGCGAGTCGATGCTCGGCGGAGCATTCGTCGCGTCGACGACTACCTGCACCTCGCCCGATTGTTGAACGACGCCCCCTCGACCGTCACTGATCGCGATTCGGATCGTGTTGGGGCCGACTTGGTCGGGTGTGGGAGTCCACCGCAGCAGGTTGGCCGGCTCGCCGGGCGCTCCAAGCACCACGCCGGTGGGGCCTTCTTCGAGTGTGAAGGTGAGGGGATCGCCATTCGGGTCGAGCGCTTCGATCGAGTAAATCAGCTGCCCCCCCAACGCGACACGCCTGGGGAGGCTCGAGAAGACGACCGGCAACGCGTTGGCGCCTTCCTCTGCCACCTCGATGGTGAACGTCTGCTCGCCCTGACCGCCCTGATCGTCTCGCGCGACGACTGTCACCTCCACGGGACCCACCTGGTTCGTCGCGGGCGTGAAGTCGAGCACACCCGTCGATTGATTGATCGACAGGTTCGGAACGGGAGCGGCCAGATCGAACGTAATCGGGTCGCCGTCGGCGTCTTGCGCGGCGACCGAGTAGCGGTACGGCAGACCGGCTACCGCCGTTAGGGGCGCGTCGCTGGTGATCACCGGCGCCGCATTGGGCACGAAGACGGTGATGGGGAACTGCTGCACATCGAAGCCGCCCTTGCCGTCCTCAACCTTAATGAGGATCTCCTTGACCGCAAAATCGCCGCTCGCGTCGAGGTTGAGGATTGGCTCAACGATCGGCTCGCCCGTGTCCGGATCGATCTGCCCGGTGTCAAAAGCATCGACGAAATCGCCCAGCCCGGGCGTCCAGACCAGCCGACCGGTCTGGGCGTCGATCGTCATTCCGGCCGGGATCGTGAAGGAGCCGATATTGAGGCTGCCCCGCTCCGCCAACATCTCCGCGAGCGTTTCGCCTTCGGGGATCGAGAAGCTGCTCGCCGTGAGCGGCTCGTCGTCCGCGCCGAGGTTGTTGACCGCCAGCAAGCTGAACGTCAGTTCGTCGCCGTCGAGGTCGCTGGCGAAGGCGTCGTAGACGTAGGTTTCGCCGAAGACGGCCGTGTCGGGTGGCAGCGAGTCGATCCGCGGGGGCAAGTTGTCGACGGCGCGGACTAAGACCACGTACGTGAGCGTGTCCTCCCCGCCTCGCCCATCGTTCACCCGAACGGTCACCTCGGCGCTGCCGAGGATGTCGATGTTGGCGTCCTCGACCGGGTCGAGCGGCGTCTCATCGGTCGGGGTCCATGTGATCAACCCGCGGCGGGGGTCGATCTGCATCCCCTCGGGCGGGTCGACCAGCTCGTAGGTCAACAAGTCGCCATTGGGGTCCGATGCGATCACTTGGTACTCGTAGAGCACGTCCCCGATAGCATCGGTGTTCGGGTTGGGGTTGATCTCCGGGTCGAGATTTGCCTCGGCCGCGCCGACGTTGACCGTGAAGGTGACCGAGTCGTGTCCGCCGAACGCGTCGGCGACCATCAGCGTCACGCTTTGCTGGCCCAACTGGCTCGCCAGCGGCGTCCACGTTACCAGCCCGTTCTCCGGGTTGACCGATAGCCCCTGCGGCGCCGAACCTTCGGAAAACACGATCGGGTCGCCGTCGGGATCGCTCGCCCCGAGGAAGAAGCCGTAACTCTGGCCCACCACCGCCGTTGTCGGCAGATTTGCAGTGATGATGACCGGGTCTTCGTTGGGACGCGTCGGTGTCGTGAAGAGCGTGTACGCCTGCGTCGCGATTCCGCCGCGGCCATCGTCGGCCGCGATCGTCACGTCGAACTCTTGCTCGGTGGTACGCGTGGCGTTGGATAGCCGGAGGTTGTCGATTTGGTGGAACGGGCTCGACTGCCTCCAGGTAACGCTTAGGACATCTTTGAAGCCTGCTAGGTCAAAGGTCTGCGGGCTGAAGTTATTCCCGTCGGTCGTAAGCGTCTGCCGCACCTCGCCGCCGCTTGCGAGCTCGCCGATCAGGGTGATCGTCGCCGCCGCGCCGCCGCTAGAACCGGCCTCCGCGACGTCGATGCTCCCGAGCGTGAACGGCGAGTTGTCGATCGAAGTGAGGCGGGTTACGCCGGTCACCGTGCGATTGGACAACGCGGGCGATCCGGAGTACTCGGCGCTAGCCGAGCCGTAGGCGCCCAGGCCCAAAAGGTTCGGGCTCAGAGCCTCGATCACGTAGCCGTTCGCTTCGTAACGTGTGAGCGATTCGCTCCCGAGTTGGTCGATCCCCAGGAACGCGTTCTGGTTGTGCGCGAGATCGTCGAAAGTGAGGGTAACCCCTTCCGAGGCGGTCCAGCGGAGCTCCCCCGTGGACCCGTCCAAAGTCATGCCCGCCGGACCAGATAGCAGACGGTAGGTGATCGGGTCACCGTCGGCGTCGACGGCGTCGATGTCGTAGGCGTACTCTTGGCCCGAGAGAGCGAAGAGCGGCGGCGAGGAGAGGATGACCGGCGGCTGATCGCCAACCTGTTTGCCGACGAGAACCGTGAAGCGCTGACGCGTCGACCCGCCGCTCCCGTCTTCCACAAGGAGCGTCACGTCACGCAGCCCCGCGTCGGCGCCGGTCGGTGTCCACGTAATAGCGCCGCTCGAGTCGACCTGCATCTCCTCCGGGGCCTCGGCCAGCGTGTACGTCAGCGGATCCCCGTCGGAGTCGGTCGCCCTAACTTGATACCGGTACGCTGCGCCAACGCTCGCTGTCACGACCGGGGCGCTCGTGAGCCGGGGCGGTCGGTTCGGCGGCGCCGCCTTCACCGACAACGTAAACCGCTGCTCGGCCACGCCACCACGTCCGTCGGTGACTCGCACCACCACGTCGTGTGTTCCCGAGTCTTCGCTCGTCGGCGTCCAGGTCAGAACGCCGTCCGAGAACGCCGCGTCGACGGGACCGCTGATCAGCTCGTACTTCAGCGCGTCTCCGTCGGGATCGGTCGCCCGAGCCGCATAACGGAACGGCATGCCTACCAGGGCCTCCGCTTCGGGCGTCGTGCCGAAGCGGGGCGCTTGGTTGACCTGGCCGTAGGGAGCGAGGCTGTACGTGAACCGTTCAGCCCTCGGCACGGCGAAGCGCAGGGTTCGCTCCCCCGTCCTCTCTCCACCGGAGAGGACCCCGCCGTCGATGTCCGCGCTGTAGTCGTAGTAGGGGCGTCCCTCGGGCGTCACGCCGGTCGTTCGGAGCGCCCGCACCGAAGCGGTGCTCAGAGCGTCGATGACAACAACCAGCGGGGCGTCGACCTCGAAGGACCCAACGTTCCTCACCGCAAGGCCGGCGAACAACTCACCCGTCGCGCGATTGTACGACGTGTGCCCGTACTCGGCCTCGAAGCTCGCCGTCAGGAGGTCGCTGAACAGGTCGATATCGAGCTGGCGAGGCTGCGGCGTCTGCCCTCGAAGCGTGAGCGTCTGGCTCGCCCGCTGGCCGAAGTCGTCGATCGCGACAAACTCAAGCTCGTTGACGCCCGCTTGGACGATCACCTCGGTGAAGAAGTTGCCCGCACTGTCCACCGCACCGACCGGCTTGCCGCTGACCAGCACGGCGGCTAGCTCCGTCCCTTGCGCTGCGGTGGCTCGCCCCGTGACGACGATTGTGGCCCCGGCGGCGAACTCGGTCCCGTCGCTCGGCTCGTCGATAGCGATGTCGAGCAGACCGACAACCCACTCATTCGTCGCCGCATCGCTAAAGAACCCGGCCTTCGCGGTGATGGTGTCGACGCCCACCGCGTTGGCGTCGTAGGCAAATCGCGCTACCCCCAAGGCGTCGGTCACCACAAACTGCCGCTCGGCGTTCGCGCCGCTCACGACGAACTCGACCGACACACCGGGCAGCGGGTCACCATTCTGGTCACGGATCGTCGCGGCGAGCGCCAGCGTGTCGGCAATCGAAGTGACGCTCGACTCGGGCGTCAGCTCGATCGACGAGGCCACCAGCGGGACCTCGGGATCGACCGCCAAGCCGGCCGGGTAGCCGTACGACTCGTCCGACCCAAAGCCGTAAACGATCGCCCCAAAGGCCTGCGGGCTGCTCAGCCGGTGCAAGCCCGCCTCGACGGGGATCGTCGCTGCCGTGAATCCGCTGTCGGCGATCGCAGTGAACTCGTCGGCTGGGATCGCCTCGCCGTTGAGGGTCACCGTCGTGCCGACCGGCGCAACAAGGTTGAGGTAGTGCGCTTCGATGCCGGCAACGTTGGTCGTGACGTTGTAGCCGCCGAGGAACTGATCGATCGCCGGGACGAGCGTCATGAAGGGGTCGCTCGTCGTCTCGTCAAACTGAGCGCTGTTGGCGTACTGGGCGACGAGAACCGGCTTGTCCGCTGTGACCAGAGACGCCGTGAAGAGCAGCGTCTCGTAAACTTCTCCCACGCCGAGGTTCGCGACCACCGCTCCATTGACGGAGACCTGCGTGTCGGCCTCCGAAGCGATCACCCGAAACGTGTCGCCCCCGTCGCGTGTTGCGAGTGGCGTGGTCAGGAACTCCGTTCCCCACTGGTCCACCGGGAGGAGCTGCTCCACTAGGTAGTCCGCGAAGCCGACAGCAGGACCGGGTACGTTCGCCGCAGAGTGGCCGCCAAAGACGGCCACCGGTCGGTCGCTCGTGATCACGGTGCCCGAGAGGTCGCTGGGCTCGCCTGCCGTGTTCTGCAGCAGGAAGGTCTCGCCGGCGTCGAGCGTGATCGGGAACGGCATGCCGGCGGTGAAACCCGCCGTGGTGACCGTCGGGGTGATCGTGACCGTTGTCCCGTCTTGGCTGGCGGCGATCGCCAGCTGCGTGCCGGGGAAAGTCTCGAATACCTCGGGCGTCACGTCGAGGTTCTTATAGCCCAAGACCACGTGAGCCGTGCCGAGGATGTCGGTCGGCAAGCCAAGGAAGACATCGGCCGTCTCCACGGCGCGGCTCACGCCGTACACCGTGACCTCGTCCAGCGCAGTGACATGCACACCCTTCTGCGTGACGCTGCCCGAGCTGAAGCTGAGGTCCGCTTCTAGCGGCAACGAGACGAACGTTTCTTCGCCAGGCGTGACGGTGAAGCTCTGGGAGAAATCGAGTCCGGGGATCTCAACCACGCCGCTGGTTGATCGCTCGCCAGTGATCCGCAAGCTGAGCTCGGCCGCCTCGCCGGTGAGACCGATGCTGCCGGGGAACGCTAGCCAGAAGTCTTTCCCGCGGCTGTCGGGTAGCGGGGTCGCCGCTCCCATCGGTCCTAGAACGCCACGGCCCGCGGCGCGGGCCGCGTCCTCGCCGGTTGGCAGCCTTCGCACGCCCGGCATCAGCGTCGCCGCCATCACGCTCGTGGGCGACGAGGAAGGATCGAGGTCCGCGAGGCCGAGCACGTGACCGTACTCGTGGGTGAGCACTGTCAGCAGGTCGACTCCGGCGGCCGCATCGGCGGTTGTCGCGACAAGGCCGCCGTTCTCGATGGTGAACTCGACGTCGTCCTCAGGGCTTGCATCGATCCACCAACCGAGGCCCGCCGCATCGTCGTCCAACCAGACGGTCGATTCGGTAGCGAAGCCCAATAGGCCCGGCGCCAGGTCGGCGACTCGCAGGTCAATGTCGTCGAAGAACGCCTCTCCGCCGAGCAGCTCTGACCAAGCGTTCCGCGCCTGCGACGCTACCTCTAGCGTTTGGTCGATCGTAACAGCGCCGCCGCTAGTTCCCGTATCGACGTAACCGGCGGCTCGCAGCGGCAGCCCGACCGTCAAGGTCAACGCGTTCGCCTCGTAGTTGGGCAAGAACGCGAGACCGCTCGGCAAACCGATATCGACAATTGAGAGCTCACCGGACCTGGCGCCATAGGTCAGGGGCTGGAGCATCTCGCCCGACTCGGGCGCGTATCCGGACTCGGGAACCACCCCCAGCTGGCCGGCCAGGTTGACAAAGCCCGTTGACGCGATCCGGCCAACCGTCGCGGCCGAGTCAGCGCGTGTGCGAATCACGCCATCCGCCGTTTGCGAGAAGCCATCACCGGAAATACTCAGCGACCGTCCGCTTGCGATATCGATCGTTCCTTGATTGGTGTAGGTGGCTTCGGCGTCGTCGAGCCGCAGGTCGAGGTCGACGTCGATCGTCGCCCGGTTCACCACGTCGCCCCGCAGCGTCCGCGTCCCGATCGTCCCCGAACCC
>NZ_JAVJSH010000019.1:0-25544 GCF_040219535.1 Botrimarina sp.
GCGCCGCCGCCCAGGCGACCCTCGCCACCGTGCTGGTCACCCTCGCCCAACAAGCGATCGACCCGGTCGGCTGGCTCGCCAACGCCCGACGCACCGTCACCCCGCTAACGCTCGTGGGATGACGGGCGGTAAACAAGTACAAAGTCCGTTGCTCTACCGACTGAGCTACAGGTTCCAAGTGGTTGCGTACGCGTAGTTTAAGCCTTAGCGACCGAGCCGCCAGTCCCGGTCGGCGTGGTCCTCGTTCCCTTTCCGACCGGCGGCCTGGGGCGGGTGTTCACGCAAAGCCGTACAGCTCGCCGAACTTCGCCCTCAGCCGCCGCATCAGGGGCTCGTGCGACAGCGGTTGGCCGGTCACCCGCTGCACCAGTTCGCTCGCGGTGACGCGCTGGCCGACCGAGTGGATGTGCTCTCGGAGCCAACCCAGCAGCGGCGAGAACTCGCCGGCGGCGAACATCGCTTCGAGGTCGCCGAGGTCGGCCTCGGCCTGGTCGAAGAACTGGGCCGCGTACAGGTTGCCGAGCGAGTAGGTCGGGAAGTACCCGAAGGCGCCGCTCGGCCAGTGCACGTCTTGCAAGCAGCCGTCCGAGTCGTTCGGCGGGGTCACCCCGACGGTCGCCGCGTAGGCCTCGTTCCACGCGCCGGGCAGGTCGGCCACGGCGAGGTCGCCTTCGATCATCGCCCGCTCGAGTTCGTAGCGCACGATGATGTGCAGGTTGTAGGTGGCTTCGTCGCTCTCGGTGCGGATCAGCGACGGCCGCGACGCGTTCACCGCGAAGCACCAGTCGTCGAGCTCGACATCGGCCAGCGCCTCGTGGAAGACCCCTTGGCACGGGGCGAAGAAGCGGCGCCAGAAGCCGCGGCTGCGGCCCACGAGGTTCTCCCACATGCGCGACTGCGACTCGTGGATCCCCAGCGAGATCGACTCGCCCGGCGGCAGGCCGTACCACTCGTCGGGCAGGCCCTGCTCGTACAGGCCGTGGCCCGCCTCGTGCAGGATGCTGTAGAAGCCGTCGCCGAAGTCGTGCTCCTGGTAGCGCGTCGTCAGGCGCACGTCGGCCGGTCCGGCCTCGCCGCAGAACGGGTGGGCGGTCACGTCGAGCCGGCCCGACGCGAAGTCGAACCCGATCGCCGCGGCCGCCAGCTTGCCGAACTCCTCCTGGCGGTCGACCGGGAAGCTGCGGGCCAGCAGCTCGCTCGGCGCGACCACGCGGCTGTCGACGATCTGCCGCACCAGCGGCGCCAGCTCCTCGCGCAGCGACCCCAGCACGCGGCCGACCCCGTCGGCCGTCGCGCCGGGCTCGTACTCGTCGAGCAACGCGTCGTACGGCGAGTGCTCGTAGCCGAAGGCCTCGGCGCGGCGGCGCTGCAGGTCGAGCGTCCGCTCGAGCCACGGCCGGAAGCCAGCGAAGTCGTTCGCGGTGCGCGCCTCGACCCACGCGTGGTGCGACTGGCTCGCGACCCGGGCCACCTCTTCGACCAGTTCGGCCGGCAGCTTGGTCTCGCGCTCGTACCGGCGCGTCAGCTGCGCGACGCAGCAGCCGACGTCGCTCTGGGGGTCGGCCGCGGCGTCCGACTCGCGCAGCTCGGCCAGCCACTCTCCGAGCTGCGGCGCGGTGCGTCGGCGGTGGATCTGGCCAGCCAGGTAGGCCAACTGCTCGGCCCGCCAAGCGCCGCCCGCCGGGGGCAAATAGACCTGCTCGTCCCAGCCCAGGAGGCCCTCGATCGAGGCCAGCAAGGCGGTCTCACGAGCGTGGTCACGGAGTTGTTGCAGCATCGGGATTCGTGAGGGACGAGGGATTTAGAAGTGCGGAGTTGGGATTGCGGATTGGGGATCGGGGATTTCCAGGAGGGGGGGCGCCTGGTGGGGTCGTGGCGATAGGTTAGGTCCGTAGCGCTCCGTGTCCCAGGGCTGAACAGACGCCAGCCGCCGCTGCAATCCCCAATCCGCATTCCGCATTCCGCATTCCGCCTTCCCTCCCCCACCTCATGCTCGACGTCCTGGTCGTCGCCCCGCACCCCGACGACGCCGAGCTCGGCGTGGCGGGGACCATTCTCAAGCTCCAGCAGCAGGGCAAGCGGGTCGGCGTGCTCGACCTGACCTCCGGCGAACCGACGCCGCACGGCTCGGTCGAGACCCGCCAACGAGAGACCGCCGCCGCGACCCAGGTGCTCGGCCTCGCCTGGCGGGAGCACCTCGGCTTGCCGAACCGTTCGCTCGAGGCGTCGCTCGCCAACCGCGCGCTCGTCGCGGAGGTGATCCGCCGCACGCGGCCCCAGTGGCTCTTCGCCCCCTACTGGGACGACGCCCACCCCGATCACACGGCCGCAACGCGGCTGGTGGAAGAAGCCCGGTTCTGGGCGAAGCTCACCAAGACCGACCAACTAGGCCAGGCCCCGCTAGCCGGCGAGCCGCACCACCCGTCGCGGGTGTTCTACTACTACTGCGTGCACCTGAAGCTCGCGCCGCAGCCGGCGTTTGTCGTGGACATCTCCGACGTGTGGGAGCAGAAGGCCGCGTCGATCGCTTGCTACCAAAGCCAGTTCGTCACCGGCCGCCCGACCGCGCCCCCCATGTTTCTCGACCGCGTACGCGACGAAGCGGCCTACTGGGGCAAGGCGATCGGCACGGCATACGGCGAGCCGATCGCGAGCCGCGAGCCGCTGGGACTCGGCCGGCTCGACGGCCTGGTGTGAGCGACCCCTGGAAAGAGCCACCGTCAGGCGAAAAACGAAACGAGACAAACGCGACACGGCCGAAACGGCGTTGTCACACTAATCGACGTCAAAAACGACCCTAAACCCTTGCGGCTAAACGGTTTGTCGAAGCGTTACGCGCGGTCCAGGTGTCACGAAACCGCCCGACTTCCGCACAGCCAAAACCGGCCGATTATCGCTGAGCCGGCGGATCGCCGTTCGGGAATTAGCCATCGGCGGCGAGGGCAGCCACCGTGCGCGATTCCTCTGATTTTGCTGAAGAAGCAAGCCACGCGGCCCGATACCACCAGACAACGGCGCGTCGCGACGCGCCGTGCTAGCAGGGGGGCCTGCTGGCGCCCCAAGCGGCTGCTCGATGCGATCCGGCCCCCCAAGACCCGTCTGGCTAGCCCTCGCGCCGCTTGCGCTCTGTCTGAGCGGCTGCCACGTGCTGCTGCCCGAGGCCGCTTTCCAGCCGGTCATCCACAACCCGTTCCCGCAGCTGTCGCGGGTGGCGGTCGTGCCGTTCTTCAACCAGAGCGCCGAAGCGACCGTCGACGGCCGCGAGGTCGCGCTGGCGTACTTCGCCGAGCTGCAAGCGATCCCCGGCTTTGAGGTCGTGCCGGTCGCCGCGGTCGAGACCGCGATGCGCCAGTACGGCATCACCTTCGACCCGCCGGACAAGGCGGTCGAGCAAGCCCGTGTGTTGGCGCGGGCGTTGGGGGTCGACGCGGTCGTGATCGGCGCGATCACCGACTACGACGAGTACTACCCTCCGCGTTGCGGCCTGCGTGTGGAGTGGTACGCGGCCAACCCCGGCTACCACCCGATCCCGGCCGGCTACGGCCTCCCCTGGGGAACGCCCGACGAGGAGTACATCCCGGACCGCCTGGTCTACGAGGCAGAGATGGAGCTGGCCCGCGCGCAGATGGCCACGCAAGAGCCGCTCGTGGCGCCGCCCGGCGCGCCGATGCAGAGCGAGCTGCGTCCGCTCCGCGAGCCGGCGCCGCTGCAAGAGCCGCCCCACCCTGCCGGCGACGACCTGTTCGACGACGACGCGACCCAGCCGCCGGCCCAGCCGTCTGCCGAGCCGCCAGCCGAGCCACTGCCGGCGCCGCCATCGGCCAACCCGCTACGCGACGGCGCCGGCGCCCAGCGCGGCGGCAACGCGCTCCGCGGGGCCGCGCACCAGGCCCCCGCCGCCGACACAGACCGCGCGACGGTCGCGGCCGCTGCGACCGACGCAGCCGCGCTCACCCCGCCAGGCTGGCCCGACGCGCGGGGCTTCACCCCGCCGGGGCCGAGCCCCGTGCGCCCCGTGGCCGAGGCCTCCGACGGTCCGGTTATGACGCACACGCGGGTCTTCCGGGCGACCGACCCGGACTTCACCGCCGCGCTTGCCAGTTATGTCGGTTTCAGGGACGACGCGCGGTTCGGTGGCTGGCAATCTTACCTGTCGCGCAGCAACGACTTCGTCCGCTTCTGCTGCCACCTGCACCTGGCGGAGATGCTCTCGGCGCGCGGCGGCGGCGGGGAAACACGAGTGGTGCACCGTTGGTCCGCCAGCCGATAGACCCCTCGGCAGCGAGTGCTTTGTCGCGGCGCCACGGCGCGCCGGCGACAGCGACGCTCTCGGCGACAGCCCCCCACGGATCGGGCGGCGCGCCGATCGGGCGCCTCGCCGCCGACCCCCTTCCCCCCCCCGCCGCTCCCGCCCACGCGCCGCACGGAGGCGACCCACCCGTGAATCAAGACGTCAACGTCCTGGCCCTCGTCAAAGGCAAAGAACGCTACCTGTTCCTCTACGAGGACTCGCAGCAATCCGACGCGCTGCGTGCGCTCGGCCGCGCGGCGAGCAACCCCGAGCTGAGCTTCACCTGGTACGACGCCGCGGTGCTGAGCAAGCGTATCCGCACCGAGGCCCAGGGCCGCGAGCTGCTGAGCGATCGCATCGGCGCGCGGTCGCCGGCGCCGAAGGACTGACGGCCCGTTGAGGAATCGGCGTCAACCGAGCCGCGACCCCGTAAGGGAGCGTTCCTACTGGATCGCCGGCCGCGTTGGTCGCTCCCTCACGGTCGCGGCTCGGCGTCACTCAAAGCCAGCGCCCGGTTCGATCCGATGCGTCGCGAAATAGGTCAATTCCTGCGCCGCCTGCAACGCGAGCGCGACGCGTCGCCGCACACGGTGAAGGCCTACCGGGAGGACCTCACCGCGCTGGCCGATTACCTGGCCGACGACGACGGCCGCACCCCCGCCCTCGGGGCGGTCACTGTCTCGGACCTGCGGGGCTACACGGCGGCCCTGGCCGAGGCCGGTTACGCGAAGAGCTCGGTCGCGCGGCGGATGGCCGCCGTGCGGTCGTTCTTCCGCTTCGCGCGGCGCGAGGGCTGGGTCGCGAACAACCCGGCCGAGGCGCTCCGCAACCCGCGGAAGTCGAAGAAGCTGCCGCACTACCTGTCTGCCGACGAGGTCGCGCGGCTGCTGTCGGCCCCGCCGGCCGGCACGGCCCAAGGCCTCCGCGACCGCGCGATCCTCGAGACCCTCTACTCGGCCGGCCTCCGGGTGAGCGAGCTGGTCGGCGCCAACGACGGCGACCTCGACCTCGAGCAAGGGCTGCTGCACGTGCGCGGCAAGGGCCGCAAGGAGCGGCTGTCGCCGATCGGGTCGTACGCGGCCGACGCGCTGCGCGCGTGGCTGGCCAAGCGGAACGTCGCGCCCGACGCGCGGGCCGGCGAGGCGACGCCGGTCTTCACCAACCGGTTCGGCCGCCGCCTCACCACGCGCAGCGTCGCGCGGCTGCTCGAGAAGCACCTGGCCGCCGCGGGGCTCGACCCGCGGACCTCGCCGCACACGCTGCGGCACAGCTTCGCCACGCACCTGCTCGACCGGGGCGCCGACATCCGCAGCGTGCAAGAGCTGCTCGGCCACTCCAGCCTGGCGACCACGCAGGTCTACACCCACGTGAGCGACCGCAGCCTCCGCGAGGCGTACGACCGCGCGCACCCGCGTGCGGGGTGAAACGCAGCGGACGCCGGTTCGGCGTTCGGCCCGAGGCTAGCGCCTTCGGCTCAACAGCGTTTGGCCCGATCGCGGCTTCCTAGCCGTGCCAGCCCGCGGCGCGTCGTCGGCTTCTGGAGAAGCCTCCCACACCGGTATCGCTGCTCGTTCCGACCGTCAGTAGTTCGGCGTGGGGGCGCGGAAGTCCGCGAAGTCGACCGACTTGAACCACTCGATGGTCTTGGCGAGGCCCTCGTCGAGCTTCACCTCCGGCGCCCAGCCGAGCTTCTCCCGCGCCAGCGTGATGTCCGGCTGCCGCTGGGTCGGGTCGTCGGCGGGCAGCGGCTTGTGGACGACCTTCGACTTGCTGCCGGTCATCGCGATGACTTTTTGAGCCAGCTCGAGGATGGTGAACTCGCCCGGGTTGCCGATGTTGACCGGGCCGACGAACTCGTCGGGGCCGTTCATCATCCGGATGATCCCCTCGACCAGGTCGTCGCGGTAGCAGAAGGAGCGCGTCTGCGAGCCGTCGCCGAACACGGTGATGTCGACCCCGTCCAGCGCCTGGCGGATGAAGTTCGACACGACCCTCCCGTCGAACGGGTGCATGCGGGGGCCGTAGGTGTTGAAGATCCGCACGATGCGGACGTTGACGCCGTTCGCGCGGTGGTAGTCCATGAAGAGCGTCTCGGCGGCGCGCTTGCCCTCGTCGTAGCAGGCGCGGGGGCCGAGCGTGTTCTCGCTGCCCCGGTAGCTCTCGGGCTGCGGGTGGACCTCCGGGTCGCCGTAGACCTCGCTGGTGCTGGCTTGGAGGATCTTCGCGCGGCACCGCTTGGCCATCCCGAGCAGGTTGATCGACCCCATGACCGAGGTCTTCATCGTCTTGATCGGGTTGTACTGGTAGTGGCCCGGGGCGGCGGGGCAAGCGAGGTTGTAGACCTCGTCGACCTCGAGGTAGAGCGGGTGGGTGATGTCGTGCCGGATCAGCTCGAAGTTCGCGCGGTCGAGCAGGTGGGTGACGTTGGTCTTCTGCGACGTGAAGAAGTTGTCGACGCAGATGACGTCGTGCCCTTGGTCGACCAGCCGCTCGCACAGGTGGCTGCCGAGGAAGCCGGCGCCGCCGGTCACGAGGATGCGTTTGTGCTGCGACATGCGGGGGGCCCGTCCGGGGGCGGCTGGTGCAGTT
The DNA here is from genome assembly GCF_040219535.1 of Botrimarina sp. NCBI lineage: Bacteria > Pseudomonadati > Planctomycetota > Planctomycetia > Pirellulales > Lacipirellulaceae > Botrimarina > Botrimarina sp. The sequence continues at coordinate 6,881 of NZ_JAVJSH010000019.1, forward strand.
GGGGGAGAGGCGGCGAGGCAGCCCTGCAGTTTGATCGACCCCGCCCGGATGAGCAAACCACCGCTCCGCAAGCACGCCCGCCGTGGGCTTTCAGCGGCGCGGCCTTACCCCCGGCGGCCGGCGGCCGGGCCGAGGCTAGCGGCCGGGCTCATGGCTCGCCCGACGCGTCCGGCGCCCATGGCCGCAGCGGCGCCGCGGCGAGCGGTGAGTCGTCGCGGGCGAAGAACAGCACGTGCTGCCACGGCAGAGCGTCGTACTGCCCGACCAGCTTGAAGCCGTTCGCTCCGAACTCCCGAAGGCACTGCGCTTGGGTCATCTTGTGCAGCGGCTTGATCGGCACGGCGGGGTCCTCGGCGCGGAACTCGACCAGCGCGACGCGGCCGCGGGGCTTTAAGCTGTCGCGGATCTCGCCGAGCATCTGCTCGGGGTGAGAGAACTCGTGGTAGACGTCGACCAGCAGCACCAGGTCGATCGCTCCTTCAGGGAGCCCCGGGTCCGTCACGCCGCCGAGGATCGTCCGGACGTTGTCGACCGAGCGGGCGTCGGCGCGTTCTGCGAGCAGCTCGAGCATCTCCGGCTGGATATCAACCGCCAGCACCCGCCCGCCCGGCGCGACCTCGCGCGCCAGCCGCAGCGCATAGAAGCCGTTGCCGCAGCCCAGGTCGCAAACGGTTTGGCCTCGCTCCAGGTCGAGCGACCGGATGAGCTTGGCGGGCTCCTCCTCGCGGTCGCGCGATTCCCGCACCAGCCACGGCGCGCCCAGGTAGTGCATCGTTTGGGCGGTCGGTCGGCCCAGGTACTCCCCGGGGCCGCGCTCGGGAGCTTGTGCCCGAGCCCCCGTGTTGAGGATCAGGGAACCACACAGCAAGCAGAGAACGACTCGGGAAGTCATCGGGCGTAGGGCGAGCGTCGCACGGGAACGAGTTGGCTTGGCCCGAGGCATGGGCCATATTTGACGAGACCGTTTCTACCAGATCGCATCGCCGAGCCGCGACCGTGGGGGAGCGCCCATCGCGGGCAGCGGCCCAATCGGACGCTCCCTAACGGTCGCGGCTCGGCTTTGTCCCCCCTACCGCGGACACCCCTGTATGCACTCCAAAGCCCTACTCGCGCTGCTGCTTAGCTCCGCTCCGCTCTGTGCTGGCAGCGTCGACCAGTGGATCGACGAGAACGCCAAGTCGGTCGTGGAGCTCTACAAAGAGCTGCACGCCGCGCCCGAGCTGTCGCTGATGGAGGAAGAGACCGCCGCGCGGCTGGCGGACGCTTGGGAGCGGGCGGGGTACGCGGTCACCCGCGGCGTGGGTGGCACGGGCGTGGTGGCGGTCCTGGGGAACGGCGACGGCCCGACGCTGATGCTCCGCACCGACTTGGACGCGTTGCCGGTCGTCGAGCAGACGGGCCTCGAGTACGCGTCGAAGGTCTTCACGACCGACAAGCGAGGCGCCACGGTCGGCGTGATGCACGCGTGCGGGCACGACATCCACATGTCGAACCTCGTCGGAACGGCGCGGCTATTGGCCGAGAACCGCGGCTTCTGGAGCGGGACGCTCGTGCTGATCGCGCAGCCGGCCGAGGAGCTCGGCGCCGGCGCCGAGGCGATGCTCGCCGACGGGCTCTTCGCCCGCTTCCCGCGGCCGGACTACGCGGTCGCGTTGCACGCGGCGAACGACCTGGAGGTCGGCAAGGTGAGCACCTGCCCGGGGTACTTCGGCGCGAACGTCGACTCGGTCGACATCATCGTGCGTGGCCGCGGCGGGCACGGCGCGGCGCCCCACACGACGGCCGACCCGATCGTGATCGCCGCGTCGCTGGTGATGGACTTGCAGACGATCGTCGCGCGCGAGATCAAGCCGACCGAGCCGGCCGTGGTCACGGTGGGTTCGATCCACGGCGGCACGAAGCACAACATCATCGGCGACGAGTGCCGCTTGCAGCTCACCGTTCGCACGTACTCCGACGAGGTCCGCAAGCAAGTCGCCGAGGCGATCCGCCGCAAGGCGGCCGCCGCGGCCCAGAGCGCCCGCGCGCCGGAGCCGACGGTCGAGTACAGCGAGGGCACGCCGTCGCTGTACAACGACCCGGGCCTCACCGCGCGGGTGACCGACACGCTCAAGGCCGAGCTCGGCGACGGGCAGGTCGAGCGGGCCGAGCCGATGATGGGGGGCGAGGACTTCAGCCGCTACGGCAAGGCGGGCGTGCCGATCTGCATGTTCCGCCTGGGCACGATTGCGCCGGGGCGGCTCGAAGCCTGGGAGGCCGCCGGCGAGACGCCCCCCTCGATGCACAGCTCGAAGTACTACCCCGACCCCGAGCCCGCGTTGCGGACCGGCATGCGGGCGATGGCGGCGATCGTCCAGGAGCTGTTGCCGGCTTCGTCGGGCGATTAACCCGCGCGCGGCCCCGTTGTCGCGAGCGGATGGCCGAGAGCTTTGCAACTCGCCCATTTGCCCCGAGTGCTGAGGACTCGCAAGGGCGCCGTAACGGCCTCCCGGGCGTGGGGCCAACTCCGCCCAGCTACGGACTTCGATCCAAGCCGATAGCGTCGTTAGCGTTCGCCGCTGTCCGGCTTGGGGCAAGGGAATCGCCCTTCAAACGCACTCCTGCGGCCTTAAAACGCAAAACCGGGGCGGAACGGGCCATCGCTGGTTAGCCTGGACGCTGGTTGGGTGGGTCCGCCCTGTGTGCGGACGTCTGATGTGATCCCGGAGTCCTAAAGCTTGTCCACTTCTTCATTGGCCGTGCGGCTACGCCGCGCGGAGCGTTTGGTCGCTGAGGCTGGTTTCGTCTTCATGGCTTTCGCCGCTTGCCCCGCGATCGCCGGCCCGGTGGGCTTCGCTTCGCTCAACGGCGGGACCACGGGCGGCGCCGGCGGACCCACCGTGACGGCGACCACCGGCGCGGAGTTCAAGAGCTACGCCGAGCAAGAGGGGCCGCTCGTCATCCGCGTCGAAGGGGCGCTCGACATCGGCGACGTTCGGGTCAAGTCGAACAAGACGATCTCCGGCATAGGAGCGACCGGCGCCGTGACCGGCAGCCTGCGGCTGAGCGGCGTCAGCAACGTGATCGTGCGCAACCTTTCGATCTCCAACCCGGGCGACTTCGGCGAGGGGGACGCCGTCACCATCAAGGAGAGCAACAACGTCTGGTTCGACCACAACAACATCTTCGACGCGCCCGACGGCCTGCTCGACATCGCGCGGGCGTCGGACTACGTGACGGTCTCGTGGAACAAGTTCTACTACACGCAGCCTTACGCGCAGTCGGTGAACACCAACCATCGCTTCGCGATGCTGATCGGCAACAGCGACAGCGCGACCGAAGACATCGGGCGGCTCAACGTGACGCTGCACAACAACCACTGGGGCGAATTCGTGCGCGAGCGGATGCCGCGCGTCCGGTACGGCGACGTGCACGTGTTCAACAACTACTTCAACTCGCCGGGGAACAACTACGCGGTGCGATCGGCCGTCGGCGCGGAGCTCCTGATCGAGAACAACCACTTCGAGAACATCGACGACGCGTGGGAGAAGTACCAGAACTCCGCCGGCGTGGGGCGCATCGAAGCGGTGGGCAACCTGTTGGAGAACTCCGACGCGGACGACCCGGGCAGCGACAACGTTTTCGACCCGCCCTACAGCTACGACGCCCTCGCCGCTGAGGTCGTCAGGTCCGCGGTGCTCGCCGGCGCGGGAATCGCGGAGCTGCCCGGCGACTACAACGCCGACGGCCTAGTCGACGCGGCCGACTACACGGTCTGGCGCGACCGCTTCGGCGCCGCCGACGGCGCCCTGCCCAACGACGCCGACGGCGGCCCGATCGGCGCCGCGCAGCGCGCCACCTGGGCTGCGGCTTACGGCGAGACCCTGCAAGCCAGGTCCGCGTCCCAAGCCGTGCCCGAGCCGGCGTCCGCGGCGCTGCTGCTCTGTGCCGCGGCGGCGCTCCTTCGGCGGAGCCGCACAGCTCGGTGAGAAACAGGCGGCCCGGGCGCCCGCCTCAGCCGCCCAGTAGCAGCCGCAGGTGCTGGGCGATGGCGTCGGCCCACAGCTCGTAACCCTTGTCGTTGGGGTGCAGCGCGTCGGGCATGATTTCGGGGGAGAGCACGCCCGAGTCGTCGAGGAAAGCGGCGCCGATGTCGACGTAGGTCACCCCGTCGCGCTCGCCGAGCGCGGCGATCTGGTCGTTGATCGCCGTGTTGATCTGCCGGAGCGGGTCGTCGGGCTCCACGCCCCGCGGGAACACGCCCAGCAGCAGCACGTGGGTCTGGGGGCTGATCTCGTGCAGCCGGGTGACGATCGCCTCGATGCCCTCGGCGGTGGCCTCCGGCGGGTCCTGGCGGTGGCCGGTGTTGTTGGTGCCGATCATCAACACGACCACCTCGGGCGAGAGGCCCTTCAGCTCGTTGTTCTCTTCGCCCGCGGGTCCGGCGCCCAGGCGCCACAGCACGTGCTCGGTCCGGTCGCCGGAGTAGCCGAGGTTCATCGCGCCGTAGGGGGCGTAGCGCTCTTGCCAGATCTGCTTGGCGGTCTCGTTGTTCTCCCAGCTGTGCGTGATCGAGTCGCCGAGGAACACCAGCCGCAGCGGCTTGTCCGACTCGAGCCACTTGTCGCGCTCGGCGAGCTTCGCGTCGTGCCGCGGGGGCCACCAATCGGCGTCGGGGCTCGTGCGGGGCACGGGGGTCGTCGCGAGTTGGGGGCGCACGGTCGTGGCGGTTTGCTGAGCCATACAGACAGACGCCGCGGCTAACAGCGTCAGGAGCGGGGCGGTCGGTCGGATCACGGCAGGGAGTCCTAGCAGACGAGAGGGGGGGTAGAAGCGAGTCACGCGGCCGGGCGAGTCGCTCACACGTATTGCTGCGGCAGGTTGAGGCCCGGCGCGGGGAGCGAGGTGAAGCCCATCAGGTACTCGTCGATAGCGCGGGCCGCGCCGCGGCCCTCGTTGATCGCCCACACGACCAGCGACTGGCCGCGGCGGCAGTCGCCCGCGGCGAACACCCCTTCGACGCTGGTGGCGAACTTGCCGTGCTCCGCGGCGATCGTTTTCCAGTTGCCGCGGGGGGCCTGGGTCTCGAGGCCGAGCATCTCGACGAGCGACAGCTCGGGCCCAACGAAGCCGGTCGATAGCAGCGCGAGGTCGCACGGCCAGGTCTTCTCGCTGCCGGCCACCTCGGTGAACGGCGCGCCGCCCTCGACGGGCCGGGACCAGTCGATCTCGACGGTCTTCACGCCGGTGAGCTTGCCGCCCTTGCCGACGTACTCCTTGAGCAGGGTCTGGTACTTGCGCGGGTCCTCGCCTTGTTTGGCGATCATCTCGGCGTGCGAGTAGTCGATGCGGTAGACCTGCGGCCACTGGGGCCAGGGGTTGTTCTCGCGGCGCTCCTGCGGCGGCTGGGGCACGACCTCGAGGTTCACGATGCCCTTGGCGCCGTGCCGCAGCGAGGTGCCGATGCAGTCCGCGCCGGTGTCGCCGCCGCCGATGACGACCACGTCGAGCCCCTCGGCCGACAGGTACGCCTTGTCGCCGAGCTTCGAGTCGAGCAGGCTCTTCGTGTTGCGTGTGAGGAAGTCCATCGCGAAGTGGACCCCCTCCAGCTCGCGTCCCGGCGCGCCCGCGGTCGGGTCAAACGGGCGGGTGGCGCCGGTCGCGATCAGCACCGCGTCGAACTCCTCGACGAGGTCCTTCGGGTCGATGAACTTCAGCGGGACCTGCCGCTCCTTCATGATGGCGGTCATGTGCCCCGGCTCGAACTCTTCCTCGCGGCCCACGTGGGCGCCGGTAACGAACACGACGCCCTCCTCGCGCATCTGGTCGACGCGCCGCTCGACGGCGCCCTTGTCGAGCTTCATGTTGGGGATGCCGTACATGCAGAGGCCGCCGACGCGGTCGGCCCGCTCGTACACGGTGACCGCGTGTCCCGCGCGGCGGAGCTGCTGGGCGGCCGTGAGGCCGGCCGGGCCGGAGCCGACGATCGCCACCTTGCGGCCGGTCTCGAACTCGGGCGGCTCGGGGAGGACCCAGCCCTCTTCCCAGCCGCGGTCGATGATCGCGTTCTCGATGTTCTTGATCGTGACCGGCGGGCTGGTGATCCCGAGCACGCAGGCGCCCTCGCAAGGCGCGGGGCACGCGCGGCCGGTGAACTCGGGGAAGTTGTTGGTCTTGTGGAGCCGGTCGAGCGCGTCGCGCCAGCGGTCCTGGTAGACCAGGTCGTTCCACTCGGGGATGAGGTTGTCGATCGGGCAGCCGGTGTCCGACTGGCAGAAGGGCACGCCGCAATCCATGCACCGCGCGCCCTGGGTCTGCAGCTGGCCCACGTCGGGCGCGCCGAAGATCTCGAGGTAGTCACTGGCGCGCTCGAGCGGGTCGCGGTAAGCGACGGGCTGGCGGTCGTACTCTTTGAATCCGGTCGGTTTTCCCATTTTACTGTTTGTTCTTGAGGTCTCACGCAAAGGCGCAGAGGCGCAAAGCTCGACGCGTCTCGCTGATCACTGAGGGAGCCCGTTCACGACGCGGCAGATCCCATCTTTGATGAGCTCCGTGTTGAAGTTGACGAGCAAGCCGAGGCGTTTGTCGGCGAGTTTTAGGTAGGTAAGGAGCTGTTTCTTGTGCACCCCGCTCAACTCCTCTACGAACTTCAGCTCGACAACGACGCACTCGTCCACTAGCAGGTCCAGCCGATAACCTTCGTCAAACCGAAGCCCCTCGTAGGAAATCGACACAGGAACCTGGCGCCTCACTTCGAACCCTCGCTGGCGGAGTTCGTGAGCCAAAACGACCTCGTACACCGACTCCAAGAGCCCCGGGCCGAGTTGGGTATGAATCTTGTATGACGCGTCGACAATCGCCTTGGCGACCTCGTTCTCCCTCATCTGAAAAGCCCTGCCAAACAGACGACGATCGGAGCGCCTCCTTTGCGCCTTCGCGGCTTTGCGTGAACCTCCTAGACCACCGCCGGTTGGGCCTCCGTGGCTCTTCTTTCTTCCAGGACGCGTTTGTAGTCGGTCGGCATGACCTTGACGAACTCGGCCTGCACGTCGTCCCAGCGGTCGAGCACGTCGGCGGCGACGGGGCTGCCGGTCAGGTCGGCGTGCTTCGCGACGAGCTCCTTGACCTCCTGCACGTCGTCCTCGTCGACCAGGTCCTCCAGCTCGACCATGCCCAGGTTGCACGCCAGGCGGAACGCGTCGCGGTCGGGCGCCCACACGTAGGCCACGCCGCCGGACATGCCCGCGGCGAAGTTGCGGCCCGTGGGGCCGAGGATCACCACGCGGCCGCCGGTCATGTACTCGCAGCCGTGGTCCCCCACGCCCTCGATCACCGCCTGCGCGCCCGAGTTGCGGACGCAGAACCGCTCGGCCGCGCGGCCGCGGAAGAAGGCCTCGCCGCGGGTGGCGCCGTACAGGCACACGTTGCCCACGAGGATCTGCTCCTCGGCCTTGAAGGTCGAGTTCCTCGGCGGGTAGACGATCACCCGCCCGCCGGAGAGGCCCTTGCCCACGTAGTCGTTCGAGTCGCCCTCCAGCTCGAGCGTCACGCCGTGGGCCAGGAACGCGCCGAAGCTCTGGCCGGCGTGGCCGGTGAACTTGAAGTGGACCGTGCCGTCGGGCAGGCCTTCCTCGCCGTACCGCTTGGCGATCTCGTTGCTGAGGATCGTGCCCACGGTGCGGTCGGTGTTGACGATCGGCAGCTCGGCCGAGACCGCCTTGCCCGAGTCGAGCGCCGGTCGCGCCAGCTCCACCAGGCGCCGCAGGTCGAGCGTCTTCTCGAGCTGGTGGTCCTGCGCCCGCGTGCAGTACGCGCCGGCGTTCTCGTAGGGCCGTGGGCCGGGCGAGAGGAGCCTTGTGAGGTCGAGGCCGTCGGCCTTCCAGTGGGCGATCGCGCGGTTGGGGTTGAGCGCGTCGAGGCGGCCGACCATCTCGTCGATCGTGCGGAACCCGAGCTCGGCCATCAGCTCGCGGGCCTCTTCGGCGACCATGAACAGGTAGTTGACCACGTGCTCCGGCTTGCCGCGGAACATCTTCCGCAGCTCGGGGTCCTGCGTGGCCACGCCGACCGGGCAGGTGTTCAGGTGGCACTTGCGCATCATGATGCACCCCAGCGTGATCAGCGGCGCGGTCGAGAAGCCGAACTCCTCGGCGCCCAGCAGCGCGGCGATCACGACGTCGCGGCCGGTCTTCAGGCCGCCGTCGGTCTGCAGCACCACGCGGCTGCGCAGGTCGTTGGCCATCAGGGTCTGGTGGGTCTCGGCGATGCCGATCTCCCACGGCAGGCCCGCGTGCTTGATGCTCGTCAGCGGCGACGCGCCCGTGCCGCCGCCGTCGCCGGAGATCAGCACGTGGTCCGCGTGGCCCTTCACCACCCCCGCGGCGATCGTGCCCACGCCGACCTCGGAGACCAGCTTCACGCTGACGCGCGCGGCGCGGTTGGCGTTCTTCAGGTCGTAGATCAGCTGCGCGAGGTCCTCGATCGAGTAGATGTCGTGGTGCGGCGGCGGGCTGATCAGGCCCACGCCGGGCGTGCTGTAGCGGATGCGGGCGATGTTCTCGTCGACCTTGCGGCCGGGGAGCTCGCCCCCCTCGCCCGGCTTGGCGCCCTGGGAGATCTTGATCTGGATCTCGTCGGCGTTGGTCAGGTAGCTGATCGTGACGCCGAACCGCCCCGAGGCGACCTGCTTGATCGCCGACCGGCGCGAGTCGCCGTTCGGGTCGGGCGTCCAGCGCGCGGGGTCCTCGCCCCCCTCGCCGGTGTTGCTCTTCCCGCCCAGGCGGTTCATGGCGATGGCGAGGGTCTCGTGGGCCTCGGCCGAGATCGAGCCGAACGACATGGCGCCGGTGCAGAAGCGCTTGACGATCTCCTTGGTGGGCTCGACCTCGTCGATCGGGATCGGCCCGCCGTTCGCGCCCGGCTTGAGCTCGAGCAAGCCGCGGAGCTGGCAGCGGGTGCGGCTGTCGTGGTTGACGTGCTCGGCGAAGCGGCGGTAGGCGTTCTTGTCGCCCGCGCGGGCGGCGACCTGGATGTCGGCGATGCTCTTGGGGTCCCACATGTGGCGTTCGCCCTCGGCGCGCCAGTGGTACTCGCCCGGGTTGGGGAGGATGGTCAGCGACTTGGCGCCGGCGTCGGGGTAGCCCAGCTTGTGCCGGCGGAGCGACTCCTCGGCGAGCACTTCGAAGCCGACGCCCTGCACGCGGCTGGCGGTGCCGGCGAAGCAGAGGTCGATCACCTCGTCGCGGAGGCCGAGGGCCTCGAAGATCTGCGCGCCCTTGTAGCTCTGCAGCGTGGAGATGCCCATCTTGGCCATGACCTTGAGCATGCCCTTGGCCACGCCGGTGCGGTACTTGCGGACGAGCTCGTGGTCGGCCGCGGTGACCGGGTCGAAGGCCTCGCCGTCGGCGGTCGCCTCGATGGCGGGGTGGTTCGTGCCCTCGCCCGACTCGTCGGGGTCGATCTGCTCCTCGACCCCCTCGATGAGGCCATCGCGGCGCGCCTTCCAGAGGGCCTCGAACGCGAGGTAGGGGTTGATCGCGTCGGCGCCGTAGCCGACCAGCAGGCAGTGGTGGTGGACCTCGCGCGCCTCGCCGGTCTCGACGACCAGGCCGACGCGCGTGCGCTTGTTGGTGCGGACCAGGTGGTGGTGGACGGCGCCGACCGCGAGCAGCGCGCTCATCGGCACACGCTCGGCGCCGATCTTCCGGTCGGAGAGCACGACCAGCGCGGCGCCGTCGTCGACGGCCTGCTCGGCCTGCCGGCAGACCCGCTCGAGCGCGGGGCGGAGGCCCTCGGCGCCCTCCTCGCGGGGCCACGTGATGTCGATGGTCTCGGTGCGCCAGCCGCGCACGCCGTCGCCCCGCTCGATGTGCTTGATCGCGGCGAGCTGCTCGTTGGAGAGGATCGGGTGCGGCACGCGCAGGCGGTGCGCGTGCTCCTCGGTCGGTTCGAGGAGGTTCTTCTCCGGTCCGATGTAGCACTCGAGCGACATGATCACCTCTTCCCGGATCGAGTCGATCGCCGGGTTGGTGACCTGCGCGAAGAGCTGCTTGAAGTAGTCGTACAGCATCCGCGGCTTGTCCGAGAGCACCGCGAGGCAGCTGTCGTTGCCCATTGAGCCGATCGGGTCCTTCTGCACGTGCACCAGCGGCAGCAGCATGAAGCTCATCGTCTCGACGGTGAAGCCGAACGCCTGCATGCGCTTCAGCAGCGACTTGGGGCGGAAGCCGTGGGGCTCGCTCTCGGGGTGCAGGTCGTTCAGGTCGATCCGCTGGCGAGTGAGCCAGTCGCCGTAGGGCTGGCGCTGCGCGAAGTCTTCCTTGAGCTCCTCGTCGGGGATCAGCCGGCCCCGCTCGAAGTCGACCAGGAACATGCGGCCGGGCTGCAGGCGGCCCTTGGCCTTGACGTTCTCTGGCGCCACGTCGACCACGCCGACCTCGCTGGCCATGATCACGCGGTCGTCGTGCGTGAGGTAGTAGCGGCTGGGCCGCAGGCCGTTGCGGTCGAGCACCGCGCCGATGTACTTGCCGTCGGTGAACGCGATCGAGGCCGGCCCGTCCCAGGGCTCCATCAGCGCGGAGTGGTACTCGTAGAACGCGCGTTTGGTCTCGCTCATCGTGGCGTGGTTCTGCCACGCCTCGGGGACCATCATCATCACCGCGCCCTGCAGGCTGCGGCCGGTCATCAGGAGGAACTCCAGCGCGTTGTCGAACGTGCCGGAGTCGCTGCAGTCGGGCTCGACGATCGGGAAGAGCTTCTTGAGGTCGCCGCCGAACAGGCCGCTCTTCAGCACGCCCTGCCGCGCGAGCATCCAGTTCGCGTTGCCCTTGACGGTGTTGATCTCGCCGTTGTGGCTCATGAACCGCAGCGGCTGCGCGCGGTCCCAACTGGGGAACGTGTTGGTGGCGAAGCGCGAGTGCACCATCGCCAGGTGGCTCTCGAAGGTCGGGTCCTTCAGGTCCGGGTAGTACTTGTAGAGCTGCTCGGTGGTGAGCATGCCCTTGTAGATGATCACCTTCGTGCTGAGCGAGCAGATGTAGAACAGCTTGGCCTGGGTCATCGACGCGTCGCGGCGGAGCAGGTTGCTCGCGCGCTTGCGGATCATGTAGACCTTGCGCTCGAAGGCCTCCCCCTCGCAGCCGTCGGCCGCCAGGATGACGAGCTGCTCGATGACCGGCTCGGCGTCGCGGGCGGTGGGGCCGAGGTTCGCCAGCTCCGGCTTCACGGGCAGCGCGCGCCAGCCGACCAGGCGCTGGCCTTCCTCGGCCACGATCCGGGCGACCTCGGCCTTGCACTTCTCGCGCTGCGATTTGTCCTTGGGCAGGAACACGTTGCCCACGGCGAAGCGGCCGGCCTCGGGCAGGTCGACGCCGAGGTCTTCCTTGATGGCCGACCGCAGGAAGCGGTCGGGCAACGCGGTGAGGATGCCCGCGCCGTCGCCGGTGTTCTCCTCGCACCCGCACGCGCCGCGGTGGTCCATGCGGCGGAGCAGGTCCTCGGAGTCGACGACGATCTGGTGGCTGGCTCGGCCCTTGACGTGGGCGATGAAGCCCACGCCGCACGCGTCGCGCTCTTGCGAGGGGTCGTACAGGCCCTGCGCGGCCGGCAGGTGGAGGAGCGGTTGGGTCCGTGGCATCGCGGTAGCTGGGTAAAGAGATCCCGCCGGGGGTTCGGCGGTGGGTCTTGCTTGATTTGGGAGGAGGTCGCTCGTCGGCGGGCGCGGCTCACGCGGTCGCGACGGCTTTGGGCAGCAGAGCGGGCGGGTCGTTTGCGTGGCGTTTGAGCAGTGCGAGGAAGCGCTGCGCGGGCGCCGACAGGTCTTCGCTCCGCCGGTGGACCACGCCCAGGGGACGCACGAAGGTGTCTACCTCGCCCGCTTCGCCCATCAGCTCGACACGCACCAGCGTGCCGGCGAGCGTCTCGACGGCGAACGTCGGGGTCGGCAGCAAGCCGATGCCCTCGCCCACCTCGATCGCCCGCTTGACCGACTCGAGGTTGTCGAACTCGGCGGCGACCGGCGCGGTCACGTGGTGGGTGGCGAGCCACCGGTCGACCTCGTCGCGTACCCGCAATCCGGCCTTGACCATCACCAGCGGCTGCCCCTGCAGCCGGTCGAAGGGCGCACGCTCGTATCCCGCCAGCGGGTGCGACGGCGTCACGGCGATGGCGAACGGCTCGTCGCGCCAGTGGGTGACCGCCAGCTGCTTGTCGGCCTCCGGGAAGCTCATCACGCCGAGGTCCGCTTCGCCAGCCAGCACGGCCGAGCGGACCTGGTCCGGGTGCGTGTAGTCCACCCGCAGGTCGACGCCCGGGAACTCGCCGCGGAACTCTTCGACGACCCGGTGCATCTGCCCGAGGCCGACCGAGTAGATCGCCGCGACGCGTAGTCGGCCGGAGGGCGACTCGTGCTGCTGTCGCACCAGGCGTTCCAGCTCGTCGTAGCGACGCACGACGTCGACGCAGCCGTCGTAGTACAGCTTGCCTTCTGGCGTGACAACGAACGGCCGCCGCGAGCGATCGATCAGCGGCACGCCGAGCCGCTCCTCCAAGCCGTGCACCAGCTGACTGGCGCTGGGCTGCGACACGCCGTTGAGCTCGGCCGCTTTGGAGAAGCTGCCGAGCCGGACGATGTCGCAGAAGACTTTGAGGGATTTAAGCTGCATGCCCGGGCGCCGATTATCTTTGCCAATAGATCTAGCCCACAGCATTGGCTAGAGCAAAGTGAGGGTACGCAGTTCGGTGGCTGATCGTCAACCAGCCCGCGCAATTATAGCCCACGCAGAATCGTAACAATCGACACCGCAAGGACTTACGGATCGACACAGACCGCCTTCGCGGTCCTCGGCGAGCGCGAAACGATAAGCAAGCCCTCGGATAGGGCCCGCCAGCTCGATGGGCGAGGATCTGCCGCAGGGCGCCTCAGCGGCCCGGCAGCTTCTGGAAGTCGTACTCGTGACCACGATCGCGGATCACTTCGGCCTCGAGGATCCGGTCCGGCTGCGGGCCGCCGCTTTGGGGCTCGACGACTTGGATCTCGCCGAGCACTTCGACCCCTTCAACCACCCGCCCGAACGCCGTGTGGGCGCCGTCCAGGTGGTCGGTCGGAACGAAGCACAGGAAGAACTGCGACCCGCCCGTGTCGCGGCCCGCGTGGGCCATGCTGAGCGTGCCGCGGAAGTGGTCGCGGGCGTCAGGGGCGTCGACCTCGCAGCGGATCGCGTAGCCGGGCCCGCCAGAGCCGGTTCCCGTCGGGTCGCCCCCTTGAGCCATGAAGCGGGGGATCACGCGGTGGAACTTCACACCGTCGTAAAAGCCGCTCTTCACTAGCGACAGGAAGTTGGCGGTCGCGATCGGCGCTTGGTCTTCGAACAGCTCGATCACGACCTCGCCCGCGGACAGCTTCAGGCGGACGCGCGGCAGGTCGTCGGCCTTGGCTTCTTTGTCGCGGATAGCCTTTTCTTTTTCCCAACGCTCGCGGAAGCGGTCTTTTTCCTGCAGGTAGCGGAACGCCAGGGCGAACGTGTCCTTCGCTTCGGAGGATTCACCCGGATCGGCCTGCACGGCGCCGCGCTGGATGGCCAGCTTGGCGAACTTGTCGGCCTTGTCGAATTGGTTCGTCGCGACGGCCGCGAGCACGCCCCACATCGGGAGCACGGCCTGCTCGTGCTGTGCGTCGACCAGCGCCTCGAGGATCGGCAGGGCCGCCTCGTACTGGTCTCCGCCGCCGCCCTTCCCCTGGCCGACGACCCGGTGTTCCGCCACCGACAGCAGCAGGTTGGCCACTTCCGGGTCCTGCATCGGGGCGGCTTGGAATGCCTCGAGGGCGGCGTCGACCATGGTGTTTACCTTTTGTTTCGCTTCGGCGACCAGCGGCTTGAGCCGCTCGTTGATCTCTTCTTGCTCGGACTCGTCGGCCGTCTGGTACCGGGTGTAGAGCTGTTCGATGCGACGCATCTGGTCGCGGTACGCCTCGAGCGCGGCCTCGTACGCACGGCGGGCGTCGTTCTTTTCGGGGTTCGCGGCCGGGTTCGGGCTCGGGGCGTCGGCGGTCGGCTGCGCTGGGCCGCTGCGGCAAAGGGCAGCCAGCACCAAGCACAGTCCGATTCGGGCGGCGAACTTGACCATCTCTCTCGGCAACCTCTTTTCGCGGCTTGCGATATCGTCCGGGGGGGCTGCTTTTTGAGGGCCGCGGCACGGCGCCCCGCCCACCCCCGCGGCTCGCGGGCTGTGCTTAACCCGAGTAACATACGGCCCTGACGCCCGCCAGGAAACCGAGGGACACGCCGCGTGGCGAAGCGACGACACACCCCGCCGACCGGCGCCGACGCCGAGGGCCCCGGCGATCTCCGGATCGTCGGGGGGAGTTTCCGCGGCACGAAGCTCCTCAGCGAGCCGCATCGGCAGACGACCGGCGCCGGCGCGGGCCAGCTCGTCACGCGGCCGATGAAGCACCGCGTCCGCGAGGCGATCTTCAACCTGGTCGGTCCCGAGGCCGAGGGCAAACACGCCATCGACGTGTTCGCCGGCACCGGCGCGCTGGGGTTAGAAGCGATCAGCCGCGGCGCGGCCAGCGCGACTTTCATCGAGCGGCACGTGCCCACGGCCGATGTCGTGCGGCATAACATCGCTTCGTTGAGGGTCGAGGACCGCTCCGAGCTGCTGATCACCAGCGCGTTCGTGTGGGTCGAGCGCGACCTGACGACCGGCGCGTGGGCGCCCGGCCCGGTGGCCGCCGCCGGACCGGCCCCTCCCTGGCTCGTGTTCGTGTCGCCGCCGTACGCTTTCTTCGTCGAGCGGGAAGAGCAGATGCTCACGCTCGTGGGGGCGTTGATCGACCACGCGCCGCCGGGGAGCATCGTCGTTGTCGAGGCGGACGAGCGGTTCGACTTCGAGCGGCTGCCCGGGCGGGTCAAGCAGTCGCGGCACGACGACGGCTGGGACGTCCGCCCGTACCCCCCGGCGGTCGTCGGCGTGTGGCGGACTTCGGAGCGCAGCGACTAGAAACAGACACCGCTTAGAGACCGACACCATCATGACGGCAAAGTTCCTCACGTTGCTCACGCTCGGCCTGACGGCTCGCGCCGCTTTGGCCGAGGTCACTTCTCAAGAAATCCGCTTGTGGGATGGGGCCGCGAGCGTCGCCGGCTCGATCGAGGACGCGGTCTACGATGGACGCAGCGAGGGCCAGCGGCCCGACCGCTGGCTGCACGGCGTGACCGACCCGGTGGCCACGCTCTACCGGCCCGACGACTCCAACGCGACCGGCGCGGCGGTCGTGGTCTTCCCCGGCGGCGGCTACTCGGGGCAGGCCATCGACAAGGAGGGGCACTTCGTCGGCCGGTGGCTGGCCGAGCGGGGCGTCGCCGCGCTGGTCACCCCCTACCGCTGCGGCGCCCCCCAGCGCCGGCACCCCGCGCCGCTGGCCGACGCGCAACGCGCCGTGCGGCTCTTGCGGGACCGGGCGAGCGACTTCGGGATCCAGGCAGACCGCGTCGGCGTGATGGGCTTCTCGGCGGGCGGCCACCTGGCGGCTACGACCGCCACGCACGACGGCGCCCCGCTGGCGGGCGTCGACGACCCGCTAGCGAGCGTGTCCGCGCGGCCCGACTTCGCGATCCTCGTTTACCCGGTGATCTCGATGCGGTGGGAGGTCTCGCACGGCGGTTCGCGCCGCAACCTGCTCGGCGACACCGACGACGAGCAGCTGATCGCCGGCATGTGCGCCGACGAGCAAGTCGATCCCCAGACGCCCCCCACGCTGTTGATCCACAGCGTCGACGACCAGAGCGTGCCGGTGGCCAACGCGGTGCGGTTCTTCGAGGCCTGCCGCCGCCACAACGTGCCGGTCGAGATGCACCTGTACCAGACAGGCGGGCACGGTTACGGCATGTGGGCCAATGAAGGCTCGGTGGCCCAGTGGCCGACGGTCCTGGAGGGTTGGCTGCGGGCGAACGGCTTCGCGAAACCGAGCCCGTGAAGGCCGCCGCTCGGTCGGATCGTCGCGCGGCCGCTACTCGACGCCGCTACTCGACATAGAAAGTGCCGTCGTCGCTGACGACGAGTTTCTTTTCGCCGGTGAGGAACGGCTCGATCTTCCCACGGGTCGCCGCGCAGGCTTCCATCGGGGTGGGGCGGTCGTCGGCGTCCGGCAGCGTGGTCGCCGCCTCGAAGCCCAGTTCTTGCAGAGCGCGGCGCACGTAGTAGCCGGGCGTGTGGTTGCTCATCCCAGCGTTCCTCGGGGGCCGGCGGGGTGGGGCTCAGCTTCGCTTAGTGATAGCGAACGCCGAGCCCCAATCCCAGCACACAGGCGTCGCCAAGGCTAGCGCCGGAGGCGATGCATGACCGGGGCGTTGGGCGTCATGGCCGAGGTGTCGATCACCCGCAGCCGGCCGCCCCCGCCCATGGTCCGCCCCCGCGGCGCCGAGCCCGACGCGCCTTGCACGATCAGCACCATGTAGCGCTGGCCATCGGCGCCCAGCGCCACACCGGCCCCCGCGTAGGTCCCGCTCTCTTCCTGACAGCAGGTCAACCACCCCCACTCGGGCCGGGCCTCGCCGCACCCTTCGCGGCAGCCGGCCGGCACGGGCGGGCCTTGGTGGCCGTTCTGGGCCAACCGAGCGGCGCGCCATTCGGCTTTCCGCTGCGCGAACTCCGTCATCCATGGGACCTCGCGGAACGCCGGCAGGCCGTTCTTCTGGCGCCAGTGGTTCACCTCGTCGATCGCCGCGCCGTGGGCGGTCGCCGCTACGAGGGTGAACACGATCAACAAGCTCTTCATGCCTCAATCCTTTTTCCGCTGCTCCAGCAAAAGTCGCGGCCCGCCACGCCGGCGGGCCGACGGCTCCGAAACGAGCACACGCCGCGACCCGCAACAACCGCCCGCTCGGGTGGCTTGACGAGCCGCCGCCGTTAGCGCCACGCCGGCAAAGCCTTGGCTCGGCGGACCGGGCAAAGACCCCGTCGGCCACGCCGCCGCCCCCGCGCGGGCGACAAAATGGCGACTGCCACCTAACGACCGGCTCGCCAAGAATCGACACGCGCGAACGCGCCGCGCCCCGAGGGTTCGTGCTGACGCTGAAGAGAGATCGGCAGACAGGAAAGCAGCGACCGTCGAGAGTCGCCCCACCGAGCGACCCGCCGGCGCCGGGCGAAGCGACGCCGTCCGTTGACGCGGCAGCGCACGTGGCGAACACTTGCCGGCATTCGCTTCGCTACCCTTGGCCCGGTAGCTCAGTCGGTTAGAGCAGGGGACTCATAATCCCTTGGTCGGGGGTTCGAGTCCCTCCCGGGCTACTCCTAGCTCCTCCAGCGCCGAGAACACCGCGTTTTCCAGCTGGGGCGCGACGGTCTGCACCGCTGTGCAGACATACTCCTCAGCGCCTGGCGCAGCGCTTTTCTCGCCGCTCGCGCGCTCGAAGTGCTGGTCGGTCACCTGGCGATAGTGCCGGTCGGCGATCCGCTCCGAGTGCCCCAGCCAGGCCGAGACCACGTGGCCGGGGAACTGATCGGCGAGCTCGGTCGCTCGCGTCGCCCGGAGGTTCTGGAACAGCTTGGGCCACGGCTTCAGCCCCGCGCGGGTGACGATCTTCGTCATGGTGGTCCGCAGGTTCGCCGAAGAGTCGCGTGTGAGCGTGACCACGTACCCGTCGCCGGGAGTCGCCACGCCGGGCGCCGCGACCGTGTGGGCGGCCTCGAGGACCGTCCGCAACTCGGGGAAGAGCGGCGTGACCCGCGTCCCGGTCTTTGGGCTGCGGACGATGAAGCGGGACTGATCCCAGAGCACGTCGGACCAGCGGAGCGTGAGGACCTCGGACGGGCACCGCAGGCCGCCGTAACGGCAGAGAGCGAAAACCAGCCGCCACTCGACCGACGGGCACTCTTTGAGCACCTTCTTGGCGTCTTCGTCTGTCACGAAGTGCTGACGAGACTCCACACGAACCGTGGCGGCCGGCAAGCCGGCGAACGGGTTCCGATCAATCAGCTCGTCGGCGACCGCCACGTTGAAGAGCGTCCGGACCTTGGTGACATACTTGCGAACCGTGTTCTCGCCGAACGGTTCCCCGTTCTTCTTCCGCTTCTCAGCGACCGTATCTCGCCAGTCTCGCGCTCTGGCCTTGGTGATCGACCGCAGAGACGTCGAGTCGCCGAAGTGCTCGCGTAGGTGCTTGAACGGGGCCTCGTAGCTCGCGTAGGTCCTCGGCCGGCAAGTCGGATCGCGTTTCCGCTGGCGGAGGAACTCGTCAACGAATGGCCCCAGCAACGCAGAGGGCCGCTCGTGGACGAGCCCGACGGCCGCCAGCTTGGCGACGAGCTTGTCGCTCGCCGCGGCTACCCAGCGGCTAGTCTCGTCGTCGGGCGCCGTGCCGGAAAGGTGAGCGGCAGCCAGGTGCTCGATGCGAAGCTTCGCCGACTCAGCGGCACGCTTCTGGATACGACCGAGCGAAAGCGTTCGGCGGCAGCCGTAGCGATCGTTGAACATGATGCTCCAACGTTGGCCGCGCTGAAAGAGATAATACGCATCTCAATCTGAAGTAGCGCGTTGGGTGGAGATATCGTCAAGAGTTGTGTACGGCGGTTGAATCAGGCGGCGGCTTCTTGGAGCGGGAGGCCGTCTTGGAAGGGGGTCCCTCGGAGCACGTCCGGTAGGAGTTCGGAGCCGTTGAGCGCCCGCCATCGCTTGGCGGCC